>NZ_CP017754.1:626283-1252566 GCF_001854325.1 Cupriavidus malaysiensis
CGCCACTTCCGCCGCCTCGACGACTACGCCGGCCAGCAGCGCGCCGGCGCCTGGAAGTTCCTCAAGCCGTACCGGCGCGAGGAATTCCCCGTCGGCGTGATGGGCATCGGCACGCTCGGCACGCATATCGCGCGCACGCTGGCCGGCTTCGGCTTCCCGGTGCGCGGCTGGAGCCGCAGCGCCAAGACCGTGGAAGGCGTGCAGGGCTTCCATGGCGAGGACGGCCGCGCCGCCTTCCTCGACGGCCTGCGCGTGCTGGTCAACGTGCTGCCGCTGACGCCGGAGACCGAGAACGTCGTCGACGCCGCGCTGCTGGCGCGGCTGGCCAAGGGCGCTTACTTCATCAACGTGGCGCGCGGGCAGCATGTGGTCGAGGAAGACCTGCTCGCCGCCGTCCAGCAGGGGCAGCTCGCCGGCGCCACGCTCGACGTGTTCCGCGTCGAGCCGCTGCCGGCCGAGCATCCTTTCTGGGGCGAGCCCCGCATCACCATCACGCCGCACATCTCGGCGCTCACGCTGCGCGAGGACAGCATCGCGCAGATCGCCGGCAAGATCCGCGCGCTGGCCGAGGGCCGGACGGTCGCCGGCGTGGTGGACCTGCAGCGCGGCTACTGACGCGACGGAATCGAGGAGGGCGGCCACGCGCCCGCACGGCGCATGGAAGCGCATCAGAGGAACAGAGGAGACACAGCATGAACACGCCTGGTTATGTGAAGGTTGTCGAAGTGGGGCCGCGTGACGGCCTGCAGAACGAGAAGGAGATCGTGCCCACCGAGGTCAAGGTGGCGCTGGTGGACCGACTGACCGAGGCCGGCTTCGTCAATATCGAGGCCGCCTCCTTCGTCTCGCCGAAATGGGTGCCGCAGATGGCCGACAGCGCCGACGTGATGGCGCGCATCCAGCGCCGTCCGGGCACGCTGTATTCGGCGCTGACGCCCAATATGAAAGGCTTCGAGGCGGCGGTGGAGGCCGGTGCGGACGAGGTGGTGATCTTCGGCGCGGCCAGCGAGGCCTTCTCGCAGAAGAATATCAACTGCTCGATCGCCGAATCGATCGCGCGCTTCGCGCCGGTCGCGGCCGCGGCCAAGGAACGCGGCCTGCGCCTGCGCGCCAGCGTCTCGTGCGCGCTGGGCTGTCCCTACCAGGGCGAGGTGCCGGTGTCGGCCGTGGTGGACGTGGTGCGCCGCATGCGCGAACTGGGCTGCGACGAGATCGATATCGCCGACACCATCGGTGTGGGCACGCCGGCGCGGGTGCAGGAAGTGATGCGCGCGGCGGCAGCCGAATTCCCCATCGACCGGCTGTCGGGGCACTTCCACGATACGTACGGACAGGCGCTGTCCAATATCCTGGCCAGCCTCGATGTCGGCATCGCCATCTTCCACGCCTCGGTGGCCGGCCTGGGCGGCTGTCCCTATGCCAAGGGCGCCACCGGCAACGTGGCCACCGAAGACGTGCTGTACATGCTGCAGGGCATGGGTATCCACACCGGCATCGACCTGGAGCAGGTGGTACGCGCGGGCGACTTCATCTCGCGCGCCATCGGCCGACCCAACAACTCGCGCGTCGGCCGCGCCCTGCTGACCAAGTGGGGAAGCGCCGAGGCGCCGGCCACCTGTGTCTGAGCGCATGCGGCCACCGGAGCGCCCGGGCATGAGCGAAGGCAATGCAGCGGCGGCGCCGGAGGCGCTGCCGGAATCCGCGCAGCGTGTGGCCGGCCTGCTGGCCGGGCTCGGCCACGACCGGCCCGTGGTGATGCTGCCGGCCACCGGCAAGACCTCGGCGGAAGCCGCCGCCGGCCTGGGTTGCAGCGTGGCGGAAATCGCCAAGTCCATCCTCTTCCGCCGCCTTGCCGACGATGCGCCGGTGCTGGTCATCGCCAGCGGCAGCAACCGTGTCGACGAGGACAAGGTGGCGGCGCGCGTGGGCGCGCTCGGCAAGGCCGACGCGCGTTTCGTGCGCGAGAAGACGGGCTATGCCATCGGCGGTGTCTGCCCGATCGGCCACCGGGTCGAGCCGCTGATGCTGATCGACCGCGACCTGTTCCGCTACCAGAGCCTGTGGGCGGCGGCAGGGCATCCGCATGCGGTGTTCAATCTGACACCCTCGCAGCTGCAGGCGATGACGGGGGCCGAGGTGGCCGACGTGGCGCAGGACGCGCAGCGCTAGGATCGGCCTCCGCCAGGCCGCTGGTTTGCTCCCCTCTCCCACTTGTGGGAGAGGGGCTGGGGGAGAGGGCGGGCGCTGGCGCGAAGTGAATGCCGTCGTGCTGGCGAAGGCCGGCCCTCTCCCCCGACCCCTCTCCCGCACGCGGGAGAGGGGAGGCCACACTCGCAACTGCAACTGCAACTGCAACTGCAACTGCAACTGCAACTGCAACTGCAACTGCAACTGCAACTGCAACTGCAACTGCAACTGCAACTGCAACTGCAACTGCGATCGCGCCTGTGACAGCCGCCGCCATCGTCGCGGCCGGCCGCGCAGCCGCCTACCCTCAGGAGAATCCGTGCCCTGGACCACCGTGCAACTCGCCGACCTGCAGCGCCAGGCCGAGGCCGCGCAGCGCGCGGTGCCCGTGCCTTCGCCCTGCCGCAATGTCTGCCGCATGGATGCAGCCGGCGGCTGGTGCGAGGGCTGCCTGCGCACCATCGACGAGATCGCGGCGTGGTCGAACGCCACCGAAGCCGACAAGCGGCGCATCTGGGCCAGCCTGCCCGGGCGCGCGCAGCAGCTTGCCGGCAGCGGCACGATGCCACCACAATAGCCCCATGCCCACACCCACCTCTGCTCCTGCCGCACCGTTCGCCCTGCCTGCCACGCTGCGCGTGTTCGAGCGTGGCTGGCTGTCGGCCAACAATATCCTGTTCGTCGACGGCGACGAGACCGCCCTGGTCGATTCCGGCTATGTCACGCACAGCGCGCAGACACTGGCGCTGGTCGAGGCCGGGCTGGGCGGCCGGCCGCTGCGGCGCCTGATCAATACCCATCTGCATTCCGACCACTGCGGCGGCAATGCCGCGCTGCAGGCGCGCTGGCAGCCGCGCACCGCGATTCCTGCCGCCGAGGCGGAGGCGGTGCGGCGTTGGGATGCCGAGGCGCTCAGCTTCGTCGAGACCGGGCAGCAGTGCGATCCCTTCGGCTTCGACGAGCTGCTGCGCGATGGCGATGAACTCATGCTGGGCGGTATCGCCTGGCGCGTGGTAGCCGCGCCGGGGCACGATCCGCATGCGGTCATGCTGTACGCGCCGGACGAGCGCATCCTGATTTCGGGCGACGCCTTGTGGGAAAACGGCTTCGGCGTGATCTTTCCCGAGCTGGACGGCGAGAGCGGCTTCGCCGAGCAGGCCGCGGTGCTGGAGTGCATCGCCGGGCTGGTGCCGAAGCTGGTGATCCCGGGACACGGGCGCCTGTTCAGCGATGTGGAAGGGGCCCTGGCGCGGGCGCGCGGCCGGCTCGGCCACCTGCGCGCCGATCCGCGCCGCAATGCCTCGCATGCGGTCAAGGTGCTGGTCAAGTTCAAGCTGCTGGAACAGGGCAGCATGCGCCTGGACGCGCTGCAGGCCTGGATGGAGGCGGCGCCGCTGATGCAGCGCATCCACGCGCGCTTCCTGTCGGAGCAGCCGCTCGGTGCTATGCTCGACGAAGTGGTGCGGTCGCTGGCGGGCATCGGCGCGCTGGCGCTGCAGGATGGGCTGGTGGTGGATCGCGGCTGAGCGATCGCAGCGGGAGGAGGGCGTATGCCGAGGATGCCATGGTGGCCGGACCTGCACCAGGCGCGGCCTGAGGCAGATCTGCCTGAAAGGGAGGCACGGAATCGCATGATGCAGACGCTGCATGGACAGGGGTTCATGTTGCGGCCGTTCCGGCACGCCGACGTGCCGCAATTCGTGGCTGCCGTGCGCGAGTCGCGCGCCAGCGTGGGCGTCTGGATGCCGTGGGCGCACGAGGGCTACGATGCGCTCGACGCGCAGGCCTGGTTCGATATCTGCGCCGACAACCTGGCCGCCGGGTCCAGCTACGACGTCGGCGTGTATTCGCCCGATGGCCGCGAGCTCTATGGCGGTGTCGCCGTCAGCGATGTCCACAGCGCCTACAACATGGGCAATCTCGGCTACTGGATCCGCGCCAGCCGCCAGCGCCAGGGCCTGGCCTCGCGCGCGGCGGCGATGATGGCCTGCTTCGCCTTCCACCGCCTGCGCCTGACGCGGCTGGAGATCGTGGCGGCCGAGCACAACGCGGCCAGCCGCGGCGTGGCGGAGAAGATCGGCGCGCAGTTCGAATGCATCGCGCGCAACCGCCTGGTCATGCACGGGCTGCCATGCGCGGCTGCGGTCTATTCGCTGGTGCCGGAATCGTTCGGCCCGGCCAGCCTGGGAGGGAGAGGGTGAAGGGCAGTTGCCTGCGCGGGGCCGTGCGCTTCGAGATCGACCGGCTCGACGGGCCGATCGTGCATTGCCCGTGCCGGACCTGCCAAAAGGCGCATGCGGCGGCCATCCCCTCCTATCCGTATACGGAGTGGCCGCCCGGCCCGCGCTGAACCGCCGCGCGGACCGGCCCGCCGCCACGCGGGTGCTCAGAAGGTCGTGCGCAGGCCCACCTTGACGCTGCGTCCCGCCAGCGGCGCGATGTCGCGCAGCAGGGAGGTCGCATTGCGCGCGTCCTGGTTGGTCAGGTTATCGCCGCGCAGGTAGACCAGGGTCTGGGTGCCGGCCAGCTTGAACTTGTAGCTCAGCGCGAGGCCCAGCAGCGTATAAGCCTCGGTCGGCGTGTCGTTGGCCGGCACGCGGGTCTGGCGCGCGGCATAGGTGACGTCCACGCGCGCGTTCCAGGGGCCCGCGCCGTAGATCAGCGCGCCGCCCAGGCGCAGCGGCGCCAGGCGCGGCAGCGGCTCGCCGGTGTCGCGGTTCTTGCCGCGTACCAGGTCGACGCGGCCTTCCAGGTCGAGGCTGTCGCCGGCGAAGGCGAGTCGCTCGGCCAGGCGCGTGCGGCCTTCCGCCTCGAAGCCATACAGGGTGGCGGGCACGCCTGCGTAGCGGAACTCCGGCAGGGCGCCTGCGGTGCCCGCGGCGACCACGTCGCCCGCCTCATCACGTGCATGGCCGGTGGCCTGCAGCGCCAGGTAGTTGGCGAAGCGGTTGTAGTAGCCGGACAGGCTGGCGCTGTGGGGCCCGTTCTTGAAGCGCACGCCGAGGTCCAGCGAGGTGGCGCGTTCCTTGGCCGCGTTCGGGTCGCCGACTTCCCAGGTGCCGGTGGCCACGTGCGGGCCGTTGGCGAACAGCTCGTAGAAGGTCGGCGCGCGCTCGGTATAGGCCAGGTTGCTGCTCAGCGACCAGGCCGGCGTCAGCTTGTAGAGCAGGCCGGCCGACGCGCTGGCGGCGTTGAAGCTGCGGCTGGCGTCGCTGAAGCGCTCGTTGCCGTTGGCACTGGATCTGACGCGGCTGTGGTCGAGCCGGCCGCCCAGGTCCAGCTTGAGGTCGCCGCCGGCGGCCAGGGGCAGTTCCTCGAACACGAACAGGGCCGCGTTGTCGGTGTCGGTACTGGGCACGAAGGCTTCCTCGCCCAGCGCCGAGAAGCGGGTCTGGCCGAACTGGGCGCCGACCACGCCGCGCAGCGGGCCGATGTTGCCATGGCGTGCTTCCACGCGCGCATCCCAGCCGCGGTTGCGGAAGATGGTGCCGGTCGCGCCGTGCTCGATTTCCTTGTGCTCGTACTCGGTGTGGCTGAAGCTCGCCTTGACCGCCTCCAGCCAGCCGCCGGTGGCGCCGGACAACTCGCGTGCCTCGCCGGCCAGGGCGAAGCGGTCCTGCTTCATCTTCAGGCGCACGTCGGACTCGGCGGGGGTACCGTATTCGTTGCGGTAGGCGCTGTAGTTGGCGCCGACGAAGCCATCGGCCCAGGTATAGGCGCCGCCCAGCGAGCCGCCGTCCTGCTGGGCGCTGGTATTGGGCAGGCGGCCGTAGGCCTCGCTCTCGCCTTCGGCGAGGGGCTGGCTGGCACGCAGCGCGGCGCTGCGCGCGAAGCCGGGAATGCGCTGGTCGCTGGTCTTGCGGGCAAAGGCATCGGCGTGGATGGCGAAGCGGCCGTTGCCGGCCTCGAGCAGGGCGCTGGCGCCGCGCCCCTGGTCGCCGCCGGCGGTGGCGCTGGTGTCGAGCGCGCCGCCGACGCCTTCCACCGGTGCCTTCGGAATGCGGTTGTCGATCACGTTGACCACGCCGCCGATGGCGTTGCCGCCGTACATCAGCGCGGCCGGGCCGCGTACCACTTCGATCCGCTCGGCCACCAGCGGGTCGACCGGCACCGCGTGGTCATAGGACAGCGAGGAGGCGTCGACGGTGCTGCCGCCGTCCTGCAGGATCTTGATGCGGTCGGCGTCGAGGCCGCGGATCACCGGCCGGCTGGCATTGGGTCCGAAACCGGTCGAGGAGACACCGGGCAGGCCATCCAGGGTCTGGCCCAGCGTGCTGCCCTGGCGCAGCGTCAAGGCATCGCCCTGCAGCGCGCTGGCGGGCGCGACCATCTCGTTGAGTTCGCTGCCGAGCGGGTTGGCGGTGACCACCACGGTCTTCAGGGTGTTGCGCTCGGCGCTTTCCGCGGCGTCCGCGCTTTCGGCGGGAGCGCCTTGCGCATAGGCGCCGCCCGAGGCGAGCAGGGCGGTGAGCGCGGAGATGGCGCGCAGGGCGGAGCGTGAGGGGCGCCGCGAGGCGTTCTTCTTGTGGGCTTGCAGGTTGGGCATGGCTCGCAATCGATAGGGGCCGCGCCGGCGCGGTGCCGGCGCGGAGCGACGCGCGGGGCAAGTGTCCTGAATCACAAATTCGTTGACTCGGTGTGTCCTGAGTCCGTCGATAAGCCATGCGATGCGCCGTCACGAATGCCCGCAAGGCTCCAGCCTTGCTGCGCGTCGTTCCTGGCCTCGAACGTCTTCTCTACAGACCGGGCGATCCAACGAATGGAAGAATCAGGACACTAGGCGCCGCCGGGCGCGTGCGGGTATGCGACGGGCCCGGCCGGCGGCGGTCCGCGGGTCGGTGGATGCTGGTGGAGGCGGGGCCGCTCGGGCCCCGGGGATCAGGCGAGTGCGAGCGCTGCCGGTGGGGCGCGCGGATGGAAGGCTGTGAGGGGGGCGAGGTCGGGCCGGGCCGCCTCGGCGCTGGCCGGCGCGTGCGGGTGCCCGTGCGCGAGCACGCCGGGCAGGGCCAGGCTGCAATGCGTGTCGGCCAGGGCCGCCGCATCGAAGAGGACACAAGAGTGGCCGCCGCCCCGCAGAGCGAGCGGGTCGCGCGGGCCTTCATCGAGGGTGCCGTCGGCCAGCGGGTCGGCCAGCGGGTCCGACAGCAGGCCGGCCGCAGCCGGCGCCGCTTCGGCGGCCGCCAGCAGCGGCTGGTTCTGCAGGCCGCCGTGCAGGACGCGGTGCGTCAGGCCGGCATGCTGGGCCAGCAGCAGGCACAACGAGAGCCAGAGCGCGTGCGCCAGGCTCGGCCGGCGCGGCGCGTGCCGTTCAGTGCGCATGCCCGCAGTCGCAGCGGTCCGGATCGTGACCGCAGTCGTCGTCGCCGTCGTCGCCGTCGAGGCCGTCGAAGGTGTCGTCCCAGGCGGGGAAGGGGTCTTGCCAGGCAGCCCAGGCGGACGGGCCGGCGGCCATCTCGGCATCGTCCAGCAGGCAGGCGTCGAGCAGGGCTTCCAGCGCGGCGCGGTCCATGTCCTGGCCGATGAAGACCAGTTCCTGGCGGCGGTCGCCGAAGCGTGCAGGCTGGCCGTCCTCGTCCAGCATGTCGGCCTCGATGGCGGCGCGGGCCTCGTCCTCGGCCGGCCATTCGGCCGGATCGACGGCCGCCCACCAGGCACCGGCGCCGCCATGGCGGCAGACGCCGCCGGCCTGGCTCCAGCTGCCTGCGGTGTCCATGCGGCCGGCCAGCCAGAAGAAGCCCTTGGAGCGCAGCACGTTGCCATGCTCGCGCAGCCAGTCACCATGGATCAGCGCGGCGAAGCGCTGTGGATGGAAGGGGCGGCGGCGGCGGTAGACGAAGCTGCCGATGCCGTAGGCGGCGGTCTCGGGCACATGCTCGCCGCGCAGTTCGGCCAGCCAGCCGGGGGCCGCGGCGGCGGCCTCGAAATCGAAGCGGCCGGTGTCGAGCAGGCGCGCCAGCGGCACCTGGCCGAAGGAGGCGGCCACGATGTCGGCGCGCGGGTTGAGGGTGTGCAGGATGCCGGCCAGGCGCTCGCGTTCGGCTGCGCTGACCAGGTCGATCTTGTTCAGCACGATCACGTCGCAGAACTCGACCTGCTCGATCAGCAGGTCGACCACGGTACGGTCGTCGTCTTCGTCGCGCGCCTGGCCGCGGTCGCTCAGGTAGTCGGCTTCGTTGAAATCGCGCAGGAAGTGGGCGGCATCCACCACCGTGACCATGGTGTCGAGGCGGGCGACCTGGTCCAGCGTGGTGCCGTGCTCGTCCTCGAAGGTGAAGGTCTCGGCGATCGGCAGCGGCTCGGCCACGCCGGTGGACTCGACCAGCAGGTAGTCGAAGCGGCCTTCGCGCGCGAGCTTGCCGATCTCGGTCAGCAGGTCCTCGCGCAAGGTGCAGCAGATGCAGCCGTTGGACAGCTCGATCAGCCGCTCGCCGGCCTGGGCCACGCGTCCGTCGCCGACCAGGCGCGCATCGATGTTGACGTCGGCGAGGTCGTTGACGATCACAGCGACCCGCTTGCCCTCGCGGTTGGCGAGCACGTGGTTGAGCAGGGTGGTCTTGCCGGCGCCGAGGAATCCGGACAGCACGGTGACGGGCAGGCGATCGGCCATGACAAGCGGAGCGCCGCGTGGCGCTGGTTATTGCAACAAAGTTGCGACTGTAACAGAAAGCCGGCCCGACGCACAGCCGGGCCCAGGCCTCCATCTTAGGCCGGTGTCGATGACACCACAAAGACAGAATGACTGCCCGCCGCCGGCCAGGTGGCGGGTGGCGGGCGCGCAGGGCGGCCCGCACAAAACAAAACGGCCCGGCAAGCCGGGCCGTGCTCTGGCGGGGGCGCGCTGCCCGCCGGAAGCCGGCAATGCTCAGTCGCCGAACAGCTTCTGGCGCAGTTCGCGGCGCTGCTGGGCTTCCAGCGACAGCGTGGCGGTGGGGCGCGCCAGCAGGCGCGGCACGCCGATCGGCTCGCCGGTTTCCTCGCACCAGCCGTACTCGCCGGATTCGATGCGGACCAGGGCCTGCTCGACCTTCTTCAGCAGCTTGCGCTCGCGATCGCGGGTGCGCAGCTCGAGGGCATGCTCTTCCTCGATGGTGGCGCGGTCGGCCGGATCCGGCACGATGACCGTTTCGCGCAGGTGCTCCGTCGTCTGGTCGGCGTTCTTCAGGATGTCGTCGCGCAGCTGTTCAAGGCGATGCTTGAAGAAAGCGAGTTGCGCTTCATTCATGTAATCCTTGTCGCCCATCTTCAGGATTTCAGCTTCAGTCAGAAGTTTATTGCTGCTCATGGTTGCTGCTGATTCTCTTGTTGATGCGACCGGCGGGGCGGGGCTCCGCTCGGGTGCAGTGTCCGGCTGCTTGCGCGGCGTGGACGTTTCACTCTGGCTGGCTGCAGTCTTGCTGCTTCGCGCGCCTCCCTTGGACCCGCTTGCAGCGGCGCGCGCCGTGTCACTGCGGGATCCCGATGCCGCCTTGCGGGACGGCGCCTCTATCGTCTCGGCCGCAACGCTAGCTGTCTTGCTGCGGCTTTCCTTCGTTTTTGTTGCGGCTGACATGGGACACCTCTCTTTCGCGTCGATCTGGGATGACGCTTGCCGGTGCCCCGGGGCGGAATCAGGCGGTCTCCGCACGAAGCACTGCGACCGCGCCTGGCGACCCACCTCGTACCGACGACGGACGCCGTCCTGCCGAACTCGGGTGGCGAATTCCAAGCCACGCCGCCCGCACTAAATCCGACCTATTGTACTTGAACAAATTTTTCCGAGATACGGGGGAAAACCGGTCGATTTTGGCGGTCTTTTCCGATCCAGACCCCAAATCCCACCCGAAAGGGGGGCATGCGGGGCCGGACCGGCGGGCCGGCGCTCAGGCCAGGCAGTTGGCCAGGCCCTTCAGGATGGCGTCCTTGGGCAGGTCGACGCCGATGAACACCATCTTGGTGCCAGGCGTTTCGTCGCCCCACTTGGCCCCGACATCGCTGCCCATCAACTGGTGCACGCCCTGGAACACGACCTTGCGGTCCACGTTCTGCATGTACAGCACGCCCTTGTAGCGCAGCAGTTTCTCGCCGTACACCGACAGGATGCCGGACAGGAACTCCTCCAGCTTGCCATAGTGGAAAGGTTGCTCGCTGCGGAAGACGAAGGAAGCGATGCGATCGGTGTGATGGTGGTGGTGGTGGTGATCGTGCGCATGGCCATGGCCATGGTCGCCATGAGCGTCATGGCCATGGTCATGGCCACAGTCGGCGCCGCACTGCTCGCCGTGCTCGTGGTCATGCCCGTGGTCGTGATCGTGCTCGTCGTCGGCGCGCAGGAAGTCGGGGTCGATCTCCAGCTTGGCGTTCAGGTTGAAGCCGCGCAGGTCGAAGATGGCGTCGATCGGCGCTTCGCCGAAGTGCGCGGTGCGGATCGGCGCGCGCGGGTTCATGTGCAGCAGGCGGTGGCGCAGCTCCGCCACCTCGGGCTCGCCGACCAGGTCGGCCTTGGTGATGAAGATGGCGTCGGCGAAGCCCACCTGGCGCTGCGCCTCTTCCTGCTTGTCCAGCTGCTGCTCGGCGTGCTTGGCGTCGACCAGCGTGACCACCGCGTCGAGCAGGTAGCGTTGCGCGATCTCCTCGTCCATGAAGAAGGTCTGCGCCACCGGACCGGGATTGGCCACGCCGGTGGTTTCGATCACGACGCGATCGAAGTCGATCTCGCCGGCATCGCGGCGGCTGATCAGCTGCGACAGCGCAGCCACCAGGTCGCCGCGGATGGTGCAGCAGATGCAGCCGTTGCTCATCTGCACGATCTGCTCGCGGCCGTCCTGCACCAGGATCTCGTTGTCGATGTTCTCTTCGCCGAACTCGTTCTCGATCACGGCGATCTTCATGCCGTGCTGCTCGTTCAGGATGCGCTTGAGCAGCGTGGTCTTGCCGCTGCCGAGGAAGCCCGTCAGGATGGTGACCGGGATCAGTTTGGACATTGTCGTTCTCCGTGGAAGGGGAAAGGCGCGGCGCCGCACGGGCGGGCGGTGCCGCCTCGTTTATTCGGGTTGCGCCGGCGCTGCCTGCCGCGCAGGTTCGGTGCGCGCGCCGCATTCGGCGCAGATGCCATTGACGGTCAGCTCGACGTGTTCGACGGCGAAGCCGCTGGGCACGCGCGGGGCGTCCAGCCCGGCGGGCACGCTGCCGTCGTCCAGGCAGAAGGTGCGGTCGCAGCGCGTGCAGTGGAAATGGCTGTGCCGGCGATGGACCTGGGCGCGCGCCGCCTCGTGCTCGACCAGGCTGAAGCGGAAGACGCGGTCGTTGCCGGCGCGCTTCTGCGCCAGGCCTTGTTCGACCAGCCAGTCGAGCACGCGGTAGACGGTCACGCGGTCGATGGCTTCGCCGGTGGCGGGAATGCGGTCGAGCACCGCCTGGTGGGTCAGGGCTTCGTCGCTGCCGATCAGGCAGGCCAGGATGCACAGGCGCGGCTGCGTCACGCGCGCGCCCAGCCGCCGCAGGCGTTCGCGCGCGTCGTCCAGGGCGGCTGCGGCCGGCGCGCCGGCCGGCCAGGTCTCGGAGGGGTGGGTCATGACCCGATTTAACCATAGCCCCCTGGGTGATGCAATTTAGTTGCAATTCTGGCGGGGCTGGCCATGCCTTGGCTTCCGTCGCGGCGAATGCGCCTATCATCGCCAACAAGAGGCCGGCGTCCCGCCGCGGGGCGCCGCCGCCAGGGAGGAGACCCGAGATGCTCAACGACGCGAGCGCGCTGCTGTATCCCAACTTCGAACCCTTGCGCCTGAAGGTGGGCGGCGCGGAGATCGCCGGCGTGCGGGGCGGCTCCGGCCCGCCGCTGCTGCTGCTGCATGGCTTTCCCCAGAGCCACCTGATCTGGCACAAGGTGGCGCCGGCGCTGGCCGACCACTTCACCGTGATCGCCACCGACCTGCGCGGCTATGGCAGCAGTTCGGCGCCGCCCGGCGGGCCCGGGCATGCCGCCTACAGCAAGCGCGCCATGGCGCAGGACCAGGTCGCGCTGATGGCGGCGCTCGGCTACCCGCGCTTCGCGCTGTGCGCCCACGATCGCGGCGCGCGCGTGGCGCACCGGCTCTGCATGGACCATCCGGAGGCGGTCAGCCGCCTGATGCTGCTCGATATCGCCCCCACGCTGGCCATGTACGAGCGCACCAGCATGGCCTTCGCCGCCGCCTACTGGCACTGGTTCTTCCTGATCCAGCCAGAGCCCCTGCCGGAAACCCTGATCAATGCCGAGCCCGACTTCTTCCTGGCGCGCTGCCTGGGCCTGGGCATGCGCCAGGGCGGTCCCGAGCCGTTCGCCGCCGATGCCCTGGCCGCCTATGGCGCAGCCATGCGCGAACCGGCGCGCGTGCATGCCATGTGCGAGGACTACCGTGCCTCGGCCGGCGTCGACCTGGAGCACGACCGCGCCGACCGCGAGGCCGGGCGCCGGCTGGCGCCCCCGCTGCGGGTGCTGTGGGGCGAGCACGGCGTGGTCGCGCGCTGCTTCGAGCCGCTGGCGCTGTGGCAGGAAGTCGCGCAGGACGTCAGCGGGCAGGCGCTGCCCTGCGGTCACTACGTGCCGGAGGAGGCCGCCGAGGCACTGGCCGGGGAGATGCTGGCCTTCTTCCGTTGAGGCGGTTGCGGCGCCGGCACGCCGGAGCGCCAGGGCGCCAGGGCGGCCAGGCACCCGGTGCAGCGCCGCGACGGCCTGTTTTGTGACGCTTGTTTCTCATATCTCCTGTTTTCCGTTCCACCAGGCAGGCGGCCGCTGCGCCGCCAGGCCGCTCCGCCGCCACAGCCAGCGACCGGGTTAGCACTAATGTGTCTGGATGTCTGCAATTGATAGCATTGCGCTCCGCCCACCCCGGAGCCGGCGCATTGCCGCGGGGTGACGCCGGGGCGAGGCCGGATCTGCGGCGCCTCGCGGCACTGGGCGGCCCGCCGCGAGCGGCGGCGGGCACGCGCCTGGCGAATCCGGCCGGGCGCCATACCGTGGACGGGAACAACAGGGTATCCAGGAGAGAAGATGAAACGAGTTGCACTGAAGGTGGCGGCCGCGCTGGCGGTCGGTCTGATTTGGGTGACGCCTGGCGCACATGCTGACGAGTATCCGGGTAGCAAGCCGGTGTCGGCCGTGGTGCCGTTCTCCGCCGGCGGTCCGACCGACAAGGTTGCGCGCGAGCTGACCATGATCATGTCCAAGCACCTGGGTACCCAGATCGTCATCGAGAACCTGGGTGGCGCCGGCGGCACCATCGGCGCCAAGAAGGTCGCGCAGGCGCGCAACGACGGCTACACCATCCTGATCCACCACATCGGCATGTCGACCGCGCCGGCGTTGTACCGCAACCTCGGCTTCGACCCGCTCAAGGATTTCGAGATGGTGGGCGAGATCGCCGACGTGCCGATGGTGATGGTCGGCAACAAGAACCTGCCGCCGAGCAACTTCAAGGACCTGCTGCCGTACATCAAGGCCAATGCCAGCAAGCTCTCGCTGGCCAATGCCGGTATCGGCTCGGCTTCGCACCTGTGCGGCCTGCTGTTCCAGAGCGCGATCCAGACCGAGCTGACCACGGTGCCCTACAAGGGCACGGCGCCGGCGCTGACCGACATCCTGGGCGGCCAGGTCAACCTGATATGCGACCAGACCACCAATATCGCCGGCCAGCTCAAGGCCGGCTCGCTCAAGCCCTACGCCGCCATGCAGGCGCGCCGCGTAGAAGCCTTCAAGGACATCCCGACCGCGGGCGAGCAGGGCCTGCCGGGCGTGGAAGTGAAGATCTGGCACGCCATGTACGCGCCCAAGGGCACGCCCAAGCCGGTCATCGACAAGCTGTCGGCGGCCCTGCAGAAGGCCGTGGCCGACCCCAATTTCCGTGCCAAGA
Organism: Cupriavidus malaysiensis; assembly: GCF_001854325.1. NCBI lineage: Bacteria > Pseudomonadati > Pseudomonadota > Betaproteobacteria > Burkholderiales > Burkholderiaceae > Cupriavidus > Cupriavidus malaysiensis. The sequence continues at coordinate 640,338 of NZ_CP017754.1, forward strand.
TGGCCGAACTGGGTGCCGAGGCGGTACCGGCCCAGCGCGCCACGCCGGATTCGCTGCGCACCTTCCTCGCCGGCGAGATCAACAAGTGGACTCCGGTGATCCGCAAGGCCGGCGTCTACGCCGACTGATCCGCGCCCAGGCTGCCCGGCGGGCGGCTTGCCCAGCGCAAAAGGCCACGCCGGCGGCGTGGCCTTTTGCTTTGCGGCGCCGCTGCGCCGCGCCGGCGGGGGGCGTCTATAGTGAGGGAACCGCTGTGCGGCGCGTGCGCCGCGCAGCCTCCCGGGCGCCGGCCCTTGAATTCGCGCCGGCCGCCGCCACTTGCTGGGCAGATCCCCTCTCCGAAGCCATCATGGAACAGTATCACGGCACCACTATTCTCAGCGTACGCCGCGGCAACCAGGTCGCGCTCGGCGGTGACGGGCAGGTCACGCTCGGCAACGTCGTCATGAAGGGCACGGCGCGCAAGGTACGCCGTATCTACAACGGCAAGGTACTGGTCGGCTTCGCCGGCAGCACGGCCGACGCTTTTTCCCTGCTCGACCGTTTCGAGGCCAAGCTGGAGAAACACCAGGGCCAGCTGACGCGCGCTGCCGTGGACCTCGCCAAGGACTGGCGTTCCGACCGCGCCCTGCGCCGCCTGGAGGCCATGCTGATCGTCGCCGACCGCGACACCACGCTGGTGCTGACCGGCAACGGCGACGTGCTCGATCCCGAGGGCGGCGTGGCCGCGATCGGCTCGGGCGGCTCCTACGCCCAGTCGGCGGCCAAGGCCCTGGTCGAGAATACCGACCTGGCCCCCAAGGACATCGTGGAGAAGTCGCTCACCATCGCCGGCGAACTCTGCATCTACACCAACACCAATTTCGTCATCGAGACGCTGGAATGAGCGTCGGGCGGCCCGCCCCCGGCCATCACTGAACGGATACCATGTCGCAAACCATGACCCCGTCGGAAATCGTTTCCGAACTCGACAAGCACATCATCGGCCAGGACAAGGCCAAGAAGGCCGTGGCCGTCGCCCTGCGCAACCGCTGGCGCCGCCAGCAGGTGGCCGAGCCCCTGCGCCAGGAAATCACGCCGAAGAACATCCTGATGATCGGGCCGACCGGCGTCGGCAAGACCGAGATCGCGCGCCGCCTGGCCAAGCTCGCCGACGCGCCCTTCATCAAGATCGAGGCCACCAAGTTCACCGAGGTGGGCTATGTGGGCCGCGACGTCGACACCATCGTGCGCGACCTCGCCGAGATGGCGGTCAAGCAGACGCGCGAATCGGAGATGAAGAAGGTGCGCGTCAAGGCCGAGGAGGCCGCCGAGGACCGCCTGCTCGACGTGCTGCTGCCGCCCGCGCGCGACGTCGGCTTCGCCCAGCCCGAGGAGAAGGACACCAACACCCGCCAGGTCTTCCGCAAGAAGCTGCGCGAGGGCCAGCTCGACGACAAGGAGATCGAGCTCGAGGTGTCGGCCGGCCTGCCGAGCATGGACATCATGGGGCCGCCGGGCATGGAGGAAATGACCGAGCAGATCCGCTCGATGTTCGCCGGCATGGGCCAGGGCAAGAAGGCGCGCCGCAAGATGAAGGTCAAGGAAGCCTTCAAGCTGCTGGTCGACGAGGAAGCCGCCAAGCTCGTCAATGACGAGGAGCTCAAGCACAAGGCCGTGGCCAATGTCGAGCAGAACGGCATCGTGTTCCTGGACGAGATCGACAAGATCGCCAGCCGCAGCGAGATCGGCGGCGGCGAGGTGTCGCGCCAGGGCGTGCAGCGCGACCTGCTGCCGCTGGTCGAGGGCACCACGGTGAGCACCAAGTACGGCATGATCCGGACCGACCATATCCTGTTCATCGCTTCCGGCGCCTTCCACCTGTCCAAGCCCAGCGACCTGATTCCCGAACTGCAGGGCCGCTTCCCCATCCGCGTCGAGCTGGAGTCGCTGTCGGTATCCGACTTCGAGGCCATCCTGACCCAGACCGATGCCAGCCTGACCAAGCAGTACCAGGCGCTGCTGGCCACCGAAGAGGTCAACCTGGTGTTCGCGCCGGACGGCATCCGCCGGCTGGCCGAGATCGCCTTCTCGGTCAACGAGAAGGTCGAGAACATCGGCGCGCGCCGCCTCTACACGGTAATGGAACGCTTGCTGGAAGACCTGTCGTTCCACGCGGCCAAGTCGTCGGGCGAGACGATCACTGTCGACGCCGCTTACGTCGACGCGCGCCTGGGCGACCTGGTCGGCAACGAGGACCTGTCGCGTTACGTGCTCTGAGCGCACGCGGCATCGGGGCCCTGGTCCGCTTACCGCGGCCGACCGGGCCGCAACAAAAGCGCACCGCAAGGTGCGCTTTTTTTTGTTCCTCGTCCTGGTTCCTCACCCTTGACCTCGGTCTTGCGTCCCGGCTGCCCTGTGGGAATCGTCCGACACGCCTTTCGGCGCGGCACGCCTGCTGTGACGTCCGGCGCGCTCCTAAGCTTGTTCGCGCGGGCCGGGCCGGACAACCCGGCTGCGCGCTGTCCATCTATCCATCCATCGCACGTGCGCGCGCGCCGTGCCAAGCAGGGGGCTGTCATGAATTGGGACCAGATCGCAGGCAAGTGGGACCAGGCCAAGGGCCGGATCAAGGAGAAGTGGGGCCAGCTGACCGACGATGACCTGGCACGCATCCAGGGCAAGCGCGACCAGCTCGCCGGCCGGATCCAGGAGCGTTATGGCTACACCAAGGAGCGCGTGGAAGAAGAACTCAAGGCCTGGGAGCGTGACTCACGCTGGTAAGCCAGGTAAGCATTGGTAAGTGCGCTGGCGCCTGCCGGCGCGCGCTGCGAAGCTGTGCGGCCGCAGTCGCTTGAGGGCGCTGCGGCCGTCGCCTGTACGGGGCGCACGGCGTGGCCGCCGCGGCCCGCCGTGCCCATTTCCGCCGGCATGGCCCGGCTTCGCCGAGGAGGACGAGATGAAACGCGAACTGATGATTTCCACCGCCGTGCTGTGCGGCCTGGCGGCGGCCACGCTGTTCCTGTGCGCGCGGCCCGGACCGGCGGCGGCGCCGGACGCCGCGGCGGCTTGCAGCGCTGGTGGCGGCGCGCCGGCGGCGCGCTTGCCAGCGCTGGTGACTGCCGCCCACGCCGGCACCGTCGTTCCGGCAGGCACCCCCAGCGGGGCTGCGCCGCTGGCGCAGGCCATGCAGGCCGCCGACCTGGTCTGGCGCGCCGATCGCCATGCCGCGGATGCCTTGCGGCTGGCCGATCGCGTAGGCGACGACGACGGCCTGGCCTGGAACTACGTGCAGTTGCGACTCTGAACGCGGGCATGTCCCGCCGGCACCTCCCGTCAGCGCGAGACCGGCCGCTTGCCCAGCTTGCGCTGCAGCGTGCGGCGATGCATGTTCAGCGCGCGCGCCGTTGCCGAGATATTGCCGCCGTGCTCGTTGAGCACGCGCTGGATGTGCTCCCATTCGAGCCGTGCCACCGACAGCGGCACCGGCTCTTCCAGCGCGGCTTCCGCCGCGTCCTCCGACACCCCCGCCATCAGCGCGGTCAGGATCGAGTCGACGTTGGCCGGCTTGGCCAGGTATTCATCCGCGCCCTGCTTGACCGCCGTGACCGCGGTGGCGATGCTCGCATAGCCGGTCAGGATCAGGATGCGCGCGTGCGGCAGCGCGGTACGCAGCGGGCCGATCAGGTGCAGGCCCGAGTCCGCCGGAGCGGTGCCGCCGGCCTCGGCGGGCGCGTTCAGGTGCAGGTCCAGCGTGACATAGGCGAAGGCGGTGCGTTCGGCCAGTGCCAGCGCCTCCTGGCGGGTGTGCGCCACCTGCACGGCGTAGCCGCGGCGTGCCAGCGCGCGCGCCAGCGTGCCGGCGAAGACGGTGTCGTCGTCGACGACCAGGAAGGGGGCGCCGGCGGGGTCGCCCGGAGCGTCGCCGGCAGCGGTGGGGGGGACTTCATTCATGGCGGATCTCGGGAGATGTCTCGGGAAACAGGCTTGGAGGATTCAGGCGCCGGCGGCCGCGCGCGCGGCCAGGGGCAGGCGCAGCTCGGCGACGGTGCCGCCGCCGGCATGGTCGTGCCAGCTCAGGCGGCCGCCCATGCGCAGCGCCGTGCTTTGCGCCAGGTAGGCGCCGATACCCTGGCCGCCGTGCGAGCTGGCCACCGGGGCTTCGCCCAGGTGCTGGCGCAGCAGCGGTGCGATGCCGCCGCCGTGGTCGGCCACGCGGAAGCACAGCGTGGCGTGCGGGGTGCCGCTTTCCAGCGCGATCGACAATTGCAGCGGCGGGGTGGCGCCCTGCTGGCTGCGCGCCGCGTTGTCGAGCAGGATGGTGAGGATCTGGCCGACCCGGGCCGGCTCGATTTCCTGCGCGGCGGCCGCGGGCGCGGCACTGGCTTGCAGCTGCGCCTGCGGGTGGCGCAATTGCCAGCGCTCGACGAAGGCCGGCAGCCAGGAGGCGATGGCTTGGGGTGCCACCGTGGCATGGTCTTCGCGCAGCCGGGCCAGGATCGACTTGCACAGCTCGATCTGCTGCTCCATGGTCTGCAGGTCGGCCAGGTAGCCTGCCACCGGCGTGGCGCCGTGCTGGCGGTGTTCGGCATCGCCGCGCAGTTCGCCCGCGATCACCGCCAGCGTGGACAGCGGCGTGCCGATCTCATGGGCCACCGCGGCGGCCTGCGCATTGAGCGCTTCCACGCGCGCCTCGCGCAGCAACTGCTCCTGCGCCTGGCTGAGCTGGGCATCGCGCTGGCGCAGCACGCCGGACAGCCGCGCCACGAAAAAGGCGATCATCACCGCGCTGGCGACGAAGTTCAGCCACATGCCGGCCAGGTGGTAGTTGACCGCGTTGTCCGGGTTGATCAGGTTCAGCGGCACGTATTCGAGCAGCAGCACCGAATAGCAGGCCAGCGCGAACAGCGCCAGCGCCATCACCATGCGCCACGGCAGGATGGCCGCCGCGATCGCCAGTCCCGGCAGGTAGAAGGAGACGAAGGGATTGGTGGCGCCGCCGGTGAAGAACAGGATGGCGGACAGCGCGGTCAGGTCGACCATCAGCTGACCCATCAGTTCCGCGTCGCTGGGCGCGGCGTCGTCGCTGGAGTGCAGATGCAGCCGCAGGCCCGTCATCAGGTTGAACAGGGTCTGCAGCGCGAAGATGATCAGCAGCGGGCGGTAGGGCAGGATGACGCCGGCCAGCGCCTCGCAGGTCAGCAGCATGGTCGCCTGCGCGCTCAGCAGCGCCCAGCGCAGCCAGAACAGCCGGCGCAGGCTCACCAGGTTGTGGCGCGCCTGGCCGTCGGCCGCCGGCGCGAAGGGGGCGTACAGGAAGAGAGCGGATGGCATGGCGGCAGTGTAGCAACGCACGCGCCGGTCGGCCGGCGCGTGCGACACCTTGCCGCATTGGTGCGCCGGCGCGGCGCTGCCAGACTGGACGATCCGCCCGCGCGCCGAGATGCCGGACGCTGGCCGCCACCGTCCCGCGTGGTCTAATGTGAGTCCTGCAGCAGAACCAACCAGACCCATCTTCAGGAGAGTCAGTCATGCATGCCAAGTTCCGTGCGGCCCGCGCCGCCGCTTCCTGTGTCGCCCTGTTCGCCGCCCTGGCCTCCGGCGCGGCGCTGGCCCAGGTCGACGTCAGCAATGCCTGGGCGCGCGGCACCGTGCCGGCCCAGACCGCCTCCGGGGCTTTCATGACCCTGCACGCCCATGAGGCGGCCAAGCTGGTGGGCGTGTCCTCGCCCGTCGCGGCCAGCGTGGAGCTGCACGAGATGAAGATGGACGGCAGCGTGATGCGCATGCGCCCGGTGGCCTCGATCGACCTGCCCAAGATGCAGGACGTCGAACTGAAGCCGGGCGGCTACCACGTGATGCTGATGGGCCTGAAGGGCCAGCTCAAGGCCGGCGACAAGGTGCCCCTGACGCTGAAGATCGAGCAGGGCGGCAAGGTCACCGAGCAGCGCGTCGAAGCCGAGGTGCGCGACCTGGGCGCCATGGGGCAGGGAGCCATGGGGCAGGGTGGCCAAGGTGGCCAAGGTGGCCATAGCGGCCACATGCACTGAGCGCCGCCGCAGGGCACGGGCAGCCGCCATGGCCAACAAGCAGCTGGGCACCCGGCAGAAGCTGGTCTACCGTGGCGGCACCGGCGTGCCGGCGCGCGGCGCGGCCCGGCCGCCCGCTCCGCCACCGCGCCGCGGGCGCGCGCCTCTTCCAGCGTCCCCTCCCGCGCCCGGCGCAGGAACCTTGCCGCAGCCCTCGCGTGGCCGGCCAGCCGTCCGCCGCGGCGGCCCGGCCGCGAAGCGGCACGATACGCCGTCGGGCCAGCCCGCCGGGGCAGCCGAGCAGTCTGACGGCTGCGGCGACGCCGACGATGCCGGCGATTCCAGTGCTCAGCCGCGCAGGCTGATCGATTCTCCCGATTCCTGACCCGCGGCCGCGGCCACCACCCGTTCGCGCAGCCACATGTGGCCGGGATCCGCTTCGATGCGCTCGTGCCAGATCATGCTGAAGGTCAGCCCCGGCAGCGCGAACGGCGGGTCGAACACGGCGAAGCGCGGGTCTTCCTGCAGCGCGGCCAGGCTGCGCCGTGCCGTCGTCAGTACCAGGTTGGTCCCGGCGATCAGCGCGGGCGCCACGCTCCAGTGCGGCAGCACGCAGGCGATCTTGCGGCGGCCGCCGAGCTTGGCCACGGCCGCGTCGATGGCGTCGACGCGCTCGCTGTGCGTGGCCACCAGCACATGGGAACGCGCCAGGTAGGCGACCTGGTCGAGCCGGCCGTTGTCGCGTACCGTGGCGGCGTCGACCGCGCAGGCGTAGTCATCCTCGAACAGCGTCTGTGCGCGCACGCTTTCCGGCGGATTGGCGAACACGCCCAGCGCGGCGTCGATCTCGCCGTCCGCCACCTTGGCCGTCATTGCCTCACGGCTGGCCTGCGTCACCACCAGGTCGATGCCCGGCGCGGCCTTGCGCACCGCGCGCAGCAGGCGCGGCAGCACCACCATGGCGCCGTAGTCGGACATGGCCAGGCGGAAGGTGCGGCGCGCGGTCGCCGGCTGGAAGCCGGACGGCCCCAGCAGGATGCGCACCTGCGCCAGCGCCTCGGCCAGCGGGCCGGAGAGCTCGTGGGCGCGCGCGGTCAGCACCAGGCCGCCCTGGCCGCGCACCAGCAGCGGATCGTCGAGCAGTTGGCGCAGGCGGCCGAGCGCATGGCTGACGGCCGGCTGGCTCAGGTGCAGGCGCAGCGCCGCGCGCGAGATATGGCGTTCCGCCAGCAGGGCTTCCAGCACCACCAGCAGGTTCAGGTCGATAGCACGTAGATTATTCATGCTGCGAATATTAAATCTTTGAAGTCGGAATTGGAATTTTTAAAGGGAATATTTGAAACTGAGCGCTCTCGGATATTCCTCGAATCGCGCCATGGCTTCGCTTCTCGCTTCCCCCTCCGCCCTGCTGCCGTCGCTGCTGATGGGCGTCGCCGCCGGCGCGGTCATTCCCCTGCAGGCCGGGGCCAACGGCGGGCTGGGCCGCGCGCTGGGCCATCCCTTGTGGGCGACCCTGGTCTCGCTGCTGGTCAGCCTGGTGGCGGTGGTGCTGGTGCTGGCGGCGCTGCGCGTGCCGCTGCCGGCGGTCGGTGCGGCCGCCGGCGTGCGCGGCTGGATGTGGAGCGGTGGCCTGCTCGGTGCCTTCTATATCACCGCCGCGCTGGTGCTGGCGCCGCGGCTGGGCGCGGGCAGCTTCATCGCCGCGGTGGTGGCAGGGCAGATGCTGGCGGCGCTGGCGGCCGACCGGTTCGGCCTGGCCGGGTTTGCCGTGCGCGAACTGAGCGCTGCGCGCCTGGGCGGGGCCTTGCTGGTGGTGCTGGGGGTGGCGGTGATGCAGTGGGGCGGTGCGCCAGGCGTGCGGGCCGCGGCCGGCGCCTGAGCCCGGGCGCCCCGCTCAGTCCTGTCCGGCGCGGCGCTGCCGCAGGCAGTCGGGACAGAGGCAGTGCCGGCCCGGCACGATGGCGCGCGCCGGCAGCAGCGGCTCGCTGGCGCACCAGCAGGCGGGCAGGCCGGCCGCGTGGCCGCAGACGAAACCCTTGCCGCAGCGGCTGCAGTGCTCGACCGGCCGCAACTGGCCGGTCAGCACGGCGCAGGCGGGGGCGGGAGGCGGGGCCGGCCGGTCGCTCATATGGCGTTTGCCTCAGCCTTCCCGGCGTGGCCCGGCCGCGCCGTCGTCGCGGCCGAGGTGGCGCATGGCGGCGCGCATCAGGCGCATCTGGCCGGCGAACCGGGTGCAGGCGTCGCAGATCGTCAGGTGGCTGCGCACGCGCAGGCGCTGGACCCAGCCGAGTTCGCGGTCCAGCCCCTGCATGGTGAGCTGGTGCACCTCGTGGCAGGTCGGCATCAGGCGGCGGCGTGGCGGCGTATCAGGCATGGTTTCCTAGGAGGGGCGGGCGGGTTCCCGGGCCGGCCGGCATCAGCCCGCGCGCTGGCCGAACCAGTTCAGCTCGAGGCATTCGCGCAGGCGCATGCGGGCACGGTAGAGCATCACCCACAGATTGGTCGCGCTGATCTGCAGATCCTGACAGATTTCTTCCGATTCCAGTTCCAGCCACTCGCGCATCATGAAGACGCGCCCGATCTTGGCCGGCAGCCGGTCCACGCACAGTTGCAGGATTTCGAAGAACTCGCGCCGCTCGAAGGTGCGGTCGGGATCGCCCCAGTCGGACGGCGGGGTCTGGTAGTGGCCGTTGCGGGCGAACAGGGCGTCGAAGGCTTCGAGGTCGGACTGCTCGTCGCCGTCCTCGCCCGCGCTCAGCGCCAGCGTCACTTCGCGGCGGCCGCTGCGCAGCGTGTCGATGATCTTGTGCTTGAGGATGCCGATCAGGTAGGTCTTGAGCGCTGACTGGCCGGCGAAGCGCTCGGGGTGTTCCAGCGCCGCCAGCAGCGTTTCCGACACCGTGTCCTCGGCCAGCGCCTCGTCGCGCAGCTGCAGCAGGGCGAAGCGCAGCAGGTGGGGGCGCAGGGACTGCAGTTCGTCAGGATCGAGGGGCATCGGCGCGGCCTGCGGCAAGGTTGAGGGGGCGGGCGGCGGGCATCGCTCGCTGTTGCGCGCATCGCACGTGCGGGGCGCCGCGCCGGGCCTTCCCGGCCGCCGCCAGCCCTGCGTCGGGCGGTGTGCGCGCGCGGCACGCGGTTTCTTGTAAAATCGGCGCCTGCCGCTCCCGGCGACCGGTGCCACGCCTTCCACGGAAGGCGGCGAACCCGCCGCGCAGCGATTTTGACACGATCATGATACTTGTTGAACCTCTCGGATGTCCCCTGCCATGAACGCCGACGCACCCGGGCCTGCCGTCACCTCGGTAGCCGCCATCGCCCCCTCCCTGAAGGCTGAGATCCTCGCCGAGGCGCTGCCTTATATCCGCAAGTTCCACGGCAAGACCATCGTGGTCAAGTACGGCGGCAACGCCATGACCGAGGAGAAGCTCAAGCACGGCTTCGCGCGCGATGTGATCCTGCTCAAGCTGGTCGGCATGAATCCGGTGGTGGTGCACGGCGGCGGCCCGCAGATCGACGAGGCGCTGAAGAAGGTCGGCAAGGTCGGCACCTTCATCCAGGGCATGCGCGTCACCGACGAAGAGACCATGGAAGTGGTCGAGTGGGTGCTGGGCGGCGAGGTGCAGCAGGATATCGTGATGCTGATCAACCAGTACGGCGGCCAGGCCGTCGGCCTGACCGGCAAGGATGGCGGGCTGATCCGCGCCAAGCGCCTGCAGATGCCGGACCGCGAGAATCCGGGCACCTTCATCGACATCGGCTTCGTCGGCGACATCGAGGCGATCAACCCGGCGGTGGTGCGCGCCCTGCAGGACGACGCCTTCATTCCCGTGATCTCGCCGATCGGCTTCTCCGACGACGGCCAGGCCTACAACATCAACGCCGACGTGGTCGCCGGCAAGATGGCCGAGATCCTGAAGGCCGAGAAGCTGGTGATGATGACCAACATCCCCGGCGTGATGGACAAGAAGGGCAATCTGCTGACCGATCTGTCGGCGCGCGAGATCGAGGAGCTGTTCGCCGACGGCACCATCTCCGGCGGCATGCTGCCGAAGATCTCGTCGGCGCTCGATGCCGCCAAGAGCGGCGTCAATTCGGTGCACATCATCGACGGCCGCATCGAGCACTCGCTGCTGCTGGAAATTCTTACCGAGCAGGCGTTCGGCACCATGATCCGCTCGCACTGAGCGGACCCGTCGCGGCGGCGCCTGCACGCGGCCGCGACCGTTACTCCACTTCTCGACGGCTTGTCCTACCCCTACCCAACGCGAACGCATGGCACGCGCCGCGGCCGCCTGCGCCGCGCCGCCGGCAATACGGCCGGGCCCACCGTCTGGCTGTTCGATCTCGACAATACGCTGCACGATGCCTCGCACGCCATTTTCCCGGCCATCAACCGGCAGATGACGGCCTACGTGGCGCGCGTGCTCGGCTGTGACGAGGCCCGTGCCAGCGAGGTGCGCGTGGCCTACTGGCAGCGCTACGGCGCCACGCTGCTGGGCATGATCCGGCACCACGGCGTCGACGCCGCCGATTTCCTGCGCGCCGCACACGACTTTCCCGAGCTGGCGCGCATGATCAAGGTCAGGCGCGGCCTGGCCGCACACCTGCGGCGCCTGCCCGGGCGCAAGATCCTGGTGACCAATGCGCCGCAGGACTATGCGCTGGCGGTGCTGCGCATCGCCGGCATCGCCCAGTATTTCGAACGCGTAGTGGCGATCGAGCAGATGTGGGTGCACGGGCACCTGCGGCCCAAGCCCGATCGCCGCATGCTGCGCCGGTTGCTGGCACAGGAGCGCATCGCGCCGCACCGCGCCGTGCTGGTCGAGGACACGCTGTCGCACCTGAAGCGCTACGCGGGCATGGGCATCGGCACCGCCTGGGTCACCGGCTACCTGCGCGCGCTGGCGCCGGCCCGCCCGCAGGCCTTGCCGGCTCCGGCCGAGGCCGCGGTGCCGGGCGTCACCGCCGACGCCGTGCTGCGTACCACCCTCGCGGCCGAGGATGGCCGCCATGCCCCGCACACCGCGCAGGAGCGCGCCGTGACCCTGGTCGCGGCCGAGGCCCAGGTACCGCCAGCCGGGTCCGAAGGGCGCCAGCCGCCGGCACCGCAGGCGATGCCGGACAGCGCGCCGCGGGTGCGCGCCCGCGTCGTCAATCGTCCCGCCTATGTGAAGGTAAAAGTACAATCCATGCATCAACTCCAACGACAACGACAAACGCGGAGCAAGGGTCATGATGCACAGTAACGGGCACACTAGCGGCCCGGCGCCGGCCGCGCCCGCCGGCGCCGTCCAGGACGGCGGCGACGCCGCCGCGCCCGCGCGCAAGCGTCCCCGCCCGGGCGAGCGCCGCATCCAGATCCTGCAGACCCTGGCCGGCATGCTCGAGCATCCGCGCGGGGAGAAGATCACCACCGCTGCGCTGGCGGCCAAGCTCGGCGTGTCCGAGGCGGCCCTGTACCGGCACTTCGCCAGCAAGGCGCAGATGTTCGAAGGCCTGATCGGCTTCATCGAGCAGTCGGTATTCGGCCTCATCAACCAGATCACCACGCAGGAAGAGCACGGCCTGCGCCAGGCGCATGCGATCGTGCGCATGCTGCTGTCCTTCGCCGAGAAGAATCCGGGCATGACGCGCGTGCTGACCGGCGAGGCGCTGGTCGGCGAGCACGAGCGCCTGCAGGAGCGCATCAACCAGATGATCGACCGCATCGAGGCCTCGCTGCGCCAGTGCCTGAAGGTCGCCGTCAGCCAGGGCGCCTTCCCGCCCGACGCGGACGTGTCGATGCGCGCCGCGCTGATCGTGTCCGCGGTGCAGGGCCAGTGGCACCGCTATGCCAAGAGCGGTTTCCGCAAGCTGCCGGGCGAGCACGCCGAGGCCCAGCTGCGCGTGCTGCTGGGCTGACGCGCTGTCGCCGGCGGTGCCCCGCCGGGCACCGCTCCGCTTCCCCGCGCCGCGATCCACGCGGATTGCTCTATAATGTGCCGGTCGCGCCGATTTGATGACTGGCTTGCGGGCGCGCGGCAGCCAGGTGGTGTCCGGATTCCGGTACCGCCCGCCTGCGAATATAAATGCGGCTAAAGAGGTTGGGCCGGCGCCACTGCAACACTGCAACACTGCGACAGAGCAACACTGCAGAGATGCCGCCGGCACGCGGGAAACCGCGGGAGCCCGACTTGGCTGCGATGAGGTTTGCGCAATGCCGGTCGGGTTTTTTATGCCCGTGCACCAACGGGCTCCATTCATGACAGACGTTGCTCCGCCGCCTGCCCTGCGCGACCTGCCGCCCGATTCCGTCGGCATCGTCGCGCCGCAGCGCATGCATTTCCCCGAGCCGCTCAAGCTGCGCAACGGTTCTTCGATCGCCGGCTACGACCTGATGGTCGAGACCTACGGCACCCTCAACGCCGAGCGCAGCAACGCCGTGCTGGTCTGCCACGCGCTCAATGCCTCCCACCACGTGGCCGGCATCTATGCCGACGACCCGCGCGACGTGGGCTGGTGGGACAATATGGTCGGTCCGGGCAAGCCGCTCGACACCGACCGTTTCTTCGTCATCGGCGTCAACAATCTCGGTTCCTGCTTCGGCTCGACCGGCCCCATGAGTCCCAATCCGGCCACCGGCCTGCCCTATGGCGCGGCCTTCCCGGTGGTGACGGTGGAGGACTGGGTCAATGCGCAGGCGCGCGTGGCCGATGCGTTCGGCATCCGCCAGTTCGCCGCGGTGATGGGCGGCAGCCTCGGCGGCATGCAGGCGGTGGCCTGGAGCCTGATGTACCCGGAGCGCCTGCGCCACTGCATCGTGGTCGCCTCCACGCCCAAGCTGTCGGCGCAGAACATCGCCTTCAACGAGGTTGCGCGCAGCGCCATCCTGTCCGACCCCGATTTCCACGGCGGCAACTACTACGCGCACGGCGTCAAGCCCAAGCGCGGCCTGCGCGTGGCCCGCATGATCGGCCACATCACCTACCTGTCCGACGAGGACATGGCGGAGAAATTCGGCCGCGAGCTGAAGACCGAGGACATCCGCTTCTCCTTCGACGTCGAGTTCCAGGTGGAGAGCTACCTGCGCTACCAGGGCGACAAGTTCGCCGAGTATTTCGACGCCAACACCTACCTGCTGATCACGCGCGCGCTCGACTACTTCGACCCCGCGCTGGCCTTCGGCGGCAACCTGACCCGCGCGATGGCGCAGACCCAGGCGAGCTTCCTGGTGGCCAGCTTCACCACCGACTGGCGCTTCGCCCCCAACCGCAGCCGCGAGATCGTCAAGGCACTGCTCGACAACAAGCGCCCGGTCACCTACGCCGAGATCGACGCACCGCATGGCCACGACGCCTTCCTGCTCGACGACGCGCGCTACCACAACCTGATGCGCGCCTACTACGAGCGCGTCGCTGAGGAGATCGGCGCATGAATGCCGCGGCCAATCCCAATATCCTGGCGCTGCGCCCCGACTTCCGCGCCATCGCGCGCTGGGTCGAGCCGAACTCGACCGTGCTCGATCTCGGCTGCGGCGACGGCAGCCTGCTGCGCGTGCTGCAGGACGAACTGTCGGTGCAGGCCTACGGCGTGGAGATCCGCGACGAGGGCGTGCTGTCGTGCGCGCAGAAGGGTGTGCACGTGATCCAGCAGGACCTGGAGGGCGGGCTCAAGCTGTTCGAGGACAAGAGCTTCGACACGGTGATCCTGTCGCAGACCCTGCAGACCATCCACAACACCGCGCAGGTGCTGCGCGACACGCTGCGCGTGGGACGCGAGTGCATCGTGTCCTTCCCCAACTTCGGCTACTGGCCGCACCGGCTGTCGGTGTTCCGCGGCAGCATGCCGGTGTCGGAGTCGCTGCCCTACCAGTGGTACGACACCCCCAACGTGCGCGTGCTGACCATCAAGGATTTCGAGGCGCTGGCGCCCAAGGTCGGCCTGCGCGTGCTCGACCGTGTGGTCATGCACGAGGGCGTGACGGTCAACTGGGCCGCCAACTGGCGCGGCAGCCTGGCCGTCTACCGCGTCTGCTCGGCCTGAGCCGGCGCGGCCAGGTGGTCGATGAAGGCGCGCACCTTGGGGGCCAGGTGCCGCGTCGGCGTGTACACGGCGTAGGCGGTGCCGGCATAGGGTTCCAGCACGCGCCAGTCGTCGAGCACGCTCACCAGGCTGCCGTCGGCCAGGCCCTGCGCCGCGGCGAAGTCGGGCACCAGCCCGATGCCGGCGCCGGCCGCGGCCATCGCCACGATGGCCGCGCTGTTGTTCACCGTTACCCGCGGCGGCACCCGCACGGTGACCGTCTCGGCCATTTCGGCCGTGGCGTTGCTGTCGCTTTCCGCCCCTGCTGCTTTTCCCGCCTCTGCCGTTTCCCCCTCCGTCGCGCGGTCCTCGCGCCGCAGCGTCCATTGCTCGCCGAATGCGCCGTAGCCCAGGTACAGGCAAGGCAGCGCCGGCAGTGCCGCGGGCGTGCCTGGCACGCCGTGGCGTGCCAGGAAGGCCGGTGCGGCCACCAGCCGGTAGCGCACCGCGCATAGCGGCCGCGCCACCAGGCCCGGCGCCAGGTCGCGCGCGATGCGCACGGCCACGTCGACGCCTTCCTCGACCAGGTCCACCAGGCGATCGGTCAGCGACAGTTGCAGCTCCAGTCCCGCATGGCGCGCCAGCAGCGCGGGCAGGCGCGGGGCCAGCCAGGCCTGGCCGAACGAGACCGGGGCGCTGACGCGCAGCAGGCCACGCGGCTCGCCTGGCTGGGCGCCGGCCAGCGCCTCGACCTCGCGCGCGCCCGCCAGCATGCGCGTGCAGGCCGCGTAGACCGCACGGCCCGGCTCGGTCAGCGCGACCGCGCGCGTGGTCCGCTGCAGCAGGGCGGTGCCCAGCGCCGCCTCCAGCCGCGACACATGGCGGCTGGCCGCCGAAGGTGTCATGCCGAGCTGGCGCGCGGCCGCTGAGAAACTGCCGGCATCGACCACGCGGGCGAACACGGCCATGGCATTGAGGGAGGGCATCGGCATCCGCAGTCGCTCCTTGGGGTGTCGGATTTTGACTTTTTGTCACATGGTAATTGTTCAGTGGACGGATTGTTGATCTGGATGGCGGGTGGAAGAATGGCCCGCACCGGTCCTCCGCTGACCTCGACGCAAATCCCGACATGACGAATCCCGCATCCGCGCCGCCGGCGCACGCCGCGACAGGCGGCACCTGGCGCATGGTCGCCGCCATGGCGCTGTCCGGCACCATCGGCGCTTTCGTGGTGATGAGCGGCCAGCCGCCCATCGACGTGGTCTGGTTCCGTTGCCTGCTGGGCGGCCTGGCGCTGCTCGGCGCGCTGGCGCTGCAGCGGGGCTGGAGGCCCATGGACACACGCCAGTGGAGCTGGCTGGCGCTCGGCGGCATCGCCCTGATCCTGAACTGGATCTGCCTGTTCTCGGCCTACCGCTACAGCGGCATCTCGATCGCCACCGTGGTCTATCACACCCAGCCCTTCTTCCTGCTGTGGCTGGTGGCGCTGTTCCAGCGCGAGCGCGTGGGCGCCGGGCGGCTGCCGTGGCTGCTGCTGGCCTTTGCCGGTGTCGTGCTGATCACCGGGCTGGAGCACGGCGGCAGCGGCACGCCTGGCCGGCTGCTGGCCGGCGTCGCGCTGTCCCTGGTTGCGGCCCTGCTGTATGCCGTCACCACCTTCGCCACGCGCCGGCTGCAGGGCCTGCCGCCGGCCCAGATCGCCGGCCTGCAGATGCTGCTGGGAGTGCCGCTGCTGCTGCCGCTGGCCCACCCGGCCCCGGGCAGCTACGGCGCGCAGGCCTGGGGGGCGCTGCTGGCGCTGGGGCTGCTGCATACCGGCGTGATGTACACCTGGCTGTATGCCGCCTTCCAGCGCCTCGGCGTGCTGTCGATCGCGACCCTGTCCTTCATCTATCCGCTGGTCGCCATCGCGATCGATGTGCTCGTCTTTCGCGTCGTGCTGAGCCCGGCGCAACTGGCGGGCATGGCCCTGGTGCTGCTGGCCGTGGTTGCCAACCAGCGCGGCTGGCAACTGCCGGGCGGACGCCAGGCTGCGGGCCGTTGAAGGCAGCCGGGCCAGGGC
The DNA here is from genome assembly GCF_001854325.1 of Cupriavidus malaysiensis. Taxonomy (NCBI): domain Bacteria; kingdom Pseudomonadati; phylum Pseudomonadota; class Betaproteobacteria; order Burkholderiales; family Burkholderiaceae; genus Cupriavidus; species Cupriavidus malaysiensis. The sequence goes on from NZ_CP017754.1 coordinate 656,409, forward strand.
GGGCTCATGCGGGCGATCTGCCGGCCGTGGCACGCGACCAGGCTTGACGGTCAGGCTGACTACGACTACTGTAGCCATCGTTACCGAACGATCGTACTTTTTTCCATGTCCTCAGTCTCCGCAGTTTCCGCAGACGCGGCCGGAACGCTGGCGCCGCACCCCTTCGACGACGCGCTGGCGCTCGAGCCGGCCGGTCCCGACCGCTTCCTCGGCCGCACCACGCCGGCCTACTGGAACATGATCGGCCCCTTCGGCGGCATCACCGCCGCCACGCTGCTGCAGGCGGTGCTGCAGCATCCGCAGCGGCTGGGCGACCCGATCGCGCTGACCGTGAACTTCGCCGGCCCGATCGCCGAAGGTCCGTTCGAGATCGAGGCGCGGCCCTCGCGCACCAACCGCTCGACCCAGCACTGGAGCCTGGAACTGCGCCAGCAGGGCGTGGTGGCGACCACCGCCAGCGCCGTCTTCGCCGTGCGACGCGAGACCTGGGGTTGCGGCGAGGCCGTGCGTCCGGAGGCGCCGCCGCCGGAGCAGGTGCCGGCGGCGGGCGGCTTCGCCCCGGTGCGCTGGCTCAAGGCCTACGATATGCGCCCGCTGCGCGGTGCCAAGCCGAGCGCCGAGGCAGGCACGGAGCATCCGGACAGCCTGACGCAGTTCTGGCTGCGCGACGCGCCGGCGCGTACGCCCGACTTTGCCGCCGTGGCTTCGTGGTGCGATACCTTCTATCCGCGCATCTTCCTCAAGCGCGCCGGCTTCGTGCCGGCCGGCACGGTGTCGCTGACCACCTATTTCCATGCCGACGCCGCCACGCTGGCGGCGCTGGGCGACAGCCACGTGCTGGCCAGCGCCCGGGCGCAGGTGTTCCGGCAGGGCTACTTCGACCAGAGCGCGCAGATCTGGAGCGCCGCCGGCGAGCTGCTGGCGACCTCGCACCAGATCGTCTACTACAAGGAATAGCCGGCGGCGGGCCCGGTGCCGGTGGAGGTTGCCGGCCCCGGCTGCCGGCTTCAGTTGCCGGCTTCAGTTGCCGGCGCGGGCCTCGGCCTCGTAGCGGTGGATGGTGCCGCGCATGGCGCGCAGCAGCAGCACGCCCGGAATCGCGATGGCCACCGTGCCGAGATAGAAGGGCGCCCAGCCCCAGGCTTCCACCAGGTAGCCCGAACTCGGTCCCACATAGACGCGGCCGATCGAAGCCAGCGCTGACAGCAGTGCATACTGCGTGGCCGAGAAGGAGCGGTTGCACAAGGCCATCAGCAGCGCGACGAAGGCGGCCGTGCCCATGCCGCCGCACAGGTTCTCCACGCCGATGGCGGCGCCCATGGTCCACAGGTGCTGCGGCGTGACCGCCAGCATCCAGTAGCCCAGGTTGGACACGGCCTGCAGCACGCCGAACAGCAGCAGGGAGCGGTACAGGCCCAGGCGCACCATCAGCGTGCCGCCGAACAGGGCGCCGACGATGGTGGCGGCCAGGCCCAGCGTCTTGTTGACGATGCCGACCTCGCCCGCCGAAAAGCCGACGCCGCGGATCAGGAAGGTGGTCGAGAGCGCGCCGGCGAAGGCATCGCCCAGCTTGTACAGCACGATCAGCAGCAGGAGCCACCAGGCCCCGGGGCGCGAGAAGAAGTCGCGCAGCGGGCCGAGCACCGCCTCTTCCAGCGAGCGCGGCGCGCGCGCCGGCGCGTCCGGCTCGGGCGCCCACAGCAGGGACAGCACGCAGGCGGCCATCAGCGCCGCCATCAGCAGGTACATCTGCGGCCAGCCCAGCACGCGGTCGGCCAGCCACAGCGCCAGTCCACCCGAGACCAGCATGGCCAGCCGGTAGCCCAGCACCTTGACCGCCGCGCCCACGCCGCGCTCGGCCGGCTGCAGCACATCGGTGCTGTAGGCGTCGAAGACGATGTCCTGCGAGGCCGACAGGAAGGCCACCAGCGCGGCCAGCGCGGCCAGTGCCCACAGCGCTTCGCGCGGCGGGCAGAAGGCCATGCCGGCGATGGCGGCGGCGAGGCCGAGCTGGGTCAGCAACAGCCAGCCGCGGCGGCGGCCCAGCCGCGGCGGCGTGTAGCGGTCCATCAGCGGCGCCCACAGGAATTTGAAGATATAGGCCTGGCCCACCAGGGAGAAGAAGCCGATCGTCTTGATGTCCAGGCCCTCGACGGTCATCCAGGCCTGCAGCGTGCCGGAGGTCAGCGCCAGCGGCAGGCCGGATGCGAAGCCCAGCGCCAGCATGGCGCCGATACGGCGGTTGCGGAAGATGTCGAGATAGTCGTGGAAGGTCATGAATGCATGGACGGACGGCTGGGCAGGCGTGCCGGGCCGCGGCGGAATCTCGCCTGCGGCCGCGCGGGCGCCGTGTATTATTGCATCACCCTGACCGGCATCCGAACGGCCTTCGCTCCCTTCGCCAGTATGCCGGCCTTTTTTCATGACCGAGGTTGTGACATGTCCCGTCGCCAGTGTGTTCGGCAGCCCGCCAAGGCCATGCCAGGCCGGCCGCTCTGCGCGGCGCTCGGCCTTGCGCTGGTCCTGCTCCCGCTTCCGCTCCTAGCCCAGGAGGACGGCATCCGGCTCGAAGACCGCAACGCCTCGATCCGCAAGATCGTGCCGCTCGAGGATATCGAGCGGCAGGCGGCGCAGGAGTACGAGCAGATCAAGCAGGAGGCGGTGGCACAGCGCACGCTGATGCCCGACAACAATCCGCAGCTCATCCGCCTGCGCGCGATCGCGCGCCGCCTGCTGCCCGAGACCGTGCGCTGGAACGAGCGCGCGCGGCAGTGGAACTGGGAGGTCAACCTGATCAACACCCGCCAGGTCAATGCCTTCTGCATGCCCGGCGGCAAGATCGCCTTCTACGCGGGCCTGCTCGACCGCCTCAAGCTGACCGACGACGAAGTGGCGATGGCCATGGGGCACGAGATCGCCCACGCGCTGCGCGAGCACGCGCGCGAGCGCGCTGCCCAGTCCGAGATCACCAACCTTGGCGCCAACGTGATCTCGCAGCTGTTCGGCTTCGGCAACCTGGGCAATATGGCCCTGGGCACCGGCGCCCACCTGCTGACACTGCGCTTCTCGCGCGCCGACGAGACCGAAGCCGACCTGGTCGGCATGGACATCGCCGCGCGCGCCGGCTATGACCCGCGCTCCTCGGTCTCGCTGTGGCAGAAGATGGGCACGGTCACGCAGTCGCAGGCCGGCGCCGAATTCCTCTCCACCCATCCCTCCGGGCGCAGCCGTATCGCCGAGCTGGAGAAGCACATGCCTGAGGTGCTGCCGCTGTATGTGCAGGCGCGCAATATGACGATGAGTGAGTTGCCGCCTTATCAGGCGAATATGAAGAATCTGGGGGATGCGCCGGTGGATAGCGGGGATGAGGATAAGCAGAGGCCGTTGAAGAAGTAGGATGGCTGGCGCTGGCTGCTTTGGCGCTTGGGTTGGGGCGTTTTCGGTGTGCGAGGCAACGGCCTGTTTCGACTCCCCTGCGGGGGGAGTCGAAACAGGCCGTTGTCACACTGACCGATACCACTCGAATCCACGCGCAAAAGCCTTGCGTCACGAAAGCGAGTCGGCTCCCCCGCAGGGGGAGTCGAAACAGGCTGTTGCCTCGCAGACCGAAATCGCCCGAACTCAAGCCCCAGAGCACCAAGTCACGAACGTCGAGCCCAATTCACATAGACCCCAACCAATCCCCCAAAAGAAAAATGCCGCCCAGCTCCCGCTGAACGGCATCGATCCGGCATCGGCCCCGCAACCCGCAGGGCCCCGGGGCAGGAAAAGATCAGGCAGTCAGCCCGGTCGCTTCATCCGCCCTCACATGCACGTTCATGCACTGCACCGCCGCGCCGGCGGCACCCTTGCCCAGGTTGTCCAGGCGCGCCATCAGCACCACATGCTCCGGCGTGCCGAAGACGAACAGGTCGACCCGGTTGGTGTCATTGCAGCCCTGCACATCGAAGGCCCCGGCGTCGAGGTTGCTGTCGGCGTCGAACGGCAGCACGCGCACGAACTGCTCGCCTTCGTAGTGCTGGCGGTAGATCTCGACGATCTGCTCGGGCGAGACCTTGCGTGCCAGGCGGTCCGGGTAGACCGGCACGGTCACGGCCAGGCCCTTGAGGAAGTTGCCGACCACCGGGGTGAATACCGGCGCCTGCGCCAGGCCGGTCTGCACGCGCATTTCGGGCAGGTGCTTGTGGGTCAGGCCCAGGGCGTAGGGACGCGGGCTGGTCAGCTTGGGGTTATCGCCGGCTTCGTACTCGGCGATCATCTTCTTGCCGCCGCCGCTGTAGCCGGTCAGCGAGAAGGCCGAGACCGGATAGTCGGCCTGCATCACGCCGGCTTCGACCAGCGGGCGCACCGCGGTGATGAAGGCGCTGGCGTGGCAGCCGGGCACGGCGATGCGCTTGCTCTGGCGCACCTTGTCACGCTGGCCGCGCGTCAGTTCGGGCAGGCCGTAGGCCCAGTCGTCGCTGGTGCGGAAGGCCGTGCTGGCGTCGATGATGCAGGTGTCCGGGTTGGTCACCAGGGACACCGCCTCGCGCGAGGCCACGTCGGGCAGGCACAGGAAAGCGACGTCGGCGGCATTCAGGAAGCGCGCGCGTTCGGCCGGGTCCTTGCGCTTGTCCTCGGCGATGCGCAGCAGTTCCACGTCGGGACGACCGGAGAGATAGTCGAGCAGCCGGAGACCGGTGGTGCCTTCCTGACCATCGACGAACACTTTGAAAACCATGGCGGACTCACTGGGGTTGGACGTTGCGGACCCGCCGCGCAAGGCGGGGCCCTGCATTGTAGCGGGGTTGCTGACGCACTGCAGCATGCGATCGCCCGTGGCGGCGGGCGCCGCAGGCGCACGTGCCCTACAAGGCGAAATCGTAGTCGATCGACAGCGGTGCGTGGTCGCTGAACTTCTCGTCCTTGTAGATGGACGTGGCGCTTGCCGTCTCGGCGATCTTCTGCGTGGCCAGGTGGTAATCGATGCGCCACCCCACGTTCTTGGCATAGGCCTGGCCGCGGTTGCTCCACCACGTGTACTGCTCGGGGCGCGGGTCGAGGCGGCGGAACACGTCGACATAGCCGTGCGTGTCGAACAGTTCGCCGATCCAGGCGCGTTCCTCGGGCAGGAAGCCTGAGTTCTTCAGGTTGCCCTTCCAGTTCTTGATGTCGATTTCCTTGTGCGCGATGTTGACGTCTCCGCACAGCACGATCTCGCGCCCGCTGGCCTTGAGCTGCAGCAGGTGGGGCAGGAAGGCTTCCATGAAGCGGAACTTGGCCAGCTGGCGCTCTTCCGAACTGGAACCCGAGGGCACATAGACGGAAATCACCGCCAGGTGCGGATACTGCACCTCGACGTAGCGGCCCTCGTTATCGAACTCGGTGTTGCCGAAGCCGGTGATGACGCGTTCCGGGCGGTGACGGGTGTAGAGGCCGACACCGCTGTAGCCCTTCTTCTCCGCATAGTGGAAGTAGCCGTGGTAGCCATGTGGCGCCAGGAACGCTTCGGTCATGTCGGCGGCCTGCGCCTTGAGTTCCTGTACGCAGACCATGTCGGCGTCCTGCTTGCCCATCCACTCGAAAAACCCCTTCTTGGAGGCGGAGCGGATGCCGTTGAGGTTGGCGCTGATAATCCGTAACATCTCGGGAAATTTCGATATAGAGAGAAAAGATGACGCAGCAGACTACGCCCTCCGCCACGCAGCCGGGGGAAGCGGCCGAACTCAGGCAGACCTTCATCCGCTTCGCGCTCGACGCAGGCGTGCTGTCCTTTGGCGAATTCGTCACCAAGGCCGGCCGCAAGTCGCCGTATTTCTTCAATGCCGGCCTGTTCAACCAGGGCGGCATGCTGGGTCAGGTGGCGCAATTCTACGCGAAGACCCTGCTGGCCTCGGGCCTGGAGTTCGACGTGCTGTTCGGGCCGGCCTACAAGGGCATCACGCTGGCCTCGGCCACGGCGGTGGCGCTGGCCGGCATGGGCCGCGACGTGGGTTTCGCCTATAACCGCAAGGAAGCCAAGGACCATGGCGAGGGCGGCACCCTGGTGGGCGCCAAGCTGCGTGGCAAGGTGGTGATCATCGACGACGTGATCTCGGCCGGCACCTCGGTGCGCGAGTCGATGCAGATGATCCGTGCCGCCGGCGCCGAGCCGGCCGCGGTGCTGATCGCGCTGGACCGCATGGAGAAGAGCGGCACGGCCGACCAGGTCGGGACCCATTCGGCGGTGCAGGACGTGCAGCGCGAGTATGGTGTGCCGGTGATCTCGATCGCCAGCCTGGGCGACCTGCTGGCCTATCTCGACGCCTCCCAGGATCCGGCGCTGGGGGCCTCGCGCGAGGCCGTGGCCGCCTACCGCGCACGCTACGGCGTCTGACGACGCGGCCGCGGGCTTGCCTCGCGGCGGCGTGGCGGCGGCCTGCGCAGGCCGCCGCCGCATGCAGCGTTCCGCGGGAGGAAGAGGTGGTGCGCCGCGTGATGCTGGGCGGTACCGTCGACGGCGTCTTCACCACGGTGGACGATGTCGCGCGCACGGCGCTGTTCCTGTGTGCCTTCCCGACCGCGGCGTTGACCGGGAAGTCCTTCATTGTCAGCCACGGCTGGTATATGCAGTAAATGAGGGCAAGCGTGGCCGGCCGCCCCGGGACGGCCGCCCGGGGTTTGAACGAGGCAGACGGAGGAACGGGCGTGGCAGGGAACGGGCAGGGTGGGGCGCGGCGCGCGCCGGCACGCCGCGGCAACGGTGCACAGGTGCCGGCCGCGGTGAAGAGGGCAAGGGCTGGAGCATCGGCCACAGCCGCCACAGCGGCCACAGCGGCCACAGCGCCGCGGCAGGCGCACGCGGCGCCGGCGGTCCCGCATGCCGCGAGCATCGAAGCACTGGCGCGCGCCTACCGCGTGCGGGCGCTGGTGCTGCAAGGCGGCGGGGCGCTGGGCTCCTACCAGGGCGGTGTCTACCAGGGCCTGGCGGAGCACGGTATCGAGCCGGACTGGGTCGCGGGCATCTCGATCGGCGCGCTCAATGCCGCCGTGATCGCCGGCAATGCGCCCCAGCGGCGCGTCGAACAGCTGCGCAGCTTCTGGGAGTACATCTGCGGGCAGCCCTGGCTGCCGAGCCTCCCGCACGGCTGGATGGACTGGGACGCGGTCGACTGGCCGGATCCGCTGCGCTTGTGGTACGACGGCTGGCATGCCATGCGCGCGGTGCTGGAGGGTCAGCGCGGCTTCTTCGTGCCGCGTTCGCTGCCCAAGCTGCTGTCAGGCCATGTGCCGACCGGGCAGGCCAGCTTCTACGACACCTCGGCGCTGCGCGCCACGCTGGAGCGTTTCGCCGATTTCGACCGCATCAACGACCACCGCGCGATGCGCGTTTCGCTCGGCGCGGTCAATGTGCACACCGGCAACTTCGCCTACTTCGACAACACGCGCGAGACGCTGCGGCCCGAACACTTCATGGCCTCGGGCGCGCTGCCGCCGGGCTTTCCTGCGGTGGAGGTCGACGGTGAGTACTACTGGGACGGCGGTCTCGTCTCCAATACGCCCTTGGCCGAGGTGCTGAGCGCGCAGCCGCGGCGCGATGCGCTGATCTTCCAGGTCGACCTGTGGAGCGCGCGCGGGCACCTGCCGCACAACCTGATGGAAGTGGCGGAGCGGCAGAAGGATATCCAGTATTCGAGCCGCACGCGCGCGGTGACCGATGCCCTGTGCGAGCAGCAGAACCTGCGCCGCCTGCTCAGCGAGGTGCTGGAGCTGGTGCCGCCGGCCGGGCGCGAGGACCCCTGGTACAAGCGCGCGCTCGAGCACGCCTGCACGGCGCGGCGCAACGTGGTCCACCTGATCTACCGCGACAAGAGCTTCGAGGGCAATGCCAAGGACTACCAGTTCGGCCGGCTGGCGATGGAGGAACACTGGGAAAGCGGTCTGGCCGATATCCGCCAGACCCTGCAGCATCCGGAATGGCTGGCCATGCCCAGTGCCGAGCATCCCTTCGTGACCCACGACGTGCACCGGGACCGGGGCCACGGCGAGTAGCGGGTACAGTGGGCCGGGTGCGGCGTTCAGTCGACCTTCAGTCGACCTTCAGGCCCGCGAGTTCCGGCTTGGCGGGCGGATAGGCCGGCTTCATGGCGCTGAACACGGCGAACAGGATCTCGGCGACCATCAGGTTGCGGTGCGTCTTCGAGTCCGCCGGCACCACGTACCAGGGTGTCTCGGGCGTGCTGGTGGCCGCGATGGCGTCCTCGTAGGCCGCCATGTACTCCTTCCAGTACTTGCGCTCGGCCAGGTCGGTGGTGTCGAATTTCCAGTGCTTCTCGGGATCGGCCAGGCGCGCCTCCAGGCGCGCTTTCTGCTCTTCCTTGGAAATGTGCAGGAAGCACTTGACGACGGTGGTGCCGGTCTCGGTCAGCATTCTCTCGAAGTCGCGCAGCTGCCGGTAGCGGCGCTCGCATTCGGCCTTGTCGATCCAGCCGTGCACGCGCGTGATCAGCACGTCTTCGTAATGGCTGCGGTTGAAGACCACGATTTCGCCGCGCCGCGGCACCTGGGCATGGACGCGCCACAGGTAGTCGTGCGCCAGCTCTTCCGGCGTGGGCGACTTGAAGGCGACCACGCGGATGCCGAGCGGGTCGAAGGTGCGGAACACGCTGCGCACCGTGCCGTCCTTGCCGGCGGTGTCCATGCCTTGCAGCACGACCAGCAGCTTGCGCTGGTGTTCGGCATAGAACACATCCTGCATGGCGTCGAGTTTCTCGCAGATATCGTCCAGGCGCGCCAGGTCGGCGGCCTTGTCGCCGCTCGAGATGGGCTTGGCGCCGGCGGCGAACTCGGCAAGACGGAAGTCCTTGCCATGGGTGATGCGGAAATTCTCCAGCGTCATCGTGCGCTCCAAGGGCGCGCCCCGCTTGCCGCCAAGTGGCGAAAGGGGCGCCAAGCCCCCATGATCAGACCGGCAGCCGGTCGAGGTCAATGCTGCCTTCGAATACCGTCGTGGCGGGGCCGGTCATCAGTACCGGGCTGGCGCCGCCGGCCCAGGCGATGGTGAGGTCGCCGCCGTGCGTATGCACCTTGACCGGCGAGTCGAGCAGGCCGCGCCGGATGCCGGCCACCACCGCCGCGCAGGCGCCGGTGCCGCAGGCCAGCGTTTCGCCAGCGCCGCGCTCGAACACGCGCAGCCGCACCGTGCCGCGCTCGACGATCTCCATGAAGCCCGCGTTGACGCGCTGCGGAAAGCTGGCGTGGTGCTCGATCAGCGGGCCATCCTGCAGGACCGGGAAGTGCTCCACGTCGTCCACCACCTGCACTGCGTGCGGGTTGCCCATCGACACCGGCGTGATCCATGCGGTACGGCCGTTGACCTCGAGCCCGTACTGGGTGTCCTCGCCTTCGCTGCGCTGCGGCAGGCCGGCCGGAACAAAGGGGACCTGCGCGGGTTCCAGCTCGGGCGCGCCCATGTCGACCGTGACCTGTCCGTCGTCCTGCAGGGTCAGCGTGATCAGCCCTTTCATCACCTGGACGCGCACCGAGCGCTTGTCGGTCATGCCGCGGTCGGACACGAAGCGCACGAAGCAGCGCGCGCCGTTGCCGCAGTGCTCGACCTCGCCGCCGTCGGCGTTGAAGATGCGGTAGCGGAAATCGGCGTCATCGCGCGTGGCGGGCTCGACCACCAGCATCTGGTCGGCGCCCACGCCGAAATGACGGTCGGCGAGCGCGCGCCACTGGGCCGGGCTCAGGTCGATCTTCTGGTGGATGCCGTCCAGCACGACGAAGTCGTTGCCGGCACCCTGCATCTTGGTGAACTGGAGTTTCATGTCAGCGATTGTAGCCCGCGCCCGCCGGCACCGCCGGCGCGGCCGCGGGCCGGTCTCAGTAAACTTCCGGCTCGCCCGGAGGACGGTGCTTGAAACGCTTGTGCACCCAGTAGTATTCGGCGATGCGGGGGCGGATGCAGTCTTCGAAGAAGGCATTCATGCGCCGCGTGTCCTCGCTGACGTTCTCGCCCGGATAGCCGTCCCAGGGCGGGAGGATATGCAGCACATAGCCGCCGTAGTCGGGCAGCATCTCGGTATAGATCGGCACGACCTTGGCGCCGGTCAGCCGCGCCAGGCGCGCCACCGAGGTCAGGGTCAGCGCGGGCACGCCGAAGAACGGCACGAACTCCGAATCGCGTTCGCCGAAGTCCATGTCGGCGATCAGCTGCAGCGCCTCGCCCTTCTTCAGGCAGCGCAGGATATCGCGCGCGCTGTCGCTGCGCGAGATCATATTGGCGCCGAAGCGGCCGCGCGCCTCCTTGAGAAAGGCGTCGAACAGGCGGTTCTTCTGCTGGGTGTAGAGCGAGGCGCCCGAGCGGCCCACGTGGTCGCGCAGGTGGATGGTCAGGCGGATGGCGCCCGCTTCCACGCCCGACAGGTGCATGGTGACGAGGATGTGCGGCGTGCCGTCCAGCGCCACCAGGTCGGCCTGGTCATCGATCTGCACCCAGCGGCGCATCTGTTTCTCGCTGCCGGTCCAGAAGATGCCGCGCTCGGCAAAGCTGCGGAAGACCTGGCGGAAGGTCTGGCGCGACAGCGCCTGGATCTCCGCCTCGCTCTTGTCGGGAAAGCACAGCCGCAGATTGGTCTCGACCACGCGGCGGCGGCTGCTCGGCACGCAGTGCAGCAGGCTGCCGAGCGCTTCGCCGAAGCGCGCGACGAGCGGATAGGGCAGCTTGCCCAGCACGCTCAGCAGGCCGATGCCGAGCCGGGTCAGGACGCGGCTCATGGGGTGCTCGGGTCGGTGGCGGCCTGCGGCGGCAGGCTGGCGCCCGCCGGATGCTTGTAGCGGTTGTAGCCCCACAGGTACTGGGTCGGCGCGTCGGCCACCAGCGATTCCACGGTGCGGTTGATGACGGCGGCGGCGGCCGACGGGTCGTCGGGCAGCATGCCGTCGATCACGCGCAGGTGGGCGCGGTAGCCGCCGCCATGCGGCAGGCGCTCGGCGAACACCATCACGATCGGCGCGCCGGTGAGCTGCTGCAGGCGCTGTACCAGGCTCATGGTGTAGGCAGGCTTGCCGAAGAAGGGCGCCCAGGCGCCCTCGCCGGCGCTCGGTACCTGGTCGGGCAGGATGCCGACTGCCTGGCCGCGCTTGAGTGCCTTGACCAGCATGCGCACGCCGCGCGGGGTGGCCGGCGCCATGGCGATGTTGTCGCGCCCGCGCATGCGTTCGACGAAGTCGCGCAGCCAGGGCTGGTGCGGCGGCTTGAACAGGCAGGTTACGGGACGGCGCAGCGCGTAGGATTGCGGCAGCACTTCGAAGCAGCCCAGGTGGGGCGTCAGGATGATCAGTCCCTTGCCGTGCGCATCCTGCAGCCTGTCCAGCTCGGGCCAGACGCGGTCGTTGAAATCATAGAGCTTCGCCTTGAGGGTCTTGCGGCTCCAGAAGTAGGGCATCTCCAGCATCATGCGGCCCGTCGAGCGCGCGGCATCGGCCAGCATGGCATCGGTGGCGGCCGGGAAGGCCAGGCGGAAGTTCTCGTCGAGCCGGGTGGCATAGCGGCCGGGCAGGCGCGCTGCCAGCAGGCCGAGGATGCCGCCGGCGGCATGCAGCCAGCGCAGCGGCAGCCGGGAGATCAGCCAGAACAGGAAAGTCATCGTTTCGGTAGGCCGGGTAGGTCGGTCTCGCCGCCGCGCTTGCCGCGGGCTGCGCAGGGCGGCGTGGCGGCCGCCGCGCCGGCGAGGGCACGGTGCAAGGCAGCAAACAGGCGCGTATAATAGCGCGTATCGCCGAGTTAACTGACAACTTGCGGGGCGATGCCGCTCTACCCGGGCGGAATGTAAATACCGCTAAAGCGTCGCCGCTGGAGCTGACCAGGCTGGCACGCAATAGCCAACCTGGAGAATAAGTTCGTGGCAAACGACTTCCTGTTCACTTCGGAATCCGTTTCCGAAGGCCATCCCGACAAGGTCGCCGACCAGATTTCCGACGCCATCCTGGACGCCATCCTGTCCCAGGACAAATATGCGCGCGTCGCCGCCGAGACCCTCTGCAACACCGGACTGGTGGTGCTGGCCGGCGAGATCACGACGACCGCCAACGTCGACTACATCCAGGTCGCACGCGATACGATCAAGCGCATCGGTTACGACAACACCGACTACGGCATCGACTACAAGGGCTGTGCAGTGCTGGTCGCCTACGACAAGCAGTCGCCTGACATCGCCCAGGGCGTCGACCGCGCCTCGGACGACTACCTGAACCAGGGTGCCGGCGACCAGGGCCTGATGTTCGGCTACGCCTGCGACGAAACCCCGGAACTGATGCCGTTCCCGATCTACTACGCGCACCGCCTGGTCGAGCGCCAGTCGCTGCTGCGCCGTGACGGCCGCCTGCCCTGGCTGCGCCCGGATGCCAAGTCGCAGGTGACCGTGCGTTATGTGGACGGCAAGCCGCACAGTGTCGATACCGTCGTGCTGTCGACCCAGCACTCGCCCGAGATCAGCCAGGCCCAGATCCGCGAGGCGGTGATCGAGGAGATCATCAAGCCGGTGCTGCCGGCCGAGATGCTGAAGGAAACCAAGTACCTGGTGAACCCGACCGGCCGCTTCGTCATCGGCGGCCCGCAGGGCGACTGCGGCCTGACCGGCCGCAAGATCATCGTCGACACCTATGGCGGCGCCTCGCCGCACGGCGGCGGTGCCTTCTCCGGCAAGGATCCGTCCAAGGTCGACCGCTCGGCCGCCTACGCCGCCCGCTACGTCGCCAAGAACGTGGTGGCCGCAGGCCTGGCGCGCCAGTGCCAGGTGCAGGTCAGCTACGCCATCGGCGTGGCGCGTCCGATCAATATCACGGTCTACACGGAAGGCACGGGCAAGATTTCGGACGAGAAGATCGCCGAACTGGTGCAGGAGCATTTCGACCTGCGTCCGAAGGGCATCGTGCAGATGCTGGACCTGCTGCGCCCGATCTATGAGAAGACCGCCGCCTACGGCCACTTCGGCCGCGAGGAGCCGGAGTTCTCGTGGGAAGCCACCGACAAGGCCGCCGCGCTGCGCGCCGCCGCCGGCCTCTGAGCCGCTGACGGCCTGGCCGGGACTGCTCCGGCCTGACGCCATCAGGCGCGATCAGACGTCACCCGACGCCGCCCCCGGGGCGGCGTTTTCGTTTCAGCCGCGGGCGGCCGGGACGCCGGCGCCCCTCTTGTCCGAGGTCAAGCGGCGCACGCGGCGCCGGCGCCGCTCCGGATAGGGCGGGGTAGAATGCCGCCATCGCGTGGCCGGGCCGCGCCGCCGCGCGCGCGGTGGTTGCCGTGCCCACTGCCGGCCGCCAGCCCATCAAGGATTGCCATGGCTACTGCCCAGACCCGCGCCTCGTCGCCGGCCGATCGTTCCCAGGCCGCCGCGCCCGCGCTCGACCTGATCCGTCCCCAGCCCTACACCGATTGGCAGCCGCAGGTTTCACCGGCGACTGCGGCGGCGTTGCGCCGTGAACTGGAGCAGGGCTGCGTGCTGTACTTTCCCGAGCTGAAGTTCCACTTCGAGCCGGGCGAGGAGCGCTTCCTCGACAGCCGCTGGTCGGACGGCAAGTCCAAGAACATCAACCTGCGTGCCGACAGCAGCGCTGTGCGCGGCGCGGTGGGCAGCGCAGCCGACCTGGCCGCCATGTCGGCGCTGGTGCGGCGCTATGCCGAGTACAGCGAGAAGCTGGTGCTGACCCTGTTCCCCGAGTACGGTCCGCACATGAAGCGCGCCGGCACCTCGCTGCGGCCCAGCGAGATCGCCGGGCGGCCGGTGAGCTGGCGCAAGGACGATACGCGGCTGCACGTGGATTCCTTCCCCTCCAATCCGCTGCTCGGGCAGCGCCTGCTGCGCGTGTTCCACAACATCGACCCGGACGCGCCGCGCGTCTGGCGCGTGGGCGAGCCCTTCGGCGACTTCGCGCGCCGCTTCGTGCCGCAGACGCGCGGCATGTGGCCGGGCCAGGCATGGCTGATGAAGCAGCTCCACATCACCAAGCGCAGGCGTTCGGAATACGACCACCGCATGCTGCAGCTGCACGACCTCGCCAAGGCCGACCTGGACTACCAGGCGCAGGTGCCGCAGCAGGAGTTCCACTTCCCGCCCGGCTCGACCTGGATCGTCTTCAGCGACCAGGTCCTGCATGCGGCGATGCGCGGCCGCGCGATGATGGAACAGACTTTCTACCTGGCGCCCAAGGCCATCTCCGACCACACGCATTCGCCCGAGGCGGTGCTGTCGCGCATGCTCGGACGGCCGATGCTGGCCGGCTGAGCCCGCCCGCGCCGGGCCGGCACCATGCCCCGGCCGGCACCCGTCCCCGGCTTGTTCCTCCCGCCGTGCGAACGCCCGCACAGCGGCGCTCGTGCATGACCCCGCTGCCATTCCCAGCAGCGGCGCGAACGCCTACACTGGTTCTCGTGGCGCATGCGGTCCCGACGGCAAGACCGCGGGGCGGCGCCCGCACCGGATGACTGCCTTGCAGGACAAGGCGGCGCGCAGGCGGGGGAACAGATGGAACGCGAATTCGATTTCGTCATCGTCGGCGCAGGCTCCGCTGGCTGCGCCCTGGCGGGACGCCTGGCGGACAGTGGCGGCGACAGCATCGCCCTGGTGGAGGCCGGAGGGCGCGACCACCACACGCTGGTGTGGACGCCGGCCGGCTACGCCGCGCTGCTGCCCCGCGCGGGGGCACGCAACTATGGCTATGCCACGGTGCCGCAGCCTGGCCTCGACGGCCGCCGCGGCTACCAGCCGCGCGGGCGTGGCCTGGGCGGCAGCTCCTCCCTCAATGGCATGATCTACCTGCGCGGCCGCCCCGGTGACTACGACGACTGGGCCGCGGCGGGGTGCGATGGATGGTCCTGGGACGACGTGCTGCCTTACTTCCGCCGGGCCGAATGCAATGTGCGCGTGGACGGGCGCGACGACCACCCGCTGCACGGCGGCAGCGGACCGCAGCAAGTAAGCGACCTGCGCACGCCCAATCCCTTCGGCCAGCGTTTCATCGAAGCCGCGCAGCAAGCGGGCTATCCGTACAACGACGACTTCAACGGCGAAACCCAGCAAGGCGCCGGCTGGTACCAGGTCACGCAGCACGGCGGCGAACGCTGGAACGCGGCGCGCGCCTATCTGCACGGCGGCCGCGGCGGCGCGGCCTGCAACGGCGGTCGCGCCAACCTGCACGTGCTGGCCGGCCTGCCGGTCCTGCGCATCGCCTTCGCCGGCCGGCGCGCCATCGGCGTGATGGTCCGGCAGGACGGCCGCGAGCAACTGATCCGGGCGCGCCGTGAGGTGATCGTCAGTGCCGGCGCCTTCGGTTCGCCGCAACTGCTGATGGTCTCCGGCGTGGGGCCGGCGCGGCACCTCGGCGAGTTCGGCATTCCCATGGTGCACGACCTGCCGGGCGTTGGCGGCAACCTGCAGGACCACCTCGGGGTGGCGCTGCACAAGCGCGTGGGTTCGCCGGAACTGTTCGGGGTGTCGCTGGGCGGCGTGTTCCGCCTGCTGGGCGAGATCCTGCGCTACCGGCGCGACCGCAGCGGCATGCTCAGCTCCAACTATGCCGAGGCCGGCGCCTTCGTGTGCAGCCGTGCGGGGCTCGACGAGCCGGATCTGCAACTGCATTTCGTCGTCGCCATGGCCGACGACCACCTGCGCAGGATGCACCTCGGCCACGGCTATTCCTGCCACGTCTGCCTGCTGCGGCCGCGCAGCCGCGGCGAGGTCAGGCTGGCCTCGCCCGATATGCGGGCTGCGCCGCGCATCGACCCCGGCTACCTGTCCGACGTGCGCGACCTCGACGATCTCGTCGCCGGCGTGCGCATCGTGCGCAGCATCTTCGCCATGCCGCAGCTGGCCGCACTCGGCGGCAAGGAACTGTATTCCGCCGGCCTGCGCGCCGATGGCAGCGACGACGATGCGGTGCGCGCCTTCATCCGTGCCCGCGCCGACACCATCTACCATCCGGTCGGCACCTGCCGCATGGGCATGGACACGCGGGCGGTGGTCGATCCGCAACTGCGGGTGCGCGGTGTGCAGGCGCTGCGCGTGGTCGATGCGTCGATCATGCCGACGCTGGTCGGCGGCAGCACCAATGCCCCGGCCATCATGATCGGCGAGCGCGCGCACGACCTGATCCGCTTCGCGCCGCACGTCACGCTGCGGCTGCCCGAGCCGGCGCTGGAGGCCTGAGTCGCTACGCCCGGATGCCGACGGGGCGGCGGGGCAGGGTGCTGCGGCACCGCGCCCCATGCCTCGGTCCGGGCCGAGGCTCCGCTCAGGCCGCGGCCAGGCGGAAGGCGCCGACCGCCTCGCGCAGCTTGGCCGCCTGGTCGTCGAGCGACTGCGCCGCGGCCGCGGCTTCCTCCACCAGCGCGGCGTTCTGCTGCGTGACCTGGTCCATCTGGCCGACCGCCTGGTTCACCTGGGTGATGCCCGCGCTCTGTTCGCCGGAAGCGGCGGCGATCTCCGCGATGATGTCCGACACGCGCTTCACCGCCTGGCGGATCTCCTCCATGGTGCCGCCGACGCTCTCCGCCTGCTGCGAGCCTTCACGCACGGTCGTTACCGAGGTGTCGATCAGTTCCTTGATTTCCTTGGCCGCGCTCGACGAGCGCTGGGCCAGGCTGCGCACCTCGCCGGCCACCACGGCGAAGCCGCGCCCCTGCTCGCCCGCGCGCGCAGCTTCCACCGCTGCGTTCAGTGCCAGGATGTTGGTCTGGAAGGCGATGCCCTCGATCAGTCCGGTGATCTCGGCGATGCGGCCGGCGTTGTCGCTGATGGCGGTCATGGTGCTGGCCATCTGCTGCACCGAGGCGCTGCCTTGTTCGGCCACGCTGGCGGCATTGGCGGCCAGCGAGCTGGCCTGGCGCGCGTTGTCGGCATTGTGCTTGACCGTGGTGGTCAGCTCTTCCATGCTCGATGCGGTTTCTTCCAGCGACGCGGCCTGCTGCTCGGTGCGCGAGGAGAGATCGGTGTTGCCCGCGGCGATCTGGCTGGCCGCCACCGTCACCGACTCGGTCGAGCGCCGCACCTCGCCCAGCGTGGCGGCGACGCGCTCCACCAGGCGGTTGAAGGCGTCGGCGGTACGGCCCACCTCGTCCAGCCGGCCCACCGTGGCGCGGTGGCCGAGGTCGAGCGTCGTGCTGACGTGTTCGAGCGAGCCCTGGATCTGTGCCAGGCTGTCATGGATGCGGCGGTAGAGCGAGAAGGCGAGCACGGCGGTGATCAGGATGGCCATCGCGATGGCGATCGAGAAGGCGCGCACCGCGAAGGTGTAGGCGGCCTTGTTGCTGGCGACCAGCTCGGCACCCATGCGCGCATTGTAGTCGCCGTGATCGAGGATGGCCTTGCGCAGTGCGGCGGAGGCCTGGTCGAGTTCGCCGCGCACCAGCATCAGGTGCGTTTCGGCGTCGCCGCTGGCGCGCGATTTCTCCAGGAACGGTCCCTGCGCGGCGCGGTAGCGCGACATGGCTGCGCGGTCGGTCTCGAGCATCTTGCGGTCGGTGTCGTCGGAGATGTCCTCGCGCTCGTACTTGGAGAGGGCGGTCTCGAAGCTCTTGGCGGCATCGGCCAGCATGCCTTCTGCTTCGCTTTTCAGTTCCGGGGTATCGGCGAGCGCATGGCGGTAGAGCGCCACCCGCATGGACGTGACGGCGCGCTCCATGGTGTCGAGGTCGCGCACGCTGGTGAGGGTGTTGTCGTTGAAGTACTCGAAGCGCTCTTCCGAGCGGCTCATCTGCCAGATGCCGCCGAGGCCGACGAAGAGCAGTGCCAGCAGGGCCAGCGACAGGGTGAGCAACAAGCGTTGGGACAGGTTCATTGGGGGAACGGATGCGAATGCAGCGCCGCCTCGTGTGACGAATGGGATCCAGGCGGCGCTTTTTATTGTTTCAGCTTGCCGCTACCACGTGACGGTTTACGGCGTGCCGCCCCTGCCCCTGAAGTGCCATCTCGTTCCGGATACAAAAGGGCTCGCCGCGCCACAGGAAAACGGGGCGCTCGCGCGCCCCGTCCTCGTCTCATGTCTCAGCGTGGTGTATCGGCGGCGGCAGCCGCGGCCCGCTTCAGGCCGGCCAGGCGCGTGCCGCCACGCGGCGCAGTGTCTCGGGCGGCGCATCCAGCGTGCCGAAGACGCGGCCGTGCTGGTGCCCGAGCCGGCTGGCGACGAACAGTGCGGCGCTTTCGGCATCGGCATGGGCCAGCATCAGCGCCGCCTGCGCGGTCAGCACCAGGCCCTGGGCGAAACGCCGGGCACCGGCTTCGAGCGTGTCGGGCGCGGCGCGCAGCTGCGCCTGCAGCGAAGCCAGCTCGGCCCGCACCGCCGGGTGGCCGCCCGCGCGCTGGGCCAGGTCCTGCAGCAGCCGTGCGCCGTCCTCCGGGCTGCGCTGCAGCGCACGCAGCACATCCAGGCACATGATGTTGCCCGAGCCTTCCCAGATCGAGTTGACCGGCGCCTCGCGGTACAGGCGCGCCATCGGGCTCTCCTCGACGTAACCGTTGCCGCCCCACACCTCCATCGCCTCGCCGGTGGCCTCGATGGTGCGCTTGCAGACCCAGAACTTGGCGGCGGGCGTGACCACGCGCTTCCAGGCCGAGGCCAGCGCGTCGCCGTCGGCGCGCTCGAAGGCATGGGCCAGTTCCATCATCAGCAGCGTGGCGGCGGTGCTTTCCAAGGCCAGGTCGGCCAGCACGTTGTCCATCAGCGGCTGGTCGGCCAGCAGCCGGCCGAAGGCCATGCGGTGGCGCGCGTGATGCAGGGACTGCACCAGCGCCGCGCGCAGCAGTGCCGCGCTGCCGATCACGCAATCCAGCCGCGTGTAGGTCGCCATCTCGATGATGGTGGGGATGCCGCGCCCTTCCTCGCCGATCAGGATGCCGGTGGCGTCGCGGAACTCGACTTCGCTGCTCGAGTTGGAACGGTTGCCGAGCTTGTCCTTGAGGCGCTGGATCTGCACCGCGTTCTTGCTGCCGTCGTCGCGCCAGCGCGGCACGAAGAAGCACGACAGCGGCCCGTCCTCCGCGCCCACGCGCGCCACCACCAGGTGCGCGTCGCACATCGGCGCGGAGAAGAACCACTTGTGGCCGGTCAGCGCGTATGCGGCGCCGCGTCCCTCGCCGCGCAGCGGGCGCGCCACCGTGGTGTTGCTGCGCACGTCCGAGCCGCCCTGCTTCTCGGTCATGCCCATGCCGATCATGATGGCGCGCTTGTCGCGCCAGGGCAGGTCGCGGGCGTCGTGCTCGGCGCTGTACAAGCGCGGTGCCAGTTCGGCGAACAGCGCGCTCTCCTTGGCCAGCACCGGGATGCTGGCCAGCGTCATGGTGACCGGGCACAGCGAGCCGGCCTCGACCTGGGCCTGCAGGAAATAGCCGGCGGTGCGCGCCGCCCAGGCGCCCTCGCGCGGCTGCGAGAACGGCAGCGCCTGGAGCTGCTGGCCGCGCAGCAGGCCCAGCAGGCTGTGCCAGCTGGCATGGAAGTCGACGCGGTCGATGCGCTCGCCGGTGCGGCTGTGGGTGTGCAGCTCCGGCGGGTGGCGGTTGGCCTGCGCGCCCCACTCCAGCACCTCGGGCTGGCCCAGGCGCGCGCCGAAATCCTCCAGCGCGCCGGCATGCCAGGCGCCGCCCAGCCGGTCCAGCGCGGTCCGCAGCGCCGGGTCGGTGGCGAAGAGGTTGTACCCGGACAGCTCGGGCACCTGGTTGAACACGCGGTGCGTGGCGGCGTCGGTCATCTTGTCCTGTCTCCTGGCTGAGGGGCTGGGGCTGCGTTGCGACGGTCCTGCTGCTGGCATGGTAGGCCATTTGCCGGACATTCCCGTAAGGCGGCGGCCGGCGGCGCGCTGTCCGGCCGCCGCGCGTGGCGGCACTGGTGCCACCGCGCGAGCCTGCATGGGTCCATGGCGGCACGCGGGGTGCCCCCGCAGCCGCTTGGTGGCGGCACCCCCGGCGCGCTGCGTCCCGCAGGCGCGCCGTTTCGAAACAAGGCTGGCGCCTGCACCCTGCTTGTGCTTAAATTGAGCCCGTTGGATGAAACAGGGGTGCCGCGCGGATGGGCCGTGCGGCTGAGAGAGTCCCTTCGAACCCGATCCGGCTAGTACCGGCGTGGGAAGTTTCATGTAAGCCGAACCGCTCTGCCTTTCGCAAGGCACATGCCCCCCCGGCCAAACCGGCACGGCATGCTCACCGCGCTCCTGGTTTCGTCCATCCCCCGCACGAGAGAGGACGACACTATGGCCCGCAACAATTCCGCCCCCGCCGCATCCTTCGAGACGCTCGCCAGCGATCTCGACCAGAAGTTTGCCTACCCGGCTTCCAGCAAGACCTACCTGACCGGCAGCCGGCCCGATATCCGCGTGCCCTCGCGCACCATCCTGCAGACCGCCACGCGCACCGAGAAGGGCGAGATGGCCAACCCGCCGATCCCGGTCTACGACACCTCGGGTCCTTACAGCGATCCCGACGTGCATATCGACCTCAAGGCAGGCCTGCCTTCGGTGCGCGGCAAGTGGATCGAGGAGCGCGGCGACACGGAAATCCTGTCCGGCCTGTCCTCCGAGTACGGGCGCGCACGCGCCAACGATCCCGCCACGGCCCACCTGCGCTTCTCGCAACTGACCAATCCGCGCCGCGCCAAGGCCGGTGCCAATGTCTCCCAGATGCACTATGCGCGCCGCGGCATCGTCACGCCGGAGATGGAGTATGTTGCGCTGCGCGAATCGCTGAACCTGCAGGCGCTGTACGACAAGCCCGAGTACAAGGCGCTGCTGCGCCAGCACCCCGGCAACGCGCTGGGCGCCGGCCTGCCGCTGCGTCCGGAAGACATCACGCCCGAGTTCGTGCGCAAGGAAATCGCCGCCGGCCGCGCCATCATCCCCGCCAACATCAACCACACCGAACTGGAGCCGATGGCGATCGGGCGCAATTTCCGCGTCAAGATCAACGGCAACCTCGGCAATTCGGCCGTGACCTCCTCGCTGGCCGAGGAAGTGGAAAAGATGGTGTGGTCGATCCGCTGGGGCGCGGACACCATCATGGACCTGTCCACCGGCAAGCACATCCACGAAACGCGCGAATGGATCCTGCGCAATTCGCCGGTGCCGATCGGCACGGTGCCGATCTACCAGGCGCTGGACAAGACCGGTGGCATCGCCGAGGACCTGACCTGGGAGATGTTCCGCGACACGCTGATCGAGCAGGCCGAGCAGGGCGTGGACTACTTCACCATCCACGCCGGCGTGCTGCTGCGCTACGTGCCGCTGACCGCTGACCGCGTCACCGGCATCGTTTCGCGCGGCGGCTCGATCATGGCCAAGTGGTGCCTGGCCCACCACAAGGAAAACTTCCTGTACACGCACTTCGACGAGATCTGCGAGATCATGAAGGCGTACGACGTGTCGTTCAGCCTGGGCGACGGCCTGCGTCCGGGCTGCATCGCCGATTCCAACGACGATGCCCAGTTCGGCGAACTGCGCACCCTGGGCGAACTGACCGCCAAGGCGTGGCAGCACGATGTGCAGGTGATGATCGAAGGTCCGGGCCACGTGCCGCTGCAGCGCATCCAGGCCAATATGGACGAGGAGCTGAAGCACTGCTACGAAGCCCCGTTCTACACCCTGGGACCGCTGGTCACCGACATCGCGCCGGGCTACGACCATATCACCAGCGGCATCGGCGCCGCCAATATCGGCTGGATGGGCACCGCCATGCTGTGCTACGTCACGCCCAAGGAGCACCTGGGCCTGCCCGACAAGGAAGACGTGCGCGAAGGCATCATCACCTACAAGATCGCGGCGCACGCGGCCGATCTCGCCAAGGGCTGGCCGGGCGCGCAGCTGCGTGACAACGCGCTGTCCAAGGCCCGCTTCGAGTTCCGCTGGGAAGACCAGTTCAACCTCGGCCTCGATCCGGAGCGCGCGCGCTCGTACCACGATGCCACGCTGCCGGCCGAAGGCGCCAAGATCGCGCACTTCTGCTCGATGTGCGGCCCGAAGTTCTGCTCGATGAAGATCACGCAGGAAGTGCGCGACTACGCCGCCTCGCTGCCCGAGGCCGAGAAGGGCATGCAGGAGAAGTCGATCGAGTTCGTCAAGCAAGGCGGCAAGATCTACTCGTAAGGCTTCGGCCCACACGCCACGCGGGCATGCCCGCGATCCCGGAGCGGTCCGCGCGCCTGGCGCGCCGGCCGCTCCCAGATGCACAGGAGGCCGGCCGCGCGGCGCACAGGCGCCCGCGCGGCCGGCACAACGAATCCCATGACACAGCAGTCGTTTGATGTCGCCATTCTCGGCGCCGGCCTGTCCGGGCGCATCGCCGCCTGGTTGCTTTCACGCGCCGGCGCGCGCGTGGCCCTGGTCGAGCGCATGGGCCCGGATGGCGCGGGCTCGGCCGCCCACGTGGCGGCGGCCATGCTGGCCCCGCTGGCGGAATCCGCCATCGCCGAGCGCCGCATCGTCGAGCTGGGCATTGCCAGCGTCGACCTGTGGCGCGCCTGGGTGGCCGAGCTGCCCGAGCCGGTCTTCTTCCAGGAAGATGGCACGCTGGTCGTATGGCATGCGCGCGACCGCGCCGAGATGTCGCTGTTCACCAGCCGCGTGCGCGCGGTGGCGCCACCGGAACTGGTAGCCGAGCGCATGCGTGCGCTCGACGCGCGCGGCGTGGCCGAACTGGAGCCCGCGCTGGCGGGCCGCTTCCAGCAGGGCCTGCTGCTGGCCGGCGAGGGGCAGCTCGATAATCGCGGTGCCTTGCGCTCACTGCTTCACTGCGCGGTGGCCGAAGGCGTGCATTGCGTGTGGGAGGCTGGCGAAGTGGAGGCCGGAGACCTGCCCGGCCTGGGCATCCGCGCCGATGTGGTGCTCGATTGCCGTGGACTGGGAGCGCGCCGCGACTGGCCGGCCCAGGCCGCCGGTGGCATGCCGGGCCTGCGCGGCCTGCGCGGCGAGGTGGTGCGCGTGCATGCGCCCGAGGTCAAGCTGCACCGCCCGGTGCGCCTGCTGCACCCGCGCTATCCGATCTACATCGCGCCCAAGCCCAACGACCTCTATGTGATCGGCGCCACCGAGCTGGAAAGCGAGGATGATTCGCCGATGAGCGTGCGCTCCGCGCTGGAACTGCTGTCGGCGGCCTACTCGCTCGATCCGGCCTTCGGCGAGGCGCGCGTGCTGGAACTCAATGTGCAGCGGCGTCCCACGCGGCCAGACCACCTGCCGGCCATCCGTGTCGACCAGCAGGCGCGCGTGGTGCGCCTCAACGGCCTGTACCGGCATGGTTTCCTGATCGCCCCGGCGGTGACCGAGGCGGCTTGCGCCGTGGTGCGCGCGCTGCTGGGCGGGGATCCCGCCGCGCACGCCGTGCCGGCGGCGCTGCGCTGGCCCGGCATGATCGAGACCGATGCTTCCAGGCCGCTGGCCACGCTGCACTGACGCCGAATGGAAACCATGGAAATCCTGCTCAACGGCCGTCCCTTCGCCCTCGAAGCGCCGGCCACGCTGGCGGACGCGGCGACGCGCGCCGGCATCGCGCCGCCCTTCGCGGCGGCGCTGAACGGCAACTTCGTGCCGCGTGTCGCCCATGCGGCCACCGCGCTCGCCGCCGGCGACCGCGTCGATCTCGTGCAACCCGTGACGGGAGGCTGAACCGATGACATTGCAAGCAAGCCCCGCCGCGCGCGATCCCTTCGTGCTGTACGGCGAGACCTTCGACTCGCGCCTGCTGCTGGGCACCGCGCGCTATCCCTCGCCGGCCACGCTGCAGGCCGCAGTCGAGGCCTCCCATCCCGCCATGCTGACGGTGGCGCTGCGCCGCCAGGGCGCCGTCGGCGACGGCGAGGGCGGCCATGCCTTCTGGCAGATGCTCAAGTCGCTGGCGGTGCCGGTGCTGCCCAATACCGCCGGCTGCCTGGCGCCGCAGGAAGCGATCACCACCGCCATGATGGCGCGCGAGGTGTTCGAGACCGATTGGATCAAGCTCGAGCTGGTCGGCGACGACTACACGCTGCAGCCCGACACGCTGAACCTGCCGGCGGTGGCCGAGACCTTGATCAAGGAAGGCTTCAAGGTGCTGCCCTATTGCACCGAAGACCTGGTGCTGTGCCGCCGCCTGCTCGACGTCGGCTGCCAGGCGCTGATGCCCTGGGCCGCACCCATCGGCACCGGCAAAGGCGCGGTCAACCCGCATGCGATGCGCGTGCTGCGCGAGCGCCTGCCCGATACGCCGCTGATCGTCGATGCCGGCCTGGGCCTGCCTTCGCATGCGGCCCAGGTGCTCGAATGGGGCTATGACGGCGTGCTGCTGAATACGGCGGTCGCGCAGGCGGCCTATCCGGTGGAGATGGCGCGCGCGTTCGCTCTGGCGGTGGCCGCGGGCCGCACTGCCTACCTGGCCGGTCCGATGCCGGAGCGCGAGATCGCGCAGGCCAGCACGCCGGTGGTCGGCATGCCGTTCTGGCATGCCACCGGCACGGGGGGCGCGGCATGAGCGCGCACGGCGTGCAGGCGGCGTGCGACGCCGCATTGCGCCAGCAGCTGCTGGCGCGCCACGGCGCCACCTTCGGCGCCGCCGACCAGGCCTGGCGCGCCTGGCGCCTGCAGGATGCGCCCGCGCTGCTGCAGGACCATGACGTGCTGCTGGCCGATGGCGAGGCCGAGCCGCCGGTGATCGCCCGCGTGGCGGCAGCCGGCGCGGTGCTGATCTGCAGCGAGCGCGAGGGCGGACAGTGGATCGACACCGTGCATTCGCCGATGGGCACCTGGGTGCTGGGCGCTGGCGCGGATAGTGACGCGCCGCATGGCCCCGGCTTCGTCGCCGTGCTGCTGGCCTGCCTGCAGATGCATTTCCCCGCCCATGACGCGCTTTGCCTGGCGCGAGCCTGGCGTACCGGCACGCTGGACTGGCCGGATGCCTTCGCGCGCTTCCCGCAGGTGCGCCATCCCGCGCTGGCCGCGCCCGACCAGTTGCCGCCCGCCTTCCCGCCGTGCCCCGCCCTGGGGCTGTACGCGGTGGTGCCCGACGCCGACTGGATCGAGCGCCTGGTCGCCCTGGCGGTGCCGACCGTGCAGCTGCGCTTCAAGTCGGACGACGCCCAGGCGGTGCAGCGCGAAGTCGAGCGCGCCGCGCTGGCCGCGCGCGGCTCCGCCTCGCGGCTGTTCATCAACGACCACTGGCGCATCGCCGTCGCCTGGCATGCCGCGCACGGCAACGACAGCGCGCGCAGCGGAATCTACGGCATCCACCTCGGCCAGGAAGACCTCGACGAGGCCGACCTCTACGCCCTGCGCGCCAGCGGCCTGCACCTGGGGGTGTCCACCCACGGCTACGCCGAGATGCTGCGCGTAGCGACGCTGCGGCCGAGCTACCTGGCGCTGGGCGCGATCTTCCCCACCACCACCAAGGTCATGCCCACCGCGCCGCAGGGCCTGGGCCGTTTCCAGGCCTATGTGCGCCTGATGCAGCCGGTGGTGCCCTCGCTGGTCGGCATCGGCGGTGTGGATGCCGCGCGCCTGCCGCAGGTGCTGGCGACGGGCGTCGGCAGCGCGGCCGTGGTGCGCGCGATCACCGAGGCGGCCGATGTGCCGGCCGCGGTGGCAAACCTGAAGGGGATGTTCCCGGCGGGGTAGGGCGGGGACTGGCGCTGGCCGGCATGGCTGGCATCGCGGGGGGGGCGGGCCATACCGTTGGCTTTGATTCTGTGCTTGCGTGTTGGGCCACACCGCTGGCTTCGTTTGGGCGTGGCGCCTTGTTAGCCCACCCCTCTCCCAGGCCCTCTCCCCGTGAGGGGAGAGGGGGAACACCTGTTGGTTCTGTCGAGCGGCGCGGGTGCGCGTGTTGGCTCTCCCGATCGGCTTGGGCGCATCCGGATGGCTTCGCCCGGCGCGACGAGATTCGCTTCGCGCCGGTTCGCTCCCCTCTCCCGCCGGGGGTGAGGGCAGGCGCCGGCAGGCCGTGGCGGCCTGGCTCACGCCATCGGTTTCGACCCGGCCTCATCCTGGCCTCATCCCGGCCTCATCCCTGTCTTCCCATGCCCTACCAGGTCCGCCTCGCCGCCATCGACGACCTCGCCGCCTTGCCGTCCATCGAGCGTGCCGCCGCTGCGCTGTTTCCTGCCGATGACCTGCCGCCCGCGCTGCGCGCGCAGACCTTGCCCGCGCAGGACCTGTGCGATGCCCAGCGGCAGGGCCGCTTGTGGGTGGCGCAGGCCGGCGACGGCACGGTGGCCGGTTTCGCGCTGGCGAGCCGGTCCGGCGCGCAGGCCTTCCTCGACGAGATGGACGTCCATCCGGCGCACGCCCGCCGCGGCATCGGCCGCGCGCTGGTGGCGGCGGTGGTGCAGTGGGCGCGCGCGCAGGGGCTGGTGTCGCTTGGGCTGACCACCTTCTCGCACCTGCCCTGGAACGCGCCGTTCTATGCGAGGCTGGGCTTCGTCGCGCTGGCACCGGCGGCGCTGTGCCCGCACTTGTCGGCGGCGCTCGCGGGCGAGGCCGCACTCGGTCTGCGCCGGCGCGTGGCGATGCGGCTGCCGCTGGACGCGGTCGCGGACTGACGGGGCGGGCCGCGGCGCCGCGCGGCAGCCGCTTCAGGCGCGCTCGCCGCGCGCCAGGATCTGGTACAGGTGGGAGCGCGGGATGCCGAGTGCGTGGGCGGCCTGCTTCTTGTTGCCGCCATGCCGCGTGATGGCCTGCAGCACGGCTTCGTGGGCCAGCGCGCGCAGCGGCGCGTCGGCCTGCGGCGTGGGCGGGGCGTCCACGGGCGCCGGTGCGTCCAGGGCGGTGGCGACCTGGGCGGTGGCGGGCGCCAGGCCGGCCGGCGGTGTTTCGGCCAGTACGGCGGCCAGGCTTCCCTCGCCGCGCGCGAAATCCGCCACGCGCAGCCGGTGGCCGTCGCAGAACACCAGCGCCTCCTCGATCTTCTGGCGCAGCTGGCGCAAGTTGCCGGGCCAGCGCCGCGTCGCCAGGTGGCGCGCCACGTCGGGCGCGATTTCCGGCACCGGCACCTGGTTGCGCTCGCATCAGGCACGCACGAAGTGCTGCAGCAGGGCGGGGATGTCCTCCAGCCGCTGGCCCAGCGCAGGCACGCGCAGCACGACGCCGCTCAGCCCCCAATTCCACCAAGAGAGGCCTGATGTCCCGAGTGTCCCAGTTCGAAGCCGCCGTCAGCGGCCATGTTTCCTCCATCGCCATCGCCGCAGGCGCTACCATTGCGGCCGGCGACGTCCTGATGGTCATCGAGTCCATGAAGATGGAAATCCCGCTCGAGGCCGAGTCCGGGGGCGTCGTCAAGGCCACCCTGGTGCAGCCCGGCGACGCCGTCGCCGAGGGCCAGCCGGTGGTGGAGATCGAGTAAGGCGCCAGGCGCGCTGCGACGCCGTCCCGCGCGGGACGGCGCGCCCGTGTCCCAGGCAAGCCAAGCCAGCCATGCAGATGAGTTCCTACACCCTCCCCGAGATCGTGCCGGCAGCGCCGGGCACCTCCGACAAGCCCTACTTCGGCATCGACGTTCCGCTGATGCGCTATTTCGGCCTGCAGCCGGTCCGCATGGAGGAGGGCCTGTGCCATACGCGCCTGCCGGCGCATCCAGCGCTGGTGAACAGCCGTGGCGACGTGCATGGCGGCACGCTGATGGCCACGCTCGACTTCACGCTCAGCGGTGCCGCGCGCTCCCACGCGCCGCTGGAGACCGGTGTCATCACCATCGACATGTCCACCCATTTCCTTGCGGCGGCGCGTGGTGAGCTGACGCTGGAGGCACGCTGCATCCGCCGCGGCGCGCGCATCGCTTTCTGTGAGGGCGAGGTGAAGGACGCCGCCGGCAATGTGGTGTGCGTGGCGCGGGCAGCGTTCAAGCTGGTGCCGCTGTCCAGCGGCGGGGATTGAACGGGGGCAGGCTTGGTTCTCGTGCCCGCGTGCTCGATCACACCGTTGGTTCCGGTGTTGGGCTCGTGTGCTGGATCACACCGAGGGCTTCGCTGGATGTGGCGCCTTGCTAGACCACCCCTCACCCCCGCTTCCCCCCATGCGGGGAGAGGGAGCCAAGACCGTGTGCTTGGCGATTGGTGTTGGCGCATCTCGTCGGCTTCGTCCAGCGCGATGGCATTCGCGCCGCGCCGGTTGGCCCCCCTCTCCCACTTGCGGGAGAGGGGCCGGGGGTGGGGGCTGGCGCCGGCCACCCGTGGCGGGTCGCATAGCCAGCACAGGCCTCGCCGATCCTGTCTGCGGGCGAGGCCGGCAGATCCCTCTTCCCCGCCGCTTCAGCCGGCCTTGACGTACCGTCGGTACACCTGCTCGAAACGCACCCGCTCCGTGATGCCGTAGTCTCCCGGCGCGTACTGCATCAGCCAGTCGCCGGCCTTGCCCGTCAGCACGTCGCCGCCGGCGCTGCGCGCGATGGCGAAGGGGGCGTTCATGGCCTTGGCCAGCACCGGGATCGGTTGGTTGCGGTAGGCGCCGTCCTCGCCGTGCGCCAGCGGCGGCACGGCCTCATAGCGGGCGTCGAAGCGTTCGCGCGAGACGCACCAGCGGTCGCCGCCGGCACTGGCGACGATGGCGTCGCCCGGGCGGTAGCGGTTGGGGCCTTCGCGGCTGATCAGTTCTCCGGGCGCGGTGGCGAAGGCCACCGTCACCACTTCGTGCTTGACGTAGTGCGCGGCCTCGGGGTCATGGCGCAGGTCGATGTCGGTCAGGGTCTGCATGCGATGTTCCGTGCAAAAAAGATAGGGCTCAGCCGAGCGTGCGCGGGGCGAAGCCGTGGTTGAGCGGGCCGTTGCCGGCGCCGAGCCGCAGCCCGGCGCCGGCGGCGATGGCCTGGGCGACGAAGTCCAGGCCGCCGGCCACGGCGTCTTCCAGTGCCTGGCCGCGCGCGAGCTGCGCCGTCACCGCGGCAGCCAGCGTGCAGCCGGTGCCGTGCAGGTTGCGGGTGGCGATGCGCGGGTGGGTGAAGACGCGCACACGGCCGTCGGCATGCATCAGCAGGTCGTCCAGTCCTTGGTTCTCGGCGCCGTCCTCGAGGTGACCGCCCTTGAGCAGCACGGCGCGGCAGCCCATCGCCAGCAGTTCGCGCGCGGCGGCTTCCATCTCGGCGCGATGCGCGATGCGCCGGCCCAGCAGGTGGGAGGCTTCGGGCAGGTTCGGGGTGACCAGCATGGCGCGCGGGAACAGCTCGCGCACCATGGCCTCGGCGGTGGCGTCGTCGGACAGCGTGGCGCCCGAGGTGGCGATCATCACCGGGTCCACCACCAGCTTGCCGATACCGTGCCGGTCCACCGCCGCGGCCACGGCCTCCACGATGCCCGCGCTGCCCAGCATGCCTGTCTTGGCCGCATCGACGCCGATATCTCCAGCCACCGCATCGATCTGCGCGGCCACCATGGCCGGCGGGATGGCATGCACGCCGCTTACGCCGAGCGTGTTCTGCGCGGTGATCGCGGTGATCGCGCTCATGCCGTAGCAGCCGAGCGCGGCGAAGGTCTTGAGGTCGGCCTGGATGCCGGCGCCGCCGCCGGAGTCGGAGCCGGCGATGGTCAGGGCGCGGGGTGGCGAGAGGGGGCGAGGTGGCGTCGGATTCATGTCGGGCGTGCGTGCGGCGGCAGGCAAGGGCTGGCGGATGCCAGCAAAGAAATCGGATCCCGGCGGTGCGCACGGCCGCCGGGCACGCTACAATAGCGCCACTCCGAGGAGCGTTGCAACGGATCCGCCTCCTTTCCCCGGTGCCGGCCTGATACTTCCCTTTCAGGCCCGCCGCCAGGATTGGGCGCTTCCGCCAGGCTCGGACTGTCTTCAACGGCGCTCGCTGATCCGTGGTCTGCACGGAGGCGAGTCGACCCATGCGCACGCGCTGCATTCCGCGCCGTGCCGCCTTTCCCGCACTCGTCACCGTCGCCACTCTTCACCGGAGTGATACATGAACGCTGTGACCGAACTCAAGCAAGATTACGTGGTGGCCGACCTTGGCCTGGCCGGCTGGGGCCGCAAGGAAATCGCCATCGCCGAGACCGAAATGCCGGGCCTGATGGCCATCCGCGATGAATTCGCCGCCAGCCAGCCGCTCAAGGGCGCGCGCATCGCCGGTTCGCTGCACATGACCATCCAGACCGCGGTGCTGATCGAGACGCTGAAGGCACTCGGCGCCGATGTGCGCTGGGCTTCCTGCAACATCTTCTCGACCCAGGACCACGCCGCCGCCGCGATCGCCGCGGGCGGCACGCCGGTGTTCGCCTTCAAGGGCGAGTCGCTGAAAGAGTACTGGGACTTCACCCACCGCATCTTCGACTGGGCCGACGGCGGCACCCCGAACATGATCCTGGACGACGGCGGCGATGCCACGCTGCTGCTGCACCTGGGCGCGCGCGCCGAGCAGGACGCTTCGCTGATCGCCAAGCCGGGCAGCGAGGAAGAGACCTTCCTGTTCGCCGCGATCAAGGAAAAGCTGGCCCAGGACCCGTCGTGGTACAGCCGCAACCTGGCCGCCATCCGCGGCGTGACCGAGGAAACCACCACCGGTGTGCACCGCCTGTACCAGATGGCGCAGAAGGGTGAACTGCGCTTCCCGGCCATCAACGTCAACGACTCGGTGACCAAGAGCAAGTTCGACAACCTGTATGGCTGCCGCGAATCGCTGGTGGACGGCATCAAGCGCGCCACCGACGTGATGATCGCCGGCAAGGTCGCGGTGGTGGCCGGCTACGGCGACGTGGGCAAGGGCAGCGCACAGGCGCTGCGCGCGCTCTCGGCCCAGGTCTGGGTGACCGAGATCGACCCGATCTGCGCGCTGCAGGCGGCGATGGAAGGCTATCGCGTGGTGACCATGGACTACGCGGCCGAGCATGGCGATATCTTCGTCACCTGCACCGGCAACTACCACGTGATCACGCATGAGCACATGGCCAAGATGAAGGACCAGGCCATCGTCTGCAATATCGGCCACTTCGACAACGAGATCGACATCGCCTCGATCGAGAAGTACCAGTGGGACGAGATCAAGCCCCAGGTCGACCACGTGGTGTTCCCCGCGGTCGGTGACAAGCCGAGCAAGAAGCTGATCATCCTGGCCAAGGGCCGCCTGGTGAACCTGGGCTGCGCCACCGGCCACCCGTCCTACGTGATGAGCAGCTCCTTCGCCAACCAGACCATCGCCCAGATCGAACTGTGGCTGGAGCGCGACAGCGGCAAGTACCCGGTCGGTGTCTACACGCTGCCCAAGCACCTGGACGAGAAGGTGGCGCGCCTGCAGCTGAAGAAGCTGAACGCGCAGCTGACCGAGCTGACCGAGCAGCAGGCGGCCTACATCGGCGTCAAGAAGGAAGGCCCGTACAAGGCCGACCACTACCGCTACTGATCGACTGATCCGCCACGGATCCGCCATGGATCCGTGCCAGCCGCACGCCCCGCTGCCGCGCCTGCGGCAGCGGGCGGGGGAGCGGGCAGGTGCTGCCGCGCGGCGGATGCGTCCGCCCTGCAGCGCCCGCCGTCTCCCCGATGCCCTCTCCGCTGCCGCGCCCGGCCGCGGAGGGACTGGGAAACCCGAATCAAGGAGCCGCCATGAGATTGCTTGTCGTCTGGGTCATCAACGCCGTCGCGCTGTTCGTCCTGCCCTACCTGGTGCCGTCGATCTATATCCGCAGCTTCGGCTCGGCGATGCTGGCGGCGCTGGTGCTGGGCCTGGTCAATGCGCTGATCCGGCCGGTGCTGGTGATCCTGACGCTGCCGGTCACGCTGCTGACGCTGGGACTGTTCATCTTCGTCATCAACGCGCTGCTGTTCCTGTTCGTCGGCCGGCTGCTGTCGGGCTTCGTGGTCGAGGGCTTCGGCTCGGCGCTGCTCGGCTCGATCCTCTACAGCGTGATCTCCTGGCTGCTCGCCAGCCTGCTGCTGGGCGAACGCCGCGGCTACTGAAGCCACGCGCCCCGGTCCGGAACCTATCCGCGCGCCGCGCCAAAGGCGGCGCGCCACCATCATGCAAGACCGCTACTACAGCTTCGAATTCTTCCCGCCCAAGACGGCGGAAGGGCTGGAGAAACTGCGCAATACGCGCGCGCAGCTCGCGCCGCTCCAGCCCAAGTACATCTCCGTGACCTTCGGTGCCGGCGGCACCACGCAGCAGGGCACGCTCGATACCGTGCTGGAGATCCAGCGCGAGGGCACCGAGGCCGCGCCCCACCTGTCGTG
Organism: Cupriavidus malaysiensis; assembly: GCF_001854325.1. Taxonomy (NCBI): domain Bacteria; kingdom Pseudomonadati; phylum Pseudomonadota; class Betaproteobacteria; order Burkholderiales; family Burkholderiaceae; genus Cupriavidus; species Cupriavidus malaysiensis. Next base: position 688,531 of record NZ_CP017754.1, read on the forward strand.
CGTGGGCTCGTCGCGCGAGAGCATCCGCGCCATCCTGGAGGCCTACCGTGCCGGCGGCATCCGCCATATCGTCGCCCTGCGCGGCGACATGCCCTCGGGCATGGGCGAGATCGGCGAATTCCGCTATGCCAACGAGCTGGTGGAGTTCATCCGCGCCGAGACCGGCGACTGGTTCCACATCGAGGTGGCGGCCTACCCGGAATATCATCCGCAGGCGAAGTCGCCGCGCCACGACCTGGACAACTTCGTGCGCAAGGTCAAGGCTGGCGCCGATTCGGCCATCACCCAGTACTTCTACAACGCGGACGCCTATTTCCGCTTCGTCGACGACGCGCGTGCGCAGGGCGTGGAGGTGCCGATCGTGCCGGGCATCATGCCGATCACCAACTACTCGCAGCTGATGCGCTTCTCGGAGATGTGCGGTGCCGAAGTGCCGCGCTGGGTGGCCAAGCGCCTCGAGAGCTTCGGCGACGACCGCGAGTCGATCCGTGCCTTCGGCCTCGACGTGGTCACCGCGCTGTGCGAGCGCCTGCTCGCCGCCGGCGTGCCGGGCCTGCACTTCTACACCCTCAACGCGGCCGGCGCCACCAAGGCGATCTGGCAGCGCCTGAAGCTCTGAACGCGAAGCCGCCGCCATGGCCGCCGGCAAGGGCATGCGCCGACCGGACCCGTTCGTCGAGCACCTGCTCGACCTGATGGCGCCGCTGGCGGCGCGCGTCGGCCCGCTCAGCGCGCGCCGCATGTTCGGCGGGCACGGGCTGTTCTACGATGGCCTGATGTTCGCGCTGGTGGCCGGCGGGCGTTGCTACCTGAAGGCCGACGACGAGACCGCGCCGCGCTTCGCCGCGGCCGGCAGCGAACCCTTCCGCTACCAGACCGCCGCGCGCGAGGTCGCGCTGCGCCACTACCTGAGCCTGCCGCCCGCCTGCCTCGATTCGGCCGCCGAGATGACGCCGTGGGCGCGCATGGCGGTGGAGGCGGCGCTGCGCATGGAGAATGCCAAGCGGCGCTGAGCGGCGCTGAGCGGCGCCCGGCGGGATTCGGCGCGCGTGCTCCGGCTCAGTCCAGCAGGTCGGCGTACTCGCCCTGCGCGTAGCCCTGGGCCTTGTTCCACGGCACGGTCCTGGGCAGTGCCAGCGCGCTCACGCGCGTGACCTTCTTCTGCGTGCCGCTGGCATTGCGCGTCTGCACCAGGCGCGGGTACTGGCCGGCCACGTCCCACTGCACCGTCACCTGTTCGTCGCCGCGCCGGGCGCGGTATTCCTGCACGCCGTCGCGCACCGGACCGCTCGCCTTCATGGTCTTCAGCGCGGCCGGATCGAGCAGGTGGCTGGCGGTGGCCCAGGAGCCGTCGAAGCCGATATTGCCGTATTCGGCGCTGCCCACGGCCAAGGTCTTGCGCTGGTGGTCGTTGACCAGGCGCACCAGCAGCTTGCCGTCCGGCTTGCGCTCGATCCAGCGCGCCGCGGCGGACACGTCCATATGCTTGTGGCCCTTGTCGCCCTTGGCATGCTCGGCCTCGTCGTGCGCGCCGTGCGGCAGCTCGCGCTCGATCCACACCGTGTCGGCGGTGCGGTAGACGCGCTCGCTGAAGGAGACGTCGCGCTGCACGCCGTCGCTGCCCAGCGAGGACAGTTCGTGCTGCACGCGCAGCGCGAGCGGCTTGGATTGGTCGGCGGGCGCCGCCACGGCGCCGGCGGCGGCCAGCGCCAGCGTCGCGTGCGGGGCCAGGCGGGCCAGGGAGCGGATCGCTTGCTTCATCATCATCAATTCCGTGCAACTGGGGTGAGGCAGTGAAAAGGCGCGCGCCGGCTGGGCCGGCGCGCGCAAGCCCGGCCGGGCACGAGCCGCCCGGCCGGCATCGAGGACGGGATCAGAGGCCCAGGGCCGACTTGACCACGCCGAACACCTTGGTGTTGTCCAGCGTGCCCTTCAGCGGGGCGCTGCCCGGGCCGGAGGAGAACAGCATCACGTCGCCGCCGCCGTGCGTTTCCGAGCCGGGCGAGCCCATGTTCACGCCGACTTCCTGCAGGTAGTCGTTGGCGGTGGTGTCCACCAGCGCGGGATTGTCTCGCGTGGGCTTGCGCGGCGTGCCGCCGTTGCCGAATACCAGGGTGGTGTAGGGCATACCGTCCGCTGCCAGCGCGGTCTGCTTGGTCTTGATGTCGGTGACCGTGCCCAGGATCGGGTTGCCGCGGTGCGAGTAGCCGTTGATGGTCATGGTGTGGTCGTGGTCGGCGGTGACCACGACCAGCGTGTTCGACAGGTCCACCATGGACAGCGCGCGCTTGATGGCGTCGTCGAAGGCGATGGTGTCTTCCAGCGCGCGCTTGGCATTGGTGCCGTGCAGCGCGTGGTCGATGCGGCCGCCCTCGACCATCAGGAAGTAGCCGTTGCCGTTCTTCGACAGCGTCTCGATCGCCTTGGCGGTCATGTCGGCCAGGCTGGGCTGGGTCGCGCCTTCGCCCTTGCCGGCCACGCGGTCGATCTCGTACTCGAGGTGGCTGTTCGAGCTGAACAGGCCGACCAGCTTGCCGCCGCTGGCCTGCATCATCTCGTTGCGGGTCGACAGCACGGTGTAGCCCTTGGCCTGCAGTTCGGTCAGCAGGTTGCGCCCGTCGGCGCGGCCGCGCTTGTTGGTGGTGGCGTCGTACGGCGTCCAGTGGTTGCGGCCGCCGCCCATCAGCACGTCGACGCCGTCGAGCAGCGCCGCGTTGAAGCCGGCGCCGCCCGGCACCGCCTGTGCGGCGATGTCATATTGCGCGTCGCGGTGGCAGATGTGCGAGTAGGTCGCCGCCGGGGTGGCATGCGTCAGCTCGGTGGTGGTGATGGCGCCGACCGCCTTGCCGCGCGCCTTGGCCAGTTCCAGCAGCGTGGGCACCGACTTGCCGTTGGAGGGCAGGCAGTTGTTGATGGTCTTGTTGTTGTTGACATCAAGGCCGGGTGCCACCGCCTTGGTATCGGACGACATCGACAGCACTTCGTTGTTCATCTTGACGCCGGTCATGTAGGCCGCCATCGAGGGCGCGCTGTCGGTGGTCTGCGCGTCGTTGGAGAACGTCTTGATGCGCGCGGTGCGCTTGAGCGACTCCATGTTGAGCCTGCCGGTCTCGCCGTACTTGTAGATGCGCGAGGCGGTGACGGTGGTCGGGCCCATGCCGTCGCCCAGGAAGAAGATGACGTTCTTGGCCTCGCCGGCCGCTTGCGCGGGCAGGCTCAGGCAGGCGCCGGCGGCAGCCGCCAGCAGGCTGGTACGGATCGTGGTGTTCATGGTGTTATTCCGTGTGCAATGGTGGCGGGTTGGCTTAGAGTCCGATCGTTTTCTTGATCAGGCCGAACACATCGGTGTTGTCCATCACACCGGAGAAGCTGGCCGCGCCATTGCCCATGGCGCCGATGAAGACATCGGTGCCGCCGTGGGTCTCGCCGCCCGTCGCCATCGGGATCACGGCCTCCTGGTGGTAGGCCTTGTCGAACACGGCGGCGTCGGTCAGCGCGGTGCGCGTCGCCGGGCGGTTCTCGCCGTTGCCGAAGCCGATGATGGTGAAGGGGTTACCGCTGCTGTCGGGGTTCGCGATGCCGGTGACGTAGTTCTTCACCAGGCCGAGCACGCCCGGGTTGCTGTCGGTGGTCGGGCCGGTGCGCTTGGCGTAGCCGTTCAGGACCAGGGTGTGGTCATGGTCGGCGGTGACCACGATCAGGGTGTTCTTCAGGCCCGGGTCGATCACGTTGAGCTTGTCGATGGCCGCCTTGATCGCGTTGTCGAAGGCGACGGTGTCCTGCAGCGCCTTGCGCGCGGTGGTCTCGTGCAGCGCATGGTCGATGCGGCCGCCTTCCACCATCAGGAAGAAGCCCTTCTTCTTGGCGGCCAGCACGTCGATGGCCTTGCCGGTCATCTCGGCCAGGCTCGGCTCGGCAGCCGGGTCGCGGTCCAGGTCGTAAGCCATGTGGCTCGAGTTGAACAGGCCCACCACCTTGGCGGCGCTGCTGCCGATCTTGTCGAAGTCCGACTTGTTGGCCGCATAGGTGTAGCCGGCGGCCTTGAACTCGGCGACGAGGTCACGGTTGTCGGTGCGGGCACCACCCGCGGCCTTGTTCTGGAAGTGCTTGCGGCCGCCGCCGAAGACTACGTCGACGCCGTCGCCCAGCGCGCCGTTGAAGCCCGCGCCCTTCGGCACCAGCTGGGCGGCGATGGTGTTCTCGCCGTCGCGGTGGCAGATGTGGGCGTAGGTGGCCGCCGGCGTGGCGTGCGTGATACGGGTGGTGGTGACCACGCCGGTGCCGTAGCCGGCTGCCTTCATTTGTTCAAGAAGAGTCGGTACGCTCTTGCCGTTGCCGCTCGACGGGCAGGTGCTGTCGGCGCCGGACAGGTAGTCCTTGCCGTTGGCGTCGAAGGCGCTCGTCTCCGGCGTCATCGAGATGACTTCGTTGTTCATCTTGACGCCGGTCATGTAGGCCGCCATCGACGGCGCGCTGTCGGTGACCTGGGCGTTGTTGGAGTAGGTCCGCACGAAGCCGCTCTCGGGCAGCGTGTCCATGGTCAGGTCACCGTCCTCGCCCACCTTGTAGATGCGCGCGGCGGTCATGGTGGTCATGCCCATGCCGTCGCCGAGGAAGAAGACGACGTTCTTGGTCGGTGGCGTGCTGGCCTGGGGCTTCTCGGTCGACCCCTGCGTGGTCGGGTTGCTGTTGTCGTCGCCGCCGCACGATGCGAGCGCGACCGACATCACTGCCGCCGCGATGACGGAAATCCTTCTCATGGTTGTGTTCTCCCTGTTTGAGACAGACCGGGAGGGTGCCGGAGAAATATGGCAGCGTCGTGAACGGATGTCTGGTCGATGCAGACATTGTGTTGCGGCGGTGCCATACTGCGCGAACGGCCGTGACGAGACGGAAAGCCCGATGGCGTACGCCACCTTCCGCTTCTACGAAGAACTGAACGACTTCCTGCCGCCGGACCAGCGCGGCCGGGAGATCGGCTGCGCCTGCGCGCGCGCCGCCACCGTCAAGCACATGATCGAGGCGCTGGGCGTGCCCCATACCGAGGTCGAGCTGGTGCTGGTGAACGGTGTGTCGTCCGACTTTTCGCGCCGGCTGGCCGACGGCGACCGCGTGTCGGTCTATCCGACCTTCGAGCGCCTCGATATCACGCCGCTGCTGCGCGTGCGTGAGCGCCCGCTGCGGGTGCTGCGCTTCGTCGCCGATGCCCACCTCGGCGGGCTGGCCCACCTGCTGCGCATGACCGGCTTCGACACGCTCTATGACAACCACTTCGAGGACCGCGAGATCGCCCGCCTGGCCGCCAGCGAGAACCGCGTGGTGCTGACGCGCGACCGCGAACTGCTCAAGCGCCGCGGCATCGACCATGGCTGCTACGTGCGCACGCTCAAGCCGGCACAGCAGGTGCGCGAGATCTTCGCGCGGCTCGACCTCGCGCGCAGCGCGCGCCCCTTCGCGCTATGCCTGGACTGCAACGTGCCGCTGGCGCCGCTGCCGCGCGCCGAGGCGGACGGGCGCGTGCCGTCGGCGGTGCTGGCGCGCCATGAGCGCTTCGTGACCTGTCCGCATTGCCGGCGCGTCTTCTGGGAGGGCTCGCACTGGCGCCACATGCGGGCGCTGGTCGACGAACTGCTGGCGGGCGCGGGCGACGGCGAGGCCGCCTTGAACGTCCCGAACGCCTAGAACGCCCCGCTCTCGCTGACGATCCAGTCCATCGGCAGGTCGTGCGCCTGTGGTGGCAGCACCACGCGGCAGGCATCGAAGCCGATGCCGATGGCGAGCGGCCGTGGCGCGGCCGCCGCCAGCGTGCGGTCGTAGAAGCCGCCGCCATAGCCGAGGCGGAACTTTCCGTCGCTGAAGCCGACACACGGTATCAGCAGCGCGTCGGGCGTCGCCGGCGCGCTGCCGTCGGGCACGGGGATGCCGTAGCGCCCGCTGCGCATCGGCGTGGCGGGTTCCCACAGGTGGAAGTCGAGCGGCGCGCCCGGCGCGCTGACCACCGGCAGCGCGGCCTCGCGGCCGGGAGCCTCCGCCAGCCAGCGCGCCAGCAGCGCGCGCGCGTCGAACTCGTGCTGGATGGGCCAGTAGAAGCCGAGGCAGCGCACCGGCAGGCGCGCCAGCAGGGCCGCCAGGGCGGCCTCGATGCGCGCATCGGCTTGCGCACGCTGCGGCAGGGTCTCGCGCAGCGCCAGCAGGCGGCGGCGCAGGGCGGCGCGGTCGGTGCCGGAGGGTGCGGAGGATTCGGCCGGCGCGGCGGAAATCGCGTCGTGTTGCGCGGGCATGGCGTGGGATAATGTCTGCAATCTACCGAACATGGGCGCGACGGCCGCAAGTGCTATGTGCCGTCGCGCCGTCAACCACATCAACAAGGATGTCAAGAATGCTCAAGGGAGTATATCTGCAGCGTGCCGGACGGGTCGCCTGCGTGGCGCTGTCTTGCATGCTGCTTGCCGGCTCGGCATTCGCCCAGAAGCGGCCGCAGCCCCAGGCGGCGGTCATCCCCGGCAATCCGGACGATGCCTTCACCGCGCTGCGCGAGGCCGCGCGCAAGAATGACGCCGACCGCGCCAATGCCTTGTCGGCCACCCTGGTCGACTACCCCATTCCCTCCTACGTCGAGTATTTCCGCATCAAGCCGCAGCTGTTCGATGCCAGCGGCCTGGCGCGCGTGGACGCGCCCGACGACCAGGTGCGGGCCTTCCTGCAGCGCTACCAGGGCGATGCCATCGCCGACCGCATGCGCAACGACTGGCTGCTGGTGCTGGGCAAGCGCCACGACTGGAACGGTTTCGACGCCGAGTACCCGAAGTTCGTGCTGAAGGACGACACCCAGGTCGAGTGCTACGCGCTGCTCTCGCGCGTGCTCAAGGGCCAGGACGTGTCGGCCCAGGCACGCAGCACGCTGACCGACCCGCGCTACTACGGCGAGGGTTGCGTCGACCTGATCGGCACCCTGGCCCAGGGCCGGCAGATGTCGGCCGCGGACGTGGCCTACCAGGCGCGCCTGGCGCTCGAGCAGAACTACGTGACCCTGGCCGGCAAGATCGCCGCCACGCTGCCCGCGCCGGGTGCCGATGGCGATACGCTGGCCATGGTGGTCAAGATGGCGCGCAACGATCCGCGCCAGGCGGCGGCCTATCTCGCCGCCAGCGGCGCGGGACTGTCGCCCGAGCAGCTGGGCGCGGCCTGGGGCGTGGTCGGCCAGTTCGCCGCCAAGAAGCTGATGCCCGAGGCGGTCGACTACTACCGTCGCCAGCTGTCGCTGGGCGGCAACCAGTGGCTGTCGGACGATACCCAGGAATGGCGCGTGCGCGCTGCGCTGCGCCAGGGCGACTGGAGCATGGTGCGCCAGGCGATCGAGCAGATGCGCCCCGAACTGCGCGCCAAGGACCCGGCCTGGACCTATTGGTACGGCCGCGCGCTGAAGGCGGCCGGGCGCAACGATGAAGCGCAGCAGCAGTTCCAGTCGATCGCCGGGCAATTCAACTTCTACGGCCAGCTGGCCAACGAGGAACTGGGCAACCGCACCGTGGTGCCGCCCCGTGCCACCGTCAGCGACGCCGACGTCGACAGCATGCGGGCCCGGCCCGGCTTCCTGCGCGCGCAGAAGTTCTACGACCTGAACCTGCGCTTCGAAGGCAACCGCGAATGGAACTGGGAACTGCGCGGCATGACCGACCGCCAGCTGCTGGCCGCCGCCGAGTACGCGCGCCGCATCGAGCTGCTCGACCGTGCCGTCAATACCGCCGACCGCACCCAGGCGGAGCATGACTTCTCGCTGCGTTTCCTGATGCCTTACCGCGACCTGATGCAGCGCGCCACCGATGACGTCGGCCTGGACCTGGCCTGGGCCTATGGCCTGATCCGGCAGGAGTCCCGCTTCATCATGAACGCACGCTCGTCGGCCGGTGCCCACGGCCTGATGCAGGTGATGCCGGCCACGGCGCGCTACGTCGCGCGCAAGATCGGCATGGCGGACTTCTCGCCGTCGATGATGGGCGACCCCAACATCAACATCGTGCTCGGCACCAACTACCTGAACATGGTCTTCACCGACCTGGACAGCTCGTACACGCTGGCCTCGGCCGGCTACAACGCCGGTCCGGGACGGCCCAAGAACTGGCGCTCCAGCCTGCCGCGGGCGGTGGAGGGCGCGATCTTCGCCGAAACCATCCCGTTCAGCGAGACCCGGGGCTATGTCAAGAATGTGCTTTCGAATGCGACGTACTATGCTGCATTGATGAGCGGTCGGCCTCAGTCGCTCAAGGCCAGGCTGGGCACGATCGCGCCGTCGACGGTCACCGCCACCAACCTGCCCTGAGCGGCCGGCGGGCGGCGTGGACCGGCGGGGCGGGGCGACGGCGCCCCCCCGGTTTCTGCGTCATGGAGGGAGCCTGCCATGCAGACCAGCGCTGTACTCGTCATCGGCGGGGCCGGATTCATCGGCACCCATCTCGTCTCGCGGCTGGCGGGTGTCGCCTGCGCCTCCAGCGCCCCGCTCGAGCCCGGCACACTGACTTCCCCGCCGATCGCGCCGGAACGTATCGTGGTCGCCACCCGCGACGTCGAACATGCCCAGCACCTGCTGCTGCTGCCGCGGGTCGAGGTGGTCGAGCTGGGGCTGGACGATGACGCCGCGCTCGACGCGGCGATCGGCGGGCTCGGTGTCGACGGCATCGTCATCAATCTCGCCGGCGTGCTGCATGGAGAGCGCGCCGATCCCTACGGCCCGGCCTTCGCCGCCGCCCACGTCCAGTTGCCCGAACGCATCCTGGCGTCGTGCGGGCGCACCGGCGTCCGCCGCCTGCTGCACACGAGCGCACTCGGCGCCGACAGCGCCGGCCCTTCGATGTACCTGCGCAGCAAGGGCGACGGCGAGCTGGCGGTGCGCGACAGCGATCTCGACTGGACCATCTTCCGGCCCTCGGTGGTGTTCGGCCCCGACGACCACTTCCTCAATATGTTCGCGCAGATGCAGGAAGTCGTGCCGCTGGTGCCGCTGGCTTGCGCGCAGGCCAGGTTCCAGCCCATCTACGTGCAGGACCTGGCCCAGGCCATGGTCAACGCCGTGGCGAGCAAGGCGACCATCCGCCGCATCTTCGAACTGGGCGGGCCGCAGGTCTACACACTGGAGGAACTGGTGCGTTTCGCCGGCCGCGCCTCGGGCCATCCGCGGCCCGTGCTGGCCCTGCCCGATGCCCTCGCGCGGGTGGAAGCCGCGATGCTCGAGCACATGCCGGGCCAGCCGCTGGTCACGCGCGACAACCTCGACTCGATGCGCCTGGACAATGTGCTGAGCGCACCGATGGCGGCGGAGCTGGGCATCCATCCCGCCAGCCTGGAATCGGTGATGACCGAAGTGCTGGCAGGGCGCACGCGCGATGCCGAACTGCAGGGATGGCGGGGCAGCGTGCACCGTTGAGGCGCGGGCCGGGCGCGGCGATGCGGCCGGCGATGCGGCCGGCGATGTGACCGGCATTCACAGCCCTTGCCAATGCAATTCATTTGGCGCGGCCGGCGTGGCTGGCTAGAATGACAGGTCCACGCCACTTGGCGTCGGCCGTCTCCCCCGCCTGCAAGGAAATCCACGATGAAGCTCGTCATCGGCAACAAGAATTATTCGTCCTGGTCGCTGCGTCCCTGGCTGCTGCTGCGCCAGGCCGGCGTCGACTTCGAGGAGATTCCCGTCTCGCTGTTCGCGCCGGGCTCGGCCGAGCAGATCGCACGCTATTCGCCGGCCGCCAAGGTGCCGGTGCTGATCGACGGCAGCGTGGTGGTGTGGGACTCGCTGGCCATTTCCGAGTACGTGGCCGAGCGCCTGCCCGAGAAGCGGCTGTGGCCGGCTGATCCGGCCGAGCGCGCCCATGCGCGCGCCATCTGCGCCGAGATGCATGCCGGTTTCGCCAACCTGCGCAGCCAGCTGCCGATGAACGCCACCGCGGTGCTGCCCGGGCGCGGCTGGAACGTCGCCGTGCAGCGCGACGTGGAGCGCGTCGCGCGCATCTGGGGCGAGCTGCGCGAGCGCAATGCGGCGCGCGGCCCGTTCCTGTTCGGCGACTTCACCGTGGCCGACGCCTACTATGCGCCGGTGGTGAGCCGCTTCGCCACCTATGGCATCCACCTGCCAGACGCGGCCAAGGCCTACGCCGATTTCATCCTGGCGCTGCCGTCGATGCAGCAATGGATCGCCGGCGCGCGCGCGGAGCGCGAGTTCGTGGTGGCCGACGAGCCCTATCGTCTGGCGCCCGAGCGGGCCGACGCCATCATCATCGGCTGAGCGGCGCGGGAAGGATTGGCGATGCAGGTCTACGCCGTGGGCGGAGCCATCCGCGACAGCCTGCTGGGACGCCCCAGCCAGGACCGCGACTACGTGGTGGTCGGCGCCACGCCGGCCGAGATGGAAGCGGCCGGCTACAAGCCGGTCGGCAAGGATTTCCCGGTCTTCCTCCACCCGCGCACGCGCGAGGAGTATGCGCTGGCGCGTACCGAGCGCAAGACCGCGGCCGGCTACAAGGGTTTCGATTTCTACTGCGCGCCCGACGTCACGCTGGAGGAAGACCTGGTCCGGCGCGACCTGACCATCAATGCGATGGCGCGCGAGGTGGGCCCGGACGGCGCGCTCACCGGTCCTGTCATCGACCCGTTCGGCGGCCGGCGCGACCTGGAGGCGCGGCTGTTCCGCCACGTGTCCGAGGCCTTCGTCGAGGATCCCGTGCGCATCCTGCGCGTCGGCCGCTTCGCCGCGCGTTTCGCCGATTTTCAGGTGGCGCCGGAGACCGCGCTGCTGATGCGCGCGATGGTCGACGGCGGCGAGGTGGACGCCCTGGTGGCGGAGCGCGTCTGGCAGGAGCTGGCGCGGGGGCTGATGGAGACGCGTCCCTCGCGCATGTTCGAGGTGCTGCGCGCTTGCGGCGCGCTGGCCCGGCTGCTGCCCGAGCTCGACCGCCTGTGGGGCGTGCCGCAGCGTGCCGACCACCATCCCGAGGTGGACACCGGCGTGCATGTGATGATGGTCATCGACACCGCCGCCGCGATGGGCGCACCGCTGCCGGTGCGTTTCGCGGCACTGGCGCATGACCTGGGCAAGGGCACCACGCCCGAGGATGTGCTGCCGCGCCATCTCGGCCACGAGCAGCGCGGCGTCGAACTGCTGACGGCGGTGTGCCAGCGCCTGCGCGTGCCCAACGACTGCCGCGACCTGGCGCTGCTGGTAGCGCGCGAACATGGCAACATCCACCGCTCGGACACCTTCGGCGCTGCCGCGCTGGTGCGGCTGCTGGAGCGCTGCGATGCGCTGCGCAAGCCGGAGCGCTTCGCCCAGGCACTGCAGGCCTGCGAGGCCGACGTGCGCGGCCGCCTCGGCTTCGAGACGCGCGCCTACCCGCAGGCCGCGCGGCTGTCGGCCGCACGCGAAGCCGCGGCCGGCGTCGATGCCGGGGCCATCGCGCGTGCCTGCGGCAACGACGTGGAGCGCATCCGCGAGCGCGTGCATGAAGCGCGCGTGGCCGCCGTGCAGGCGCGCCTGGAGCCTTAGGGCGCGGTCAGGAAGGGAAGGGCGGGAAGCCGGGTCGGTCGTCGGCCTAGAGCAGCCGGCCGAGCATCAGCGCCAGCAGCGACAGCAGGATGGTGGAGGCGAAGGGCAGCACGTACTCGCGGCCGAACAGGCGGAAGCGCACGTCGCCCGGCAGGCGGCCGATGCCCAGCTTCTGCAGCCACGGCAGCGCCGCCGACAGCACGACCACGCTGAGGAAGATGGTGAAGGTCCAGCGCAGCATGGCTCGTCGCCCCCCTGTCCGTGGCCGTTCAGAGCGCGTGGCTGCGGTCGCCGCGCGCGAAGCCTGCCAGCGGCTGCGCCGCCGGCAGGTCCTGCAGCCCGCGCGTCAGCGCGATCACCTTGAACAGCTCGCCCATCTCGGCCTCGGACAGCAGCTTCTGCACGCCGTTGGCCGCCGGCAGGAAGCGGTTCACGTCGGACGGGTCCAGCGCCATCAGCAGCTCGGTGATGCCGGCGTTCATCAGGAAGCGCGCCTGCGAGGCGAAGCCGGCCACTTCCAGTCCGGCATCGACGCCCGCGTGGGCGATGCCGCTGAAATTCACGTGCGCGGTGATGTCCTGCAGGCCGGGATAGAGGAAGGGGTCGGGGTGGGCGTGGTGGCGATAGTGGCACATCAGCGTGCCTTCGGCGCGCTGCGGGTGGTAGTACTCGGCCGCCGGGAAGCCATAGTCGACGAAGAAGGCGGCGCCGCGCGACAGCATGGCGCCGATCGCACGCACGAAGCCCTCGGCCTCGGCGTGGGTCTCGGTCACCACATCGTGCGTGCCGGCCAGCGCCAGCAGTTGCGGGGCCACCTCGTCCGGCGCCAGCATGCGGTCGGAGAAGGCGAAGCCGGGCACGTCGGGGTCGGCGTGACGTGCCACGCCACGCTCGTGCCAGCGTCCGTCCAGGCGCGCGAACAGGCGCACCGGCATCGCATCCAGCACCTCGTTGCCGACCACCACGCCGTCGAAATGCGCCGGCAGGGTGTCCAGCCAGTGTACGCGCGCGGCCAGCTGCGGCGCGCGCTCGGCCAGCGTGGCCTGCTGGCGCGCGCGCAGCTCGCCGGACAGCTCGACGATGTCATAGCGTTCCGGCAGCGCGCCTTCCGCCTCCAGCCCCAGCAGCAGGTCGGCCGCCAACCGGCCCGTGCCGGCGCCGAATTCCATCAGCGCGGGCAGCCCGCCGGCCAGCAGCGGAGCGAACTGGCGCGCCAGCGTGCGGGCGAAGAAGGGACTCAGTTCCGGGGCGGTGATGAAGTCACTGCCGTCGCGCGCGTCGCGGCCGAACTTGGCGGCGCCGCCGCTGTAATAGCCCAGGCCGGGCTCGTACAGCGCCATCGACATATAGCGGTCGAAGCCGAGCCAGCCGCCGGCGGCATCGATGGCATCGCCGATGCGCACGGACAGGGCCGCCGACGCGGCCAGCGCATCGTCCGGGGGAAGGGGTAAACTAAGGCCTTTCTGCATATCGCGATTGTAGCAATGCCAGATTCAACTTCCCGTTCCGCCGTGAGCGGCAGCGGCGCCGCCGCCGGCACCACCCTGGGCGTGGCCCTCGTCACCGGCGGCGCCCGCCGGCTCGGGCGCGCGATCGCGCTGGAACTGGCCGCGCGCGGCTGGGACGTCGCGGTGCACTGCCACCGCTCGCGCGAGGAGGCCGAAGAGGTGGCCGGGCTGATCCGCGCCGCCGGCCGCCGCGCCGCCGTGCTGCAGGCCGACCTCGCCGACGAGGCCGCCACCGCCGGCCTGATCGCCGCCTGTACCGCCGCGCTGGGCGTGCCGACCTGCCTGGTCAACAATGCCTCGCTGTTCCAGTATGACGTGGCGACCAGCTTTTCCTACGGCTCGCTCGATACGCATATGCGCACCAACGTGGCTGCGCCGCTGCTGCTGGCGCGCGAGCTGCACAAGGCGCTCGGCAGCAACAAGCGCGGCGTGGTGATCAACCTGCTCGACCAGAAGCTGAACAACCTGAACCCGGACTTCCTGTCCTATACGCTGTCCAAGGCGGCCCTGCAGACGGCCACCATGCAGCTGGCGCAGGCGCTGGCGCCCAAGCTGCGCGTGGTCGGCGTGGCGCCGGGCATCACGCTGGTGTCGGGCGAGCAGAGCGGACCGGGTTTCAAGCGCGCCCACCGTATGACACCGCTCGGCCAGTCGTCCACGCCGGAGGACATCGCCGATGCGGTGGCCTACCTGGCGCAGGCACGTGCCGTCACCGGCACCACCTTGTTCGTCGACGGCGGCCAGCACCTGATGCCGCTGGCCCGCGACGTGATGTTCCTGACCGAATGACCCGCCGGGCGGCCGTCGTGCCGCCCGTCTCTCCTGTTACCCTGGCGTCCGCGCGCGTGCAGCGCCGGCCGCGCTTCCCCCAGCACTCCCCAAGGCTTTCCATCGCATCATGACCATGCCCGCCGCCCTTTCCCATCCCAGCCTGCAGGACTGCCGCCGCCTGTTCCTGCGCAACTACGAGGTCCAGATCAATATCGGCGTGCATGAGTTCGAGAAGAAAGGCGAACAGCGCGTGCTGATCAATATCGACCTCTACGTGCCGCTGGCCCAGAGCACCCCGCAGGACGACAAGCTGCACGAGGTGGTCGACTACGATTTCATGCGCAGCACGGTGTCCGAGCGCATGGCCCAGGGCCATGTGCACCTGCAGGAAACCCTGTGCGACGACGTGGCGCGTGCCATGCTCAAGCATCCCAAAGTGCGCGCCGTGCGGGTGTCGACCGAGAAGCCCGACGTCTATCCGGACTGCGACTCGGTCGGCGTGGAAGTCTTCCACATCAAGAGCGCAGGCGCCTGAAGCGCCTGAAGCGCCATTGCGCTCGCGCAGCCGCGGCCCCGCCGGCGCCATCCGCGCCGGCAGGCTAAAATACGCGGTTCGGCGGCGATCCCTGCTGCCGGGTGCCGTATCGGGCGCTTTTGGCGCCCCGGCCCAGCTCGTCGAGTTCCTACCGCCATGACCACCGCCACCCATTCGAAGAACTTCTACCGCCTGGAGACCTTCCTGCAGTCGCAGACCGGCCGCGCCATCGGCGACTTCAAGATGATCGAGGATGGCGACACGGTGATGGTGTGCCTGTCGGGCGGCAAGGATTCCTACACCCTGTTGTCGGTCCTGATGGCGCTGCAGAAGCGCGCGCCGATCCGCTTCAAGCTGATCGCGATGAACCTGGACCAAAAGCAGCCGGGCTTTCCCGAGCATGTGCTGCCCGAGTACCTGAAGTCGACCGGCGTCGAGTACGTGATCGTCGAAGCCGACACCTATTCCATCGTCAAGGAGAAGGTGCCGGAGGGCAAGACCACCTGCTCGCTGTGCTCGCGCCTGCGCCGCGGCGTGATCTACCGCACGGCCAAGGAACTGGGGGCCAACAAGATCGCGCTGGGCCACCACCGCGACGACATCGTCCAGACCTTCTTCCTGAACATGTTCTTCGGCGGCAAGATGAAGTCCATGCCGCCCAAGCTGGCGACCGACGACGGCCAGCACATCGTGATCCGTCCGCTGGCCTATTGCCCGGAGAAGGATATCGCGGCCTATGCGCGCGCGATGGAATTCCCCATCATCCCTTGCAACCTGTGCGGCTCGCAGGAAAACCTGCAGCGCAAGAAGGTGGCGGAGATGCTGCAGGACTGGGAGCGGCAGAACCCCGGCCGCATCGACAATATCTTCGCGGCGCTGCGCAACGTGGTGCCGTCCCACCTGGCCGATACGGACCTGTTCGATTTCAATGGCCTGGCCACCGGCCTGGCCAAGGTCGACGAGGCGTCGCTGTTCGGCGACAGCACCTTCAGCCAGCAGCCGCTGGTCTTCACCGGCAACGTCGAGTCCAACCGCATGGAGTTCGTGCGCTTCGAGCGCCCGGCGGCCCCGGCGCCGCAGGCAGCGGAGCCGCCGGCGGCGGAAGCCGGCATGGACCGCGTCGCCGGCTAGCGGCGCACGGCCCCTTTCGCGGTTCCCTCTTCCGCTTCCTTCTCCTTTTCTCCCCCTCGGCCGGCCGCGTTTGCGGCTCAGTTGGCGGCCTGGCGCGGCACCACGCGCGCGCCCTCGCGCTGCAGCGCCTGCGCGTCGTCGATCCATCCCTGCAGGCGTTCCACCGCATGCCGGCGCTGCTCCGGCGTGGCCAGGCCGGCGATGGTGGCCGCCAGCGCCAGGCCGGCATCGTTGTAGGCCTGCCGGCGGCTCTCGCGTTCAGCGTCCGGGGCGGTCTGCCAGTGCTCGCCGTAGCGCTTCAGCCACGCGATCAGCTGGGCGCGCGGCGGATGTTCAGCCTGCGCGCGCCGCACCAGCGCCAGCCATTCCTGCTGCCGTGCCAGGCGCTCGGCGTAGCGCGCCTGCGCGCCGGCCACCAGCGGTGCCATGGCCCCGCGGATGGCCGCTTCCTGCGTGTCCGAGAAGCGCCCGTAGATCAGCTTGGCGTACTCCATCACCTTGTCGAAGCGGGCGTCCTCGCGATCGTCGGCGCCGCCACCGAGGAACTTCTTGCGGTACTTTTCATTGCCCTCGGCGAGCTTGGCCTGCATGCGCGCGATCTGTCGCGTGTCCAGCGACAGCACCAGGTCGGCCACGTCCGGCAGCGCCCGCTCATAGGCTTCGCGCGCCAGCCGCTGGCTGTCCTGCTGCAGCCGCGCGAGGCCGGCCACATCGACGTTCTGCTGCACCTGCGCCTTGGCCTGCGCCAGCAGGCTGACGATCTCGGGCAATTGTTCCTTGCGGTGCCAGGCGAAGAAGCGCGCGATGGCCTCGCGCGTGGGCGCTGCCTGCGCATCGTTGACGTCCACGTAGTGGTCGACCCACCAGTAGGCGAGCCGGTCCCCTTGCTGGTAGCCGAGCTTGAGCGCGCTGCAGCCCGACAGCGCGAACATTGCAAGAAATGTGATTATCGTGAAAATCAGCGATCGATTCCGATGTGCGCGAGTGTAAATTTCAGCAATACCCGAGGGTCTTCCCGAATGCCCCATGCTAAAATCGCCGCGCACCAAACGCATGTATCCGGGATGCCCGCCAGCCCAAGCCTGGCAAGGCTTTCCGGGAGATGAAAAAGATATTCCCTGTCCCTTCTGGCGGGGGGTATTGCGATAAGTGCACAGAACAGAATTCCAATTCGTCTCGGACTCACTCACTTAGGAATCTCCTTGTGAATATCGTCATTCTCGCCGCGGGCAAAGGCAAGCGGATGCACTCCGATCTGCCCAAGGTACTGCACCCGCTGGCCGGCCGGCCCCTGCTGGCCCATGTGATCGATACCGCGCGCTCCCTGTCGCCCTCGCGCCTGGTCGTGGTAGTCGGCCATGGCGCGCAGCAAGTGCGCACGGCGGTGGCGGCGGACGATGTCGCATTTGCCGAGCAGACCGAGCAGCTCGGTACCGGCCACGCCGTGATGCAGGCGCTGCCGCTGCTCGACCCGGCCCAGCCCACCCTGGTGCTGTATGGCGACGTGCCGCTGACCACGCCGGCGGCGCTGGCCGGGCTGGTCGCCGCAGCCGGCGCGGAGCGCTTCGGCATCCTCACGGTGGAGATGTCCGATCCTACCGGATACGGGCGCATCGTGCGCGATGCCGCCGGCAGCATCGTGCGCATCGTCGAGCAGAAGGACGCCAGCGAGGCCGAGCGCGCCATCGGCGAGATCAACACCGGCATCATCGTCTGCCCGACCGGCCATCTGCAGCGCTGGCTGGCCACCCTGGGCAACGACAATGCCCAGGGCGAGTACTACCTGACCGATACGGTCGCGCGCGCGGCCGCCGACGGTGTAGAGATCGTGTCGGCGCAGCCGGCCGCGCTGTGGGAGACGCTGGGCGTCAACAGCAAGGTGCAGCTCGCCGAGCTGGAGCGCATCCACCAGCGTAACCTGGCGCAGCGCCTGCTGGAGGCCGGCGTCACGCTGCTCGACCCGGCCCGCATCGATGTGCGGGGCGAACTGAGTTGCGGACGCGACGTGGTGATCGACGTCGGCTGCGTGTTCGAGGGGCGCGTGCACCTGGGCGACGGTGTGCAGGTGGGCGCGCACTGTGTGATCCGCGACAGCGTGGTCGATGCCGGGGCCAGGCTGCAGCCGTTCTGCCACCTGGAAGGGGCGCATGTCGGCCCGGCCGGGCGCATCGGCCCCTACGCGCGCCTGCGTCCGGGCGCGGAACTGGGCGAGGACGTGCACATCGGCAACTTCGTCGAGGTGAAGAACAGCCGCATCGCCGCCCATAGCAAGGCCAACCACCTGGCCTACGTGGGCGACGCCACGGTGGGTTCGCGCGTCAACATCGGCGCCGGCACCATCACCTGCAACTACGATGGCGTCAACAAGCATCGCACCGTGATCGAGGACGATGTCTTCATCGGTTCCGATACCCAGCTGGTGGCCCCGGTCACGATCCGGCGCGGCGCCACCATCGGTGCCGGCACCACGCTGACCAAGGAGGCGCCCGCCGACAAGCTGACCCTGTCGCGCGCCAAGCAGATGACCCTGGACGCCTGGCAGCGTCCGGTCAAGCTGCCCAAGCCCTAAGGTCCAATACCGAAGCCTGGCGGCCGCGCCCCGGGGGCGCCGCCGCCAGGCATCCTTACCAAGATCGTGCGCCGTGACGTGGCGCACCGCAGGGAGTTTCTGACATGTGTGGCATCGTCGGCGCGATCTCGTCGCGCAACATCGTTCCGGTCCTGATCGAGGGGCTGCGCCGCCTGGAGTACCGCGGCTATGATTCCTGCGGCGTGGCCGTGGTGCGCGAAGGCGCGCTCGAGCGCGCGCGCACCGTGTCGCGGGTGGCCGAGCTGGACGCCCAGACGCAGGCCTCGGGCCTGGCCGGCACCGTTGGCGTGGCGCACACGCGCTGGGCCACGCACGGCAAGCCGGATACGGCCAACGCGCACCCGCACTTCTCCGGCGAGACCATCGCGCTGGTGCACAACGGCATCATCGAGAACTATGAGCCGCTGCGCGAAGAGCTGCGCGCGGTCGGCTACGGCTTCGAGTCGCAGACGGACACCGAAGTGGTGGCCCACCTGATCCACCAGGCCTACAGCTATCCCAGCAGCGCCACGCGCGGCGACCTGTTCGCCTCGGTGCGCGCGGTCACCAAGCGCCTGCACGGTGCCTACGCCATCGCCGTGGTGTCCAAGGACCAGCCCGACCGCGTGGTCGGCGCGCGCGCCGGCTCGCCGCTGGTGGTGGCGCTGGGCGAGCACGAGGCCTTCCTTGCCTCGGACGCGCTGGCGGTGGCCGGTACCGCCAATCGCGCGATCTACCTCGAAGAGGGCGACGTGGTGGAGCTGACGCGCGACAGCGTGAAGATCCACGACGTGCATGACCGCGCCGTGGTGCGCGAGGCGCGCGAGGTGCAGGCGCATGCAGCCGCGGTCGAGCTCGGGCCCTACCGCCACTTCATGCAGAAGGAGATCTTCGAGCAGCCGCGCGCGCTGGGCGATACCCTGGAGGGCATCGACGCCATCGGGCCCGAGCTGTTCGGCGAACGCGCCGCCGAGATCTTCGCGCAGGTCGACAGCGTGCTGATCCTGGCCTGCGGTACCAGCTACTACTCGGGCTGCACCGCCAAGTACTGGCTGGAATCCATCGCCCGCATCCCGACCCAGGTCGAGGTGGCCAGCGAGTACCGCTACCGCGAGACGGTGCCGAATCCGCGCGCCCTGGTGATCGTGATCTCGCAGTCCGGCGAGACGGCCGACACGCTGGCCGCGCTGCGTCACGCCAAGGCGCTCGGCCACGAGCACACGTTGGCGGTCTGCAACGTGGGCACCAGCGCCATGGTGCGCGAGACCGAGCTGCGCTTCCTGACACGCGCGGGCACCGAAATCGGGGTGGCCTCGACCAAGGCCTTCACCACCCAGCTGGCCGCGCTGTACATGCTGACGCTGGCGCTGGCCAAGGTGCGTGGCCTGCTGGGCGAGCCGGCCGAGGCCGCCGCGCTGGCCAACCTGCGCCACCTGCCGGTGGCGCTGCACGGCGTGCTGGCGCTGGAGCCGCAGATCATGGCCTGGGCCGAGGAATTCGCGCGCCGCGAGAACGCGCTGTTCCTGGGCCGCGGCCTGCATTACCCGATCGCCCTGGAAGGCGCGCTCAAGCTCAAGGAGATCTCCTACATCCACGCCGAGGCCTACCCGGCCGGCGAACTGAAGCACGGTCCGCTGGCGCTGGTCACGGAGGCGATGCCGGTGGTGACGGTGGCGCCCAATGACGCGCTGCTGGAGAAGCTGAAGTCGAACATCCAGGAGGTGCGCGCACGCGGCGGCCGCCTCTATGTGTTTGCCGACAGCGACACCCATATCCAGTCGAGCGATGGCATCCAGGTGATCCGCATGCCCGAGCACTACGGCGCGCTGTCGCCCATCCTGCACGTGGTGCCGCTGCAGTTGCTGGCCTACCATACCGCCTGCGCGCGCGGCACCGACGTCGACAAGCCGCGCAACCTGGCCAAGTCGGTCACGGTGGAATAAGCGCGGCGGGCGCCGGGAGGCGCCCTGGCAACTTGATCAGTTGTTGCGACACACACGGTGGAGCTGTTGCGACGCTTGCGAAAAGCCTCATCGGTCAGGGGTTTGCAGCGTCGCAACAACCAGTCGGTGTTCCAGTCGGTGTTGGAGCAACTCGAGTTCCGCGTCAGGGACCGCATCAAGGAAGGCTACCCTGCAGTGCGGCCAAGCAGCCTACGTCGCTTCGCTATAAGTTGGCTGGTCCGCCAAGAGCGCAACAGAGTGCCGTCAGGTCGCGAATCGTGACATATCGGGCATATTCGCCGGGCGCAGTTTCCTTCGGATGATCCCGGACCAGCCACGCTGCCTGCAGGCCGGCGTTCAGCGCGCCGAGATAGTCGAGATGGAAGTCGTCCCCCACGTGGAGCAGTTCGGACGCTGGGACGCCAGCTGCTAGCGCGGCCGCGTGGAAGATGCCGGCCTGCGGCTTCGCAATTCCCACCGCGCGTGCGCTGAGCGTTTCGCGAAAGAACGCTCCACCACCGGTCAGCCGGAGGTCCGCATTGCCGTTAGTCAGGGCCACGAGAGGAAAGCGAGCGCTCAGCCACGTCAATGCCGGCCAGACATCCTCGAAGAATTCAACTTTCTGCCGGGCGGAGTAGAAGACACCATATGCCTCCTCAGCCAGGCCCATGTCTTCACCCGCGAGCGCTAAAGCCAGTTCGATGGAACCGATACGCAACGCTCGGTAGTTGCCGGCCAGGTCCGGCCTGGAATGCTCATAGTCGTTGCGCAGCTTCCCGAGCATCCCCCGCGCTGGCAATATGCGCGCGGTTCCGGGCGCATGCTTGACCAGCCATGCGTGAAGAGTCGCCTCGGCTCGCTCGACCGCAGGTTGAAACGGCCACAACGTGTCGTCAAGGTCGAGCGAAATGGCTGCTACGCCTGCGAAGCGCATAGGGGATGCAGAAGTGGCTGCGCTATGCGCAGGTAATCTACCGAGTCCAGGACGATAGACCGATCAAGCCGGCCGGCGTTGAAGGCGATTTCGTCAACGCTCTCAACCAGGGCTGGGTCGACAACCAGCTTGATGGCTGACGAGAACGAGAAAGGAGGAATGGCTCCGATGACGCAGCCTGTTTCTCGCTGTGCGTCGTCGGGGGAGGCAAGCGTGGCCTTCTTGATGCCGGCCGCCAGAGCGACCTTCTTGAAGTCCAGCTTCCTGTCCCCTGGAAGGATGGCGAGAATCCAGGCCTGGCTATCGTCTTTGCTCTGGCAGAGCATCGCCTTCGCGCCTTGGCCGGGCGATGTCCCGCGAATCGCCGCAACCAGGTCCGACCGTCCTTCGGCGAGATGCTCGATGACGCGATACCTGGCTTGCTCTCGCTCAAGTAATTCGACCAGCTTTTCGTACATCGTCGACATGTTCTTCGTTTGTCTCCGGAGTCTCGCGGTTGCGTTCCAATGGCTGGCTGCCCTGGGCCCGTTCAGCCTTGACGACGGCGAGCCGACGCTAGCCTGCCACCAGTGAGCAGAAGCGTTCAAGGTCGATATTGCCGCCGCTGATGATGATGCCGACACGCTTGCCCTTGAGGGAGTCCTTCAAGTTCAGTGCCGCAGCCAGTCCAAGGCAGCCGGTGGGCTCGACAATCATCTTCATGCGCGAAGCGTAGAACTTCATGGCGTTCACCAGTTCTGCGTCGGGTGCGGTGAGGATGTCGTCCACGTCCCGCTTGATGATGCCGAACGTATAGTTGCCGAGATGCTGTGTTTGCGCTCCGTCGGCGATGGTCTTTGGCGCATCGATGTGAACGATCTGGCCACTGCGAAACGACTGCTGGCCATCGTTGCCGGCTTCCGGTTCGACGCCATACAGCACGCATTGCGGTGCCAGTGCGCGAGTCGAAAGTGCCGAGCCCGATAGAAGGCCTCCACCGCCCAAGGGTACGAACAGGTAGTCCAGCTTGCCGACATGCTCGAACAGTTCTTTCGCTGCAGTCCCCTGGCCGGCGAGCACGTCCGGGTGGTCATACGGTGGAATCAGCGTAAGCCCCTGTTCCTGGGCCAGGCGACGCCCGATTGCTTCGCGGTCTTCGCTGTAGCGGTCGTAGATGACCACGTTGGCGCCATAGCCTTTCGTCGCGGCAACCTTGGCTGCGGGGGCGTCATGCGGCATCACGATGGTTGCCGGAATGCCCAGAATCCGGGCCGAGAGAGCAATGCCCTGAGCGTGATTGCCCGACGAGAATGCCACGACGCCGCTCTTGCGCTGTTCCGGAGAGAACTTCGACAGGGCGTTGAACGCTCCTCGGAACTTGAAGGCCCCCATTCGCTGGAAGTTCTCGCACTTGAGGAATACCTCGGCCCCGACCATCTGGTCCAGGGTGCGCGAGGTCTGTACCGGGGTGCGATGCGCAACGCCGGCGATGCGGTCCGCGGCGGCCACCACATCGGCATAAGTGGGGAGGTCAAAATCAGTCATGAAATGCTCGGATGTGTGATGTCGCTTACCATGGCCAAGCGACCTGGGTTCCCGTGCCCTTCGCAAGAGCGTGCTCATAGAGCAAGCGCGCGACGGTCAGGTCTTGCAGCGCCAGGCCGGTCATGTCAAAGACAGTGATGTCGCTGGCGGAGCGCTCGAAGGGCGCCGTACCGGCCAGGAGGCCGCCGATTTCCGTACAGGGCAACTCCGGCGCCCACTGACACTCCCCGATGGTGCGGGCCTGCTCTTGGTCGTCGACGAAGATACGGGCACGTTGCAGCACGCCTTGCGGAAGCTCCCGCTTTCCTGCGGTGTCGGTACCCACGCAAGTGAGATGCGTGCCAGGCTGGACAGCTGCTGCGTCGAACAGCGCGCCACCACCGGGTGTGGCGGTAATGACCACGTCGCTATCGGCAACAGCTTCATTGCGGTCATGGGCAACGCTGATGGCGCAATGGTCACGAAATGCCATCTCGAATCGAGGTTCGGGCTCCCCCGAAATGCTCACGTAGCGGACGGTGCATCGCCGGGGCAGCATGCTCAGCGCATACTTGAGCTGCACGGTCGCCTGTACCCCAGTGCCAAAGACGCAGATCCTGGTGCTGTCGGGCCGAGCCAGCTGTTGCAGGCCCAGCGCACCCGCCGCCCCGGTTCGGGCCGTGGTGATCGCATTGCCGTCCATGATGCAGAGCGGCCGGCCGGTGTACGGGTCGAACAATGCGATTGTCGCTTGGTGCGGCTCGCCCCCCTTGGCCCGGTTGTTCGGCCAGAAGCCTGCGGCTTTGAAACCAAGCAAGTCCTGGCTCGCGACATCGCCAGACTTGATTCCAAAAACCCCCCTGGTGTGCAGTGTTTCGCGGACAACAGGGAAGACTCGCCCAGCACGCTGGCTGTGCAGGACAAAGGCTTCACGAACGGCGGCCAGGACTTGGTCCCCTTGAAGGGCGGGCTCGACGAAATCGCGGTCGAGGAGAAGGAGTTGGGCGTCTGCGGGCATTGGATTGGACGAGCGGGTGGGCAACAGGGCGTTGGCATGCCTCAATGCAGGTCCGACCTGGGCGACTTGCCGGCGCCGGGAGTGCTGCGCCTGATGTGTAAATTATGTCTATAGTTGGATAAAACGTCAAATATCAAGGTCATCACGCGCATGTGCGCGCGATGACGCATTCGCATGCGGGTCGCGTGCGCTGCCTTAGCTGGAAACCGCGACCGTATCGGTGTGCTCCCCAACCGATGCCATCGTCAGTTCTTCTTCCTCCGGCGCTCCGGCAGCTGAGAGTTCGCCTTCCCACTTCGCCACCACGGCGGTGGCGATGCTGTTGCCCAACACGTTGGTCGCGGTGCGCCCCATATCGAGGATCTGGTCGATACCCATCACCAGCAGCAGGCCCGCCTCCGGCAGACCGAACATCGGCAGAATGGCAGCAACCACGACGAGCGAGCCACGCGGAACTGCTGCCATCCCCTTGCTGCTGATCATCAGGATCAGCAGCATCGTGATCTGGGTACCGATGGGCATATGAACGCCAAACGCCTGGGCGATAAAGACGGCGGCGAAGGCCTGGTAGACCATTGACCCATCGAGGTTGAACGAGTAGCCCAGCGGCAGCACGAAACCAACCAGGCGCTTACGCACGCCAAAGCGCTGGAGCACTTCCGTGAGCTTCGGATAGGCAGCCTCACTACTGGCCGTCGAGAACGCAATCATCATCGGATCGCGAATGCTCTTGAGCAGCTCGTTCATACGGGAGCGCAAGACCGCACGACCAGCGCAGTACAGCGCAGTCCAGAGAGCGAACAGCGCGACGTAGAACCAACCGATCAGCTTTCCATACGTGAAGATGATGCCCGGGCCCTGCACGGTAACCGCGCCTGCAATGGCGGAGAAGATTCCGAAAGGCGCGAAAGCCATCACTGCATTGGTAGCGCGCAGCATGACTTCCATGACGCCATCAATCGTGCGCTTCAGGAATTCTCCGGCCGGGCCAGGCACTTTGCCCAATGCAATGCCGAAGAACAGCGAGAAGATCAGAATCTGCATGATCTGATTTGTCGCCATCGCCTCAGCAATGCTGCTCGGGAACAAATGGATCAAGAAGTCCTTGACGTTCAGCGCGCTCGTCTTGAGGTGGGTCGCCGCGTCAGCCGCTGGCAGCGGCATGTTCAGATGAGCGCCTGGCTGCGCCAGGTTGACGAATACCAGGCCGATGCCAAGAGACATCAGCGACGCGGCGATGAACCAAGCGAGCGCCTTCGTGCCGATGCGGCCGATGGATCTGCTTCCATCCATGCTCGAAATGCCGGAGACGAGCGTGGCAAAGACCAAGGGTGCAATGATCATCTTGACCATCTTCAGGAAGATGGTTGTCACCACACCGAAGTGAGAGGCGATGGCCTGGGCGGCTGCCTCGTCGACTGCGTATCGGTTGCAGGCGAAGCCAACGGCTACACCCAGGACCATGCTGAGGAGAATCCAGTGGGCAAGCTTCCACTTCTTCATGATGTCACTTCCTTTTCGATAAGGTCACGCAGCAGGTGCCAGGGCAACGGCCTCGATTGCTACGGCGCAGCCGCAGAGATCGAGGCCGTCTGCGCTATTCGTGCCGCCCGGGCGCATCGAGCCCACCGGGATCCTCGGCTTTTGCCGGGTCCTGGGTTGCTGCGCATCAGCGGCCACTGCGCAGTGGCCGAAGGGCAGCGCAAGGAGCGCCGCGCATTGGCCCTGCAGCAGCATCGACTGGCGCCTGTTCTCCACTTTCATCCTGTGTCTCCTCATTGGGGTGTCTTCGCATCACACGCCACACGGTCGCGTTCCGCAGTGGGCCCTGCTTGAATCGGACTAATTATCTATTATTAGATTTTTTGTAAAATAAGGGATTGCACGAGGAGACACGAAGGGGGCGAATGCCCTATACAATGCGACTAAACTTAGATAGAGAGTCCAGAATGACCAGAGGACGACTTACCAGCGAACAGCAGGCGATTCTTGAGCAGGTCAAGCAGATCGCAGCGGCACTCGGCGAGACGCTGGCACCATTCACAGAGGTTGTGGTCCACGACCTTCGCTCGCCGAAGCACGCGATTCTCGCCATCCATAACAACCTCTCCGGACGCAATGTGGGCGACCCCGCGACGGAGCTCGGCCTGGCTCGGATTGCCGACGACGACTACCCGCAGGTTCTGGCGAACTATGCGAACCGCTTCAGTGATGGGCGCCAGGCAAAGAGCACCTCGATCGGCATCAAAGACTCGGATGGCCACTACTTTGCCGCTCTTTGCTTGAATGTCGACGTGACGCTGTTCCGCAGCATCTCGACCATGCTGGACCAGTTCTCGGTCTCCAAGGGCAGCGCGGTGAAGGAGTCGTTGGATCCATCCACAGCCGACTCGCTTCGCGAGCGAATCGACCGGTTTGCGGTCGGCTTGGCAACTACGCCGCAGGCGCTCCGTACTGACCAGCGGAAGGCCCTGATGCAAGCGCTCAAGGAAGAGGGATACCTCGATCTGCGGCGGTCGATGGAGACGGTCGCGCAACACCTGGGGGTATCGCGCGCCACCGTCTACAACGACGCCCGATAGCGGCGGATGCGGCGGATGCGGCGGATGCCGCGCGAGGCGGCGTCCGCTCTACAGACTTGTCCGTCGCCAGAAGCCTTGGCCCGGCGTTGCGTTCCGCGGTCCCGGACCATGGCCATCCGGCCCGCGTCCACGATCCCACGCATTGACGTACAGGGCGCAGCAGCGTCGCCGGGCAGGTTTGGGCCGGGCGGCAACTGATCTGGTTTCACGATTTGGCCTGCATCCGCCAGTTCCCGGCGATGTCGCGACAACAAGGAGCATGTCGCAATAGGTAATTGAGGTTGCCGGCGCCGCCCCGGTGCGGCTTCCCCGACCCCCGCATCCTGCCGGATGCGGGGGTTTGTTTTTTTGCGGGCCGGATCATGGTGGCATCCTGCCGCCCCCCTTGAACCACTGTGCCGATATGTCGACTTTGTAAGTTCTTGTACATGAGAATGTTAACCATTATCATTTGCATTCTTATTTGTAATCAGGAACTGGCATCGTGCCGCAGGACCCGCTCTTCCTTCCCCGCCGTACGCTTCCCCTTGTCGTGGGTGCGCTCTTCAGCGCATGGGGTGTCCCGGGCGCCGCGCTGGCGCAGGAGGGCGAGTCGCTGCCCACCATCGTGGTGACCGGCACGCGCTCGGAAAAACCGGTGGACGAGACGCCGGTGCGCACCGAGGTGGTGACCCGGCAGGAAATCGAGCGCACCCATGCGCGCACGCTCAAGGATGCGCTGGAGAACGTGCCCGGCCTGCAATTGCGCGAGATCCATGGCAAGTCGGGCTACGAGGTCAGCCTGCAGGGCATGACCAGCGACCAGGTGCTGGTGCTGATCGACGGTTTGCCGATCACCGCCAGCACCGGCTCCACCGTGGACGTCTCGCAGTACCTGCTGACCGAAGTCGACCGCATCGAGGTGGTCAAGGGCGCCAGCTCCGCCCAGTACGGCAGTTCGGCCATGGGCGGTGTGATCAACGTCATCACCCGGCCGATCGCGCGCGGCTTCTCCGGCGCGGCGTCGGCCGATGCCGGCAGCTACGGCGCGCAGAACGCCAGCGGCACGCCGGGAGCGCTGCACGGCAATGCCCGCGTCGAGGGCGGCGGCGAACACTGGCGCGCGCGCCTCGCCGCCGATGCCCTCGACAACAAAGGCTTTGCGGTCGACCCGGACGGCTGGACCCGGCACGGCGACGCGGTGCGCCGCCAGCAGTACGCCGGCCGCCTGGAATGGCTGCCGGGCGCGGCGGGCAGCCTGTGGCTCGACGCCAGCGCCTATCGCGAGAACGACGAACAGCGCTACCGTTACTACGCGCCGCCGCGCTACGTGCCGCAGAGCAAGAGCGAGGATATCTCGCGCAAGCGCTTCGCCGCCGGCGCGCAGTGGCGTTTCGGCAACGGCGTGCAGGCGCGCGCGGCCGGCATGACCGAGGGCTACGACAGCACCACGCAGGAATACTCGAACGACTACCGCACCGCGACCCGTGCCTCGTCGCAGCGCACCGATCACCTGTCCCTGCAGTTCGACATGCCGGCATGGCGTTCGCAGCTCTGGCAGTTCGGCGGCGACCTGCACCGCGAG
Organism: Cupriavidus malaysiensis; assembly: GCF_001854325.1. Lineage (NCBI taxonomy): Bacteria > Pseudomonadati > Pseudomonadota > Betaproteobacteria > Burkholderiales > Burkholderiaceae > Cupriavidus > Cupriavidus malaysiensis. The sequence continues at coordinate 716,122 of NZ_CP017754.1, forward strand.
CGCCTGGAACAGACCGCCAACAACATCTCCGAGCTGCGCGGCAAGGCCGAGCGCAGCAGCGCCGAGCTGTACGCGCAGAACGACATCTTCTTCAACGACACCTGGGAGATGGTGGTGGGCCTGCGCGGCCAGCGCGACTCGGACTTCGGCAGCCACTTCGCGCCCAAGGTGGGCGTGCGCGCCAACCTGCTTGACGGCCCGGCCTGGAAGGGCGTGCTGCGCGCCAACTTCGGCCAGGGCTACCGCGTGCCCAACCTGAAGGAGCGCCACTACCTGTTCGACCACAGCTCGCTCGGCTACATCGTGCTCGGCAACCCGGACCTGAAGCCGGAATCGTCCAACAGCTTCCAGTTCGGCGGCGCGCTGAGCTGGCAGGACCGCCTGACCCTCGACGCGAACCTCTTCTACAACCGCGTGACCGATCTGATCCAGACCGACATGAGCCACTTCACGGTCGTCAACGGGATCGCCGTCTACACCTACCGCAACGTGGCGCGGGCCAGGACACAGGGCCTGGAGACCTCGCTGCGCTGGCGCGCTACCAGCCGGCTCGACCTGACCGGGGCCTATACCTTCACCGATGCCGAGGACCTCGATACCGGCACCGAGCTGACCCGCCGCGCGCGCCACATGGCACGCCTCGGCGCCAACTGGCGCTTGCTGGCGGGCACCGAGCTGTCCTTGCGCGGCCGCTACCAGAGCAGCGAGCTGGTCGACTCGGGCTCGGGCGCCCGCTCGCCGGGCTGGACCACCGTCGACGTGGCGCTGAACCAGAAACTCGGCCGCGGCGTCACCGCCTTCGTCGGCGTCAACAACCTGTTCAACCGGCAGCGCGACTTCTCCAACGCCAACGACTTCGGGCCGGTCGCGGGCCGCTTCGTCTATCTCGGCGCGCGCTTCAGCGTCGACGCCGCGAAGTAGGCGCGCCGCGCGGCGCGCCGCCTATCCCAAACCACAACACAGGGGAGCATCAAGTGGAAGGAAAGAAGGGATTCACATCGGCACTCGGCGTGTCCATGCTGGCACTGGTGCTGGCGGCCTGCGGCGGTGGCGGAGATGGTGCCGATGGTGGCGGCAGCGCCATCGGCGGAGCGTCCGGCGGCAGCGGACAGTCGGGTGGCAGCGCCGCCACCAACGGCTTCACCCAGTCGGCCACGTGGACGTTCACGCTGCCTGCCTCGGGCAGCGCGGTCTGCTATGACTTCAACGCCAAGGCCGAGGTCGCCGGCTGCACCGGCAGCGCCTGGGACCTGAAGGTCAAGTCGGCCAACCGCTCGGCCACGCTGTGGACCAACAGCGGCAGCAGCGGCAGCGGCGCCGGCGGTGCTTTCGGTGGTCCGTTCGACCATGGCTGGGCCGAACTGCTGGCCTGGAAGAACGCCACCACCGACCCCGTCAGCGGCACCATCCCGGCCACGCTGTTCTTCAAGGACGCGGCCAGCGGCGTGTTCGCCGGCACCAACGACATCGGCTCGGCGGTCTTCGAGTACGGCGTGGGCGGCAGCAGCGACCACCTGCTGTACCCGAACTACCGCACCATCCTGATCACCGCCGACAGCAGCAAGGCCGACCCGGTCGGCACCGCCGCGGCCCCGGTGTTCGCGCTGCAGGTCACCGGCTACTACGGCGGCGCCGGCGGTACCACCTCGGGCAACCCGTCGTTCCGCTGGGTCGACCGCAGCGCGCCCGCCACGGTGCGCACCGCCACCGTCAACGCCGCCGCCGACTGGGTCTACTACGACCTGTCGGCCGGCGCCGTCACCACCGCCAGCGGCAACTGGCACATCGCCTTCAACCGCTACAACATCAAGCTCAACGGCGGCGAATCCGGCAGCGGCAAGGTGGCCGGCTTCCTCGCCAAGACCCCGGCCGGCTTCTACGACGGCAGCGGCAAGCCGGTGGCGGCCAGGTTCACCGATGCGTCCAACCTCGCCGCCACGCAGTCGGACCTGAGCGCGGCCGACCTGGCGCTGCCCGCCGACCAGACCAAGTGGGTCAAGGACGGCACCGCGTCGCGGCTGAACCCGGCCTACACCGGCACCTATCCGAATCCGATGAACTTCGGCTGGTACACCTACTACCCGAGCGCCACCGCCGCCGCAGCCGCCGGCTTGCCCGCCGTGGCGCACCTGCTCAAGGCCAATCCCGGGAACGCCAGCCTGCTGCGCGGCGGCGAGGGTTCGACCTATGCGCGCTTCCACGTGACCAGGATCGCGTACGCGGACCCGAACGACTACAACAGCGCCCAGACCTGGACCATCGAATTCGACATCCAGCCCTGACGCGGCCTTCCGTTCCTCCCGGCCGCGGCGCCACCGTCGGGGGCGGGACCTTGAGCAGACAGATATGGAAAACCGACACGCACCCGATTCACTCGACTCAATCTACTCAATCGACAGCCTGCGCGCGCGCCACCAGCAGCTGGCCGCGCAGGAACCCAGGCTGCGCATCCGCGAGCGTGCGCTGCGCCTCGGCGTGCCGGAGGCGGCGCTGGTCGCCGCCGGCTGCGGCGTGCACGCGCGCCCGCTGGCCGGCACCGCGCAAGCGCTGTTCCGCGAACTCGGCACGCTCGGTCCGCTCATGGCGCTGTCGCGCAACGACGCGGCGGTGCACGAGCGCCACGGCCGCTACCTCGACATCCAGGCCGACGGACCGGTCGGCCTGGTGCTGGGGCCGGACATCGACCTGCGCCTGTTCTTCAACAGCTGGAAGCACTTCTATGCCGTCAGCGAGAACGGGCGCCACAGCCTGCAGTTCTTCGACCGGAGCGGCGAGGCCGTGCACAAGGTCTACCGCACCGAGCACACCGACGGCGCGGCCTGGGACGCCTACGTGGAGCGCTTTGCCACCGAGGCCGGCCTGCCCGTGGTGGCGGAGCCGCCGGGCGCGCCGGAGCAGGCCGAGGCGCCGGACGACGCCGGCGCGCTGCGCTCACACTGGCTGGGCCTGACCGATACCCATGACTTCTTCGCCATGCTGCGCCACTTCAAGGTGTCGCGCCTGGGCGCCTTGCGCGCGGCCGGGGCCGACCTGGCCCAGCCGGTCGCCGGCGACGCCGTGGAGGCCATGCTGGGCGCGGCGGCCGCCAGCGGCCTGCCCATCATGTGCTTCGTCGCCAATCGCGGCATCGTGCAGATCCATACCGGCCCGGTCAAGCGCCTGCTGCGCACGGGGCCGTGGTTCAACGTGCTCGACGACACCTTCAACCTGCACCTGAATACCGAGGCGGTGGCTTCGAGCTGGGTGGTCAACAAGCCCACCAGCGATGGCTGGGTCACCTCGCTGGAGCTGTACGGCGCCGACGGCGAACTGATCGTGCAGTTCTTCGGCGAGCGCAAGCCCGGCAAGCCGGAACTGCCGGCCTGGCGCAGCCTGATGGCATCGCTGTGCGCGCAGCCGCTGGCGGCGTGACGCGCGCTTCCGGGGGAGATCCGATGAAGATCCTGCAGAAGAGATGGCGCCGGGCGGCGCTGCTTGGGATGCCGGGGCTGCTGTGCGCCGCCGGCCTGGCGCATGCGGCGGCGCCGGCGCGCGTGGTGGGCCTGGGCGGCCCCGTCACCGAGATCGTCTACGCGCTCGATGCCGGCGCCAGCATGGTCGGCGCCGACGCGTCCAGCCTCTACCCGCCGGCGGCGCTCAAGCTGCCCAAGGTGGGCTACTACCGCGCCTTTTCCGTCGAGGGCGTGGCCAGCCTGAAGCCGGACCTGGTGCTGGCTTCCGACCAGAGCGGCCCGCCGCAGGCCCTGGAACAGCTGCAGCGGCTGGGCAGCAAGGTGGTGGTGGTGCCGTCGGCGCCGACGCTCGCCGCGCTCGACCAGCGCATCCTCGGCGTGGCCGCGGCGCTCGGGGTGGAGGCGCGCGGCAGCGCGCTGGTCGGCCGCATCCATGCCGCCCTGCGCGACATCAGGCCGGTGCCGGCGCCGCTGCGGGTGCTGCTGGTCAGCAGCCATACCGGCAAGCTCGAGGCCGCCGGCGACGACACCGCGGCGGCGGCGATGCTGCGGCTGGTGGGCGCCACCAACGTGCTGCCGGCACAGTCGGGCTACAAGCCATTCTCCGCCGAGGCGGCGGTGGCGCTGCGGCCCGATGTCATCGTGACCACCACCTTGTCGGTCCAGGCCAGCGGCAGCCTCGATGCCTTTCTCGCCCAGCCCGGCCTGAGCGCGACGCCGGCGGCCAAGGCGCGGCGCGTGGTGGTGATGGACGACCTGCTGCTGCTCGGCTTCGGCCCGCGCCTGCCCGAGGCGCTGCGCCAACTGGAGGCGGGGCTGGCCGCCAGGTCCTCACCGCGCTGAAGCCCGCGCTTCGACGTCCATACCTCGCCGGATCGACCCGTGAACGCTCTCCGCCTCTTGCTGCCGCGCCGGCCGTTGCGCCCGTCGCCACGGCGCGTCCTGGCCGTCCTGTGCGCACTGCTGGCCGTGGTCGCCATCTGCGCCGCCGCCAGCGGCGCGCTGGCCATTCCGCGCAGCCAGGTGCTGCCGCTGCTGTTCGACCCGGCCGCCGCGGGTGAAGCGGCCATGTGGCGCAGCGTGCTGCTGGAGGTGCGCCTGCCGCGCATCGTGCTGGCACTGACCGTCGGCGCCGGGCTGGCGCTGTCCGGCGCCGTCATGCAGGCGCTGTTCCGCAATCCGCTCGCCGAGCCGGGACTGATCGGCATTTCGCCGGGCGGTGCGATGGGCGCGGTGGCGGCCATCGTGCTGGGCGCGCAGGGCCTGGCGGGCATCGCCCCGGCCGCCTTCGCCGGCAGCCTGGCCGCCACGGCCCTGGCCTACCGCCTCGGCAGCCGGCGTCCCGGCGTGGCCAACCTGCTGCTGGCCGGGGTCGCCATCAACGCGATCTGTGCCAGCGTGGTGGGCTTCTTCACCTTCCAGGCCAGCGAGGTGCAGCTGCGCAACCTGACCTTCTGGAACCTGGGCAGCCTGGCCGGCGCGAGCTGGGCGCAGCTGGCCTGGCTGGTGCCGCTGGTGGCCGTGCTGTGCGCGCTGCTGATGCGCGACTGGCGCGCCATGAATGCGCTGCTGCTGGGCGAGCGCGAGGCCCAGCACCTGGGCTTCGACCTGGCGCGCCTGCGCCGCCGCCTGATCGTGCTGACGGCGTTGCTGGTCGGGCCGCTGGTGGCGGTGACCGGCACCATCGGCTTCGTCGGGCTGGTGGTGCCGCACCTGGTGCGCCTGCCGCTCGGCGCCGACCACCGCTGGCTGCTGCCCAATACACTGGCGGGCGGCGCCATCGCCCTGACGCTGGCCGACTGGCTGGCGCGCATGGTGGTGATCCCGGCCGAACTGCCGATCGGCATCGTCACCAGCCTGGTGGGCGGTCCCTTCCTGCTGTGGATGCTGGCGCGGAGGACGGCCTGAGATGCTGGTGCTGCGTGAACTCTGCTGCAGCCGCGGCGGCCGCGCCGTGCTGGCCGGCATCGACCTCGACGTGCGTGCGGGCGAGGTGCTGGGCGTGCTCGGCGCCAATGGCGCCGGCAAGACGACCTTGCTGAGCGTGGTGGCGGGCGAACTGCCCGCCGACCGTGGCGTGCTGGCGCTGGATGGCCGCGCCCTGCGGCAATGGCCGGCGGCGGCCCTCGCGCGCCGCCGCGCGGTGGTGCCGCAGTCGCCCAGCCTGGGCTTCGACCTCTCCGTGGCCGAGGTGGTGGCGATGGGCGCCTATCCGTTCCCCGAACTGGATGCCGGTGCGCTGGCGGCGCTGACGGCACGCGCGCTCGGCCTGGCCGATCTCGCCCGCATGGGCGGGCGCCGCTACCCGGACCTGTCCGGCGGCGAACAACAGCGTGTGCACTTCGCCCGCGCGCTGGTGCAGGCGCTGGCCGCGCGGCAACCGGGCGAATACCGCGCGCTGCTGCTCGACGAACCGATCTCCAGCCTCGATCCGCGCCACCAGTTGCAGCTGCTGCAGGCGGTGCGCGCGCTCAGCCGCGCGGAAGGGCTGGCGGTGCTGGTGGTCCTGCACGACGTCAACCTGGCCGCGCAATGGTGCGACCGGCTGTTGTTGCTGGCCGGCGGCCGCGCCGTGGCCGAGGGCAGACCGGCCGAAGTGCTGACGCCGGCGGTATTGGAGACGGTGTACGGCCTGCCGGCGCGGGTCCTGCCGGACCGGCAGGGGGAAGGGGAGGACGGCTTGCTGGTACGCTTTGCGCTGCCGTCGCCCTGAGTGATGACCGGGCGGTGCCTGGGCGATGACTGGGTGGGCTCGCAGGCTGCCGCTCAGGTCGACGACCGCCGCGGCGCACCCGAAACGCCTTCGCCGGCGTCGGCCGGCAGCGCCGCGAACATCGGCCACGACGCCAGCACGAGCACGGCGATGGCGAGGAAGGCGCAGGCGAAGTCGAAGTGCTCGGCATGCGTGCGGCCGGATAGCAGCATGGTCAGCTGCATCGAGCCGGCGGCAATGGCCACGCCGACCGCCTTGGTCATCTGCTGCGCCGTGCCCTGGAAAGACGTGGCAGCCGACAGCCGCGCCGGCGGCACGTCGGCGAAGGCGAGCGCGCCCATCGAGGCGAAGCTGAGCGAGCGGCTCAGGCCGCCGCACAGCAGCAGCGCGAAGACGGCGGTCTCGGGCCAGGCCGGCGACAACGTCGTGCAGACCGCCAGCATCAGCGCGAAGGAGATGCTGCCCGCGATCAGCACCGTGCGCATCGGCAGCCAGTGCAGCGCGAAGCGCGTCATCGGCCGCATGCAGAACGAACCCAGCGCGCTGGCCAGCGAGATCAGGCCGCTCACCGACGCGCTCAGGCCGAAGCCGACCTGCAAGGTCAGCGGTACCAGGAAGGGCAGGGCGCCGGCACCGGCGCGGAACAGGCTGCCGGCCACGGTGGCGGCATGGAAGGTGGGAATGCGCAGCAGCGAGAAGTCGATGGCCGGATGCGCGGTGCGGCGGCAGTGGCGCACGCTCAGCCAGGACAGCAGCAGGCCGGCGGCGATGCACAGCGGTGGCACGTAGCCGGGCAGCAGGCCGCGGCCGACCATCTCCACGCCGACCATCAGCGTGGTCAGCGCGAGCCCGACCAGCGCCATGCCGGTGAGGTCGGGCGCCGGCGGGTGCTCGCCCTGCGCGGGCGGAATCAGCCAGGCACTCAGCAGCAGGCCGGCCAGCCCGAAGGGGACATTGATCCAGAACACGCTGCGCCAGGACATGGCGTCGGTGAGGAAGCCGCCCAGCGGCGGGCCAAGCACGGGGCCCACCAGCGCGGGCATGGTCAGCCAGGTGGTGGCCGACAGCATCTCTTCACGGCGCACCTGGCGGAACAGGATCAGGCGGCCGACCGGCACCATCATGGCGCCGCCGATGCCCTGCAGCACGCGCGCGGCGATCAGGGCGGGCAGGCCGCTTGCCAGGGCGCACAGCACCGAGGCCAGCGTGAAGGTGGCGATGGCCGCCATGAACACGCGCTTGGCGCCGAAGCGGTCGGCGATCCAGCCGCTGATGGGAATGAATACCGTGAGCGCGATCAGGTAGGAGGTGATCGCGCTGCTCAGGTGGACCGGATTGACGCCGAGGTCGCGCGCCATGCTGGGCAGCGCCGTGGCCACCACGGTGGCGTCGATGTTCTGCATGAACAGCGCGCTGGCGACGACGGCCGCGATGATGCGGAAATTGTGCTTGCCTGGCATGGAGGGGGGAGCGGGAGCGGCTTCCCGGCCGATTATAAGATGGCCGTGCCGCGGCTTGCCGCGCTCCCCGCGGCCGTCCGGGGCGGCCGCGTGCGGGGCTCAGGCGCGGGCTGCCCGGGGCGCCTGCGGCTCGCCCGCCGCGCCCTCCTTGCGCAGGCGTGCGCCCAGTGCCAGCACCGCCGCCAGCAGGCAGGCACCGCCGGCGACGTAGAGCGCCGGGGTATAGGTCAGCAGCAGTGTGCGGCTCAGGCCGGCGCCGTAGGCCGCGGTGGCCGCGCCGATCTGGTGGGCGGCGAAGATCCAGCCGAACACCATCGGCGCGCGCTCCTTGCCGAAGGCCACGCCGGCCAGCTTGACCGTGGGCGGTACGGTGGCGATCCAGTCCAGGCCATAGAACATGGCGAACAGTGACAGCCCGTACAGCGTGAAGGTGGAGTGTGGCAGCCAGAACAGCGACAGGCCGCGCAGGCCGTAGTACCAGAACAGCAGCTTGCGGCTGTCATAGCGGTCCGACAGCCAGCCCGAGCTGATGGTGCCGACGAAGTCGAACGCGCCCATCATGGCCAGCACCGAGGCGGCGGGCACGGCGCTCAGGCCGAAGTCGCCGCACAGCGTGATGAAGTGGGTCTGGATCAGCCCGTTGGTGCTGAGGCCGCAGATGAAGAAGGTGCCGGCCAGCACCCAGAACGTCTGCGTGCCCATGGCCTCGCGCAGGACCACGAAGGGGGTGCGCAGGTTGACCGCCGCGGGCGCAGGTTCCGGGGCGGCCGCCACGCTGGCCGGCACCTCGCCGAAGGCGGCCAGGCCGAGGTCGCGCGGACGGCTGCGCATCAGCAGCATCACCAGCACCGCCAGCACCGAGCAGGCGAGCAGCACCGGCACCACCGCCGAGCGCCAGCCCAGGTGCTCGATCAGCCAGGCGGCCAGGGGCAGGAAGGCGAGCTGGCCGGTGGCGGCGCTGGCCGTCAGGATGCCGACCACCAGGCCGCGCCGCGCGGTGAACCAGCGGTTGGCCACCAGCGCGGCCAGTACCAGCGCCGTCATGCCCGAACCGATGCCCAGCATCAGGCCCCAGGCGATGAAAAGCTGCCACAGTTCGCGCACCACGGTGGCCAGGGCCATGCCGCCCGCGATCAGCGCCAGCGCGGTGGCCACGACCCGGCGCACGCCGAAGCGCTCCATCAGCATGGCCGAGAATGGCGCCATCAGCCCATACAAGGCGAAGCGCACGGCCAGCACCGAGGAGATCTGCTCGGTGCTCCAGCCATGCTCGCGCGAGAGCGGGAGCAGGAAGGCGCCCGGCAGGCCGAGCGCCGCCGAGGTGGTGAGCATGACCAGGAAGGTCAGGGCGGCGATGAGCCACGCGTAGTGGATGCCGCGCCGGTCGAGCCGGCGGTTGAGTCGTGTCGAGAGCATGGGCGGTGTGCGGGGACTTGCCGCGCGAGGTGTGGTGCCTGCCGCGGCCGGGTTTGCCGGGTTTGCGTTATGGGGGCCGTTATGGGGGACGGGAGGCGTGGCCTGCGCCGGGGCGCCTGAGCGCCTAGCCGCCTTCGGCGGCCTCGGCGCTGCCCGCGCCGAGGATCAGTTCGCGCATGCCGGCGAGGAAGTCGTCGGCGTCCGGGCTGTCCACGGTGGCACGCGCCAGCATCACGGCTCCGGTCATCGCCGCCAGCTCGGCCATGGCGCGGCGCCGGCGCACGGCCGGGTCGGCCTCGTCGATAGTGCGCTCCCATTGGGCCACCAGCTGCTGCAGCCCGTCGCGGAAGGCCTGGCGCACCGGCTTGTCGGCGGCCTCGCGCGCGACGTCGACGCACATCGCCACCGCCGGGCAGCCGCCGCCGGGGTCGTCGCGATGGCGCGCGGAAAGATAGGGGCCGGCGATGCGCTCGCGCATGGCGTGGCGGTCGTCCCCCGCCTCCGCGAGACGACGGTCCCAGCGCTGCGCCGACTCGGCGAAGGCGCGCCCGCAGGCGATCGCGGCGAGTGCGTCCTTCGAATCGAAATGGCTGTAGAAGCCGCCGTGCGTCAGGCCGGCCGAGCCCATCAGTTCCGCGACGCTGATGCCGTTCAGGCCGCGTTCGCGGAACAAGCGCGATGACGCGGCCTCGATGGCTTCGCGATGCTTCTCTGCCTGTTCGCGGGATGATCTTGCCATGGGAGGGCTCCTTCCTTGGGGTTGCCGGGATATTAGATGATGGCTGTCATCTAATCAAGCCGGATCTGCGGTGGGCCTGCAAGGTGGCGGAAGAGGAGGCGGAAGAGGAGGCGGAAGAGGAGGCGGCAGGCGAGGGAAGGCGCGAGGCTCGGCCCAGGCCGCGCCGTGCAGACTTTCCGAATTCCGGCTACACTGCGCCCGCAATGACGCATGTGGCGCTTCGGGATCCCGGCAGCGCACGCTATCCAGCAAAGTCCATCCAAGGCGGGGTGGCAGAGTGGTGATGCGACGGCCTGCAAAGCCGTTCACGACGGTTCGATTCCGTATCCCCGCCTCCAGTTTTCCTTTGGTTTCCCCGTTTCCTGCCGTTATCCCGCTCTTTGCAGTGCCGGGTATGCCGCACGCACGCCGTCGTCTATGGAACAATGGCGCGAAGCGCATCCATGCGGCCGCTCCCGGGCCGTTCGAACGGTAGTTCGAGCCGTGGTTCGAGCCATCGTTGGCGCGATCCGGGAACCCAGAGACAAGAAGCAGATCTCCATCGCGGAGCCCCGCCGGCACGGCGGGTCAAGGAGATGATCCATGACTAGAGACTTGCAGCTCCGCGGGGCGCAGGCGACCGACCTGCACGCCATCGCGGCCTTGCTGGAACGCTGCGGCTTGCACGCGGCGGATATCGAACCGCTGCTGCCGTGGTTCCACGTGGCCGTGATGGATGGCCGCGTGGTCGGTTGCGCCGGCGCCGAGCGCTATGGCAAGAGCGTGGTGGTGCGCTCGGTGGCGGTTCTGCCCGACTACCGCGACCGTGGCATCGCCTCCCATCTCGTGCAGAGCGTGCTTACCCGCGCCCGCGCCGACGGCTGCCGCCATGCGGTGCTGCTGTCGGCCAGCTGCCCCAGCTACTTCGCGCGCTACGGCTTCTCGCTGGTGACGGCTTCGCGTCTGCCGCCCGAGGTGCTGGCCTCGGCGGAATTCCACCGCGACGCCGGGGTGCCGGCGCTGTGCATGCAGTGCGTGCTGTAGCGGCGGCGTGCCCGGCGGTGCCTGCCGGCGTCTAGCGTGCGGCCGCGGCCAGGCGCCCGCGCTTGGGCTCGCAACGGCTGATTTCCACCGTCACGTGTACCAGCTCGGTGTGCACGGACAGGGCCTGGCGCACGCGCTGCGGCGTCAGGGCCCGATCGTGAGTGACCAGGCCGACGATGCAGGCGAAGCGCTCCTTGCCGACACGCCACACATGCAGGTCGGTCACGCGCGTGCCTTCCTCGCCCTCGCCGAAGGCGGCCAGGGCGTCACGCACCTCTTCCACCACCGGGTGGTCCATCTCGCGGTCGAGCAGCACCACGCCGCTCTGCTTCAGCAGGCCCCAGGCCCAGCGCCCGACCAGCACGGCACCCAGCAGGCCCATCGCCGGGTCGAGCCAGCGCCAGCCCAGCCACCAGCCGCCGGCCAGCGCCAGCACCGCGAGCACGGAGGTGGCGGCGTCGGCGATCACGTGCAGATAGGCCGAGCGCAGGTTGATGTCGTGGCCGTGGTGATGGGCATGACCGTGCGCATGTCCGTGGCCGTTCCCATGGTCGGGATCGTGATCGTGCCCATGATCATGGCCATGACCGTGGTGGGCATGGCCCAGGATCCTCGCGCAGGCGAGGTTGACCAGCAGGCCCAGCACGGTCACCGTCAGCGCTTCGCGGTAATGGATGGCCTGCGGGCTGAACAGGCGCTCGACCGAACCGAAGGCCATCAGCGCCGCCACCCCGAGCAGGAACACGGCGCTGGCGAAGGCGGCCAGGACTTCGATCTTCCAGGTGCCGAAGGCGAAGCGCGCGTCGCCCGCGTGGCGGCGTGCGGCGCCATAGGCGAAGGCCGACAGGCCGATGGCGAGCGCGTGCGAACTCATGTGCCAGCCGTCGGCCAGCAGCGCCATCGAGTTGAACCACAGGCCGGCAGCGATTTCCACCACCATGGTGGCGAGCGTGATCCACATCACCAGCCGCGTGCCGCGCTCGGCCATGCGGTTGCCGGTATCGAAGACGTGGCTGTGGGTCCACGCGGAGAGGTCCTGGGTATGCATGGAGTGGCTCCGGCGAACGGGCAGCAGGTGCCCCGCATGGAACAGCGTAGCAGTATCCCACGCGCAGTAGCGGGCTTCCTGCGGGCCTGCTACCAGCCGGCGTAGCGCTCGCGCGCGTCGTGCCCGGAGAAGTGCTCGGCGAGGAAGTCGACGAAGGCACGCACCTTGGCCGACAACTGGTCGCGGCTCAGGTAGACCGCGTGGATATCGGCCGGTGGCGCGGCCCAGTCCGGCAGCACCTGGCGCAGGCGGCCCGAGCGCAGCAGGGGCGCCACGTCCCATTCCGAGCGCAGCAGGATGCCGTGTCCCTGCAGGGCCCAGCCGACCGCCACCTCGCCGTCGTTGGTGGCGGCCGGCCCACGCACCTTGACGGTTTCCTGCCGGTTGGCCGACTGCAGCTGCCAGTTGCCGTAGGCGCTGTCGCTCTCGCGGATCACGATGCAGCGGTGGCGTTGCAGTTCACGCGGCGAGGCGGGCGCGCCATGGCGTTCCAGGTAGGCCGGCGCGGCGCACAGCAGGCGCCGGTTCGGCGCCAGCCGGCGTGCGCTCAGGCGCGCGTCCGGCAGGTCGCCGACGCGGATGCCTACGTCGAAGCCTTCCTCCGCCAGGCTGAGCGGGCGGTCGCTGAGCTGCAGCTGCACTTCGACCTCGGGGCAGGCCAGCAGGAAGGTGCCCACGGCCGGAGCCAGGTGGCGGCGCCCGAAGCCCAGCGTGGCGTTGACGCGCAGCAGGCCGCGCGGGGCCACGCGGCTGCCGGCCAGTCCTTGTTCGAGCTCGTCGAGATCCGCGAGGATGCGGCTGCCCTGGGCGAGATAGGCCTCGCCCTCCGGCGTCACGCTGAGGCTGCGCGTGGTGCGATGCAGCAGGCGCACGCCCAGGCGCGCCTCCAGCGCGGCCAGCCGCTTGCTGGCGGCCGACGGCGTCAGGCCGAGCTGCTGGGCGGCACCGGCGAGGCTGCCGCGCTTGACCAGCAGCACGAAGAAGGCGAGATCGGAGAAGCCATCCATGAGATCGAGCTGATTCGTGAATTCAAGGAACGAATGAAAGTCCGCCGCCGAAATTATATCGGTGGATTCCACGCCTACACTGCGGAGCATGCCGCTGGCGCCGGGCCCCGTCCCGGCGCTGCCGGCGGGCCGAGGCCGCGCCGCTGTCCTGCTTGTGCCGGCCTGCGCCGGCCTGCGCCGGCTTCGCTTCCACGATCTTCTCTTGCACGACCATTCCATGCCAGGCCGCACGCTCTATCGCAAGCTGGTCGATTCGCACACGGTGTCCGTCCTCGACGCGGACAACGTCCTGCTGTACGCGGATCTGCACATCATGAACGAATACACCAGTCCCCAGGCCTTCGCCGGGCTGGCCGCCCGGGCGCGCGCCGTGGCGCGGCCGGGGCAGCAGGTGGCGGTGGTGGACCACATCATTCCCACCCACGCCGAATCGCCGCGGCGCATCGCCGACCCGGCCTCGGCGCTGCAGGCGCGCAACCTCAAGCGCAACTGCGCGCGGCACGGCATCGCGCTGTTCGACAGCGACGATCCGCTGCAGGGCATCGAGCACGTGATCGTGCCGGAGCACGGCATGATCCGACCGGGCATGGTGGTGCTGTGCGGCGACAGCCATACCACCACCTACGGCGCCTTCGGCGCGCTCGGTTTCGGCATCGGGACCTCCGAAGTCGAGCATGTGCTGGCCACGCAGACGCTGGTCTATCGCGTGGCACGCGACATGCGCATCCGTATCGACGGCCGCCTGCCGGCGGGTACCACCGCGAAGGACCTGATCCTGCACGTGATCGGCCGCATCGGCGCCCAGGGCGCGCGCGGCTACGTGGTGGAATTCTGCGGCGAGGCCATCGGCGCGCTGTCGATGGCGGGGCGCATGACCCTGTGCAATATGGCGGTCGAGGCCGGCGCGCGCGGCGCGCTGATCGCTCCCGACGCGGTGGCGACCGACTATGTGCTGGCGCGCGCTTCCGACATCGGCGCGGCGCAGCGGGCCGCCGCGCTGGCTGCCTGGCAGGCGCTGGCATCGGACCCGCAGGCGCGCTTCGCTGCCGAGCTGGCCTTCGATGCCGCCGAGGTGGTCCCCAACGTGACCTGGGGCACCAGCCCCGACCAGGTGATGGCGGTCGATGCCTGCGTGCCGCATCCGGAAGACTTCGCCGATCCCGCCGCGCGCGCCTCCGCCGCACGCGCGCTGGACTACCAGGGCCTGCGCGGCGGCGATGCGCTCGAGGGCCTGCCGGTGCAGCGGGTCTTCATCGGCTCCTGCACCAACGGCCGCATCGAGGACCTGCGCGCGGCCGCCGCCATCGCGCGCGGCCGCAAGGTCGCCGCGGGCGTGCGGGCGATGGTGGTGCCCGGCTCCGGCGCGGTGCGCGAGCAGGCCGAGCGCGAGGGCATCGCCGCCGTGCTGGCCGCGGCCGGCTTCGAGTGGCGCAAGCCGGGCTGCTCGATGTGCCTGGCGATGAACGACGACGTGCTCGCCCCGGGCGAGCGCTGTGCCTCGACCACCAACCGCAATTTCGAGGGACGGCAGGGCCGCGCCGGGCGCACCCACCTGATGAGTCCCGCCATGGCCGCCGCCGCGGCCGTCACCGGGCGCATCACCGACGTGCGCCGCCTGGAGCCCGTCCATGCCTGAGCACACCGTATCCCCGCATCACGCTTGCGCCGGCGGCGCGGCGCTGACCGTCATCGAAGGCGTGGCCGCGCCCTTGCCGCTGCCCAATCTCGACACCGACCAGATCATGCCCAAGCAGTTCCTGCGCATCATCGACAAGTCGGGGCTGGACCGCGGCCTGTTCCACGATATGCGCTTCGACGAGCACGGCGCGCCGCGCGCGGACTTCGTGCTGAACCAGCCGCGCTATCGCCAGGCCAGCGTGCTGGTGGCCGGCCCCAACTTCGGCTGCGGCTCGAGCCGCGAGCACGCCGTGTGGGGCCTGCAGCAGGCCGGCATCGCCGCCGTGATCGCCTCCGGCTTCGGCGAGATCTTCTATTCGAACGCCTTCAACAACCGCCTGCTGCTGGTGATGCTGCCGCAGGCCGAAGTCGAGCAGCTGCTGCAGGCGCTGCAGTCGGCCGAGTCGCCGCGCGTGCGCATCGACCTGGACGACCTGAGCGTGCGCGCGCCCGGCTTCGCGGCGGGCTTCACGCTTGCCGCGCGCCAGCGCGAGATGTTCCGCCGCGGACTGGACATGATCGGCCTGACGCTGACCCAGGCCGAGGCCATCGCCGCCTTCGCGCGCCGCCATCACGCGCACAGCCCTTGGCTGTACGATGTGGCCGCCGCGACCATGGCGCGCCTGCGGGCCCAGGCGGACGGCCAAGGGCGGCACACAGGGGAGGGGACCGATGTTTGACGGATTCGAAACGCACCGTATCGTGGTCGGACAGCCGGCGGCGGACGGCGAGCAAGGCGTCGCCATCCACGCGCTGGTCGGCGGACAGGGGCCGGCGCTTCTGCTGCTGCACGGGCATCCGCAGACGCATGTGATCTGGCACAAGGTGGCGGGCGAACTGGCCCGGCACTTCACCGTGGTCGCCACCGACCTGCGCGGCTACGGCGACAGCGGCAAGCCGCGCGGCCTGCCCGACCACGGCAACTACAGCAAGCGCGTGATGGCGCAGGACCAGGTCGAGGTGATGCGCACGCTCGGCTTCACGCGCTTCCGCGTGCTGGCGCACGACCGCGGCGCGCGCGTGGCGCACCGCATGGCGCTGGATCACCCGCAGGCGGTGCTCCGCCTGGTCACCCTCGATATCGCGCCCACGCTGGCCATGTACGAGCAGACCAGCGAAGCCTTCGCGCGCGCCTACTGGCACTGGTTCTTCCTGATCCGCCCGGCGCCGTTTCCCGAGACGCTGATCGAGGCCGATCCGGCGCTCTACCTGCGCCAGACCATGGGCGCGCGCAGCGCCGGGCTGGCGCCCTTCACCGAGGCGGCACTGGCCGAGTACCTGCGCTGCCTGCGCTTGCCCGGCGCCGCGCACGGCCTGTGCGAGGACTACCGGGCCAGCGCCGGCATCGACCTGGAGCACGATCGCGCCGACCTCGCCGCCGGCCGCCAGGTCGAGTGCGAGATGCTGGCGCTGTGGGGCGAGCAAGGCGCGGTGGGACAGTGCTTCGCGCCGCTGGAGGCGTGGCGGCGGGTCGCGCGGCGCGTGCAGGGCCGCGCGCTGCCGTGCGGGCACTACATCGCCGAGGAGGCGCCGGAGCGGCTGCTCGCGGAGGCCTTGCCCTTCCTGCTGGCGGACTGAGCACGCCGGGCCGGGCACCGCTGCGGCGCTGCCTTACACTTGCGGTCTTGCTCACCAGACTGCTTGTCCATGCCGCCCAGGAAGACCACCGCGAAGTCCGCGGCGAACACCGCCGACACCTCTGCCCCGGCTGCCCCGGCCGCGGCCGAAGGGCGTGCCGCCAGCGAGCAGGCCGTGCAACTGCTGGACGCGGCCACCGCCCATGTGCTCGTGCACGGGCTGGGCGACCTGTCGCTGCGCGCCATGGCCGAGGTCCTCGGCACCAGCCACCGCATGCTGATCTACTACTTCGGCTCGGCCGACGGCTTCTGGGAGGCGCTGCTGCGCCGCATCCGCCACGCCGAGCAGCGCGTGCGCCCGGCGCTGGCGGAGGAGGCCGCCGATCCCGCGCGGGTGCTGGAGCTGGCGTGGGAACGCTATTCGGCCGACAGCTACCTGCCCATCATCCAGCTGCTGTTCGAGATCTATGGCCGCGCCATCCGCGACCGCGAGCGCTTCCAGGCCTTCCTCGACGATGTGGTCGGCAGCTGGATGGGCGCCATGGCCGACCGCCTGCACCGCCAGCTCGGCCTGCCGCCCGCCGAGGCCCGGCTGCGCGCGCGGGTGGAACTGGCCACCATGCGCGGCCTGCTGCTCGACCTCGTCACCACCGGCGACCGCAAGGGCACCACGGCCGCATTGAAGTACTTCGCCGAGCGGCTGGCACCGGCACCACGCTGAGCCGGCGCCGCCAGGCCGGCGGCGCGACACACCCCCCGGTTCCGGCGTCGAAGCCGCCTTCCCGCCAGCCGCTCTCCGCTTCCCTCGCATCCCGCCCGCCGCTACTTGCCCGGCCGCGCGCCGGCTCCCGGCACCGGCATGACTTCTGTTTTCGTTGCGTGTACCATCTGGTACAGTGCGCATGTACCAAGTGGTACGTGATTCGGTCGGCGGTGCCTGGCGCGCCGCGAGTGCGCCGCAAGAGGAGAAGAGGAAATGAGGATGAAGAGACGCCAATGGATGTTGGGCGCGGTGCTGGCCGCCGCGCTGGCTGGCCAGGGCCAGGCGTGGGCCGAGACCTGGCCCGCGCGCCCGGTGCGGCTGGTGGTGCCGCAGGCGGGCGGCTCGGGCAACGACGTGCTGGCGCGCGCGCTGGCCGAGCAGCTCGGGCAGCGCTGGGGGCAGGCCGTGGTGGTGGAGAACCGGCCCGGCGCCAACGGCGTGGTGGCGGTCCAGTACGTCAAGGGCCAGCCGGCCGACGGCTATACCTTGTTCTTTGCCGGGGTGTCCAACCTGGCTTTCAATCCGCTGCTGTACCGCAAGCTGTCCTACGATCCCCAGCGCGACCTGGCCGGCGTGGCGATGCTGGCCAACTCGCCCTTCGTGCTGGTGGCCTCGCCCCGGCTCGGGGTGCATAGCTTCGCCGACTTCCTCAAGCTGGCGCGCGCCCAGCCGGGCGCGCTCAGCTATGCCTCGGGCGGCATCGGCAATTCCACCCATCTGGCCATGGCGCTGGTGGCCGAGCGCACCGGCCTGCGCATGCTGCACGTGCCCTTCAACGGCGGCGGCGGCTCCACCAGCCTGATGGCGGGCGATACGCCGGTGATGATGAACGTGGTAGCCGGCGTGCAGCCCTATATCGCGGGCGGCAAGCTGGTGCCGCTGGCGGTCACCGGCGCGCATCGCCTCGGCGCGCTGCCCGGCGTGCCCACCTTCGGCGAGCTGGGCTATGACGTGGCCGTGCCCGGCTGGTATGCCATCGTCGCACGCGCCGGCACGCCGGCCGCGCTGGTCGAGCGCATCAACGCCGACATCAACGCTGTGATCGGCAGCGCCGCCTTCCGCGACAAGCTCGCCAACCAGTTCCTCGAGCCCATCCAGGGCCCGCCGGCCCTGGTGTTCCAGACCATGCAGCGCGATGCCGCGGCCTGGGCCCCGCTGATCCGCCGGCTCGACATTTCGCTGTAAGCCCGCCCCCTCGGAAACCCCTGTACAGGAGACACCCATGCCGAAGATCACCACCGCCGTACGCGATTACCGCGTCGCCATGATGCGCGAACTGATGGACCGCTGCCGGCTCGACGCCCTCGTCTTCACCACGCCGGACTTCTTCCAGTTCGCCACCAATTTCCAGCTCGACGTGTGGCCCTGGGAACGGCCCGTCTTCGCCGTAGTGCCGCGCGACGGCGAGCCGTTCGCGGTGATGAACGAACTGTCGACCAACCATATGCGTTTCGCCACCGAGCAGCAGACCGTCTGGCTGCGCGACGTCACCTACTACGCCGAGCATCCGCGCGTCTCCCAGCGGCTCGCGCTCGCCCCGCAGCTGCCGGAGCTGCTGACGTCGAGCCTGGCCGCGCGCGGCCTCGGTGCCAGCCGCATCGGCGTCGACGTCGCCCACCCGCTGCTGGCGGCCGCGCAGCGCTACCTGCCGGAACTGGTGCTGCGCCCGGCACTGGCCGAGATGCGCGCGATGCGCTGGGTCAAGCATGCGGAGGAACTCGCGGTGATGCGCGCACTGGGCGCGCTGACCGACTGGGTGCAGGACCGCTACCGCGAGAACATCCGCCCGGGCCGGCTGACGCAGGAGCTCGACCACGCCATGTCGGCGCTGATGGTCGAGGAGGCCGCGCGCCGCTTCCCGGGCGAGGACTTCGACATCCTCAAGTGCTGGACGCTGGCCGGCCCGGCCTCGGCCTCGCCGCACGGCGACGGTGCCGCCTGCGGCGCGCGCATCGCCGAGGGCGACACCGTCGTCAACCTGATCCTGCCGCGCCTCAACGGCTACTACGTCGAGAACGAGCGCACCTGGTTCTGCGGACGCCCGGATGATCGGCAGGCGCGCCTGTACCAGGTGGCGGCGCAGGCGACCGATGCCGCCGTGCAGGCGGCGGTCACCGGGCAGCGCGTGTGCGACATGGACGCGGCGGCGCAGGCGGTGATCGAGCGCGCGGGCTTCGGCGACTATGTGTTCCACCGCACCGGTCATGCGGTGGGCCTGATGCTGCACGAATACCCCGAGGATATGGCGTTCAACACACGCGCCCTGCGGGCGGGCGAGGTGTATTCGGCCGAGCCGGGCCTCTACGTCTACGGGCTGGGCGGCTTCCGCCTCGACGACACCGTGGTGGTGGGCAGCGAGCCGGAAGTGATCGTGAAGACGCCGAAGACGCTGGAATACGCCACGGTCGGCTGAGCCGGCCCGCCATCGCGGCCGCTCCGTCCCCGGGCGGGGCGGCCGCGGCCGGGGGCGCGATGGCGCGCAGGCCGCACCGCGCTTGCCGGCCTGCCTCCTGCTGCCAAATGCCACCATCGCCACCCGGCTCCCGCCGGCCCTGGCGCGATGTGTCGGCGAGCCGACAGGGTCCCTTGTTGGCAATTCCCCACGTGATCTATGCTTGCCAGACGGGTGTCATCTTCCTGTGGGTGCGGCGAATTACATACATTCATGGCTGGATGTATAATCGCGGAAGAATTTCCCGAGAGTAGTTTCGTTTGTTGTTGTTTCTGATATGACTTATCGTTTTATCGCCGGCTGCCTGGCTGTCTGGATCGCGGTCTGCACGACCGCCAGCTGGGTGGTCGAGCGCCTCTGGAGCTGACGACCGCAGCCACGAGCCCCTGCGGGCAAGCCGGCGCGATCCGCAACCTGGTTTCGATCATGACGCGAAAAGAAGAAGGTCATCCCCCCGTTTCGCAACGTTCCCGCGTGGGCCTGCTGCGTCCGCGCCTCTTCGCCGCGGCGGCCCTGGCCGCCGGCCTTGCCGGCGCCGCCCACGCCGATCCCACCGTGCAGGCGGCATTCGGCCGCGACCCGAGCCACGGCATCAACAAATACGAAGTCGCCCTGAACTGGGATTCCGGCTTCAACTGGGGCAACCCGGACAGCTGGCTGCTGCGCCTGCAGTGGGAAGTCGAGCTGGCCGAGTGGTTTCCCCAGAGCGGCACCAATCGCCACAACGTGACCGAGTTCGGTTTCACGCCGCTGCTGCGGCTGGAAAAGCATGGTTTCGCTGGCTTCGTGCCCTTCCTGGAGGTCGGCGCGGGTGCGCGCCTGCTGAGCAGTACCTATACATCGGACGAGCATCGCTCCGGCACCGCGTTCCAGTTCGGCGACATTTTCGGCCTGGGTGCGATGTTCGGGGCGCGCAACCAGTTCGAGGCCGGCTTCCGCTTCCAGCACGTGTCCAATGCCGGCATCAAGGAGCCGAACCCGGGCACGAACTTCTATACCGGCTACGTCCGCTACCGCTTCTGACGCGGCTCGCCGCGGCGGTGCCGCGGCCGCTCAGGCGGCTCGCGTCGCCGGCTCCGCGGCGCGCATCGCATCGAAGAAGCGCCACAGCCCGGGCGCATCGCTGGTGGCCACATTGAAGCGGATCCATGGCGAGTCGGCCTCGTCGGGCTCGAAGTAGGAGCCCGGCGCCAGCCATACCCCGTGTTCCAGCGCCAGCCTGGCGAGGCGGTTGCCCGACAGCGCCGGCGCGGCGCGCGGGCCGTCCTGGGGCCGCAGCCTGGCCCAGGCGAACATGCCCCCCTCCGGCCGCAGCAGCAGTTCCAGCCCATGCCGTTCCATGGTTTCCGCGATGCGGTCCTGCTGGGCCCGCAGCCGTTCGGCCAGCGCGGCGACGTGGCGTCCGTAGTGGCCGCTGGTCAGCACCGAGTAGACGAGCCGCTCGGTCACTTCCGACGAGGTCAGCCCGACGGCCATCTTGGTGCGGGCCAGCGCCTTGGCCAGCTCCGGGCTGGCCGCCAGGTAGCCCACCCGCAGCGAGGGCGCGATGGTCTTGGAGAAGCCGTTGATGTAGATCACGTGCGACAGCCCGTCCATGGCCGCCAGCATGGGCGAGCCGGCCGGCGCCAGTTCGCGGTAGATGTCGTCCTCCACCACCAGCAACCGGTGGCGCTCGGCCAGTTGCAGCACGCGGTGCGCGTTCATGCTGGTCAGCGAGGCACCGGTCGGGTTCTGCAGCACGGTGTTGACGAACAGCATGCGCGGCGCGTGCGCGCGGATGGCATCGTCCAGCGCATCGGTGTCGAGCCCGGCCGCGCCGCGCGGCACGCCGACCACGCGCAGGCCGGCCAGGCGCAGGATCTGCAGCAGGTTGCAGTAGCACGGCGCCTCCACCAGCACGGTGTCGCCCGGGCGCAGCAGCGTGCGCACCACCAGGTCGAGCGCCTGGGTGGCGCCCTGGGTCAGTACCACCTGGCGGGCCTGCACCGGCATGCCGTACTGGCCCAGGCCGGCGGCCACGTGTTCACGCAGGGCGCCGAAACCGAAGGGATGGCCGTAGCCGGACACCTGGGCGGCCGGTACGCGCGATGCTGCGCGCATGGCCTGATGCAGCCCCTCCTCGTTGAGCCAGTCGCCCGGCAGCCAGCCGGCGCCGGCCTTGATCGGCACGGAATGGTCGGCGAAGACATCCGACAGCAGCCAGGCGGCATTCAGTTCCGGGGTCTGCCAGTGCGGTGCCGGCGCCAGTCCCGCCGGCGCGTGCCGGTGCGCCACCGTGTAGCCGGAGCCGGCGCGCGCGCTCAGGTAGCCGAGCGCGGTCAGGCGGGCGTAGGCCTCGGCCACCGTGAAGGTGCTGACGCCGTGCTGCATCGCGAAGCGGCGCACCGAGGGCAGGGCGGCGCCGGCACGCAGCGCGCGGCGCTCGATCAGGGCGGCCACGCCGTTGACGATCTGTTCGGTCAGGGTCTCGCCGCCGCGGCGGCTGCGGTGCAGTTGCAGGGGGATCATGGGACGCTGGTCGCGGTGGATGGCGGCGGATTGGCGGGGGACATCGGTGGCACGAGGGGGCAGCGTGCGGCGGCCCGCGGCGGCTTGTGGCGCAAGCGGCCTGTACAGTCTACGCTGAGGGGGCGGTCGCCGTGAAGCCCCGGCACATGGCCCGGCATGGCCATCGGTGTTGATGCGGCGCAGCGTGCAATCTCCCGGCCCGCGGGCTTTCCGGGCAGTGCCGGGGCGCCGGGGCCGCTGCGGCGCAGGCGGCCGGCGGCGCCATTGGGGCGAGTCGGGCCTGTACGCTTCGTGGTGCCTAAACTGTACGGTAAGGTGGAGATTTGCCAACCGTATATTCTGCCGGCCGGCGCCCGTCGGTACAGTGGCCGCATCCGGCATTTTCTGCCCCATTCAACGCGCGCCCGCGCATGCAATCGCTCCGAGGAGGACGTATGGACGCTGCCAAGACCGTGATTCCCGATCTCGACGCCCTGTGGATGCCCTTTACCGCCAACCGCCAGTACAAGGCCGCGCCGCGCCTGCTGGCTTCGGCCAGCGGCATGTACTACAGCACCCACGATGGCCGCAAGGTGCTGGACGCCTGTGCCGGGCTGTGGTGCGTGGCGGCCGGCCACTGCCGCACGGAGATCACCGAGGCGGTGGCCCGCCAGGTGCAGACCCTGGACTATGCGCCGCCCTTCCAGATGGGTCACCCGCTCGCCTTCGAGGCGGCCACCAAGGTGGCCGGCATCATGCCGGCGGGCCTGGACCGCATCTTCTTCACCAACTCGGGTTCGGAGTCGGTCGACACGGCGCTGAAGATCGCGCTCGCCTACCACCGCGCGCGCGGCGAAGGCCAGCGCACGCGCATCATCGGCCGCGAGCGCGGCTACCACGGCGTGGGCTTCGGCGGCATGGCGGTGGGCGGCATCGGTCCCAACCGCAAGATGTTCTCGGCCAACCTGATGCCCGGCACCGACCACCTGCCGGCCACCCTCAACATCGCCGAGGCGGGCTTCTCCAAGGGGCAGCCGCAGTGGGGCGCCCACCTGGCCGATGACCTCGAGCGCATCCTGGCGCTGCACGACCCGTCCAACGTCGCCGCGGTGATCGTCGAGCCGCTGGCCGGCTCGGCCGGCGTGCTGGTGCCGCCGGTGGGCTACCTGGAGCGCCTGCGCGAGATCACCAGCAAGCACGGCATCCTGCTGATCTTCGACGAGGTCATCACCGCCTTCGGGCGCCTGGGCGCGGCTACCGCGGCCGAGCGCTTCCAGGTGACCCCGGACCTGATCACCATGGCCAAGGCCATCAACAATGCCGCGGTGCCGATGGGCGCGGTGGCGGTCAAGCGCGAGGTGCATGACGCCGTCGTCAACGCCGCCGCCGCCGGTGCCATCGAACTGCCGCACGGCTATACCTACTCGGCCCATCCGCTGGCCTGCGCGGCCGCCATCGCGGCGCTGGACATCTATGCGCGCGAAAACCTGTTCGGCCGCGCGGCCGCGCTGGCGCCGGCCTTCGAGGCGGCAGTGCATGGCGTGCGCGGTGCGCCGCACGTGAAGGACATCCGCAACCTGGGCATGGTCGCCGGCATCGAGCTGGAACCGCGCGCCGGCCAGCCCGGCGCACGCGGTTACGAGGCCTTCCTCAAGTGCCTGGAGCGCGGCGTGCTGGTGCGCTATACCGGAGACATCCTCGCCTTCTCGCCGCCGCTGATCATCGACGAGGCCCAGATCGGCGAGATCTTCGACACGGTGCGCAAGGTCCTGCAAGAGTTGGCGTAACGGCAGCGCGGCCTCCGCGCCGTGGCGCGCGCCGCCGCTGGGGCCGCGCCGCCGACCGATGTGCCTGACACCGCCACGGCGAGTCCGCCGCGCCGTGGCGATCGTCCCTGCAGCGGGGCGCTTCCTCCTGCCGCCCTCCGCCAGCGCGGCACCGTTTGTCTCCCTTTGTTCCTCCTTCGCGCCCCCTTCCCGCCACCCTTCCTCCTGCCGCCGCGATGCCGCACGGCTGCGATCGGTTGCCATTCCCCGCTTACCCCGCCAATGTGATGCCCGCGCGTCCCGCGCAGGAGTAAACTAGCGCGTTTTTGCCGCCGGCCCGGTTTCCAGGCCGGTGGCGCCGCCGCATCACGTAGCGCATCCGCCGCGATCCGGCCGGGCGCGCCGCGCGCATGCGGCACCAGCCGCCCGGGCCGCTGCGCCGGCCAGGGCGATTTCATTAGATAACCGGGGCCGGCATGCCAACAGCGTGCCGGCGCGACGGACGGTCGACCAGGCTGCCGCGGACCCGGATGCCAATGCGCCCGCCGGACGTGCCGCCTTCACCGGGGCCGTCCAATGCGAACGCGGCGGCGGATGCAGGAGACCCTTTTCATGAGTTTGTTTCGTACCAAGGATATCGACGCCATGCTGGCCGAAAGCCGCGTGGGTGGACTGAAGAAAGTACTGGGTCCGCTGGACCTGGTGCTGATGGGCATCGGCGCCATCGTCGGCACCGGCATCTTCGTGCTGACCGGTACCGGCGCCCTGACCGCCGGCCCGGCGCTGACGGTGTCCTTCGTCATCGCCGCCATGGCCTGCGGCTTCGCCGCGCTGTGCTACGCCGAGTTCGCCTCGGCGATTCCCGTGTCCGGCTCGATCTACACCTATAGCTATGCCACCCTGGGCGAAATCATTGCCTGGATGATCGGCTGGGACCTGCTGCTCGAGTACGGGCTGGCCACCTCGGCGGTATCGGTGGGCTGGTCGGGCTACTTCCAGTCGCTCGCATCCGGCTTCGGCCTGCACCTGCCGGCGGCGCTCACCGCGGCCCCGGGCGCGGTGCCCGGCGTGCACACGGTGTTCAACCTGCCGGCCTTCCTCATCATGCTGGCCATCACCTGGGTGGTGTCCTACGGCGTGCGCGAGTCGGCTCGCATCAACAACCTGATGGTGGCCATCAAGATCGGCGTGGTGCTGCTGTTCATCGCCGTAGGCGTGTGGCACGTCAAGCCGGCCAACTGGCATCCGTTCGCGCCGTTCGGCTTCACTGGCATCTTCAATGCGGCGGCGCTGGTGTTCTTCGCCTTCATCGGCTTCGACGCCGTGACCTCGGCCGCCGAGGAAGTGCGCAACCCGCGCCGCGACCTGCCGATCGGCATCGTCGGCTCGCTCGCGGTCTGCACCGTGCTGTACGTGGTGGTGGCCGCCATCATGACCGGCATCGTGCCCTATGCCCGCTTCGCCGGCATCGACCACCCGGTCTCGCTGGCCTTGCAGGTCGCCGGCGAGAACTGGGTGGCGGGCTTCGTCGACCTCGGCGCCATCGTCGGCATGACCACGGTGATCCTGGTGATGACCTATGGCCAGACCCGCATCATCTTCGCCATGTCGCGCGACGGACTGCTGCCGGCCAGGCTGTCGTCGGTGCATCCGGTCCACGCCACGCCCTTTTTCGCCACCTGGACCGTGGGCATCGTCTTCGCGCTGATCGCGGCCTTCGTGCCGCTGGCGGTGCTGGCCGAGCTGATCAATATCGGCACGCTGTCGGCCTTCTCGCTGATCTCGATCGCGGTGCTGGTGCTGCGGCGCACGCGCCCGGACCTGCCGCGCGCCTTCCGCTGCCCCGGCGTGCCGGTGGTGCCGCTGCTGTCGGTCGCTTTCTGCGTGTTCCTGATGGCGCACCTCGAGCCGCTGACCTGGGTGGCTTTCCTGGTCTGGCTGGCGCTCGGCCTGGCCATCTACTTCCTCTACGCGCGCCGTAACGCCGTCCTGCACGGCAAGGCGCCGGCGCGCTCCGCCGGCTGACGGGCCCGCCCCGCCGCGTCAGCCGCGGGACCCGGCCTCGCGCAGGAAGGCCTGGGCCCGCGGCTCCTCCACATAGGCCGCGTTGATGCGCACCCAGGGCGTGGTCTCGCCGCCCGGGCGGAAGAAGTTGCCCGGCGCCAGCGCGATATCGTAGCGTTCGCCCAGGCGGGTCAGCTCGCGCGAGTCCGCCATGCCAGGCGGTCGCGCCCACAGGAAGTTGCCGCCCGCCGGTTCGCAGAACACCTCCCAGCCGCAGCCGTGCAGCCGCTGTACCGCGCCCGCCAGGGTCTGGCGCACGCGCAGGCGCAGGCGTTCGACATACTTGCGGTAGGCGCCGCGCTCCAGCAGTGCCGCCGTCACCGCCTCGGCGAACTGCGAGCCCGCCACGCTGGTCAGCACCTTGACGTCCACCAGGTCCTTGACCAGGCGCTTGTCCGCCACCACGTAGCCCACCCGCAGCGAAGCTGACACGGTCTTGGAGAAGCCGCCCACGTAGATCACGTGCTCGAGCTGGTCGAGCGTGGCCAGGCGGTCGGTGAAATGGGTCTGGAAGTCCGAGAAGATGTCGTCCTCGACGAAGCGGAAGCCATGGCGCCGCGCCAGTTCCAGCAACCGGAACGCGACCGGCGGCGCCAGCGTGGAGCCGGTCGGGTTCTGCAGCACGCTGTTGGTGAAGAACAGCTTGGGCCGGTGCTCGCGCAGCAGTGCCTCGGCGGCATCCGGGTCGGGGCCGTCCGGCGTCTGCGGCACGCCGACCAGCCGCACGCCGTGCAGCCGCAGCAGGCCGAACAGGTTGTAGTAGCCGGGGTCCTCGACGAAGACGGTGTCGCCAGGCTTGAGCAGGTGGCGCACGATCAGGTCCAGCGCCTGGCTGGCGCCGGTGGTGATCAGCACCTGCGGCAGTTCTGCGCCGATGCCGAGCTGGCGTACCCGCGTCAGGACCTGCTGGCGCAGTTCGGCATGGCCGAGCGGGGTGGCGTAGTGGATCACGCTGTCGATGTCGGTGCGCGACACCTGGCGGATCGCCTGGGTCAGTCCTTCCACGTCGCGCCAGCTCTCGGGGACGAAGCCGCCGGCCAGCTTGAGCGTGCCGCTGGGGTGGTGGAACTGCTCGATGATGTGATCGGAGAGATCCTCGGCCAGGCTGGGATCCGACCAGCCGCGCCCGGCGCGCCGCGTCAGCGGGCTGTCGGCGACGAAGAAGCCGGAGCCCTGGCGCGAGTCGAGCAGGCCCTGCGAGACCAGGCGATCGTAGGCCTCGATCACCGGGAAGCGGCTGATGCCGTGTTCGGACGCCATCTGCCGGATCGAAGGCAGGCGCGTGCCGGGGCGGGCGTCGTGCGAGCCGAGCCAGTTCTTGACGGCGAGGATGATCTGCTCGGTCAGCGGCACGCCGCCGGCGGGGTCGAGGCTCAGTTTCAGCATGGAGGGCGGTGCGCAAGGCCCCGGCAGCGGCCGGCGGCGGAAAGTGTCAGCAGAAACCACTGAACAGTTCATGGAAAACTGTTCGCAACTGTGCATGGGATTGTAGTGCGCCGTATGAATAATGGAAGGCCGGTGAATCAGCAGGCAAGGCGAACGGCAAGGAGGCGATCATGCGCGAACTACGGACCTACGAACTCGACGGAGCGGGGATACCCGTGAGCTGGCGCGTGCGCCACGGCGAGCGCGTCACCGCGCTGGCCGGCCGCCTCTGGCTGACCCTGGAGGGGGGCAGCGCCGACATCTGGCTGCGCCCTGGCGAAAGCTTCGACCCGCCCGAGGGCGACCGCGTGTGGCTGTCGGCCGAGCGCGGCGGCGCCCGCTTCGAGCTGGCCTATACGCCGGCCGCGCTGTCGTGGCGCCGCCTGCTGTTCGCGGCGCTGCTGCTCGCGCGCCGGCTGCGCGCGCCGCGCACGGCCGCTTTCGGCGACTGCCCGCAAAGCGGGCGCTGAAGGGCGAAACGAGGCGCGAACGGAAGCGAGGCGCGAACGGCAGCGCGTACCGGCCCGCTCCCGGCCCCCTGTGACGCTGGCGCCAGCGTCATATAATCGACCGCACAGTCCCACCACGACGAGCCCCGAGCCGCCGCAGAGCGGCGCATCCCGCGCGGATGCGCCCGCCGTGCGCGCGGACCGGCACACCGCACAGGGGTGGAGACATGACCGATCTTTCCAACGCCCGCCCGGCGGGCCGTGGATCACAGGCATCCGGCGCGCCCGCCGCGCCCGCCAACAAGGTCCGCTTCGTCACCGCGGCCGCCCTGTTCGACGGCCACGACGCCTCGATCAACATCATGCGGCGCATCCTGCAGGCGCATGGTTGCGAGGTCATCCACCTCGGCCACAACCGTGCCGTCGACGAGGTGGTCGCCGCCGCCCTGCAGGAAGATGTGCAGGGCATCGCCATCTCCAGCTACCAGGGCGGCCACGTCGAGTACTTCCGCTACATGATCGACCTGCTGCGCCAGCATGGCGGTGAGCACATCCAGGTGTTCGGCGGCGGCGGCGGCGTCATCGTGCCGGAGGAGATCCGCGCGCTGCAGTCCTATGGCGTGGCCCGCATCTACAGTCCCGAAGATGGCCAGCGCATGGGGCTGGACGGCATGATCGCCGACATGGTGCAGCGCTGCGACATCGACCTGGCGCGCTACGCGCCGGCCACGCTGGACGGTGTGCGCGGCGGCGACCGGCGCGCGCTGGCGCAGCTCATCACCGCGCTCGAGAACGGTGCCGCCGATGCCGCCTTGGTGCAGTCCCTGCGCGCGCAGGCGGCCACCGTGGCCACGCCCGTGCTCGGCATCACCGGTACCGGCGGTGCCGGCAAGTCCTCGCTGACCGACGAGCTGGTGCGCCGCATCCGCCTGGACCAGCGCGACGCGCTGTCGATCGCGCTGATCTCGATCGATCCGTCGCGCCGCAAGTCGGGCGGCGCCCTGCTGGGCGACCGCATCCGCATGAACGCGATCCACCATCCGCGCATCTTCATGCGCTCGCTGGCCACGCGCGCCGCCGGCGGCGAGATCTCGCCGGCCCTGCCGGAGGTGATCGCGGCCTGCAAGGTGGCCGGCTTCGACCTGATCCTGGTCGAGACTTCCGGCATCGGCCAGGGCGATGCGGCCATCGTGCCGCATGCCGACCTGACGCTCTATGTGATGACGCCCGAGTTCGGCGCCGCCAGCCAGCTCGAAAAGATCGACATGCTGGACTTCGCCGATTTCGTCGCCATCAACAAGTTCGACCGCAAGGGCGCGCAGGACGCCTGGCGCGACGTCGCCAAGCAGGTTCAGCGCAACCGCGCGCAGTGGCATGCCAGGCCGGAAGAGATGCCGGTCTACGGCACGCAGGCCTCGCGTTTCAACGACGATGGCGTGACCATGCTCTACCAGGGCCTGCGTGAGGCGCTGGCCGCGCGCGGCGTGCGCTTTGCGCCCGGTGCGCTGCCGCAGGTGGCAGGCCGCATCTCCAGCGGGCGCAATGTGATCGTGCCGCCGGCGCGCAGCCGCTACCTGGCCGAACTGGCCGACACCGTGCGCGCCTACCATCGCCGCGTGGCCGCGCAGAGCGTGCTGGCGCGCGAGCGCCAGCAGCTGCGCGAGGCGCGCCGCATGCTGGGTGAGGGCGGTGAGGGCGGTGAGGGCGGTGAGGGCGGCGTGGCTGGCGACGCCGAGCGTGCGCTGCTGGCGCAGTGGCCGGCGCTGCGGCAGGCCTATGCCGGTGACGAATACGTGGTGCGTATCCGCGGGCGCGAGATCCGTACCGGCCTGGTGAGCACCACACTGTCGGGCACCAAGGTGCGCAAGGTGGTGCTGCCGCGCTTCGAGGACGAGGGCGAGGTGCTGCGCTGGCTGATGCGCGAGAACGTGCCCGGCAGCTTCCCCTATACCGCCGGCGTGTTCGCCTTCAAGCGCGAGAACGAGGATCCCACCCGCATGTTCGCCGGCGAGGGCGATGCCTTCCGTACCAACCGCCGCTTCAAGCTGGTGTCCGCGGGCATGGAGGCCAAGCGCCTGTCGACCGCCTTCGACTCGGTCACCCTGTATGGCGAGGATCCCGGACTGCGGCCGGACATCTACGGCAAGATCGGCAATTCCGGCGTGTCCATCGCCACGCTCGACGACATGCGGGCGCTGTACGACGGCTTCGACCTGTGCAGCCCGTCGACCTCGGTGTCGATGACCATCAACGGCCCGGCACCGAGCCTGCTGGCGATGTTCATGAATACCGCCATCGAGCAGCAGCTCGACAAGTTCCGCGCCGACAACGGCCGCGTGCCGGCCGCCGAGGAAGCGGCCAAGATCCGCGACTGGGTGCTGCAGAACGTGCGCGGCACGGTGCAGGCCGACATCCTCAAGGAAGACCAGGGCCAGAACACCTGCATCTTCTCCACCGAGTTCTCGCTCAAGGTCATGGGCGACATCCAGGAGTACTTCGTGCACCACCAGGTGCGCAATTTCTACTCGGTGTCGATCTCCGGCTACCACATCGCCGAAGCCGGCGCGAACCCGATCTCCCAGCTCGCCTTCACGCTCGCCAACGGCTTCACCTATGTCGAGGCCTACCTGGCGCGCGGCATGCAGGTCGACGACTTCGCGCCCAACCTGTCCTTCTTCTTCTCCAACGGCATGGATCCCGAGTACAGCGTGCTCGGCCGCGTGGCGCGGCGCATCTGGGCGGTGACGATGCGCGACAAGTACGGCGCCAACGAGCGCAGCCAGAAGCTCAAGTACCACATCCAGACCTCGGGCCGCTCGCTGCACGCGCAGGAAGTCGATTTCAACGACATCCGCACCACGCTGCAGGCGCTGATCGCCATCTACGACCACTGCAACTCGCTGCACACCAATGCCTTCGACGAAGCCATCACCACGCCCACGGCGGAGTCGGTGCGGCGCGCGCTGGCCATCCAGCTCATCATCAACCGCGAATGGGGCGTGGCGAAGTGCGAGAATCCCAACCAAGGCAGCTTCCTCATCGAGGAGCTGACCGACCTGGTCGAGGAAGCCGTGCTGCAGGAATTCGAGCGCATCGCCGAGCGCGGCGGCGTGCTGGGCGCGATGGAGACCGGCTACCAGCGCGGCAAGATCCAGGAAGAGTCGCTCTACTACGAGCAGAAGAAGCACGATGGCACGCTGCCCCTGATCGGCGTCAACACATTCCGCAATCCGGAAGGTGATCCCATCCCGCAAAAACTGGAGCTGGCGCGCTCCAGCGAAGACGAGAAGCAGAGCCAGCTGGCGCGCCTGGCGGCCTTCCATGCCGCCCATGCCGAAGCGGCGCCGGCCATGCTGGAACGGCTGCGCGAGGCCGTGGTGGCCGACCGCAATGTCTTTACCGTCCTGATGGACGCGGTACGTGTGTGCTCGCTCGGGCAGATCACCCATGCCCTGTTCGAGGTGGGCGGACAGTACCGCCGCAATATGTAGCTTGCGCCGCCGCGCCCGTGCTGCACTGCGTTAAACTCAGAGTTTGCGCGTGGCGCCGGCACGGGTCTCCTGCCTGCTTGCCTGCCTGTCCGCGCGCCGGCCCGCCAGCGGGCGCATCGAGAACCCAACGCATCCAGGAGTGCCGTGTACGATCCGAACAATGTCTTCGCCAAAATCCTGCGCGGAGAACTGCCCTGCTTCAAGGTGTACGAGGACGACCAGACGTTCGCCTTCATGGACATCATGCCGCAGGCCGACGGTCACCTGCTGGTGCTGCCAAAGGAAGCCGCCGCCGAGATCTTCGAGCTGTCCGAGCCGGCGGCGCAGGCCGCCATGCGCACCACCCAGCGCCTGGCGCGCGCGGTGCGTGCCGCCTTCCAGCCGGACGGCCTGTTCATCGGCCAGTTCAACGGTCCAGCCGCCGGCCAGACCGTGCCGCACGTACATTTCCACGTGATCCCGCGCGCCGAGGGCCAGCCGCTGCGCCGCCACGCCAATGAAAAGCAGGACCCGGCCGTGCTCAAGGCGCACGCCGAGCGCGTCATCGCGGCACTGGCCGAACTGGCCTGACATAGCGCCCGCGCGCGCCGCGCCATCGGCGCGATCGCATCGCAAGCAGAATCCAGCAGAATCCAGCAGGACCAACCAGAAGAGAAGGAAGACAACATGGGTATCAGGACAGTAGGCATCGTCGGCGCGGGCACCATGGGCAACGGCATCGCCCAGGCATGCGCGGTGGCGGGCCTCGACGTGGTGATGGTCGACATCAGCGAAGCCGCGGTGCAGAAGGGTGTGGCCACCGTGGCCGGCAGCCTCGACCGTCTGATCAAGAAGGACAAGATCAGCGAGGCCGACAAGGCCGCCGCGCTGGCGCGCATCAAGGGCTCGACCGCTTATGACGACCTGAAGGCCACCGACATCGTGATCGAGGCCGCCACCGAGAACTACGAGCTCAAGCTCAAGATCCTCAAGCAGATCGATGCGCTGGTCGGCCCGGAGGTGATCATCGCTTCCAACACCTCGTCGATCTCGATCACCAAGCTGGCCGCCGCCACCAGCCGCGCCGACCGCTTCATCGGCATGCACTTCTTCAACCCGGTGCCGGTGATGGCCCTGGTCGAGCTGATCCGCGGCCTGGCGACCAGCGACGAGACCCACGCCAAGGTGGAGGCGCTGGCCAAGGAACTGGGCAAGTATCCGATCACCGTGAAGAACAGCCCGGGCTTCGTCGTCAACCGCATCCTGTGCCCGATGATCAACGAGGCCTTCTGCGTGCTGGGCGAAGGCCTGGCCTCGCCGGAGGAGATCGACGAAGGCATGAAGCTGGGCTGCAACCACCCGATCGGGCCCCTGGCACTGGCCGACATGATCGGCCTGGACACCATGCTGGCCGTGATGGAAGTGCTGTACACCGAGTTCGCCGATCCGAAGTACCGTCCCGCCATGCTGATGCGCGAGATGGTGGCGGCCGGCTACCTGGGCCGCAAGACCGGCCGCGGTGTCTACGTCTACAGCAAGTAAGCCTCAGCGCGGGCCATGGGCCCGCCGCACCATGCAGAACGGCCGCGGGAGCGATCCCGCGGCCGTTTGTCTTTCGGATGGACTGCTGTCGTGCGCGGCGCGCCCGCGGCCACGCGATTGCTATTGCGCCGCGGCCCAGGCCACTTCGTTCGACGCGTGCCACAGGCGGTAGCGCACCTCGAAGCCGTCCGGCACATAGACCACCAGCGGCAGGCGGCTGTTGTAGCGCAGCAGCTGGGTGTCGCCGCGCACCTGTACGAAGGCGTCGCGGTCTTCCTGGCCGGGGCAGGCACGCATGGTGGCCGCCGGCCCCTTGGCCTCGTCCAGCCGGTAGTAGGTGTAGCCCCAGCCCTGCACGGTTTCCTCGCGCAGGCTGCCGCCGAACCAGTGCTGGTTGCAGTCCACGCGCAGCGTCTTGCCGATCATCAGCTCGACGCGCAGGTCCGCCTCGGACGGGTCGGCCGGCAGAGCGATCACGAAGCGCTTCTGCCCTGCCTGCGCGGCCGGGAACATCTTGATGCTGTCGGCCGTCACCTGATGCGCGGGCGCCGGCGGGGCGGCCGGCTGCGAGGCGGCATCCGCGGCGGCAGCGGCGCCGCTCGCCATGGCCAGCACGGCGCAGGCGGTCCATGCCTGCCAGCGCGGGAGTCGGATAGCGTGGTTCGATTTCATGCCTTGGCTCCATTCATGGTCTATGGGTTCGATGTGGCGGGCGGCTTCCGGTTCCGATGCCGTTGCGATCGTTGACGATTCGGCGCAGGCGCGTCCGCGCCGTCGGTGCCGACGCCCGCGACGCCCGCTATTTATTCGCCGTACTGCCGCAGGCCGTCCAGATCGATGACCTCCACCATGCCGTAATCCACGCGCACCAGGCCCTGCTGTTCCAGCACCTTCAGGGCCTGGTTGGCGCGCTGGCGCGAGATGCCTGCCAGCAGGCCGATCTCCTCCTGCGAAATCTCGATGCGCGTGCCGATGCCCGGATAAAGCTGCTCGTTCAACAGCGAGGACACGGCACGCGCCACGCGCGAGTCGATGTCGAGCAGGCGCTCGTACTCCACCGCGGCAATGAACTGCCCCAGCCGCTCATTGAGCTGGGTCAGCAGGAAACGCGAGAAGGGCAGGCTGGTGTCGAGCAGCCACTGGAAGGTCTCCTGCGGCATGAAGGCGATGCGCGACGCGCGCAGTGCCATCACGTCGTACTTGCGGATCTCCGACTTGAGCACCGCGCCTTCGCCGAACCAGCCGCCGGTGGGCACGCCGGTGAAGGTGACGGACTTGCCCGAGGGCGACACGGTGGTGATCTTGACGATGCCGTCCAGCACGCCGAGCCAGTGCTCGGCGACGTCGCCCTTATGGCAGACGTAGTCGCCCTGGCTGTATTCATTGACGAAGACGGCGCGCCGCACGCGTTCGCGCTGCGCATCGCTGAGTCCGGCTGCCCACACGCAGCGGTCTACGAAATCGTTGAGCATGGCCTGCAAGCACTCCCGTAGGGATTAACCCGGAATTGTCACCGGCGTGACAACCGGTCGAATCGGCATCGACTATCTTACGACCACAACGGAACCGCACAGGCCGCCGCCAGCACAAGGCGCGGCAGGGCAAGCGGGGCGTGATGCGCTGCGGCAACACAGCGCCGCAGCCAAACCGCCCAAGTATAACGATCGGTCAGGGACATGACAGCCGTGGCGGCATCCCGCCCCGGAGGGACAGGAGACAGCGATGCAGGAATCGTCGGCGACGACCTTTCCGCGCCTGCTGCTGGCGCACGCCCAGCAGCGGCCGGCACACCCGGCTTACCGCGAAAAGGACCTCGGCATCTGGCAGACCTTCAGCTGGGAGCAGGCGGCGCAGCAGGTGCGCGCGCTGGCCTGCGGGCTGGCCGCGCTCGGCTTTGCGCGCGGCATGAATCTCGCGGTGGTGGGCGACAACCGCCCGCGCCTGTACTGGGCCATGACCGCCGCGCAGGCGCTCGGCGGCGTGCCGGTGCCGCTCTACCAGGACGCCGTGGCCGCCGAGATGGCCTACGTGCTCGAGGATGCCGAAATCACCTTCGCCGTGGTGGAGGACCAGGAGCAGGTCGACAAGCTGCTGGAGCTCGAGGAACAGCTCGCGCAGAAGGGCGGAACGGTGCGCCACGTGATCTACGAGGACCCGCGCGGCCTGCGTGACTACGACCATCCCTCGCTGCTGTCCTATGAGCGGCTGCTGGAGATCGGCCGCGACTACGACCGCGCCCATCCGGGCTTCTTCGAGGGCGCCGTGCAGGCCGGCTCGCCTGAGGATACGGCGATCATCCTCTATACGTCCGGTACCACCGGCAAGCCCAAGGGCGTCTGCCATGCGCACCGGGGCCTGATCGGCGCGGCGCGCAACGGCTGCGGCTTCGACGGCCTGAGCGCCGCCGACGACGTGCTGTCCTACCTGCCCATGGCCTGGGTCGGCGACAACCTGTTCTCCTACGCGCAGGCCCTGGTGGCCGGCTTCACGGTCAACTGCCCGGAGTCGCGCGAGACGGTGATGACCGACCTGCGCGAGATCGGCCCGACCTACTACTTCGCGCCGCCGCGTATCTACGAGGGGTTGCTGACCCAGGTGATGATCCGCATGGAGGACGCCGGCTGGATCAAGCGCAAGCTCTTCCACTGGGCG
Organism: Cupriavidus malaysiensis; assembly: GCF_001854325.1. NCBI lineage: Bacteria > Pseudomonadati > Pseudomonadota > Betaproteobacteria > Burkholderiales > Burkholderiaceae > Cupriavidus > Cupriavidus malaysiensis. The sequence continues at coordinate 751,304 of NZ_CP017754.1, forward strand.
ATGGGGGTGGCGCGCCGCTGCGGCACCGATATCCTCGACGGACGGCCCGTGCCGCTGGCCGAGCGCGCGCGCTATGCGCTGGGCGAACTGCTGATCTACGGACCGCTGCGCAATGTGCTCGGCATGAGCCGCATCCGCGTCGGCTATACCGCGGGCGAGGCGATCGGTCCCGACCTGTTCCGCTTCTACCGCTCGATCGGCGTCAACCTGAAGCAGTTCTACGGCCAGACCGAGACCTGCGCCTACGTCTGCCTGCAGCCGGACGGCGAGGTCAAGTTCGATTCGGTAGGCCGCGCCGCGCCCGGCATGGAGATCCGCATTGCCGACAACGGCGAGGTGCTGGTGCGCGGCGTGGGGCTGCTCAAGGAGTACTACAAGCGCCCCGAGGCCACGCGCGAGGCCATCAACGACGAGGGCTACTTCCTCACCGGCGATGCGGGCGTGATCGACGCCGACGGCCACCTGAAGATCATCGACCGCGCCAAGGACGTCGGCAAGCTGGCGGACGGCGCCATGTTCGCGCCCAAGTACATCGAGAACAAGCTGAAGTTCTTCCCCTACATCAAGGAAGCGGTGGCCTTCGGCGGCGGGCGCGACCGCGTCTGCGCCTTCCTCAACATCGACTTCGAAGCGGTCGGCAACTGGGCCGAGCGCCGCCACCTGCCGTATGCCGGCTACATCGACCTGGCGGGCCAGCCGGAGGTGATCGCCATGCTCGCCGAGTGCGTGGCGCAGGTGAACGCAGACCTGGCCGGCGATCCCATGCTGGCCGGCTCGCAGATCGCGCGCTTCCTGGTCCTGCACAAGGAACTGGATCCGGACGATGACGAGCTGACGCGCACGCGCAAGGTACGGCGCGGCTTCATCGCCGAGAAATACGCGGTGCTGATCGAGGCGCTGTACGCAGGGCACGGCGAGCAGTTCATCGAGACGCGCGTCAAGTTCGAGGACGGGCGCGAGGGCAGCGTGTCGGCCACGCTGAAGCTGGTGGATGTGCAGCGCTTCCCGGCCGGTGCCGGGCGGGCGGCGGCACGGGCGGCATGAACGCCATGAATGGCATCAATCGCATCAATGGCATGGACGGCACGAGCGGGAGCGCGAGCATGGACCGGATGGCTTGGCAGGGCCAAGGGATGACACGGCAGGCCGACGGCCCGCCCGAATGGCGCGGTGCGGCGCGCGGCGCGCTCGGCGCCGGCGGCGGTGCGGCCGGTGGCGCGGATGCCGCCGGCGACGCGCCGGCCGCGGACGCCGCCGCGGGGCTGGCAGGCGGTGCGGCCGGACACGGCGAGGCACGCCCGCACGGCGCGGCACAGGTGCTGCTGGACCTGCAGCACATCTCGCTGTCGTTCGGCGGCGTCAAGGCGCTGACCGACATTTCCTTCGATGTACGCGAGCACGAGATCCGCGCCATCATCGGCCCCAACGGTGCCGGCAAGAGTTCGATGCTCAACGTCATCAACGGTGTCTACCACCCGCAGCAGGGCCGCATCGTGTTCCGCGGCGAAGAGCGCCGCCGCATGCACCCGACCGCGGCGGCGCGCCAGGGCATCGCGCGCACCTTCCAGAACATCGCGCTGTTCAAGGGCATGACGGTGCTGGACAACATCATGACCGGGCGCAACACGCGCGTGCGCAGCGGCCTGCTGGCCAATGCGCTGTGGTGGGGGCCGGCGCGGCGCGAGGAGATGGAGCACCGGCGCAAGGTCGAGGAGGTGATCGACTTCCTCGAGATCCAGGCCATCCGCAAGACGCCGGTGGGGCGGCTGCCCTACGGCCTGCAGAAGCGCGTGGAACTGGCACGCGCGCTGGCGGCCGAGCCTTCGCTGCTGCTGCTCGACGAGCCGATGGCGGGCATGAACGTGGAGGAGAAGCAGGACATGTGCCGCTTCATTCTCGACGTGAACCGGCAGTTCGGCACCACCATCGTGCTGATCGAGCACGACATGGGTGTGGTGATGGACATCTCCGACCGCGTGGTGGTGCTCGACTACGGCAAGAAGATCGGCGACGGCACGCCCGGCGAGGTCAAGTCCAGCCCCGAGGTGATCCGCGCCTACCTGGGCGCGGCGCACTAGGAGCCGGCTTCCCGCGGCGCCGTGCGCCGCAGGCGTGGGGATGCAGGCAATACAGGGAATGCAGGGAATTCAGGAAGCACAGGGAACCCATGAACTTCTTTTTCGAGATCCTGATCGGCGGCCTGCTGTCCGGCCTGATGTACTCGCTGGTGGCGCTGGGCTTCGTGCTGATCTACAAGGCGTCTGGCGTGTTCAATTTCGCCCAGGGCGCGATGGTCTACTTCGCCGCGCTGGCGGTGGTCGGACTGATGGACAAGGGGCTGCCGATGTGGGCGGCCGTGATCGGCGCCTTCGCGGTGATGATCGTGGTGGGCATCAGCACCGAACGCCTGGTGCTGCGCAAGCTGGTCAACCAGCCGCCCATCACGCTGTTCATGGCCACCATCGGCCTGTCCTTCTTCCTCGAGGGACTGGGGCCGCTGCTGTTCGGCAACGAGGTGCGCCCGATCAACCTGGGCATCGTCGACGAGCCCATCGAGGCCATCCTGACCCGCTTCAATATCGTCGTCTCCAAGTTCGACCTGGCGGCGGCGGCCATCGCCGGCGTGCTGGTCGGGGCGCTGGCGCTGTTCTTCCAGGTCACCAAGGTCGGCCGTGCGCTGCGCGCGGTGGCGGACGACCACCAGGCGGCCTTGTCGCTGGGCATCCCGCTGCAGCATATCTGGGCCGTGGTGTGGGGCGTGGCCGGCTTTGTCGCCCTGGTGGCGGGCATGCTGTGGGGCTCGCGCAACGGCGTGCAGTTCGCGCTGACGCTGACCGCGCTCAAGGCCCTGCCGGTGCTGATCCTCGGTGGCTTCACCTCGGTGCCGGGCGCCATCGTCGGCGGGCTGATCATCGGCGCCTCGGAGAAGCTGGCGGAGATCTACATCCCGCCGCTGTTCCAGTCGGTGTTCGGCGGCAACTTCGGCGGCATCGAGGGATGGTTTCCCTATGTGTTCGCGCTGCTGTTCCTGCTGGTGCGGCCCGAGGGGCTGTTCGGCGAAAAGCATATCGACCGCGTGTGACGCCGGCGTTCACCGCCAGGCCTTACCACGCACCGCATCGCAGTCGAGGAGACATCCATGTTCTACCGTGAAGCCGGCCAGTTCAAGACCAGCTATATCGCCGACAGCCAGATCTTCCCCATCCGCCAGGACCGCATCGGCTTCGCGCTGCTGATGGCGCTGGCGTGCGTGGCGGTGCCGCTGACGGCCACCGAGTACTGGCTCTCGGCCATCCTGATCCCTTTCCTGATCTTCGGCCTGGCCGCGCTCGGCCTCAATATCCTGACCGGCTATGCCGGCCAGCTGTCGCTCGGCACGGCCGCCTTCATGGCAGTCGGGGCCTACGCCGCCTACAACTTCCAGCTGCGCGTGGAAGGCATGCCGGTGCTGCTGACCTTCCTGATGGCCGGCCTCTCGGCCGCCATGGTGGGCGTGCTGTTCGGCCTGCCCTCGCTGCGCATCAAGGGCTTCTACCTGGCGGTGGCGACGCTGGCCGCGCAGTTCTTCGTGGTGTGGGCGCTGACCAAGTTCCCCTGGTTCTCCAACAACAGCTCCTCGGGCGTGATCACCGCCCAGCGCCTCGACCTGTTCGGCCTGCCGATCGACACGCCGGTGCGCAAGTACCTGTTCGTGCTGGGCATCGTCGCGGTGCTGGCGCTGGCCGCCAAGAACCTGGTGCGCTCGGCCACCGGGCGGGCCTGGATGTCGGTGCGCGACATGGACGTGGCGGCCGAGGTGATCGGCATCCCGCTGATGCGCACCAAGCTGCTGGCCTTCGCCGTCAGCTCCTTTTACTGCGGCGTGGCGGGGGCGCTCTATGCCTTCTGCTACCTCGGCTCGGTCGAGCCCGACGGCTTTTCGCTGGACCTGTCCTTCCGCATCCTGTTCATGATCATCATCGGCGGCGTGGGCAGCATCCTAGGTTCCTTCCTCGGCGCCGCCTTCATCCTGCTGCTGCCGATCCTGCTCGACAACGTGCTGCCGGCGCTGGCCGCGCTGCTGCACCTGCCCTTCACCAATGCCGCGGTGTCGCACGTGCAGCTGATGGTGTTCGGCGGACTGATCATCTTCTTCCTGATCGTCGAGCCGCACGGGCTGGCGCGCCTGTGGCAGATCGGCAAGGAGAAGCTGAGGCTGTGGCCGTTCCCGCATTGAAACCGGGCGCCGCCGCCGCGCGGGCGGACGGCGGCGCGCTCGAGACAACAACTAGCAGTGCCTACAAGGTCAAGGAGACAGTCATGACATCACCGATCCTCAATGCGCGGTCCCAGGCGCGGTCCCTGGCGCTGGCGCTCGGCGCCGCCGCCGCCCTGCTGCTGCCGGCCATGCCGGCCGCCGCGCAGGGCAGCGAGCAGTTCGTCGCGCTGCCGAGCTACCGCGTGGGCCCCTATGGCGCCAACGGCCAGTCCTGGTATGGCGGCTTCATCGACTATCTCAACTATGTCAACCTGAAGGAGGGCGGCGTCAACGGCGTCAAGCTGAGCTGGGAAGAGTGCGAGACCGAGTACAACAACGCCAAGGGCGTCGAGTGCTACGAGCGCCTGAAGTCCAAGAGCACGGTCAGCCGCGGCACCGCCTACCACACCATGTCGACCGGCATCTCCTACGCGCTGGTGGACAAGACCGCCGCCGACAAGGTGCCGCTGGTGATGATGGGCTACGGCCGCACCGATGCGGTGGACGGCTCGGTGTTCCCCTATGCCTTCCCGCTGGTGACCACGTACCAGATGCAGGTATCGGCCATCGTCAAGTTCCTGACCGCCAAGAACGGCGGCTCGCTGGCCGGCAAGAAGATCGTCTACCTGTACCACGATTCTGCCTACGGCAAGGAGCCGATCGTGGCGCTGCAGGCGGAGGCCAAGCTGGGCAAGTTCAACCTGGTGGAGATCCCGGTCGCGCATCCGGGCAACGAGCAGGGCGCGCAGTGGCTGAAGATCCGCCAGGAGAATCCCGATTACGTGATCTTCTGGGGCTGGGGCGTGATGAACCAGACCGCGCTGAAGGCGGCGCAGAAGGTCGGCTTCCCGCGCGACAAGATGATCGGCTCGTGGTGGGCCGGCTCCGAGGAGGACACGGTGCCCGCGGGCGAGGCCGCCAAGGGCTATATGAGCGCGACCTGGAACGTCGCCGGCAAGCACGTGCCGCTGATCGCCGACATCGAGAAGGTGCTGTACGGTGCGGGCAAGGGCAATATGCAGGACAAGGCCAAGGTGGGGTCCGTGCTCTATAACCGCGGTGTGTCCGCCGCGGTGGTGACCGTGGAAGCGATCCGCGTGGCGCAGGGCAAGTTCGGCAAGGGCAAGGTGATGAGCGGCGAGGACATGCGCTGGGCCTTCGAGAACCTCGACCTGAGCAATGCCCGGCTGCAGCAGCTCGGTGCCACCGGCCTGCTGCCGGAGCTGAAGACCAGCTGCGAGAACCACGAGGGCTCGGGCAAGGTGAAGATCCAGCAGTGGGACGGCAGCAAGTGGGTAGTCGTGTCCGACTGGGTCGAGGGCAACAAGAACCTGATCCACCCGCTGTTCAAGGCCACCGCGGCGCAGTACGCCAAGGAGAAGGGCATGAAGCCGGCCTGTCTCAAGTCCTGAGCCGGGCCCCGGGGCGTGGCGCCGCTGCGGCGTCGCATCGCCGTCGCGCCCCGGCTTGGCATTGTCCTGGTCGCTTCTTTCCGCACCTTCCGAGCCGCATCATGAGCCTGCTGTCCGTCAACAATATCGAAGTCATCTACGACCACGTGATCCTGGTGCTCAAGGGCGTCTCGCTCGCGGTGCCGGAGGGCAAGATCGTCGCCTTGCTGGGTGCCAACGGCGCCGGCAAGACCACCACGCTCAAGGCCATCTCCAACCTGTTGCGCGCCGAGCGCGGCGACGTCACCAAGGGCACGATCGAGTTCCGCGGCCAGCGCGTCGACCAGCTCACGCCCAACGAACTGGTGCGGCGCGGCGTGATCCAGGTGATGGAGGGGCGCCACTGCTTCGCCCACCTGAGCATCGAGGAGAACCTGCTCACCGGCGCCTATACGCGCGGGCTGTCGCGCGCGCAGACGCGCGAGGCGCTGGAACGCATCTATGCCTACTTCCCGCGCCTGAAGACCCGGCGCAAGTCGCAGGCGGGCTATACCTCGGGCGGCGAGCAGCAGATGTGCGCGATCGGGCGGGCCATGATGGCCAATCCCAACATGATCCTGCTCGACGAACCGTCGATGGGGCTGGCGCCGCAGATCGTCGAGGAGATCTTCGAGATCGTGCGCGACCTCAACACGCGCGAGGGCGTGAGCTTCCTGCTGGCCGAGCAGAACACCATGGTGGCGCTGCGCCACGCAGACTACGGCTACATCCTGGAGAACGGCCGCGTGGTGATGGACGGCGCGGCCGAGGCGTTGCGCGACAACGAGGACGTCAAGGAGTTCTACCTGGGCGTGGCGGCCAACGACGCCGACGGCGGGCAGCGGACGTCGTTCCGGGATGTGAAGAGTTACCGCCGCCGCAAACGCTGGCTCGCCTGAGACGGGGGCATGGATCTGCTGCGCGGGCCGTGGCGGGTCCTGCGATGCTTGCCGTACCGATGTACGGCTGCGCTTCTCGGACCCGCCACGACCCGCTCGCTACGATCCCCGCCCCCGTCTCGCGAGCGCTATCCGGTTTTCCCAATGCCGCCCGGCTGCGCCGGCGGACGGGCTTTCTTTCTGCACCGACCTATCGATCATGGCTGAACATTTCGATTCGCTGGAGACGCGCGCTCCCGAGCTGCGCGAGCGGGAGCTGCTGGCGGCCTTGGCGCGCCAGGTGGCGCATGCGCAGGCGCATGCGCCGTATTTCGCCGAGGCGCTGCGCGGCGTGGATGCGCGTGCGCTGGTGTCGCGCGAAGCGCTGGCGGCATTGCCGGTGACACGCAAGGCGGACCTGGCCGCGCGCCAGGCGGCGCTGTCACCGCTTGGCGGCCTCAACGCGACGCCGCTGGGCCGGCTGCGCCATGTCTACCGCTCGCCGGGACCGATTCATGAGCCGGACGGCCATGGCGAGGACTGGTGGCGCGTGGGCCGGGCCATGTTCGCCGCCGGCTTCCGCGCGGGTGACCTGGTCTACAACACCTTCTCCTATCACTTCACGCCGGCCGGCATGATGATGGAGTCGGGCGCGCACCGGCTCGGCTGCTGCGTGTTCCCGGCCGGCGTGGGCCAGACCGAGTCGCAGGTGCAGGCACTGGCGGAGCTGCAGCCGCAGGCCTACGCCGGCACGCCGTCCTTCCTGAAGATCCTGCTGGAGCGCGCCGACGAACTGGGGCAGCCGTGCGCCGGCCTGCGCAAGGCGCTGGTCTCGGGCGAGGCGCTGCCGCCGTCGCTGCGCGGCTGGTTCACGGCGCGCGGCATCCAGGTGCGGCAGATGTACGGCACCGCCGACGTCGGCCTGATCGCCTACGAGAGCGAAGGTGCCGACGGCTGGGTGGTCGACGAGGGCGTGCTGGTGGAGATCGTCGAGCCGGGCGGCACGCGGCCGATGGCCGAGGGCGAGACCGGCGAGGTGGTGGTGACGGTGCTGGCCAACGGCGACTATCCGCTGGTGCGCTTCGGCACCGGCGACCTGTCGGCGGTGGTGCCCGATTCAGCGCGGCGGCCGAGTGCCTGCGGCCGTACCAACATCCGCCTCAAGGGCTGGCTCGGACGGGCCGACCAGGCGGCCAAGGTCAAGGGCATGTTTGTGCATCCCGGCCAGGTGGCCGAGATCGTGCGGCGCCATCCGGAGGTGCGTGCCGCGCGGCTGGTGGTGACGGGCGCGGTCGGCGACGACGCCATGACGCTGCACTGCGAAGGCGAGGCCGGCGCGGCGCTGGCCGAGGCGGTCGCGGCTTCGCTGCGGGACATCACGCGCCTGCGTGGCGAAGTCCGTTTCGTTGCCGCCGGCAGCCTGCCGCAGGACGGCAAGCTGATCGAGGATGCGCGCCGCTACGACTGATCGGCGCGGCTGCCGCCGGCCGGCCGGGTCGGCAGCCGCAGCATCCATACGCTGACCGCGGCGGCGCAGGCGATCAGGGTCAGCGAGGCGGCAGGGCGCGCCCGCATCAGCCAGGCGGTGGTGCCCATCGACAGCCACATCATGCTCAGCGCCAGGCACTTGGCGCGGCGCGGGATGCTGCGGTGGACCTGCCAGTCGTACACCAGCGGGCCGAAGCGCGGGTGCGCCAGCAGCCAGCGGTGGAAGCGCGCCGAACCGCGCGCGAAGCAGCCGGCGGCCAGCAGCACGAAAGGTGTGGTCGGCAGCAGCGGCAGGAAGATACCGATCACGCCGAGCGCGAGGCTGAGCAGGCCGAGCGTCACCCATAGCGCGCGCACGGCGCGGGACGCCTCCGATGGATGTCCGGCCGCCGCGGGCAGGCCCGCGGCGCCGTCCAGGCTGCGATCGCCGTCCGTCATGTGCTCCTCGTGTGCCCCCGTGGTGTGCTCCTGGTGCTCCTGGCGCGCCCGCTGTCAGCGCACGATGCCCAGGCGCGCCTTGGCCGCATCGTATTCGCGCTTCATGCGTGCCACGATCTCGCCGACGGCGGGGATGTCGGCGATCTGTCCCACGCCCTGGCCGGCGCCCCAGATGTGCTTCCACGCCTTCGCCTTCGAGCTGCCGCTGGAGAAATCCATCTTCGACTTGTCGGCCACCGGCAGGTCCTCCGGGTCCAGCCCGGCGTTCTCGATGCTCTCGCGGATGTAGTTGCCGTGCACGCCGGTGAAGAGGTTGGTGTAGACGATGTCGGCGGCGGCCGACTCGGTGATCGAGCGCTTGTACTGCTCGCTCGCATGCGCCTCCTGCGAAGCGATGAAGCGCGTGCCCACGTAGGCGAAGTCGGCACCCATGGCCTGCGCGGCCAGCACCGCGTCCCCGCTGGCGATGGAGCCGGACAGTGCGATCACGCCATCGAAGATGCGGCGCACCTCGCCGACCAGCGCGAACGGCGACAGCGTGCCGGCATGGCCGCCGGCACCCGCCGCCACCAGGATCAGGCCGTCCACGCCGGCCTCGATGGCCTTCTCGGCGTGGCGCAGGCTGATGACGTCGTGCAGCACGATGCCGCCGTAGCTGTGCACGGCGTCGATCATTTCCTTGACCGGCGCGCGCAGCGAGGTGATGAAGATGGGTACCTTGTGCTCCACGCAGACGCGCACATCCTGCTCCAGGCGCGCGTTGGAAGCATGCACGATCTGGTTGACCGCGATCGGGCCCACCGGCGCGCCGGGGTTGGCGGCGCGGAAGGCGGAAAGGTCCTCCTGCATCTGCGTCAGCCACTCGTCGAGCAACTCGGCCGGACGCGCATTCAGCGCGGGAAAGGAGCCGACGATGCCGGCCTTGCACTGCGCCAGCACCAGCTCGGGATAGCTGACGATGAACATCGGCGAAGCGATGACCGGCAAGGCAAGGTTCTGCAGGGCCGGCGGGATTTGCTTGGCGGCGGGCATGGGGTCTCCTGGACTACGTGGCGCACGCATCGCGTACGCAGATGAACGGTCGTTCGATTATAGGGAGTTTTGGCCGCGCGGCGCGAACCCCCGCCGCGCTGGATGAAGCCACCAGGAGACGCCAACCCCATCGGCCAAGCATAGTGTCTTGGCTTCCTCTTCCCCGGCCCCTCTCCCGCAAGCGGGAGAGGGGAGACAACCGGCGCGGCGCGGACCTTGCCGCACCGGAAGAAGGACAAAAAAAATGCCCCGCGATACCGCGGGGCAATGACCACGAAGACTGATAGGAAGAGAAGGAGGGACACCTGCCAATGCCGCACTCCCCGATGCGCAATATAGCGGCGCAATGTGACATCCAGGCGACAGGATGGGCGCGGCACCCGGCAGGCGCGGCACGGCCCTGGTGCGGGCCGTGCGCATTGCCGCCTACATCTTCTCCAGCAGCAGTCCCTTCAGGTATTCGCCTTCCGGGAAGGCGGCCAGCATCGGATGGTCGGTGCCGGCGGACAGGCGGCGCAGGATGCGGGCGTCGGCGCGCGCATCGGTGGCGGCGCCGGCCACGATCTTCTGGAACAGCTCCATGCTGATCGCGCCGGAGCAGGAGTAGGTGAACAGCAGGCCGCCCGGGCGCAGCAGCTGCATGCCGACCAGGTTGATTTCCTTGTAGGCGCGCGCGGCGCGGTCGATGTGCTGGGACGACGGGGCGAACTTGGGCGGGTCCAGCACGATCAGGTCGAACTGGCGGCCCTCGGCACGGAACTGGCGCAGGGACTTGAAGACGTCGGCATCCATCCAGGTGGCGCGCGCCGGGTCGAAGCCGTTCAGCGCGACATTGCCCGCGGCGATCTTGAGCGCGTCGCCCGAGGAGTCGATCGAGGTCACGGCGGTCGCGCCGCCGCGCAGCGCGGCCAGCGAGAAGCCGCCGGTGTAGCAGAAGCAGTTCAGCACTTCACGGCCCTGCGCGAGGTCGCCGACCAGGCGGCGGTTGTCGCGCTGGTCGACGTAGAAGCCGGTCTTGTGGCCATTGCGCACGTCGACGTAGTAGCGCACGCCGTGCTCGGTGACGGCGAGCTCGGGATCGGGCTCGGCGCCGGCCAGTACGCCGGTCACCAGCGGCAGTCCTTCGCGCTCGCGCACGGCGGCGTCGGAGCGCTCGTAGACGTTGGGGCAGCCGGTCTCCTTGACCAGCGCCTGCACCAGCGCGTCCTTCCATTGTTCGACGCCGGCGGCGTTGAACTGGCAGACGAGCTGGCCGCGCTCGCCGCTGCCGTAGTAGTCGACGATCAGTCCCGGCAGGCGGTCGGCCTCGCCGAACACCAGGCGCACGGCGTCGGTATCGCTGACCCACTGCCGGCGATGGGCGACGGCGGCGGCGATGCGGCGCTTGAACATGGCGTGGTCGACCGGCTCGTTCTCGTCGAAGGTCCAGACACGCACGCGGATCTGCGACGAGGGGCTGTAGGCACCCTTGGCCAGGAAGCGGCCGTCGGCCGCGCGGATGATGACGGTGGTGCCAGCTTCGCAGCGGCCTTCGGTGGAGGCGATGCCGGTGGCGTAGACCCACGGATGGCGTCGCAGCAGGGACTTTTCCTTGCCTGGCTTGAGGGTGACGATGTTCATCGGAACGGGAAGGGGGCTGGCGCCGCGGCGGATGCGGGCCCAGCGCGAGGGTTGGTGATTATCAGAGGGGGGCGGGCCGGTGGCCGGGCGCGCCCCGCGGTGCCGTCAGGCCGGCCGCGCGGCGGCCGGCCCGGCGCCTTACAGCACGATCTTCACCATCGGGTGCGAGGTCAGCGCGCGGTACAGGTCGTCGAGCTGTTCGCGGCTGGTCACCCAGACGGTGGCGGTCAGGCCGAGGTAGTTGCCGTTGCGCGAGGGCCGCATTTCCATCTTGCCGGCATGGAAGTCGGGATCGAACCCCTGCACCACGGCCACGATGGTCTCGGCGAAATCCTCCTGCATCGTGCCCATGATCTTGATCGGGAAGTGGCAGGGGTATTCGATCAGCGATTCCTGCTGCGCCGGGGCTCCCGGCTTGCCGCCACCGGTTTGGTCGGACGTCATGGCTATATCTCCAGCTTGCTTGCGCTTACTTGCGCTCTTACTTGCGCTTGAACCACAGGCGGATGGTGTCCCACAGGCGGCCGAAGAAGCCGGCCTCGGGCACGTCTTCCAGTGCCACCACGGGGAATTCCGCCACCTTGTTGGCGCCGTCCATCAGCTTGACCGTGCCGACCTGCTGGCCGGCGGCGATCGGCGCCACCAGCAGCTCCTGGCGTTCCAGCACCGGCTTGAGGCGGCCGCCGATGCCCTTGGGCACGGTCACGAAGGTCTCGTTCTGCACGCCGATCTTGACCGTGCCGCTCTTGCCCTTGTAGATCTCGGGCGTGGCCAGCACCTGCCCCTTGTCGTACAGCCGCAGCGTGTCGAAGAACTGGAAGCCGTAGTTCAGGACCTTCAGGCTTTCCTGCGTGCGGATCTGGTCGGTCGCGGTGCCGATCACGATCGAGATCAGGCGGCGCGATCCGTTGGGCACATTGGCCAGCGGCCGCTTGGCCGACGAGATCAGGCAGTAGCCGGCGGATTTGGTGTGGCCGGTCTTGACGCCGTCGACGGTCGGATCGATGTACAGCAGGCGGTTCCGGTTCGGCTGCCTGATCTTGTTATAGGTGAACTCCTTCTGCGAGTACATGGTGTAGTACTCGGGGAAGTCCTTGATCAGGCGCGCGGTCAGCGTGGCCAGGTCGGCCGCGGTGGTGTAGTGGTTCGGGTCGGGGATGCCGTCGGTGTTGGCGAAGTGGGTGTTCTTCATGCCCAGCCGCTGGGCCTCGCGGTTCATCATCGCCACGAAGCCCTCTTCGGAGCCGCCGGTGGCCTCGGCCAGCGCCAGCGAGGCGTCGTTGCCCGATTGCACGATCAGGCCGAGCAGCAGGTCGCGCACGCTGACCGGCTTGTTCGGCTCGATGAACATGCGCGATTCGTCGCTCTTGACCTTGAGCACGATATTGGTCGGCACCACGGTCTGGTCCAGGGTGAGGCGCTTTTCGTGCAGTGCCTCGAACACCAGGTAGGCCGTCATCAGCTTGGTCAGCGAGGCCGGCTCGATGCGCGCGTCGGCGTTCTGCGAGGCCAGGGGCTGGCCGCTGGTGGCGTCGTACAGCATCCATGCCTTGGCGGCCACCTGCGGCACGGGCACGCCCTGGGCGCGCACCGCGACCGGCGCGGCGGCAAGGACGGCGCCGGCCACGAGGGCGGCGGGGGCGATGGCGGACGCGAAAAGCGGCGTGGCTCGATTCAGCATAGTTGAGTTTCCGACAGAGAAAGGTCGCAGGGGAGAACGATCCGCGGGGCTGGCTGCCGCCGTGGCGTCACCGCTCCCATGCGTTGACGACGAGCTGCTTGATCAGGTGCAGCTTGCGGTGAAAGAAGTGATCCGCGCCGGGGATCACGATGACGGGCAGCTCCTGCGGGCGGGCCCAGTCGAACACGCTGCCCAGCGGCACCGTGTCGTCCTGTTCGCCGTGGATGACGATGGTGTCGGCGGGCACCGCGGCGACCTGCCAGCGGCTGGCCGCCGTGCCCACCATCACCAGCCGCTGCGCGGCCGTGCCGGCTTCGGCCAGGCGGCGGGCGACGTGGCTGGCCACGTAGCTGCCGAAGGAGAAGCCGCCCAGCGCCAGCGGCAGCGTGGCCGCCTGCGGCGACCAGGCGGCCTGCGTGCGCATCCACGCGATCACGGCCAGCAGGTCGTCCTGCTCGCCGACGCCGTTGTCATGCTCGCCGGCGCTGCCGCCGACGCCGCGGAAGTTCGGGCGCACGGTGGCGTAGCCGAGCTGCACGAAGCTGCGTGCCAGCGTCTGCGCCACCTTGTTGTCCTTGGTGCCGCCGAACAAGGGATGCGGATGGGCCACCAGCGCGAGTCCGCGCGGCGCTGCGCCCTGCGGCAGGTCGACCGACAGGTCGATGGCGCCGACGGGACCGGCAATGGAGAGAACCTGGGTGTGCGCGTTCATAGAGGCAGGATCTGGCGATGCGAAGGCAAGGTGGAAGGAGGCCGGCGCCGGGCGGGGCTGCGGTCCGGCGCGCGGCGCGGCGGCGGGCTGCCCGGCCGCCGGGCTCAGCGATCGACCATCAGGCGCTCGACCGGCTTGCCGTGCACCAGATGGCTGTCGATGATTTCGTCGATGTCCTGCTCGTCGACGAAGGTGTACCAGACGGCCTCGGGGTAGACCACCAGCACCGGTCCGAGTTCACAGCGGTTCAGGCAGCCGGCCTTGTTGATGCGCACGCGTCCTTCGCCACCGGCGATGCCGAGTTCCTTGCAGCGCTTCTTGGCGTATTCCTGCATGGCCTTGGCATTGTGCGTGGCGCAGCAGGCTTCGCCCGGCGCGCGTTCGTTCAGGCAGAAGAAGACGTGGTGTTGGTAGTAGCTGCTCATGCGTGCTGTGGCGCGTGCGGCGGCACGCGGGCCGCCCGTGCCGCGCGGGACGGTGGTGAGTGTGGAAGGTCGGAATTATACGGCTTGGCGGACGCGGAACCTGCCACTCGCGGCCGCGTCAGGCACGCCGTCCGGTCCCGTGTCGGACCCGCGGCGGGCCGCTGTGATGTATCCAGCGCGCATCCGCCGGGCTCCCCGCCGCCATAAGTGGATGATCGGACGCCCGGATCGGTGCCGTCTCTCCGAAAACCCGGATTGGCGCTTTCCGGATTTCCGGAAAGCCGGAGCCGGCGGCACCTCGTCTGAGTAACATTTCCTTGCAAATCAAAGGCTTGATGCGGCTCCTGGCGCTGGCATGCACGTTGCAAAGAGTCCTGTGGCAGCGCCGCGACCGGAACGGCGCGCGGCCGCGGCGGCTCTCCCGCCGGGCCTAAAGAACCGAGGACGACATCATGAGGAAACCCTTCTACAAGATCCTGTACGTACAGGTGCTGTTCGCCATCCTGGTCGGCATCGTGCTGGGACACTTCTGGCCGGATACCGGCATCTCGATGAAGCCGCTCGGGGATGGCTTCATCAAGCTGATCAAGATGATCATCGGGCCGATCATCTTCTGTACCGTGGTGTCGGGCATCGCCGGCATGCGCGACATGAAGAAGGTCGGCCGGGTCGGCGGCAAGGCGCTGCTGTACTTCGAGGTCATCTCCACCTTCGCGCTGCTGATCGGCCTGGGCGCGGCCCACCTGCTGCAGCCGGGCGCGGGTTTCAACATCGATCCGGCCACGCTGGATACCAAGTCGATTTCGCAGTACGTGTCCAAGGCGCATGGCCAGAGCACGGTCGAGTTCCTGATGCACATCATCCCGGACACGATCTTCAGCGCCTTCTCCAACGGCGACATCCTGCAGATCCTGCTGGTCTCGCTGTTCTTCGGCTCCGCGCTGGCCGCCATGGGCGACCGCTCGCGCATCGTCTTCGACCTGGTCGAGCAGGTCTCCAAGGTCTTCTTCCACATCGTCCACGTGATCACCAAGGTCGCCCCGCTGGGCGCCTTCGGCGCGATGGCCTTCACCATCGGCAAGTACGGTCTCGGCTCGCTGGTGCCGCTGCTCAAGCTGATCGGCACCTTCTACTTCACGGCGATCGTGTTCGTGCTGGTGGTGCTCGGCACGGTGGCGCGCCTGACCGGCTTCTCCATCATCCGCTTCGTCGCCTACATCAAGGAAGAACTGCTGATCGTGCTGGGCACCAGCTCGTCGGAAGCGGCGCTGCCCCACCTGATGGAAAAGCTGGAACGGCTCGGCTGCTCCAAGTCGGTGGTCGGCCTGGTGGTGCCCACCGGCTATTCGTTCAACCTGGACGGCACCAATATCTACATGACGATGGCGGTGCTGTTCATCGCGCAGGCCACCGGCATCGAGCTGACGCTGATGCAGCAGCTCACCATCCTGGCCGTGGCCATGATCACCTCCAAGGGCGCCAGCGGCGTGACCGGTTCCGGCTTCATCACGCTGGCGGCAACGCTGGCCGTGGTGCCCGACATCCCGGTGGCCGGCATGGTGCTGATCCTGGGCATCGACCGCTTCATGAGCGAATGCCGCGCGCTGACCAATATCATCGGCAACGGCGTGGCGACGGTGGTGGTGTCGGCCTGGGAGCGCGAGCTCGACCGCACCCAACTGGCCCGCGCGCTGCGCCACGGCGGCGAACTGGCCGACGATCTTGGCGACGCAGGACAGAGCGCCCGCTGAGAGGGCGCAGGGCGGCCGCGCCGACGGGCGCGGCCAGCGGGTATCATCGGCGCGAGATCCTTCGCCCGCGCCGATGCCGCATTCCGACGATTTCCTCGCCGTGCATGACCCCGCTGCCGCACGCCAGGCTTCGGCGCCCGGCGGCGACGGGCGCTGGTGGGGGTTTATCGCCGCGCTCGCCGGCGGCCTGCTGCTGCTGTGCTGCGCCACCTGGCTGCTCTCCGTGCAGCGCGGCATCGGCGCGCTGGAGCGCGACACCGCCACCCGCGCGGACCGCTACGCAGCGACCCTGGAGGCCACGCTGGACCGCTACGAGTTCCTGCCGGCGCTGGTTTCCTTCCATCCCTTCGTCCACCAGCTGCTGGCCGCGCCCGACGACCCCGCGCGCGTGGCGGCGGCCAACCGCTACCTGGACGACGTCAACCGCAATGCCCATGCCTCGGCCACCTATGTGATCGCCGCCAACGGCCGGGCGCTGGCCGCCAGCAACTATGCCGACCCGGGCAGCTTCGTCGGCACCGACTACCGCTTCCGCCCCTATTTCCAGATCGCCTCGCGCGGCCGGGTCGCGCGCTACTACGCCATCGGCGTGACCAGCGACGAGCCAGGCTACTACATCGCCCAGCCGGTAGAGTCCGGCGGGCGCGTGATCGGCGTGACGGTGGTCAAGCTCAACCTCGAATGGTTCCAGCGCGCCGGCGGCGACCGCGCCGAGCCGCTGATGGTCAGCGACGAGCACGGCGTGGTCTTCCTGTCCTCGGTGCCGGCCTGGCAGTACCGTACGCTGCAGCCGCTGTCGCAGGGACTGGAGGCCGAACTGGCGGCCACGCGCCAGTACCACGACCGCGAGGTCTCGCCGCTGGCGCTGCATGCGCTCAGTTCGCCCGTGACCCGCTGGCTCAACAGCACCGTGCTGGGGCCGGGCTCGCGGCTGGTCGGCGTGGCGCGCCAGGCGGCCCCGGGGCATGCGGCAGGCAGCACCGCCGATGCGGTGCGCGTCGGCAGCGAGCGCGCCGACCGCTACCTGGAGGTCAGCCGCAAGGTGGGGCCGGCCGACTGGACCATGCACGTGATGGCCTCGGTCGACCCGGTGCTGGCCGGTGCGCGCAATGCCACCATCGGCGCCGCGCTGGCCTACGCCTGCGCCTGCCTGCTGCTGGTCAACTGGCGCCAGCGCCGCCAGCGCGCGCGCGACATGCAATACAGCCGGCGGCTGCTGGAGGCCGCCTACGACGAGCTGGAGCGCCGCGTCGAGGCGCGGACGGCCGACCTGATGGCCATCAACGAGCAGCTCGAGGGCGAGGTGGTCGAGCGCACGCGTGCCGAAAACGAGTTGCGCGCGACCCAGGACGAGCTGGTGCAGGCCAGCAAGCTGGCCGCGCTCGGCCAGATGGCGGCTGGTATCACCCATGAACTGAACCAGCCGCTGGCCGCGCTGCGCACCTTCTCCGACAACACGCGCGTGCTGCTCGAACGCGGCCAGCTCGATGCCGCGGCCGGCAACCTGGTCGCCATCGCCGACCTTACCGAGCGCATGGGGAAGATCACCGGCCAGCTCAAGCTGTTCGCCGGCAAGGCGCGGCAGCGCCGCCACGCGGTCGCGCTGCAAGGCGCGCTGGACCACGTGCTGGCGCTGCTGGCACCGCGCCTGGCGGGTGTGCGCCTGAGCTGCAGCGGGCTGGAGGCGGAGCCCGGCCTGGCCGTCTGGGCCGATGAACTCAAGCTCGAGCAGGTGCTGCTCAACCTGGTCGCCAATGCGCTCGACGCAGTGGCGGCCGCGGCGCCGGACCAGCCGCGCATCGCGCTGACGGTCAGCGCCGGCGCGGAGACGGTGACGGTGGCGGTGCGCGACAATGGCACTGGCATCGCGCCCGAGGCGCTGCCCCATCTGTTCGAGCCCTTCTTCACCACCAAGGAGATCGGCCAGGGGCTGGGCCTCGGCCTGGCCATCTCCTCGTCCATCGTGCGTGAGTTCGGCGGCCAGCTCAGCGCGGCCGGCGCCGAGGGCGGCGGTGCCGAATTCCTGCTGGTGCTGCGCCGAGCGCCCGGCCAGCAGGTCGCCGCCGTTGGCCGCGATGCCGGGGTCCATCCATGAGAACTGCCATGCAAGAAGGTCTGCGAGTCCTGTTTGTCGAAGACGAGCCCCTGGTGCGCCAGGCCACGGCCCAGAGCCTGGAACTGGCCGGCTTCTCCGTGCTGGCGCTGCCCTCGGCGGAAGCCGCCATGCCGCACCTGGCGGCGGACTTTCCCGGCGTGCTGGTGACGGACGTGCGCCTGTCGGGCGCCAGCGGCCTCGACCTGCTGCATCACTGCCGCAACGCGGCGCCCGGCGTGCCGGTGATCCTGGTCACCGGCCACGGCGATATCACCATGGCGGTGCAGGCCATGCGCGAAGGCGCCTACGATTTCATCGAGAAGCCCTTCGGCGCCGACCGCCTGACCGACACCGTGCGGCGCGCGCTGGAACGGCGCGCGCTGGAGCTGGAGAACCGTGCGTTGCGGCGCGAGCTGGCAGGGCCGGCCGGGAGCACCCGCATCATCGGCCGCTCGCCCGCCATCGAACAGGTACGTGCGCTGGTGGCCAACGTCGCGCCCACCGACGTGCCGGTGATGATCAACGGCGAGACCGGCACCGGCAAGGAACTGGTGGCACGCAGCCTGCACGCGCTCTCGACACGGCACGACGGGCCTTTCATCGCCCTGAACTGCGGCGCGGTGCCGGAGGCCATCTTCGAGAGCGAGATGTTCGGCCACGAGGCCGGAGCCTTCACCGGTGCCGGCAAGCGCCGCATCGGCAAGCTCGAACATGCCTCGGGCGGCACGCTCTTCCTCGACGAGATCGAAAGCATGCCACTGGCACTGCAGGTCAAGCTGCTGCGGGTGCTGCAGGAAGGCATGCTGGAACGGCTCGGCTCCAATACCTCGATTCCCATCGACGTGCGCATCGTCGCCGCGGCCAAGGGCGATATGGAAGCCCTGGTGGCGCAGGGCGCCTTCCGCCAGGACCTTTACTACCGGCTCAACGTGGTCACCATCCCGCTGCCGCCGCTGCGCGAGCGGCGCGAGGACATCGTGTCCCTGTTCGAGCATTTCATGCTGGTCGCCGCGGTGCGCTACCAGCGCCCGGTGCCGCTGCTGGCCGAAGCGCAGCGCCAGGCGCTGATGCAGCGTCCCTGGCCCGGCAACGTGCGTGAACTGCGCAATGCCGCCGACCGCCTGGTGCTGGGCGTGCCCGAAGGCGGCGCAGCGGCCGCCGCCGCCGACGACGGCATGCCGCTCAAGGAGCGCATGGAGCGCTACGAGCGCGCGCTGATCGCCGACACGCTGGCCCGCACCGGCGGCGCCGTCAGCCAGGCCGCCGACCTGCTGCAGGTGGGCAAGGCGACGCTGTACGAGAAGATCAAGCGCTACGGGTTGTAGCGGTGAGGGTGTGTGCGGGTGAGGTGCGGGTGAGGGTGCACCAACACCAATCGCCAAGCACACTGTCCTGGCTCCCTCTCCCCGCATGGAGAGAGGGCGGGGGAGAGGGGTGGTCTAGCAAGGCGCCACACCCAGCGAAGCCAACGGTGTGATCCAGCACACGAGCGCTAGCGCCACATCTTGCGCATCTTCGCCGCCAGGTCCACCGCCGGCAGCGCGCTGCGTGCCGGTGCGGCATCCACCGGGGGGGGCGGTGGCCAGGCGCGGCTGTGGAAGTTGCCCATCACGCGATTGGGCAGGAAGCGCGTACGCGAGGCGTAGACGTGGCGGTCGCCGTAGCCTGGCTGCTGGTGCACGTAGAAGCGCTGCGGTACCACCACGTCGAGGTGGTCGCGCGCGCGCGTCATCGCCACGTAGAGCAGGCGGCGCTCTTCCTCGATTTCCTCGGTGGTGCCGGTGGCCAGGTCCGAGGGCAGGCAGCCGTCCACGGCATTGAGCAGGTAGACCGCCTTCCATTCCTGTCCCTTGGCCGAGTGGATGGTGGACAGGATCAGGTAGTCCTCGTCGCGCAGCGGCACGCCGGATTCATCGCTGGAGGCGTCGGGCGGATCGAGCGTCAGTTCGGTGAGGAAGCGTTCGCGCGAGGCGTAGGTCGCGGCGATGCGTTCGAGTTGCTGCAGGTCGGCCTGGCGCGCCGCGGCATCGTCGTGCATGCGTTCCAGGTGCGGCAGGTACCAGGCCACCACCTGCTCGAACCCGGCAGGCCAGGACGAGGCTGGTGCCAGCAGCGCGCGTGCCAGCGCCAGCAGGTCGGCCCAGGCCGGTTCCGCGGCCGCGGGGGGCGTGAAGGATTCCAGCGCGAACAGCGGTTGGGTGGCCACGGCGATGGCGTCGAGCATGCGCCCGGCGGTCTTGGGGCCGAAGCCCGGCAGCAGCTGCAGCGCGCGGAAGCCGGCGATGCGGTCGCGCGGGTTCTGCAGCCAGCGCAGCATGGCCAGCACATCCTTGACGTGGCCGGACTCGAGGAACTTGAGCCCGCCGAACTTCACGAAGGGGATGTTGCGCCGGGTCAGTTCGATCTCGAGCTGGGCGCTGTGGTCGGCCGCACGGAACAGCACCGCCTGCGACAGCAGCGCCAGCCCGGCCTCGCGCCGCTCCAGGATGCGCTCGACCACATAGCGTGCCTGCTCGGCCTCGTCGGCCACCACCACCACGCCGGGCTTCTCGGCCGAGGCGCGCTCGCTCCACAGCTCCTTGCTGTAGCGTTCCGCGGCCTGGGCGATGACGGCGTTGGCGGCGGCGAGGATGGGCTGGGTGGAACGGTAGTTGCGCTCCAGCGTGACGCGCGCCGCGGGGGGCGAGAAGTGCTCGGGGAAGTCGAGGATGTTGCGCACCGTGGCACCGCGGAAGGCGTAGATCGACTGAGCGTCGTCGCCGACCACGGTCAGGCCGCGCCCGTCGGGCTTGAGCGCGAGCAGGATGGAGGCCTGCAGCGCGTTGGTGTCCTGGTACTCGTCGACCAGCACATGGTCGAAGCGTGCGCCCATGTCCGCCGCCAGCGCGGGCTCGCCCAGCGCCTGCGCCCAGTAGAGCAACAGGTCGTCGTAGTCGAGCACCTGCTGGTCCTGCTTGGCCTCGACGTAGGCGGCGAACAGGGTGCGCAGCGCCTCTTCCCACATCGCATAGCGCGGGAAATGGCGCCGCAGCACCTCGTCCAGCGGCGCCTGGGTATTCACCGCGCGCGAATAGATGGCCAGGCAGGTTTCCTTGCGTGGAAAGCGCGCGGTCTGCTCGGACAGGCCGAGATCGTGGCGCACCATGTGCATCAGGTCGGCGGCGTCGCCGCGGTCGCTGATGGTGAAGGCGGGCGACAGTCCGATCGTCTCCGCGTATTCGCGCAGCAGGCGGGCGCCGATCGCGTGGAAGGTGCCCGACCATTGCAGTGCCGCCCGTCCGGCGCCGCTGCCGCCGACGGCACGGTCGACGATGCGTTCGACGCGCCGGCCCATCTCGGCGGCGGCGCGGCGCGAGAAGGTCAGCAGCAGGATGCGGCGCGGGTCGGTTCCCGACAGCACCAGGTGGGCGACACGGTGCGCGAGCGTGTTGGTCTTGCCGGAGCCGGCGCCCGCGATGATCAGCAGCGGGCGCTCGCCATCGTGTTCGGCGGCGGCGCGCTGCTCCGGATTGAGGCCGGCAAGGTGCGCGGCCGGCGCGGGCTCAGGGAGCACGGTCGCGGTGGCGGCGTCCGTGCCGGCGTCGGCAGGAAGTAGATCGAGGTCGAGGTCGGGAGAGGCTGGCATGGCGGCGGCGGGCTGGCGCCAACTGTATATCCATACAGCGGTTCTACGCAAGCCGGCAGCGTCCGGTGCGGCGTGGCGGCCGCCCGCGGCCGGCCTTCGCATGGCGCCGGCGTCTCACCGGCGGGCGCGTGCCAAAAATAAAGCCGCCCGGGAGGGGCGGCTGGTATGCGCCTGGCGGTCCGGGCCGCCGGGAACCGCTCAGGCCGACTTGGCCAGGGCCCCGTCCAGCAGCTTGTGCAGCGCATCCCACTCGGGCTCGCCCACGTAGCGCTTCAAGATGCGGCCATCCTTGTCGACCACGAAGGTGGTCGGCGTCAGCTGCACGTCGCCGAAGGCCTTGGCGGCCGTGCCGCCGGCGTCCATCGCCACCTTGAAGGGCAGCTGGCGCGTCTGGGCGTAATTCATCACATACATCGGCGGGTCATAGTTCATCGCCACCGCGACGAATTCCAGTCCCTTGTCCTTGTACTGCTGATAGGTGCGCACCATCTCGGGCATCTCCTTGACGCAGGTGGCGCAGCTGGTGGCCCAGAAGTTGACCAGGTAGACCTTGCCCTTCAGGTCGGCGGTGCTGATCTTCTGGCCGGAAAGCAGGGTGAACTCGGCCGCCGGCACGGTTGCGGCGGGCGTGATGGCGCGATAGCCGAACCAGCCGAACAGGGCCACCACGAACAGGGTGGCGATCAGCGGCCAGCGCTTGCGCGTGGCGGGGGAAGCAGGGGTCGTCATATTCCGTCGTGCAAGGCGTCGGTGGCGGGCAGGCGCGGGCTGTGGCAGCGCCGGTTCAGCGGACATTCTAATGCCTCGCGCGCAGGCCTGCCGGCGCGCATCCGGGGGGTGGCGATCCTGCGGCAATCTGCCGCAGCGATGCGCCGCGGACGCGCTGCTTCCGTGTTGCCTAAGCGTTGCCTAAGTGTTGCCTCAGCGCGGCCCGGCGAGGGCGGCGCGCGCGGCTTCCAGGCGCTGTTCGAGGTAGGCGCCGTAGAAGTCCGGCTGCAGGCCGCGTAGCGGGGGCGCCGCCTCGCGGCCGTGGGCGTCGAGGAAGAGCACGGTAGGTGCGAACGCCAGCCCGCGCGCGCGGGCCCAGGCACGTGCGCCGGTCATGGTGCCGTCAGCGTCGCGCAGCGGCGCATCGGTGCCGATGTCCAGTTCGCGCGCCGTGATCTCGCCGGCGGCAGCCATCGGGCCCAGATAGTTGCGCCGCACGGTTTCGCAGTAGCCGCAGCCGGGCAGGGACAGCAGCAGCACCAGCGGCCCGCCGCGGCGCGTGGCCTCGCGCCCCTGGGCGCCGAGATCGGTCGCGCCCGGCAGCGTGCTCGCCGCCAAGGCCGGCAGCGCGGCACCGGCCAGGGCCAGCCCGGCCAGCCAGCGCCGCGCGCGGCCTGCCGGCGCGGCGGGGCGGACAGGGGGCGGGGTGGTAGACAGGGTGGTGGGCAAGGCGGTGGACAAGATGAGGGGCGGCATGATCTGGGCGGAGAAGCGCACGATCCCGGATAATAGCCCTTCGTGCCCTCCGGCCTCGTGCCGCGGGGCTCCCGACCGACCAGGATGTCCCCGTCCGCCGCCATGTCCCGTTCCCGCCGAACCGTCTACCTGCTGGCCGCGCTGGCGCTCGCTGCCGCGGCCTGCTCGCCGCGCTACGACTGGCGCACGGTATTGTCCAATGAGGGCGCCTATGCGGCCCTCTATCCGGGCAAGCCGTCCAGCGCGGCACGCGAAGTGGCCATCGGCGGCCGCCACCTGCCGATGACGATGGAGGCGGCGCGCGTCGACGAGACGCTGTTCGCCGTGGGTGTGGTGACGCTGCCCGATGACGATGCCGTCCGCCGTGGCGAGGCCCTGGCGGCCATGCAGTCCGGCCTGCTGGCCAACCTGGGCGCGCATCCCGTCGAGCCGCCGCACACGCGGGCAATCAAGGTGATGTCGGCGGCACAACCGCCGGTGGCGCTCGATGGGTTGGAGCTGGAGGTGGTGGCAGTCTCGCCGCAGGACCAGTCGCCGCGCCGCCTGACGGCGCGCCTGGTGGGCTCCGGCAGGCACGTCTACCAGGCCGTGGTGCTGGAGGCGGGCGAGGCGGCGCGCGACCGCCGCCAGTCCGAGCAGGTAGGGCAGTTTCTCGACGGCTTCCATCCCTTCTGACGGGAGCCGTTGCTGCCGCGGCCGTGCCGGCATTGCCGGGCGGAGGCGCGCAGCGATCGAATCTTGAATGGCATAAACCAGGAGCAAAGCAATGCGTTGGGAAGTCTGGCTGGCCTATTTCGCCGCCTGTTGGCTGATCGCCCTGTCACCCGGATCGGGTGCCGTGCTGTCGATGAGTCATGGCCTGTCCTATGGCCTGAGGAAGGCCAGCACCACCATCTTCGGCCTGCAGGCCGGGCTGGTGATCATCCTGCTGGTGGCGGGCGGCGGCCTGGGCGCGCTGCTGATCGCCTCCGAGCACGCCTTCGCGGTGGTCAAGACGGTCGGGGCGCTTTACCTGATCTACCTGGGCATCCAGCAATGGCGCGCCAAGGTGGACGCCGCCCCGCAGGCCGAAGGCGGGGCGGTGCGCACCACCGTGATGAGCCCGCGCCGACGCTTCGCCACCGGGTTGCTGACCAATGTCACCAACCCGAAGGGCATCATCTTCATGGTCGCGGTGCTGCCGCAGTTCATCGACCCGACCCATGCGCTGGCGCCGCAGTTGGCGCTGCTGGCCGTCACCATGTGCGGTGTCGACCTGATCGTGATGCACGGCTATGCCTTGCTGGCGTCGCGCATGCAGGGCTTGTTCCGCAATGCCCGCGCCGTACGCTGGCAGAACCGCGTCTTCGGCAGCGTGCTGATGGCGGTGGGCGCCGCGCTGTTCTTCGTGCGTCGCCATCCGGCCGGCTGACGGCCTGCCGCGCGGGCACCGGGGCGCGCGCGCGGCGCGGCCGAGTATTTCCTGTATGGTCTTCTCTGGCGGGGCGTGGCCGGGTTTGCTTCAATGAATGGCATAGGGTCCAACCGGAGAAGCCCGATGCCTCGCTTCACGCTGCCGCGCTCCAGGCCGGCTCATTCCGCACCGCCGATCGAGGAGCCGACGCCACCGGGCATTCCGCCCGACCTGCCTCCGATCGAGGAACCGCCGCCGCCTCCAGTCGAACCGCCCGTCGCCGGGCCGGCGGCCGCCCGCTAGCGGTGGCGGCGCCGGCGACGGCTCATGGCGTGCGCAGTACGCGGCGGTATTGGATGGCTTCCGCCGCGTGCGGCGCGTCCACCTGGCCGGCATCGGCGAGGTCGGCGATGGTGCGGGCGATCTTCAGCGCCCGGAAGTAGGCGCGCGCCGACCAGCCGAAGCCGGCCATCGCCTCACGCAACAGGGATTGCGCCGCGGGCGTCAGCGGGCAATGTGCCTCGGTCTCACCCGGCGCGAGATCGGCGTTGGGCTTGCCCTGGCGCGCCAGCTGGCGCGCGCGCGCCTGCAGCACGCGAGCGCGCACGGCTTCGCTGGCCTCGCCCGGCGGCCCGTCCAACACCTCCTGCTGGCTCTGTGCCGGCACCTCCACCTGCAGGTCGATGCGGTCCAGCAGCGGGCCGGACAGGCGCGACTGGTAGCGCAGCACCTGGTCCGGCGTGCAGCGGCACGGCCGCGTGGGGTGGCCCAGGTAGCCGCAGGGACAGGGGTTCATGGCGGCGATGAAGTGAAAGCGGGCGGGAAAATCGGCCTGGTGGGCGGCACGCGAGATGGTGATGTGGCCGGATTCCAGGGGTTCACGCAGGACTTCCAGCACCCTGCGCTCGAACTCCGGCAGCTCGTCGAGGAACAGCACGCCATGGTGGGCCAGCGAGATCTCTCCGGGGCGCGGTGCGGTGCCGCCGCCGACCAGCGCCGCGGCCGAGGCGGTGTGGTGCGGTGCGCGGAACGGCCGCCGGCCCCAGCGCGCGGCCTGGAAGCCACCCGCGGTGAGGCTCAGCACGGCGGCCGATTCGAGCGCTTCGTCCAGCGTCATCGGTGGCAGCAGCGCGGGGAAGCGCTGCGCCAGCATCGACTTGCCTGTGCCCGGCGGGCCGACCAGCAGCGCGGAGTGTTGGCCGGCCGCCGCCACCTCCAGCGCGCGGCGGGCCTGCACCTGGCCGCGCACTTCGGCCAGGTCGGCCTGGACGGCCGGCTGCGCAGGCAGGGCGAGCGGCATGGCCGGCACCAGCCGCTCGCCGCCGCCGGGCCGCAGGTGGGCGCAGACGGCGAGCAGCGTCGGTGCCGGCAGCACAGCCAGCCCGGCGATCAGGGCCGCTTCCGGCCCGTTCCCCGCAGCGACCACGAAGGCGCGCGGTGCGGCGCCCTGCGCTGCGCGCGCCTGGTTGTCGCGCGCCAGCCCCATCGCCATGGCCAGCGCACCGCGCACCGGACGCAGTTCGCCCGACAGCGACAGTTCGCCGGCGAACTCCAGCCCGTCCAGGCCATTGAGCGGCAGTTGCCCGCTGGCGGCCAGGATGCCCAGGGCGATCGGCAGGTCGAAGCGGCCGGACTCCTTGGGCAGGTCGGCCGGGGCCAGGTTGACCGTGATGCGCCGGTTGGGGAATTCGAAGCCGCTGTTGAGGATGGCGGCGCGCACGCGCTCGCGGCTTTCACGCACCTCGGTCTCGGCCAGCCCCACGATATTGAAGGCCGGCAGGCCGTTGGCCAGGTGGGTCTCGACCGATACCGAGCGGGCTTCGATGCCGGTCAGCGCCCGGCTGTGCAGCAGTGCCAGTCCCATATTGCGGATTCGTTAACGAAAAAGGCCGCCGGCTAGCGGCGGCCTTTGCGAGGGCCGGGGGCGGCGCAAAGGCCGTGGCCTTTCGCTCGCGCGCATCGATCAGGTCCCGCTGGCGTTGCCGGCGCGGCGCTCCAGCTCGGCCACGCGCGCTTCCAGTTCTTCCAGCCGGGCACGCGTGCGCGCCAGCACCTGCGACTGCACGTCGAATTCCTCGCGTGTGACCAGGTCAAGCTTGGCGAAGCCCTGGGTCATCATGCTGCGCACGTTTTTCTCGATGTCCCTGGCGGGGGAATTGCGCAGCGCCTCACTGACCTTGCTCTGCAGGTCGGAGAAGAGATCGGTCGGTTTCATGGTGGTACTCCTTTTCGCACATGCGCACCGCGGTGGTGCGCGCTTACCGGTGGTGCATCGGGTGCCTATGCTGTCCTTTACACCTTTGCACCGCCCTGGGGCGGATGCGGCTAGGACGAACACATGGCGCCGGAAGCCGGCCTGCCCGGATTATGACGCCTGCGAGGTCGCTGTGAAAGCGCCGGCGTGGTGGCGGACACACCTTTTCACCCGTTTTCGGCCCTCGGAGGCCCACCAGAGGCCGCCGGCGGTGTGCATTGCACCATCGGCACCCTCCCGCGGCCCCGGTCGCGATCGCTTGGTTCCTCTCCTGGCACGGCTGTTGCAGTGGTACTGGCGCAGGTATCGCGCAATAAAGAAAAGACACCCATCCACGAGTCTGAGCCAAAGGAGAAGAAATCGATGAAGAAGTTGGCCTTTGCAGTTAGCGCAGCCATTCTTTGCGGTTGTGCCACGGGCGCTTTTGCGCAGAGCAGCGGCGACGCGGCAGCCACGCCCGCACCGGCGGCGGCCGCGCCGGCAGCGGACGCGGCGCCGGCGTCGCCGCACACGTTCACGGCCAATGTGACGCTGGCCACCGAGTACCGCTACCGCGGGCTGATGCAGACCAACCGCCATCCGGCGATCCAGGGGGGCTTCGACTACGCGCACGAGAGCGGTTTCTACGTGGGCAACTGGAACTCGAACATCAGCTGGCTCTCGGACAGCAGCTCGCAGGTGTCGGCGCCGATCGAGATGGACTTCTACGGCGGCTTCAAGAACACCTTCGCGCTGGCGGGGCTGGACTGGAACTATGACGTGGGGGTGCTGCAGTACTACTACCCGGGCGACTACCCGACGGGCTTCACGCGGCCGCACACGACGGAGCTGTACGGCGGGATCGGCAGCGGCCCGGTGTTCCTGAAGTACTCGCACGCGCTGACCAACCTGTTCGGTTTCAACGACAGCAAGAACAGTTTCTACATCGACCTGTCGGCGAACGTGCCGCTGAATTTCTGGGACCTGACGTTCAACGCGCACGTGGGCTACCAGAAGGTGCAGCACGTGACGGACGCGTCGTATACGGACTGGAAGGTGGGGCTGACCAAGGACCTGGGCAAGGGCTTCTCGCTGGCGGTGGCGTACATCGACACCAACGCGAACCGCTCGGTGTACACCAATACCAGCGGGCGCTACGTGGGCCGTGCCACCGCCTGGGCCTCGCTCACCAAGACTTTCTGATCCACCGCCTGCTGGCCGGAGCGCCTTGCGGGGACGCTCCAAGGAGAAAACCAATGAAACTCATCATAGCCGTCATCAAGCCGTTCAAGCTCGACGAGGTACGCGAGGCGCTCTCGGACGTGGGCGTGTCCGGCATCACCGTCACCGAGGTCAAGGGCTTCGGCCGCCAGAAGGGACACACCGAGCTGTACCGGGGTGCGGAGTACATTGTCGACTTCCTGCCCAAGGTGAAGATCGAGGTGGCCGTACCGGACGACGTCGTCGAGCGCGCCATCGAGGCCATCGAGAAGGCCGCGCGCACCGGCAAGATCGGCGACGGCAAGATCTTCGTCGCACCCATCGAGCAGGTGATCCGCATCCGCACCGGCGAGACCGGCAGCGATGCCCTGTGATGAACCAACAGACAAGAGACTAGAGGATACGTCAATGAAATCCTGGTTCAAGCGAATCCTGACGGCCGGCGCCTTGTCGCTCGCCGTTGGCGCGGCAAGTTTCAGCCTATCGACCCACGCGGTGGCGCAGGACAAGCCGGCGGCGGAAGCCTCCGCTCCGGCCGCCGCCACGGCCCCGGCTCCGGCCGCGGCTGCAGCGCCTGCCGCTGCGCCGGCCGCCGCGGCAGCGCCTGCGGCCGCACCGGCCGCCGCGGCACCCGCCGCGCCGACGCCCAACAAGGGTGACACCGCCTGGCTGCTGGTCTGCACCGCCTTCGTCATCCTGATGACGCTGCCCGGCCTGGCCCTGTTCTACGGTGGCCTGGTGCGCTCGAAGAACATGCTGTCGGTGCTGATGCAGTGCCTGGTGATCTTCTCGCTGGTGTCGCTGCTGTGGGCAATCTACGGCTACAGCTTCGCCTTCACCGAAGGAAACGCCTTCTTCGGCGGCACGGACCGGCTGTTCATGAAGGGCCTGACCGTCGACGCGGTGGCGGCGACCTTCAGCAAGGGCGTGGTCGTGCCGGAACTGGCCTACTTCGCCTTCCAGCTGGCGTTCGCGGCGATCACCTGCGCGCTGATCATCGGTGCCTTCGCCGAGCGTGCGAAGTTCTCGGCAGTGCTGCTCTTCGTCGTGCTGTGGTTCACCTTCTCCTACCTGCCGATCGCGCACATGGTCTGGTTCTGGCCCGGTCCTGACGCGTACACCGACGCGGCGGCCGGCGCGGCGGCCACGGCCAAGGGCGGCTGGCTGTTCCAGAAGGGTGCGCTCGACTACGCCGGCGGCACGGTGGTGCACATCAACGCCGCGGTCGCGGGCCTGGTCGGTGCCTTCCTGTTCGGCAAGCGTATCGGCTTTGGCCGTGAGGCGATCCGCCCGCACAGCCTGACCTTCACCATGGTCGGTGCCTCGCTGCTGTGGTTCGGCTGGTTCGGCTTCAACGCCGGCTCCGGCCTGGAAGCCAACGGCGCCGCCGGCCTGGCCTTCGTCAACACGCTGCTGGCCACCGCTGCCGCCGTGCTGTCGTGGACCTTCGGCGAGTGGATCGGCAAGGGCAAGCCCTCGATGCTGGGCGGTGCTTCGGGTGCCGTGGCAGGCCTGGTCGCCATCACCCCGGCCGCCGGCTTCGTCGGTCCGATGGGCTCGATCGCGCTCGGCCTGATCGCCGGCCTGTTGTGCCTGTGGGGCGTGACCGGCCTGAAGCGCATGCTGGGCATGGACGACTCGCTGGACGTGTTCGGCGTGCACGGCGTAGGCGGCATCCTGGGTGCCCTGCTGACCGGCGTGTTCGCCGCGCCGAGCCTGGGCGGCACCGGCGTCTACGACTACGTGGCCAACAAGGTCGCCGACGACTACTCGATCGCCGGCCAGGTCTGGATCCAGCTGCAAGGCGTGCTGACCACCATCATCTGGTCCGGCGTGGTGGCCTTCATCGCCTACAAGCTGGTGGATATGCTGATCGGCCTGCGGGTGCCGGAAGAAGAGGAGCGCGAGGGTCTGGACATCACCTCGCACGGCGAAACCGCATATGAGGCCTGATCCGAAAGGTGTTGTGCTGGAGAGCTGATTGGGAATCGTCTCTCAGGAGTTTCGCCCGGCTTCGGCCGGGCTTTTTTGCTTCCAGGGGGATCGTCCCGTCCTGGTGCGGACGGTACTCGCAAGCCGCTTAATTCCGATCTTAAAAAGCTTCAATTGTATTTAGAGGTGCATACAATTACATTGCCATTGAGGCAGTTTCCTCCACCTGCAGAACGCTCCCCGTATCTGTCAGGCTATTCGAAGCGCGGCAGTTGCCGCGCTTTTTTTTTCGTTCCGGCCGTCATCCGGCCGTCATCCGGCAGTCGCGGACCGCAGCCCGCCCGCGCTCCACGCCGGGCCGCCCCGGCGCGTGCCAAGGAAGGCCTTCGAAACGAAGGCCTTTACTTCTGCCGGACCGTCCCCATCTGGGTTCCCCTGATGCCCGCCGATGCATATCCTTATTAGGAGCGCTCCTGCAGGCTATTGGCCGTTCCTCTACAATCGGGGCGAACGATAAAGATGATCAATAGGATGGATATGGTCCCGCATCTCATTACCGCGCTGAACGGTCCGCTGCTCGAACTGGAGAAGAAGATCCTGGACGCCACGCCGTCCATCGAGCGCTGGTTCAGGCTGGAGTGGCAGGAGCATACGCCGCCGTTCTACTGTTCGGTGGACCTGCGCAATGCCGGCTTCAAGCTGGCGCCAGTGGACACCAACCTGTTCCCCGGTGGTTTCAACAACCTCGCGCCGGAAATGCTGCCCCTGGCGGTGCAGGCGGCGATGGCGGCGATCGAGAAGATCTGCCCGGACGCCAAGAACCTGCTGTTGATCCCGGAACGCCACACCCGCAACATGTTCTATCTGCAGAACGTCGCGCGGCTGTCGCTGATCATGCGCCAGGCAGGCCTGAACGTGCGCCTGGGCTCCCTTTCCGAGGAAATCACCGAGCCGACCCCGATCGAACTGCCGGACGGCCAGACCCTGGTGGTGGAGCCGCTGGCGCGCCTGGGTGCCAAGGGCCGCCGGCTGGGGCTGAAGGACTTCGATCCGTGTTCGATCCTGCTCAACAACGACCTGTCCGCCGGCATTCCGCCGATCCTGGAGAACATCAACGAGCAGTACCTGCTGCCGCCGCTGCATGCAGGCTGGTCGACGCGGCGCAAGACCAGCCACTTCGCCGCCTACGATGAAGTGGCCAAGAAGTTCGCCAAGCTGATCGATGTCGACCAGTGGATGGTGAATCCCTACTTCGCGCGCTGCTCCGGCATCAATTTCCACGAGCGCGTCGGCGAGGAAGAACTGGCCGACACCGTCGAGGCCGTGCTGAAGAAGATCGCCAAGAAGTATCGCGAGTACGGCATCAAGGAGACGCCCTACGTGGTGGTCAAGGCCGATGCCGGCACCTATGGCATGGGCATCATGACGGTGCGCGACCCGTCCGAGGTCAAGGGCCTGAACCGCAAGGAACGCAACAAGATGAGCGTCGTCAAGGAAGGCCTCGAGGTCAACGACGTCATCGTGCAGGAGGGGGTGCACACCTTCGAGAAGATCAACGAGGCGGTGGCGGAGCCGGTCGTCTACATGATCGACCGCTATGTGGTGGGCGGCTTCTACCGCGTGCACACGGGCCGCGGCAATGACGAGAACCTGAACGCGCCCGGCATGCATTTCGTGCCGCTCGCCTTTGCCGCCAACGGTATCCCGGACACGCACGCCAAGCCGGGCGCCGCCGTGCCGAACCGCTTCTATATGTATGGCGTGGTGGCCCGGCTGGCCCTGCTGGCTGCGTCGGTGGAACTGGAAAAGACCGATCCGAACCCGATCCTCTGACATCCGCCGCTTCCGCAGCGCCGACCCGGCGCGGCGGACGGCACCTCAACCCAGCAACCGGGCAGCACCATGCGTATTCTCTTCATCACCGATCCGCTCGAGACGTTCAAGACGTACAAGGACTCCACCTACGCCATGATGACCGAGGCGGCGGCGCGCGGGCACGAACTGTTCTTCTGCCTGCAGTCGCAGTTGTCGCTGGTGAACCAGCGGGTCGAGGCGCTGGTGCGCCCGCTGTCGCTGCGCGGCGACGGCCACGACTGGTACGAGGTGGGCGAGCCGGCGGCGCAGGCGCTGGCCGCCTTCGACGCCGTGCTGATGCGCAAGGATCCGCCCTTCGACATGGAGTACGTGACCAGCACCTGGCTGCTGGAGCTGGCCGAGGCGCAGGGCGCGCGGGTGTTCAACAAGCCGCGCGCGATCCGCGACCACTCCGAGAAGGTGTCGATCGGCGAATTCCCGCAGTTCACCGCGCCCACACTGGTGTCGCGCGACATGGGCCGCATCCGCGCCTTCCACGCAGAGCACCGTGACATCGTCATCAAGCCGCTGGACGGCATGGGCGGCATGGGCGTGTTCCGCGTCGGCGCCGACGGCATGAACCTGGGTGCCATCGTCGAGACCTTGGGCGACAACGGCGCGCGCACGCTGATGGCGCAACGCTACATCCCCGAGATCAAGGACGGCGACAAGCGCATCCTGCTGATCGGCGGCGAACCGGTCCCCTACGCGCTGGCGCGCGTGCCGATGGCCGGCGAAGTGCGCGGCAACCTGGCGGTCGGCGGCATGGGCCGTGCCCAACCCCTGTCGGCGCGCGACCGCGCCATCGCCGAGGCACTGGCGCCGCGGCTGTGGGAGCGTGGATTGTTGCTGGTCGGTCTGGATGTGATCGGTGATTACCTTACCGAGATCAATGTGACGAGTCCGACCTGCTTCCAGGAAATCACCCAGCAGACCGGCTTCCACGTGGCGTCCATGTTCGTCGACGCGCTCGAGCGTGCCGTGGCGTCGATGCCGCGCTGAGCACTGGCGGTCCCGGGGTGCCTGATACAATCTTAGGCAGTCCAACGGATCCACCATCATGGCAGGCATTCTGATCATCGCGCACGCGCCGCTCGCATCCGCGCTGCGCGATTGCGCGGCCCACGTCTATTGCGGCACGCCGCAACGGCTCGAGGCGATCGACGTCCTGCCGGACGCCGACCCTGCCACGGTGCTGGCCGACGCACGGCGGCGCCTGGCGGCGATCTGCGAAGACAACGGCGCACTGGTGCTGACCGATATCTTCGGCGCCACCCCTGCCAATATCGCCGCCCGCCTGGCCGACCCGGGCCGCGTCAAGGTGCTGGCCGGCGTCAATCTTCCCATGCTGGTGCGCGCCATCTGCTACCGCAGCGAAAAGCTGGACCAGCTCGCCGCCAAGGCGCTGGCCGGCGGCTCGCAAGGCGTGCTGCAGGTCGGCAGCACCTCCGTCCAGAACCAAACCGCCAATCATCCCGACAAATATGCTGCAGAGGGACGTCACCATCATCAATAAGCTCGGGCTGCATGCCCGCGCCTCCGCCAAGCTGACGCAACTGGCCGGCAGCTACGTCAGCCAGATCAAGATGTCGCGAAATGGCCGCCAGGTCGACGCCAAGAGCATCATGGGCGTGATGATGCTGGCCGCCGGCATCGGCTCCACGGTCACCATCGAGATCGAGGGACCCGACGAGCAGGACGCCATGGAAGCGCTGGTGGCCCTGATCGGCAACCGCTTCGGCGAAGGCGAATAAGGCAGGCCAGGCAGCCGGGACCCCGGTTCCACGGTATCCACTTCAACGTTCCACGACGGAGCGGCACATGTCCTTTGCCCTGCACGGCATCCCGGTATCGCGCGGAATCGCCATCGGCCGCGCGCACCTGCTTGCGCCGGCGGCGCTCGACGTGTCGCACTACCTGATCGACGAAGACAAGCTCGAGGCCGAGGTCGAGCGCCTGCGCGCGGCACGCGCCGCGGTGCGCAACGAACTGGCGGCGCTCAAGCGCGACCTGCCGCGCGACGCGCCCGAGGAGATGGGCGCCTTCCTCGATGTGCACGCGATGATCCTCGACGACGCGATGCTGGCGCAGGAGCCCGAGACCCTGATCCGCACGCGCCGCTACAACGCGGAGTGGGCGCTGACCACACGGCTCGAGGAACTGCTGCGCCAGTTCGACGAGATCGAGGACGAATACCTGCGTGAGCGCAAGGCCGACCTGCAGCAGGTGGTCGAGCGCATCCTCAAGGTGCTGGCGGGTGCGCCGATTCTGACGCCGGCCCCGGCTCCGGCCCCGGCGCTCGGCGCGGACGGCGTGGCGACACCCGGTGTCATCGTGGTGGCGCACGATATCTCGCCGGCCGACATGCTGCAGTTCCGCAATACGGCTTTCCATGGCTTCGTCACCGACCTGGGCGGGCGCACCTCGCATACCGCCATCGTGGCACGCAGCCTGGACATCCCCGCAGCTGTCGGCGTGGCCAGCGCCAGCGAGCTGATCCGGCAGGAAGACTGGATCATCATCGACGGCGATGCGGGGCTGGTGATCGTCGATCCGTCCGCCATCATCCTGGAGGAGTACCGGCATCGGCAGAGCGAGCGCATGCTCGAGAAGAAGCGCCTGCAGCGCCTGCGCCACACGCCGGCGGTGACCCTGGACGGGCAGGAAGTCGACCTGCTGGCCAATATCGAGATGGCCGAGGACGCGGGCGCTGCGCTGTCCGCCGGCGCGGTCGGCGTCGGCTTGTTCCGATCCGAGTTCCTGTTCATGAACCGGCGTGGCGAACTGCCCGGCGAGGATGAGCAGTTCGAGGCCTACCGTGCCGCAGTGGAGGCCATGCACGGCCTGCCTGTCACCATCCGCACCATCGATATCGGCGCCGACAAGCCGCTGGAAGGGCGCGAGGAGTTCGAGACCGCGCTCAATCCTGCGCTTGGCCTGCGCGCCATCCGCTGGTCGCTGTCCGAGCCGGCCATGTTCCTGACACAGTTGCGCGCCCTGCTGCGCGCCTCCGCCTTCGGCCCGGTGCGGATCCTGATCCCGATGCTGTCGCACGCGCGCGAGATCGACCAGACCCTGGAGCTGCTGGCGCAGGCCAAGCGCCAGCTGGACGAGCGCGGCCAGCCCTTCGATGCCAACCTCAAGGTCGGGGCGATGATCGAGATCCCGGCGGCGGTGCTGATGCTGCCGCTGTTCCTCAAGCGCATGGACTTCCTGTCGATCGGCACCAACGACCTGATCCAGTACACCCTGGCCATCGACCGTGCCGACAACGCCGTGGCCCATCTCTACGATCCGCTGCATCCGGCGGTGCTGCAGCTGATCGCCCGTACCATCTGCGAGGCCAACGAGGCTGGCGTGCCGGTGGCCGTGTGCGGCGAGATGGCCGGCGACCCGGCCATGACCCGCTTGCTGCTGGGCATGGGACTGCGCGAGTTCTCCATGCATCCCACCCAGCTGCTGCGCGTCAAGCAGGAAGTGCTGCACGCCGACTGCGGCAGGCTGACGGGCCAGGTCGACCAGCTGCTGGAAGCCTATGACCCGGAGGAGCAGGCGGCCGTGCTGTGCCAGCTCAATCAACCCTGATCGCTCTGCGGGTATTGCGCTGAATCGAGGCCGCCGTGTGCGGCCTTTTCTTCGCTTTTTGTTCGGGATGTGCGTGCGGGAGCCCGTGGTTTTGTGGGCTGTCATCGACATTCAAAGACGTCGGGCAGGGGTCGTCACATGAGGCTTAATGGGAATTGTTATCATTTTCGATCTCTGTTAAGCTGACGTTCATTGGCGGTGACATGCCGGTGTGACCGCCGACCCAAGGAGGGATTTGTGTACGTCTGCATCTGCAACCAGGTCACGGATCGCGAGATCCACGGTGCTGTCCATCTGGGCGTATCCACGCTCGACGAACTGGCGGAAACGCTGGGTGTCGGCACCTGCTGCGGCCGCTGCCGCGAATGCGCGCAGCAGGTCCTGTGCGAAGGCGTGGCGGCAGCCAGCGCCATGAAGGCCACCACCACCGCCGTGATCCAGATTACGGAAATTTCTTCCTGTTCGCAGCCAGGGTCGCGTGCCATAATGGACACTCGGGACCCGGCAGTCGCGAACGACCAGCGCACCGCGCTGGTTGCCTGAACTCGCGCGCGATCATCGCTTCATCGCGCGCGTCCGTACGTCCCCTGGCGTACGTTCCTCCGGTTCGGCACGTTCACCTTGGATGACTGCATGCGGCGCGTCGGCGCCGCATCGCGTTTCAGCGGGCCCCGATGCAACAGGAGCCGCTAATGAAAGGTGACAAGAAGGTCATCCAGTATCTCAACGCTCAGCTGAAGAACGAGCTGACCGCGATCAACCAGTATTTCCTCCACGCGCGCATGTATCGCCACTGGGGCCTGAAGAAGCTCGGCGACGTGGAATACAAGGAATCGATTGGTGAGATGAAGCACGCCGATCGGCTGATCGACCGCATCCTGATGCTGGATGGGCTGCCCAACCTGCAGGACCTGCACAAGCTGCTGCTGGGCGAGAACACGCCCGAGATGCTCAAGTGCGACCTGAAGCTGGAGCAAGGCGCGCACGCCACCGTCAAGGAAGCCATCGCCTATTGCGAGTCGGTGGGGGACTATGTGAGCCGCGAGATCCTCGTCGATATCCAGACCGATACCGAAGAGCATATCGATTACCTGGAGACGCAGCTCGACCTGATCGACAAGGTCGGCCTGCAGAACTATCTGCAGTCGCAGATGGAGCCGGGCGAGCACTGATCCGCCCCAGGCGGGCCGCCCGGCCCGCTGCTACGCCGCCCGCCAGCGGCAGCGCCCGCCGCGGCGCATCCGCGCCGTCGAACGGGCGCTCGGCCTCCCGCCGTAAGGGTTCTCGTTCCCGCTTCGATTCCCATCCACAGCCGAATTCCCACGCCAGAATTCCGTATCGCCGACAGGAGTCCGTCCATGGCCGATGCCATCCGTCTGACGCAGTACAGCCACGGCGCCGGCTGTGGCTGCAAGATTTCCCCGAAAGTGCTCGATGTCATTCTCTCGGGCAGCGGGGCGCAGCATGCCGATCCGCGCCTGTGGGTGGGCAATGCCTCGCGCGATGATGCCGCGGTCTACGCCCTGGGCGCCCCCGACAGCGAACGCGGCGTGGTTTCGACCACCGACTTCTTCATGCCCATCGTCGACGACCCGTTCGACTTCGGCCGTATCGCCGCCACCAACGCGATCAGCGATATCTACGCGATGGGCGCGGATCCGCTGATGGCCATCGCCATCCTCGGCTGGCCGGTCAACGTGCTGCCGCCGGAGGTGGCGCGCGAAGTGGTCGCCGGTGGACGCAAGGCCTGCGACGAGGCCGGCATACCGCTCGCGGGCGGACACTCGATCGACGCACCGGAGCCGATCTTCGGCCTCGCCGTGACCGGCGTGGTCGAGCGCGCCCACCTGAAGCGCAACGACACTGCGGTGGCCGGCTGTCGGCTGTACCTGACCAAGCCGCTGGGCATCGGCGTGCTGACCACCGCCGAGAAGAAGGGCACGCTGCGGCCCGAGGATATCCACCTCGCGCGTGACTGGATGTGCGTGCTCAACCGCGCCGGCAGCCGCTTCGGCCGGCTGTCCGGCGTGCGTGCGATGACCGACGTGACCGGCTTCGGCCTGCTCGGGCACCTGGTCGAGATGGCCGATGGCAGCGGGCTGAGCGCACGCCTGGACTACGCTGCCGTGCCGGTGCTGCCCGAGGTGGCGCGCTATGTCGCGGCAGGCTGCGTGCCCGGCGGCACCCAGCGCAATTTCGACAGCTACGGTCATCGCATCGGCGCGCTCGATGCCGCGCGCCGCGCCGTGCTGTGCGATCCGCAGACCAGCGGCGGCCTGCTGGTGGCGGTGGAGCCGGAGGGCGAGCCGGCCTTCCTGGCGGCGTGCGCGGAGTTCGGCCTGTCGCTGGCACCGATCGGCGAGCTGGTGGCACGCGGCGAGCATGCGGTCGAGGTGGTTTGATGCGGGCGGATAGCACCGATTATCGCGGGGTCTTGCTGGCCGGCGTGCCGCTGCTCGACGTCCGTGCCCCGGCCGAATTCGCGCGTGGCGCGTTTCCCGGCACGGTGAACCTGCCGCTGATGGACGACGAGGAGCGCCACCAGGTCGGCTTGTCCTACCACCTGCACGGGCCGGCGGCGGCCGTGGCGCTGGGCCATCACCTGGTATCGGGCGAGCGCAAGGCCGCGCGCATGGCCGCGTGGGCCGGCTTCGCCAATGCCCATCCGGACGGTTTCCTCTACTGCTTCCGCGGCGGCATGCGGTCGCAGATCGTGCAGCAGTGGCTGCGCGCGGAAGCCGGCATCGACTACCCGCGCATCACCGGCGGCTACAAGGCCATGCGCGGCTACCTGATCGGTGTGACCGACCAGGCCGCGCGTGGGAACCTGCTGGTGCTGGGCGGGCTGACCGGCAGCGGCAAGACCGAGATCCTGAGCGACCTCGGTGCCGCGGTCGACCTGGAAGGGCTGGCCCGGCACCGTGGGTCGAGCTTCGGGCGGCGCGCGCAGGCGCAGCCCAGCCAGATCGATTTCGAGAATGCCCTGGCCATCGACCTGCTCCGGCGCCGCGAGGACGGCTGGCGGGCCATCGTGCTGGAGGATGAGGGGCGCTTCGTCGGCAGCCGGGTGTTGCCGCTCGGGCTCTACGATCGCATGCAGCAGAGCCCGCTGGTCTGGGTGGAAGTTTCTTTCGAGGAGCGCGTGCAGCGCGTGCTGCGCGACTATGTGCAGGGCCTGTGCGCTGATTTCATCGCCGCGCGCGGGCCGGAGGCCGGCTTTGCGGCATACGCGGAGCGCTTGCGCGAGGCCATGGCCGGCATCGCGCGCAGGCTGGGCGGGGCGCGCTACGGGCGGCTGTCGGCGCTGCTCGAACAGGCGCTGGCGCACCAGGCCAGCACGGGGGACGTGGAGCTGCACCATGGCTGGATCATGGTGCTGCTGCAGCACTACTACGATCCCATGTATGCCTACCAGCGCGAGTCGCGCGAGGCCCGTATCATCTTCCGCGGCGATCGCGCCGCGGTGACCGACTACCTGCGGGCGCGCAGCGCGCCGGCAGCCTGAGCAGTCGGGCCTCAGTCGGGCCTCAGTCGGGCCTCAGCCGGGCCTCAGGCGCCGCCGCATACCTCGCAGCCCGGCACGCGCATCAGTTTCATCGTGGTCCATTCCATGCGCAACGCATCGACCATCAGCAGGCGGCCGGCCAGGCTGTCGCCGATACCGGCCAGCAGCTTCAGCGCTTCAGCCGCCTGTACCGTTCCCACCATGCCGACCAGCGGCGCGAACACGCCCATGGTGGCGCATGCCACCTCCGGTGCAGGTTCCGACGGCGGGAACAGGCAGGCGTAGCAGGGCGCATCGTCGAGGCGGCGGTCGAACACACTGATCTGGCCATCGAAGCGCAGGGCGGCACCGGACACCAGCGGGACGCGGTGGCGCACGCAGGCGCGGTTGACCGCCTGCCGCGTGGTGAAGTTGTCGCAACAGTCGAGCACCACGTCGGCCTCGGCGGCCAGCGCCGCCAGTTCGGCCTCTCCCACGCGTGCCGCGACGGTGCGGACCGCGATGCCGGGGTTGATGCGCAGCATGCCCTCGCGCGCCGATTCCACCTTGGCGCGGCCGATGCTGGCCGTCGTATGCAGGATCTGCCGCTGCAGGTTGGTCAGGTCGACCGCGTCGTCGTCCACCACCGTGATGGTGCCGACGCCGGCCGAGGCCAGGTAGGGCAGGGCGGCCGTACCAAGGCCGCCGGCGCCGATCACCAGTGCATGCCCGCCCAGCAGGCGCTCCTGGCCCTCGATGCCGAGTTCGTCCAGCAGGATATGGCGCGAGTAGCGCAGCAGTTGGTCGTCGTTCATGGCGGCGGACATGATTTCCCCAAGGTTCGCTGAGGCTCCCGGCCGGGCCGGGAGCCAAAGAAAAAGCGGCCCCGCAGGGCCGCTCGCTCGGTGCACCTCAGGGCGCCTTGCCGGTCGGCGTGCCCAGCGGCTCGCCGAGCGGGGAGCTGGCCGGCGGCGCGCCGTTGGCGGGGGCGGCCGGCGCCGGGGCCGGCTTGGCCGCGGGAGATTTCCCGGGCTTCTTGTCCACCGGCTTGGCCGCCTTCTCGTCAGCCAGTTCCAGGCGCGACTTGGAGCGCAGGACCGGCTTGCCGGTGAGCTGGTTGATGGCCTGCTGCAGCATGAAGTCGTCGGCCGAACCGAACTCGATCGGCTTCTTCTTGCGTTCCTTCTCGCGTTCTTCCGGCGTCTTCTTCGCGTTCTCTTCTTCCAGGCGGCGCAGTTCCTCGACACGGCGCTGCTCGCGTCCCTGCATTTCCGGCAGCTCGGACTCCTGCTTGTTGTGCAGGTGGTGCTCGGTGTCGATCTCGCGCGTGACCAGCGCGTCGTCCGGGTCGCCATCCGGGTTCTGGTCGACCGGGATGTCCGGACGGATGCCCCAGGCCTGGATCGACTTGCCGCTCGGCGTGTAGTAGTACGCGATGGTCAGCTTGATGCCGGTATCGTTGGGCAGCGGGCGCACGGTCTGCACCGAGCCCTTGCCGAACGTGGTCTTGCCCATGATCAGGGCGCGGTGATGGTCCTTGAGCGCACCGGCGACGATTTCCGATGCGGAGGCCGAATAGGCGTTGGTCAGCACCACCATCGGCACCGTCTTGTACAGGGCCGGCAGGTCCTTGAGCGGATCGTCGTCCAGCGAGGACAGGCGGTAGTTGCTGAAGGAGGCCTTGTAGACGCGCTTGGCATCCGGTACCTGGCCGTTGGTCGAGACCACCACCGCATCGTTGCCCA
This sequence comes from Cupriavidus malaysiensis, assembly GCF_001854325.1. Lineage (NCBI taxonomy): Bacteria > Pseudomonadati > Pseudomonadota > Betaproteobacteria > Burkholderiales > Burkholderiaceae > Cupriavidus > Cupriavidus malaysiensis. The sequence goes on from NZ_CP017754.1 coordinate 791,627, forward strand.
GGAAGGCCGCGGCCACGCCGACCGCACCCTGCAGCACGCCGCCGCCGTTGTTGCGCAGATCGAGGATCACGCCCTTGAGGTTCGGGTCCTTCTGCGCCAGCTCGCTCAGCTTGCGGCCCAGGTCGGCCACGGTGCGTTCCTGGAAGCTGGTCAGGCGCACCCAGGCGATGTCATGGTCGAGCAGCTTGGTCTTGACCGATTGCACCTGGATTTCCGCGCGGGTGATCGTCACCGGGAAGGTGCGCTCGTCGCTCTTGCGGTAGATCGTCAGCGTGACCTTGGTGCCCGGCTCGCCGCGCATGCGCTTGACGGCCTGCTCGAGCGGCAGGCCACGCACCGGCTTGTCGTCGATGCGGGTGATCAGGTCGCCCGGCTGGATGCCGGCGCGGAAGGCGGGCGTGTCCTCGATCGGATTGATCACCTTGACCAGGCCGTCTTCCTGCGAGATCTCGATGCCGAGCCCGGCAAAGCGGCCGCGCGTGCCCTCCTGGAGTTCCTTGAAGTCCTTTTCGTCCAGGTAGGCGGAGTGCGGGTCGAGGCTGGATACCATGCCCTTGATGGCGGCAGTCAGCAACTGCTTGTCATCGACCGGTTCCACGTACTCGCGCTTGATCTGGCCGAAGATGTCGGCCATCAGCCGCAGCTGGTCGAGCGGCAGCGGCCCGGACGCGTTCTGCGCGGTGGCGGAGATCTGCAGCGTCGCCAGTACGCCGGCGACGAGGCCGACAGAAACCAGACTGATGTTCTTTAGCGTCTTACGCATGAGGGCTGCCTGAACGAGTAAGGAGTGGGGTTGCGGATCGGGCCGGCCTCAGTGGCTGGCCGGGCGCCGCAATGTCCGACAGTATAAGAGGGTGGCGGGGAAACGGTCGGCGCGCGCCCGCCGGCCGGTGGGCCGGCGCACGCACGCCGTCAGGGGTTCAGCGCGACTTGCCCTGGCTGGCGACGGCGGCCAGCGAAGCGGCGATCGCTTCCTGGTCGCCGAGATAGTAGTGGCGCAGCGGCCGCAGGTCGGCGTCGAGCTCATACACCAGGGGCGTGCCATTGGGGATGTTGAGGCCAACGATGTCGTCATCCGAGATCTGGTCGAGGTATTTCACCAGGGCGCGGATGCTGTTGCCATGGGCGGCGATCACCACGCGCTTGCCCGCTTTGATATCCGGAGCGATGGATTCGTTCCACAGAGGCAGCACGCGCGCCACGGTGTCCTTCAGGCATTCGGTCAGCGGAATCTGTTCGCGCGGCACGCCGGCGTAGCGCGGGTCGGCGTACGAGGCGCGCGGGTCTGCCGGCTCCAGCGCGGGCGGCGGGGTGTCGTAGCTGCGGCGCCAGACCAGCACCTGTTCGTCGCCGAACTTGGCGGCGGTCTCGGACTTGTTCAGGCCGGCCAGGGCGCCATAGTGGCGCTCGTTCAGGCGCCATTCGTTGCGCACCGGGATCCACATCTCGTCCATCTCGTCCTGCACGTGCCACAGGGTGCGGATGGCCCGCTTGAGCACCGAGGTGTAGGCGATGTCGAAGGCAAAACCGGCTTCCTTCAGCAGCTTGCCGGCCTGGCGGGCCTGGGCGGCGCCGGTTTCGGTCAGGTCGACGTCGACCCAGCCGGTGAAGCGGTTTTCGAGGTTCCACGTCGATTCGCCGTGGCGGATGAGGACGAGCTTGTACATGCTGCTTTCCGAGAGAGTGGGTGATCTGGCGCGGCGGCCGCGGCGGCAGGGCCCCATGTGTCAAATAAGAGACAATGGCGGCAGGCCCGTTCGCCGCGGGCGCGAAACTGCGTATTTTATAATGCCGCCGACCCAACCCACCGGAATGCCAACGTGAATTTCTTTGCCGACTACAACAACCTCGCCCTGATCGCCGTCGCCGTGGTGTCGGGCGGCCTGCTGGCCTGGCCGACGATCTCCCGGGGCGCGGGTGGCAAGCGCGTCAACACGACCATTGCCACGCAGATGATCAACAAGCGCAATGCGGTGGTGGTGGACATCCGCGAAGCCGCGGAGTTCGCCAAGGGTCACCTGCCGCAGGCCAAGAGCGCGCCGCTGAGCGACCTGGCGGCTCGTGCCGCCGGCCTTGCAAAGGACAAGTCCGTACCCATCATCGTGGTGTGCCAGACCGGGCAGAGCTCGGGCAAGGCGCATGCAGCCCTGAAGGAAGCCGGTTACAGTGAGGTCTATTCGCTGGACGGCGGCCTGGCCGCCTGGCAGCAGGCCGGTCTTCCGGTGGTGAAGTAATCACCCCGGGGCGCGGATGCCCCCAGCCGCTCAGGCGTCCGCGTCCGGGTCAGGATTTGTTGTGGATCGAGGATCCCGAGTCACAAATCGCAAGCTGAAAACTCGTAAAGTCGTATAGGAGAATGCCGCATGGCACGAGTCGTCATGTACAGCACCGTGGTGTGTCCCTATTGCCAGATGGCTGAGCGCCTGCTCAAGTCCAAGGGTGTCGAGTCGATCGAAAAGATCCTGATCGACCGCGAACCGGGCAAACGCGAGGAAATGATGGCGCGCACCGGCCGTCGTACCGTGCCGCAGATCTACATCGACGACACCCACGTCGGCGGCTTCGACGACCTGTCCGCGCTCGACCGCCAGGGCGGCCTGGTACCGCTGCTGGCTGCCTGAGCGCCGCCGAGCGGGTGAAATCGCCACCCGCGTCATGTACCATATGCCTTTTCCAACCGGGCGCAGGCCCGGCCCGGCCGGCCGCCCGAAGGCGTGCCGGCGGCCGGCCCTGGCGCTCCACGCCAATCCCGGAAGCCTTTCATGAGCGATCAGCAAAACCAGCAGCAAGACGACCAGCCGTTCTTCAACATCCAGCGCGTGTACCTGAAGGACATGTCGCTCGAGCAGCCGAACTCGCCCGCCATCTTCCTGGAAACCGAGGCGCCTTCGGTCGAAGTCCAGGTGAACGTCGGCGCCGCGCAACTGCAGGAAGGCATCTTCGAAGTGGTCGTGACCGGCACCGTGACGACCAAGGTGCAGGACAAGGTGGCATTCCTGGTGGAAGCTCACCAGGCCGGCATCTTCGACATCCGCAACGTGCCGATGGAGCAGCTCGACCCGCTGCTGGGCATCGCCTGCCCGACCATCCTCTATCCGTACCTGCGCGGCAATATCGCTGACGTGATCACGCGCGCCGGCTTCCAGGCCATCCACCTGTCGGAAATCAACTTCCAGGCGCTCTACGAGCAGCGCCTGCAGGCCGCCATGGCCGAGGCGGAAGGTGCCCAGGAAGGCAACAGCGGCATCGTGATGCCCGACGGCAGCCAGGCCCGCCACTGATCGGGGCCACCGGCAGACGCTGTCAGGACGGGGCTGCGGCCCCGTTTTTCATTGCGGCGGCGGCGCGCGGATTCCGCCCGCCGCCATCCCGCGCTACCATCGAACGCGCAGATCTTCCGTTCCGACTGACATGAACATCGCCTTCCTTGGCGCCGGTGCCTGGGGTACCGCGCTCGCCAGCCATGCCGCCGCCGCGCACGAGGTGGTGCTGTGGGGGCGCGACGCCGCGCAGCTCGCCGCCATCGCCTCGACGCGGAGCAATGACGCCTACCTGCCCGGTGTGGCTTTGTCGGCACGATTGGCGGTGGAGCCGGACTTCGAGCGCGCCGCTGCCCATGGTATGGATACGCCCGACAGCCTGGTGATCGTGGCCACGCCGGTAGCCGGGCTGCGCGAGATGACGCGGCGACTGGCCGCGCGCCGCGGCGGGCGCCTGCGCATGCTGTGGCTGTGCAAGGGTTTCGAGGCCGGCACGCAGGCCTTGCCCCACCAGATGGTGCGGGCCGAACTGGCCGCGGCCGGCGTGGCGGACGGCTCGGTCGACTATGGCGTGCTGAGCGGTCCCAGCTTCGCACGGGAGGTGGCCGCGGGGCTGCCTTGCGCACTGACCGTCGCGGGCCGCTCGCCCGGGCTGGCCGACCTGGCACAGGCTGCCTTCCACCACCATGCGATGCGCATCTACGGCAGCGATGACCTGATCGGCGTCGAGGTCGGCGGGGCGGTCAAGAACGTGCTGGCCATCGCGACCGGGGCCAGCGACGGCCTGGGGCTGGGGCTCAACGCGCGGGCGGCGCTGATCACGCGCGGCCTGGCCGAGATGACCCGCCTCGGCCTGGCGCTGGGCGGACGCGCCGAGACTTTCATGGGCCTGGCCGGCGTGGGCGACCTGATCCTGACCGCCACCGGTGACCTGTCGCGCAACCGCAAGGTGGGACGCGAGCTTGCCGCGGGCAAGACACTCGACCAGATCCTGGCCGAACTGGGCCATGTGGCCGAAGGCGTGCGCTGCGCCCAGGCGGTGGCGGCCCTGGCCGAAGCCAGCGGCGTGGAGATGCCGATCACGCGCGCGGTCTGCGCGGTACTGTTCGAAGGGCTGGCCGTGTCTGACGCGGTTTCGCGCCTGCTCCAGCGCGACGCGCGCGACGAGTGACGCCGCGCGCGGCCCGCACGGTCTGGCGTCTTGGCCGGACCGTGCGCAACCTGCTTCCATTTCCTTGAAGGATTTCATGTCCCGCAGCATTGCCCAGATGAACCGCCGCCGCATCCTGCTGGCATTGGCGGCGGCAGGCGTCTGCGCGGCCGCGCCGTTCGCGCGGGCCGAATCCTGGCCCGCCCGTCCCTTGCGCATGGTCGTGCCGTTTCCCCCGGGCTCGTCGCCCGACCTGAACGCCCGCCTGCTGGCCGAGAAGCTGGCGGGCGCACTGGGTCAGCCGGTGGTGGTGGAGAACCGTCCGGGTGCCGGCGGCAATATCGGCACCGGCATGGTGGCGCGCGCGGCGCCGGATGGCTACACGCTGCTGTTCACCATCAACGGTCCGCTCGTGACCGCGCCGATGCTGTGGCGCCACCTGGGCTACGATCCGGTGCGCCAGCTCGCACCCGTCAGCCTGGTGGCCACCTCGCCCAACGTGCTGGTCATCGATGCCCGCCTGCCGGCCAGGAACCTGCGCGAGTTCGTGGCCCTGGCCAAGGCGAAGCCCGGTGCCCTCAACTACGGGTCCGTTGGCAGCGGCAGTGCCGCCCACCTGGCCATGGAGCAGCTCAAGGCGATGGCCGGCATCGAACTGCAGCACGTGCCCTATCCTGGCTTTCCGCAAGTGACGACGGCGATCGCCAGCGGGCAGGTGCAGGCCGGCTTCATGGTGCCGGCGATCGCCATGCCGCTGGTCAGCGCGGGCAAGCTGCGGCTGCTGGCGGTGACCAGCAGCGGGCGGACCGCGCTGTTGCCCGGAGTACCGACGGTGGCCGAGTCGGGCTACCCCGGATTCGAGGCGATCTCGTGGCAGGCGGTGCTGGTGCCAGCCGGTACGCCGGCGCCCATCGTCGAACGGCTTTACCGCGAGGTGGTCGCCATCCTCCAGAGCGAGGACGTGCGCGACAAGCTGCGCGCGCAGTACTTCGCGCCGGCCGGCACGGCGCCGGATTCCCTGCGCCGGACCATGGAAAGCGAGAAGCTGCGCTGGGCCAAGGTGATCCGCGCGGCCGGCGTGCAGCCCGAATAGCCTCCCCGGTATTGCCGCCCGGAGCGGCGCGGAAAAACTCAGGCGCCGCCGGCGAAACCGTTCTGCCGCCAGGCCTCGAACACCACCACGGCGACGGTGTTGGACAGGTTCAGGCTGCGGTTGTCGGGGCGCATCGGCAGCCGGATGCGCTGCGCGGGCGGAAACCACTCGCGCCGCTCCGGCGCCAGGCCGCGCGTCTCCGAACCGAACACGAACCAGTCGCCCGGCGCGAACGCTACCTGGCCGAAGGGCGTCGAGCCCTTGGTGGTCAGCGCGAACATGCGGGCCGGGTCCGGCCGTTCGTCGGTGAGCAGGGCTTCCCAGTTCTCGTGCACACGCATCGCGGCGTACTCGTGGTAGTCCAGCCCGGCGCGCCGCATGCGGGCATCGTCGAGCGGGAAGCCGAGCGGCTTGACCAGGTGCAGGCGCGCACCGGTATTGGCGCACAGGCGGATGACATTGCCGGTATTGGGGGGGATCTCCGGTTCGACCAGGACGACGTTGAACATGGCAGGTGGCCGGGGCTGTGCCCGGCGCGGCAAGGCGGTGATGAGACGAGGCGCAGCTTACCGCGTGCCGGCGGCCGCTGTCACGCCGGCGGCGTGCTCCGGGCGGGGGCTTGCGCGCGCAGCCCGGCCTGCGACATTTTGCCGCACCATGCGCCGTTGTGTCGGCGGCGCGCCCGCGATGGCCGGGTGCGCCGTTCGTTCACGGCGTGCGCAGTGCCACCAGCACCGTGACGCGCGCGGCGCCATGGGCCTTGAGCGTGCGTGCCGCCGCCGCCAGCGTGGCCCCCGATGTCATCACATCGTCCACCAGGCCGACATGCAGGCCATCCAGCCGTGCCGGCACGGACAAGGCGAACGCATCCTGCACATTGCGCCCGCGGGCGGCCAGATCCAGTGCGCTCTGCGCCGATGTCTCGCGCCGGCGCCTCAGCAGCACCGGGTCGGCCCGGACGCCGAGCTGCCGTGCCAGCGGCCTGGCGATTTCCCAGGCTTGGTTGAAGCCGCGCGTGGCGAGACGGCGTGGCGCCAGCGGCACGGGCGCCAGCAGTGCCGGCGCTGGAAACCCTGAGCGGACCATCCGCCCGGCGAGCTGCGCGGCGAGCCAGCCGGCCAGCGGCAGGACGCCGCCGAACTTGAGTGCCAGCACCAGGCTGTCCTGCGGCGGCGCGTAGTCGCCAAGGGTCAGTGCCGCGTCGAAGGACGGCGCTGCCTGGCGGCAGCCGGCGCAGGGCAGGGAAGCGCCGCCGGCGGACCGGCCGGCAGGCAGGCCGCACACGGGACAGCGCGGCACCACGGGCAGCAGGTCCTGCGCGCAGCCGGCGCAGACGACCTCCCGCTGGACCTGCCCGCACAGGGCGCAGGCGCACGGCAGCAAGGCATCCAGGCAGGCCCGCCACGCCGCCCGGCCGAGGGCCAGGGCGCGGCCGGCTGCGCGGCCGCCGGCCCGCCCGGCGCATCGCGCGTATACTTGCGCTTCGTCCTCCCGCGCCGCGGCCGGCGCCCTGGCGTCGACGGGTGCGCGCGGTGCCTTGTCGTCTTCCATCCGCTGCCTGGTTTGTCCGTGTCCCTGCATGCCGCTGCTTCTCCCGATGCCTTCCTGCCGTCCACGCGGCTGACCCGCCTCGCCTTCGACAGGCGCAGCGCTGCCTTCGACCAGCTCGATTTCCTCTTCGGCGAGATCGGCCAGCGCATGCAGGAGCGCATGCAACTGATCCGGCTGACGCCCGGCCGGGCGCTCGATATCGGCTGCGGCCATGGCCAGGGCCTGGCCGCGCTGCGCGCGCAGTATCCGGATGCGCAGATCGCGGGCCTCGATGTGTCGGCGGCCATGCTGCGCGAGGCCGGCCAGCGCGACCCCCAGCGCCGGCCGGGCTGGATCGGGCGCATGCTGGGCAAGCGCCCGCTGTTCGAACTGGTGCAGGGCGATCTTGCCACGCTGCCTTTCGCCGCCGACAGCTTTGACATGCTTTGGTCCAATCTGGCCCTGCACTGGCACCCGGAACCGCATCTGGTATTTCCCGAGTGGCACCGCGTGACGCGCACGGACGGGCTGGTGCTGTTCTCGCTGTTCGGGCCGGACACGCTGAAGGAATTGCGCGAGGCCTTCGCCGAGGTCGACGGCGATGTCCACACGCTGCGCTTCGTCGACATGCACGATATCGGCGACATGCTGGTGCACAGCGGCTGGTCCACCCCGGTGATGGACATGGAGACGCTGACGATCACCTACGAGAATCCGCAGACGCTGCTGCGCGAGGTCCATGCCATGGGCGGGCTGCGCCGCCCCGGCGGAGGCCTGCGCGGACGCCGCTGGCATGCGGCGCTGCTGGCCGCGCTGGAGCGCCGGCGCAATGCCCAGGGCGAGATCGCGCTCACCTTCGAGGTCGTCTACGGGCATGCCTGGAAGCTGCCGCCGCGTGCCGGCCAGCCACTCGATGCGCAGGGCAATGCGGTGGTCCCGCTCGATCGCATCGGCCGCGGGCGGCCCCGCGCATAGCTCCGCGCGTTCGTCAAGATACGCAAAGTACAAGCACAATTTCACGCCGGACGCCAGCCCGGAACGCAAGTCGCGGCTTGTTCGAGCCTGGGAAGCGCCCTATAATGCGCCAGTTTGTCGCAGTGGTCCCCTGGCACAATCCACCCGCAGATAACAGCGCTCCGGCGCCTTGAAATTGGGTGACATCGTCCGGGCACGCATCCGATGCAGAGTGGTGGGCGATGCAAGACTTGGGTATCGCATTCCAGATGGCACGAGATGAGTCCGTTGCAGGTCTGAACGGACTTCGACCGGCGCTGTGCACCGACTGGCTGATGAAGCGCAACTGTTCGCTTTCTCCACGCCAGGTCGGCTGGTTCTACCTTTCCATCGTATGCATTTCGTTCGCCATCGCGCTGCTCATTGCGTGGTGGGGGTACTGGCTCGTGCTGCCTTTTGCCGGCCTGGACCTGATCGGGCTGGGGATTGCCCTGCTGGTATATGCGCGGCACGCAGTGGATTATGAGCGTGTCAGCCTTGCAGGCGGAAAACTGGTAGTGGAGACAGCCAGTGCCGGCAAGGTGTCGCGGCAGGAGTTCAACCCGCATTGGGTGCGGGTCGAGTCGGGTGAATCTTCCCGGGCGCTGGTCACATTGCGCTCGGGCGGGCGTGTCGTGCGGGTCGGGAAGTTCCTGGTCCCGAGCGCGCGCCGGAAGTTCGCGCAGGAACTCGCGACTGCCCTGCGCCGCTCCGAGGAGCGGCCGCCGGACCTAGGCGTGGGACAGATTTGAATCTGTAAATTGGGTAGATAACAAAATGAAAATGTGGAAGAAGGCATCCGCAGCATGTCTGGCCGGCGCATCCCTGCTCGTCAGCCAGGCGGCGCCGGCAGTCACCGACATGCCAGGCGGTCCCGCCGTGCGTCAGCTCAATCTCGCAGAGCCGGTCACCAAGATCGCCGAGCAGATCCATTGGTTGAACTGGATGATGCTGATCATCTGCACCGTGATCTTCGTGTGCGTGTTCGGCGTGATGTTCTACTCCGTGTTCAAGCACCGCAAGTCCAAGGGGGCCAAGCCTGCCTCCTTCCACGAGAGCATCACGGTCGAAGTGGTCTGGACCGTGGTCCCCTTCCTGATCGTGATCGCCATGGCCCTGCCGGCGACCAAGACGGTGGTGGCGATGAAGGACACCACCAACTCCGATATCACCATCAAGGCCACCGGCTACCAGTGGAAGTGGGGCTATGACTACCTGAAGGGCGAAGGCGAGGGCATCTCCTTCGTCTCCACCCTGACCACCCCGCGCGAGCAGATCAACAACGAGGCACCCAAGGGCAACACCTACCTGATGGAGGTGGACAACGAAATGGTGGTGCCGGTCAACAAGAAGATCCGCGTCGTCACCACGGCCAACGACGTGATCCACGCCTGGATGATCCCCGCCTTCGGCGTCAAGCAGGATGCGATTCCCGGCTTCGTGCGCGACACCTGGTTCAAGGCGGAGAAGATCGGTGTCTACCGCGGCCAGTGCGCCGAGCTGTGCGGCAAGGAACATGCCTTCATGCCCATCGTCGTGCGCGTGGTCTCGGACGCCGACTACACCAAGTGGGTCGACGGCAAGAAGAAGGAGATGGCGGCCAAGGCGGACGATCCCAACAAGACCTGGACGCTGGATGAAATGAAGGCGCGCGGCGAGAAGGTCTACCTGGCCAACTGCGCGGTCTGCCACCAGCCCAACGGCAAGGGCGGCGGACCGTTCCCGGCACTGGACGGCTCCAAGATCGTCAATGGCCCGGATGCCGGCCAGATGCACATCCTGCTCGAGGGCAAGGGCGCGATGCCCGTGTGGAAGCACCTGTCGGACACGGAGCTGGCGGCGGTGATGACCTTCACCCGCAACAACTGGGGCAACCATACCGGCGAGGTGATCCAGCCGCGCGACTTCGCCGGTGCCCGCACCGGCAAGTTCCCCGAGGGCGGCGGCGCCGCGGGGGCAGGCGAGCCCAAGGCGGACGACAAAGCCGCAGGCAAGCAGGCCAGCCTCGCGGGCAACCGCGTCGCAGGCTGATCGTGGACGCAAGGAAAGAACAGGATTTCAGGAGTTCCGGAATGAGTACTGCTAGCCCTGACGCACTGGCCCATCCGCACGAGCACGGCCACGACGATCACGCCCACGACCACCCGCACGGCTGGCGCCGCTGGCTGTTCGCCACCAACCACAAGGACATCGGCACGCTGTACCTGCTGTTCTCCTTCACCATGCTGCTGTCCGGCGGCGTGCTGGCGCTGCTGATCCGCCTCGAGCTGTTCGAGCCGGGCCTGCAGTTCTTCCGCCCCGAACTGTTCAACCAGTTCACCACCATGCACGGCCTGGTCATGGTGTTCGGCGCCATCATGCCGGCCTTCGTGGGGTTCGCGAACTGGATGATCCCGCTGCAGATCGGCGCCTCCGACATGGCCTTCGCGCGGATGAACAACTTCAGCTTCTGGCTGATGCCGCCGGCCGCGCTGCTGCTGGTGCTGTCGTTCTTCGTGCCGGGCGGCGCCACCGCCGCGGGCTGGACCCTCTACGCACCGCTGTCGGTGCAGATGGGCCCGGGCATGGACATGGCCATCTTCGCCATGCACATCATGGGCGCCTCGTCCATCATGGGCTCGATCAACATCATCGTGACCATCCTCAACATGCGTGCCCCGGGCATGACGCTGATGAAGATGCCGATGTTCTGCTGGACCTGGCTGATCACGGCCTACCTGCTGATCGCCGTCATGCCCGTGCTGGCCGGCGCCATCACCATGGTGCTGACCGACCGCCATTTCGGCACCAGCTTCTTCTCCGCCGCGGGCGGCGGCGACCCGGTCATGTACCAGCACATCTTCTGGTTCTTCGGCCACCCCGAGGTCTACATCATGATCCTGCCGGCATTCGGGATCATCTCGCAGGTCGTGCCGGCCTTCTCGCGCAAGCGCCTGTTCGGCTACAGCTCGATGGTGTACGCGACCGCCTCGATCGCCATCCTGTCGTTCATCGTGTGGGCGCACCACATGTTCACCACCGGCATGCCGGTGACCGGCCAGCTGTTCTTCATGTACGCGACCATGCTGATCGCGGTGCCGACGGCGGTGAAGATCTTCAACTGGATCGCCACCATGTGGCGCGGCTCGATGACTTTCGAGACCCCGATGCTGTTCGCGATCGGCTTCATCTTCGTGTTCACCATCGGCGGCTTCACCGGGCTGATGCCGGCCGTCGCGCCGATCGACATCCAGCTGCAGGACACCTACTTCATCGTGGCCCACTTCCACTACGTGCTGGTGGCCGGCTCGCTGTTCGCGCTGTTCTCCGGCTTCTACTACTGGGGCCCGAAGTGGAGCGGCTTCATGTACAACGAGACGCGCGGCCAGATCCACTTCTGGGGCTCGATCATCTTCTTCAACGTCACCTTCTTCCCGATGCACTTCCTCGGCCTGGCCGGCATGCCGCGCCGCTATGCCGACTACCCGGTGCAGTTCGCGGACTTCAACGCGATCGCCTCGATCGGGGCACTGGGCTTCGGCCTGATGCAGGTGTACTTCTTCTTCTTCGTGGTGCTGCCGTCCTACCGTGGCGGCGAGAAGGCAGCCGACAAGCCCTGGGAAGGGGCGGAAGGCCTGGAGTGGACGGTGCCCTCGCCGGCGCCTTTCCACACCTTCGAAGTCCCGCCGCAAGTGAAGTGAGTCCCGCCGCGGGCACCGGGCCGGAATTCGCCGGCGTGGTGCCCGCCCGCGCAACGGAAGTGGTAGAGGCAGTCGGAATGGCAGTCGAGATGCAGCATCCAGACAGAACCCCATCGCAGCCGGATCGCAAGGCCGCCAACCGGCGCCTCGGCTTGATCCTTTTCTCCATCGCGCTGGTTTTCTTCTTGGGTTTCTTTGCCAAGATGGTGCTCTTGGGCTGAGCCTGCGAGGTGGACGGCATGGAAGTGGACCAGCAGCAAGTACAGGCGGAGCGCGACAGCGATCGCCGCTTCAACCGCGGCATGTTGCTGCGCCTGCTCGTGGTGGTGGCGCTGATGTTCAGCTTCGGCTACGCGCTGGTGCCGCTGTACCGCAAGATCTGCGACCTCACCGGCCTGAACGTGCTGACCACGCGCGACCTGTATGGCGGCACGACCAAGAACACGCAGGTCGACAAGAGCCGCACGGTGACGGTGGAGTTCGACTCCAACGCACGCGGGCCGTTCGCCTTCCGGCCGGTGAAGCACAGCATGGAAGTGCATCCGGGCGAGATGACGACGATCGTGTACGAGGTGGCGAACGGGCAGAGCCGCGACATCTCCGCCCAGGCGATCCCGAGCTACGCCCCGAAGCAGGCGACGCAGTACTTCAAGAAGATCGAGTGCTTCTGCTTCAAGCAGCAGACGCTGAAGGCGAAGGAGGCGCGCGAGATGCCGGTGGTGTTCGTGATCGACCCGGCGCTGCCGAAGGACGTGAAGAATATCACCCTGTCGTACACCTTCTTCGAGGTGGGTACGCCGGTGGCGCAGGCACCGCAGGGGGCGCTGGATGACGCGCCGGCCCCGGCGGCGAAGGGCGGCTGAATCGGGCCGCGGGCAGCAGGGCACCGGGCCGGGATATGGGCCAGGATACGGGCCAGGATACGGGCCAGGCCAGGATACGGGCCGGCACGCAAGGAGGCAGGGCGGCGTGGATGAACTGAAGGATGCGGTCAAGCGCAAGATGTCGTTCTGGCAGACGCTGCGTGCAGTGTTCTGGTCCTTTATCGGCCTGCGCAAGGGGGCCGAGCACGAGCGTGACATGGCCCGGCTGAATCCGCTGCACGTGATCATCGCAGGCCTGCTCGGCGCGGCGCTCTTCATCGCCGCGCTGATCGTCATCGTGCGGATGGTGGTGGGGTGAGCCGCGGCAAGCCCCGGGGTAGACAAGACATGACAACACGTGGCACCGGCAGCATCCAGGCCGGATGAATAGATAACAACCGCGGTATCTGAGACCAAAGAGCTGGAGAGAAAAGCATGAGTGCGAATCGCGCAAACGCGCCGTACTACTTTGTACCGGGCCCGTCGCGCCACCCGATCACGGCGGCTTTCGGCCTGCTGATGACCGGTGGCGGCGCCGCCGGCTGGGTCAACGGCCAGGCCTGGGCGCCGTACCTGTTCGCGGTCGGCCTTCTGTGGTTCCTGTTCGTGCTCAAGAGCTGGTTCGGCGACGCGATCGGAGAATCCGAGGGCGGGCGCTACGGCAAGAACATCGACCTGTCCTTCCGCTGGTCGATGGGCTGGTTCATCTTCTCCGAAGTGATGTTCTTCGCCGCCTTCTTCGGCGCGCTGTTCTACGCGCGCAGTATCGCCATGCCGTGGCTGGGGGACCTGAACAACAAGATCCTGTGGCCCGATTTTGCCGCGGTGTGGCCGAACAGCGGCCCGGCCGGCACCATCGAGAATTTCCAGACCATGGGGCCGTGGCCGATCCCGACCATCAACACGGCGCTGCTGCTCACCTCGGGCGTGACCCTGACCTGGGCGCACCACGCGCTGCTGGCGGGCAAGCGCAGCCAGGTGATCCAGGGCCTGGTGCTGACCATCCTGCTGGGCGCCGTGTTCATGGGTTTCCAGGCCTACGAATACCACCACGCCTACAGCGAGCTCAATCTCAAGCTGACCTCGGGCATCTACGGTTCCACCTTCTTCCTGCTGACCGGCTTCCACGGCTTCCATGTGACCATGGGTGCGATCATGCTGGCGGTGGTGCTGGGCCGCGTGCTGAAGGGCCATTTCACCCCCGAGCATCACTTCGCCTTCGAGGGCGCCGCATGGTACTGGCACTTCGTCGATGTGGTCTGGCTGTTCCTCTACATCGTCGTGTACTGGCTGTAAGCAGGCATCGCCGTGCCGCCGCACCTGCGGCGGCACGCGCTGGTCGCAGGGAGGCGGCCGGCGAATGCGCGCAGAACTGGAAAAGCAAGCGCCGCAGGCTGGCTGGGATCCTGCGGCGCTTGCTTTTTCGTTTGGGAGGGCCGGTGCTGCAACTGCCCGGCGCAGGCAGGTTCAGGGCCCCATGCGGATGCCGGTGCTCTGGATCCAGCCCATCCAGTGCGAGAACAGGATGAAGAGGAACAATGCCACCGAGAAGCCGACGCGGAACATCAGCGAGCGCATCATGTTGGGGGTCCTGCCGCGATCCCGCATCATGAAGAAGAGCGCGCTGGCAAGGCTGCCGATGATCAGGATGAAGGCAATGACGATGACGATGCGCATGACGGGGGCAGGCGAGCGGTTTCGGCAAGGCGAAAGCGGCCATTATCGCACCGGGCTCGGCCATGGCGGGAGGCTGGTGCGATGAGCGTGCGCTTCTTCCCCGCGCGCTTCTTCCGGCCGGCGCCGACGCTGGCCGCCCTGATGGTGATCGCGCTGACCTGCGCGCTGGGCAACTGGCAGCTCAACCGTGCGCATGAGAAGCTGGCGCGCGCCGCGCGTCAGCAGGCCCTGGCCGCAGCGACACCGCTCTTGCTGGGCCCGGTGCCGCTGGCAGCCTCTGCCGACCTGGCCGACCGGCGGGTGCGCGCGCGCGGCCGTTTCGACGCCGCGCATACGGTGCTGCTGGACAACCGCCCGCATGGCAACGGCACCGATTCGCGCGCTGGCTTCCTGGTGCTGACGCCGCTGCGCATCGCCGCCGAGGGCGGGACGGGGCAGGGTGCCAGCGTGCTGGTCCTGCGCGGCTGGCTGCCGCGTGATGCGCAGGACCGCAGCCGCATCGCGCCCTTTCCCACGCCGGCGGGCGAGGTCGACATCGATGGCATGGCACTGGCTGCCGTGCCGAAGGTCTACAATCTGGGCTCCGCCAGCGAAGCCGGGCAGAAGATACGGCAGAACCTGGATCTCGCGGCTTACGGGGCGGAGCTCGGCGTGACGCTCCAGCCACTGGTGCTGGAGCAGCGCAACGACACAGGAGACGGGCTGGCGCGCGACTGGGCGCCGGCCGATTCCGGCGCCGACCGCCACTACGGCTATGCCTTCCAGTGGTTCGGCCTGGCCGCATTGACCCTCGTACTGCTGCTGGCACTGGGCTGGCGGCGCTCCCGTGCGACGGCGCCGGCACAAGCATCACGAATGAACTGAGCGACACATGCCAACCCAAGATCCCATTTCCGCGCGCGCGGCCGAACTGGCCCAGGTCGCCTCCGGCCGGGCATCCGGGCCGCGCATCGATGCGCGCACGCGCAGGGGGCGGCTGCAGATGCTGTTCCTGCTGCTGGTGTGCGCCTCGCCTGTGATCGCCTCCTACCTGACCTACTATGTGTTCCGGCCGGCCGGCGGCACCACCAACTATGGCACCTTGATCGATCCGCAGCGCCCGCTGCCGGCCGTGCAGGTGCGCGACGAGCGCGGCGAGGCGGTGCCGCTCGAGCGCTTCAAGGGCAAGTGGCTGCTGTTGAGCGTCGATGCCTCCGGCTGCGACGAGGCCTGCGCCAGGAAGCTGTTCACGGCGCGCCAGCTGCGTGCCGGACAAGGCGAAGGGCGCGAGCGCATCGTGCCGGTGTGGCTTATCCTCGATAACGGTGCCGTCGACCCGCGCCTGTCCGCCGCTTACAACGAGCCCTATGCCGGCACCCGCTTCCTGCGCATCGATGCCGATACCGCGCGGCGCTGGCTGCCGGCCGAGGCGGGCGGGCGCATCGAGGACACGCTGTTCCTGGTCGACCCGCTCGGCAACCTGATGATGCGCTTTCCCAAGGATCCCGACCCCAAGGGCGTCAACGGGGACCTCAAGAAACTGCTGAAGTACTCCCGTATCGGCTGACCGGACCGATGCGCCTGCTGCAACCGATGTCTCACCCATGCTGATCCAACTTGCCACCATCGGGGTCCTGATCGCCCTGATTCCCCTCACCTACGTGCTCGTCAAGGGCGATCGCAACAAGTACCGCAGGCTGGTCTGGATCACCGCTTTCCTGACGCTGGACCTGATCATGTTCGGCAGCTTCACCCGCCTGACCGATTCCGGCCTGGGCTGCCCCGATTGGCCGGGCTGCTACGGGCACTCGAATCCACATGCCGCGCTGGAGCCGATCCGCGCCGCGCAGACGGCTCTGCCGAGCGGACCTGTCACGCTGGCCAAAGCCTGGATCGAGATGGTCCACCGCTACTTCGCCATGGCGGTGGGCGTGCTGATCATCACGCTGGTGGTGCTGGCCTGGGTCAAGCGCCGTGAATTGCGCCAGTCACCCTGGTTCGCCAGCAGTGTGCTGTTGCTGGTGTGCGTGCAGGGCGCTTTCGGCGCCTTCACCGTGACGCAGAAGCTGCAGCCCATCATCGTCGTGACCCACCTGATGCTCGGCATGGGCCTGCTGGCCTCGCTGATCCGGCTCGGCTCGCGCAACGATCCGCCGCATGGAGTGGGCGCGGGTGCGGGGCTGTTGCGCTGGCCGGCCCGCATCGCCTTGCTGCTGCTGGTCGTGCAGATCTTCCTGGGCGGCTGGGTAAGCACCAACTACGCGGTACTGGCCTGTACCGACTTCCCGCTGTGCAACGGCCAGTGGATCCCGCAGATGGATTTCCGCCATGGCTTCACTCTGTGGCGGCAGCTAGGCATGACCGCCGACGGCGACTACATCCCCCATGCGGCGCTGGTGGCCATCCATTGGGTACACCGCGGCTTTGCCTTCGTGGTGCTCGCCTTCCTCGCCTGGTTCGCCCTGCGTGCGCGCCGCGTGGCGGGACTGGAGCGGGCCGCCGGCTGGCTGCTGGCGGTGCTGGCCCTGCAACTGGCCACGGGCCTGTCCAATATCGTGCTCGACTGGCCACTGGTGGCCGCGGTGGCGCACAACGGTGGGGCGGCGGTGCTTCTGCTGCTTCTGGTCCGCCTCCATTACAATATAGGGCTTGCGACCCGGCCTGCCGGCGCCGCCACCCGCGCCACAACCGCTGCGCGCGCGACATGAAGGACAAGACCCCTCCCGTGGCCACAGCTACCCAACCCCACCCAATCAGCCGCTTGCGTCACATGACGCGCCAGTATGCGGCGCTTACCAAACCGCGCGTGACGCAACTGGCCGTCTTCTGCGCCGTCATCGGCATGTTCCTGGCCACGCCGGGCATGGTGCCCTGGCCGGTGCTGCTGGGCGGCGCCGCCGGTATCTGGCTGCTGGCGGGCGCCGCCTTCGCCATCAACTGCCTGGTCGAGCAGAAGATCGACGCGCTGATGCGGCGTACGGCCTGGCGCCCCTCGGCCACCGGCGAGATCGGCACGGCACAGACGCTGGCGTTCTCGGCGGTGCTGGGCGGGGCCGGCATGTGGCTGCTGCACGTCTTCACCAATGACCTGACCATGTGGCTGACGGTGGCCACCTTCGTCGGCTACGCGGTCATCTACACCATCCTGCTGAAGCCGGCCACGCCGCAGAACATCGTCATCGGCGGCCTGTCGGGCGCCATGCCGCCGGCCCTGGGCTGGGCCGCGGTAACCGGCACGGTGCCGGCCGAGGCATGGTTCCTGGTGCTGATCATCTTCACCTGGACGCCGCCGCATTTCTGGGCGCTGGCGCTGTACCGCCGCGCCGACTACGCCAAGTCCGGCCTGCCGATGCTGCCGATCACGCATGGCGAGCGCTTCACCCTGCTCAATATCCTGCTGTACACACTGGTGATGATCGCCGCCACGCTGCTGCCGTTCATCTACGGCATGAGCGGCCTGATCTACCTGGTGGCGGCGCTGGTGCTGGGTGGCGGCTTTCTGTCCTACTCCTGGCGGCTGTACCGCAACTACTCGGACGAACTGGCGCAGCGCACCTTCCGCTTCTCGATCCTCTACCTGTCACTGCTGTTCGCTGTGCTGCTGGTGGATCATTATTTCAAGTTCGTGCTGCCGCTCTGAGCCAGCACTGCCCCCGGCGCGACACTTTGTCGCGCCGGGACGCGCCTGCATGCGGATGGGCGATACTCGCCAGTGTGATGAACCGAGCGGGAAGCGCATGGCCATGCGGATGGCCTGCATCCGGCCCGCTCCCCCGACGAACCCTGCAATGTCCAAGCCCCGCCCCTTCCCGTCTTTCTCCTGCTTCGGCCGCCTGCGGCAATATGCCGCAATGGCGCTGCTGGCTCTGATGCTGGCGGCTTGCGGGCAATCCGCTCCGAAGTTCCAAAACATCGACATCACGGGCGGCAGCGAATTCGGCAAGGATTTCAGCCTGGTCGATCATCACGGCAAGGTGCGCACGCTGGCTGACTTCAAGGGCAAGGCGGTCGTGATGTTCTTCGGCTACACGCATTGCCCCGACGTGTGCCCGACCACGCTGGCCGAACTGAAGGGCGTGATGGAAGCGCTGGGACCCGATGCCGACCGCGTGCAGGTGTTGTTCGTCACGGTCGATCCCGAGCGGGATACCCAGCAGTTGCTGGCGCAATACGTGCCCGCTTTCGATTCGCGTTTCCTGGGCATGCGCCCGGCCGACGAGGCGGCGCTGCAGAAAGTCACCAAGGACTTCAAGGTCTACTACGCCAAGGTGCCCGGCACCTCGCCCGGCAACTATACGATGGACCATTCGGCGGGCAGCTACGTGTTCGATCCGCAGGGACGGCTGCGCCTGTTCATCCGCCACGGCCAGGGGCCCGAGCCGATCGCGCACGACCTGAAACTGCTGCTGTCCTGATTGCGCCGCGCACTCGCGCAGGCAGGGGAAAACGCAGGCAGCGAAAAAGAAAGGGCCGGTTCACGGGGAACCGGCCCTTTGCCATTCCGCCCGGCGGACGCGCTGTGCGCGGCGCCGGCAAGGACGCTCAGGCGAAGGCCTGCAGCGCGCCCTTCATCTTTTTCATGGCCGCCGCCTCGATCTGGCGGATGCGCTCGGCGGAAACGCCGAACTCGTCGGCCAGTTCATGCAGCGTGGCGCCGCCCGAACCGTCGTCGTTGACGTGCAGCCAACGGGCCTCGATGATGCGGCGGCTACGCTGATCGAGCTTGCCGAGCGCCTCTTCCAGGCCTTCCACCTGCATACGGTCGCTGCGCTTGGCTTCGAGCACGCGGGTGGGTTCGTTGTGATTGTCGGCCAGATACGCGATCGGGGCGAATTCCTCTTCGCCGTCGTCGACCTGCCCTTCCAGCGCCAGGTCGCCGCCCGACAACCGGGTTTCCATCTCCATCACTTCCTCGGGCTTGACGTTGAGCTCGCGCGCAACGGCTTCGACCTGCTCGGGCGTGAAGGTGTTGTGGGTTTCCTGCTTGTGGCTGCGCAGGTTGAAGAACAGCTTGCGCTGGGCCTTGGTGGTGGCCACCTTGACCATGCGCCAGTTCTTCAGCACGTACTCGTGGATCTCGGCCTTGATCCAGTGGATGGCGTACGAAACCAGGCGCACGCCCTGGTCGGGATCGAAGCGCTTGACGGCCTTCATCAGGCCGATATTGCCTTCCTGGATCAGGTCGGCGTGGGGCAGGCCGTAGCCCAGGTACTGGCGTGCCACGGATACGACCAGGCGCAGGTGGGACATCACCAGCCGGCGTGCCGCATCGACGGAATCATGGTCGCGCAACTCGCGCGCGAGACGCTGCTCCTCTTCGACGGAGAGCATCGGGACGCGGTGGACCGCCTGGATGTAGCTGTCGAGGTTGCCCAGGTTGCCGGGCATGGCCAGCGCAAGGCTGGCGCCGCGCTGCGGCATCGCGGGCAGGGTGGTGGATTGGATCGAATCGGCAGACAGGACTGCGTTCACTCATTGGCTCCTTTTGCGTCCGGCCGGCGGGTTGCCGGGGGTGCTGTTTCCCTCGGGGAAACGCACTGCATTGCAACACATATTAGCACTCAAGCCGGTTGACTGCTAATTCGACTGGCAATGTGGTCAATAGTTCCAGGCGATTGCTATTTCAGAATGGATAGCATGCATTTGTATGGCGCATAACGCACTTCCCGGCGCGAGGGCCCGCTCGCGCCTAGCATTAGAGATGCGGATCGCCGCCTGGTTCTGCCCTTTCGGCCAATAGAGTGGGAGCGGCGGGCGGGAGCGGCGTTTACACTGCGGATGCGCCACTTCGCCGATGCCGTCTCCACGGTACATTCATTCCCAGGAGGATCTATGTCTGTCATCGAACACCTGCTCAATCCCCATGTCCGGGACCTGGGCGATTTCACCGTGCGCCGCGTCCTGCCCGCGGCGGCCGCGCAGACGGTGGGGCCCTTCATCTTCCTCGACCATATGGGCCCGGTGGCGATGCCGCCCGGCAAGGGGGCGGACGTCCGTCCGCATCCGCACATCGGCCTGGCCACGGTGACCTACCTGTTCGAGGGCGAATTCCTCCATCGTGACAGCCTGGGCAACGAGCAGGTGATCCGCCCCGGCGACGTCAACTGGATGACCGCCGGCCGCGGCATCGCGCATTCGGAGCGCTCGCCGCAATCCGAGCGGCCGGCCGGACCGCACCTGCACGGCATCCAGACCTGGGTGGCACTGCCGAAGGCCTACGAGGACGTGGAGCCCTCGTTCCACCACTTCGGCGCCGCCAGCCTGCCGCGGCTGGAGTTGCCCGGAGTGCGCCTGACGGTGATCGCCGGCGATGCCTTCGGCCAGGAGTCGCCGGTGCGTGTCTTCAGCCGTACGCTCTACGTTGCCCTGGAGATGGAGGCGGGCGCCACGCTGGTGATTCCTCCCGAGCATGTGGAGCGTGGTGTCTATGTCGTCGAAGGCGGCATCGCCGTCGATGGCGAGGCCATTCCGGCCGAGCACCTGGCGACGCTGGTGCAGGGGGAGACGGTGACACTGAGTGCCACGACGCGGGCGCGCGTGATGCTGCTCGGCGGCGAGCCGCTGGACGGCCGCCGCTTCATCTACTGGAACTTCGTGGCCAGCAGCAAGGAGGCCATCGAGGCGGCGGCGCAGCGTTGGGAAGACAATCTCTTTCCGCAAGTGCCAGGCGAGACCGAACGCATCCCGCTGCCGCCGCGCCGCCCGTCCTGACGGGCAGGGCGGCAGCCTTGGCCGGCGTCGCCGCCTGGAGGAGGGCGCAGCCCTAGACCGGGCTGGCCCAATTCACCTGCGCGCCATCGCGCAGGCAGGCGCGGATGGCCTCGACCTGGGCCGCGATGGGCGCCGGCACGGCTAGCTTGCCTTCCAGCACCGCGCGGATCCAGGCCACGGTCTGCTCGACGCTGGTGCCAGCCGGCAGGTCCGGCACGTCGGCAATGGAACCGGAGGCCGGCTCGACCAGCGTGCGCTGGTGCCCGTCGTGCAGCCAGTCGATGCGCCCGCCGCGGCGGGCATCGGCCACCACTTCGCCTTCGGTGCCGCGCGCCAGCAATACGTTGGCCGGCTCGTGCGAAAAGAAGTCGGTCAGCGTCTCGCGGTATTCCGGATGTGTGTAGCTGTACAGGCGCAGGGCTTCGGCCGGGCTGTGGCCACCCACCGGCTGCAGCAGCTTGACCACGGTGTGGGCCGAGTTGCGCAGGCCGACGATGTCGCGCTTGTCGAGCAGGCGGCTCAGTGCCGGCGACAGGACGTCGATCGGCAGCACCGCCAGCGGCAGCCCGCCGCCGCTGCCGCGCAGCCGTGTCGCGGCTTCGGCAGTGCTGGAGCACAGCGGCTCGCCCAGTGCCTCGAACAGTGCCAGGCTGGTCAGGCGTCCGGCGAAGTGCCGGATGCCGTGCACCAGGACCGGGGTGCCGGCGCGTGCCAGCAGCATGGCCAGCAGCGGTACCAGGTTGGGCTGCTTGCGGGCGCCGTTGTAGCTCGGGATCACTACCACCGGTCCATCCGGCCGCGCCGGCAGCGGCGCGCAGTGCGCATGGGCGGCCTCTAGCATGCCGCCCAGCTCGTGTGGCGCTTCGCCCTTGATGCGGTAGGCCATCAGGATGGCGCCCAGTTCGATGTCGGAGACGCGCCCGGCGAGCATGGCGTCGAACAGCGTGCGCACGTCATCGCGCGGCAGGGCCCGCGCGCCCTGCGCGCCGCGCCCGATTTCCTTGATGTATTTCGCCGCTGGAAAGGGCGTGGCGTGGCTTGTGGTGGTGGCGGGCTGGGTCATGATGCGGCGCTCGTGGGGATGCGCTTCATGATAGCGCAGCGCAACTGCGGCGCCGCATGCCGGACAGCACCCGGTGCTTTCGCGCGGTATGGGATTGTGCTGCGCGTGGCAGCGCGTGCCGGTGAGCCTGTCGAGCTTCACGCCGTGCCGAAGGCGTTCGGCGCGGTCCAGCATGGCTCGGCATTGTCTGGTAATGCCTTACGTATTTTCCCGTACTCATCATACGTCTGCCTGGGCCGGTGGGTCGCGCGGGTGTATGCTGTGGCCCTGCCGCGCGGCGGGTTTGCGAGACGCCGGTACCGGTGCCGGCGCGCCGCAGGCACAGAACAAGATTGGAGAGATGTATGACCGAATTCGTATTCGCCCCGCCGGCCCCGGTGGGTGTGCCCGTGCGCGGAAGCAGCGCCAGCTTTCCCGTGCGCCGCGTGTACTGCGTGGGCCGCAACTATGCTGCGCACGCGCGCGAAATGGGCTCGGATCCCGACCGCGAGCCGCCGTTCTTTTTCTGCAAGCCGTCGGATGCGGTCAGCTATGTGCCGGATGGTGTGCAGGGTGAGTTTCCCTATCCGCCGGGCACCTCCAACTGCCACTTCGAGATCGAGCTGGTAGTGGCGATCGGCAAGGGCGGCAAGGACATCGCGGTGGAGGATGCCGCGGCCCATGTGTTCGGCTATGCCGTCGGCCTGGACATGACCCGGCGCGACCTGCAGAACGAATCGAAGAAGACCGGCCGCCCCTGGGAGACCGGCAAGGCATTCGACCGCTCGGCCCCGATCGGCCCGATCGTGCCGGTATCGGCGATCGGCCATCCGCACAAGGGGGCCGTGACGCTGAGCGTGGACGGCGCCGAGAAGCAGCGCGGCGACCTCTCCGACCTGATCTGGTCGGTGCCCGAGATGGTGGCCTACCTGTCGCGCCTGTTCGAGCTGCAGCCGGGCGACCTGATCTTCAGCGGCACGCCGGAGGGCGTCGGCGCGGTGGTGAAGGGCGACGTCATGCAGGGCCACGTGGAAGGCGTGGGCGACCTCGTCGTCAAGGTGGTCTGAGCCATGCTGCAGCTGTACAGCTACTTCCGCAGTTCGGCCTCGTTCCGCGTACGCATCGCGCTGCAACTCAAGGGCCTGCCCTATGACTACGTGCCGGTGCACCTGCTCAAGGACGGCGGCCAGCAGCTCAAGCCGGAATACCGCGCGCTGAATGCCGATGCGCTGGTGCCGACGCTGGTCGACGGCGACCATGCGCTGACCCAGTCGCTGGCCATCGTCGAATATCTCGACGAGCTGCATCCGCAGCCGCTGCTGCTGCCGGGCGACGCGCTCGAGCGTGCCTACGTGCGCGCGCTGGCGCTGGAGATCGCCTGCGACATCCATCCGCTCAACAACCTGCGCGTGCTGAAATACCTGAAGCACACGCTGGGTGTGTCGGAGGAGGCCAAGGACGGCTGGTACCGGCACTGGATCGAGCAGGGTTTCGCCGCGCTGGAGATCGCCCTGGCGCGCAGCGGCCGCGTCGGGCGCTTCTGCCTGGGCGACACGCCTACGCTGGCCGATGTCTGCCTGGCCCCGCAGGTCTTCAACGCCCAGCGCTTCAACGTCGACCTGGCGCCGTTCCCGACCGTCGCACGGATCCACGAGGCGTGCATGGCGTTGCCGGCGTTCCAGAACGCCGCGCCCAAGGCCCAGCCCGACGCGGAGTAGGCGGAGCGGGCGCAGCAGGTGGGGCGACCGGCAGGTGCGGCACCTGACGGAAGTCCGATAAAAAACCCGGCAGCTGCCGGGTTTTTTATCGGGGGCGTGCCGGAGCGCCGGTTTCAGCCCAGCAGCGCGTCGGCGAACTCTTCGGCCTTGAACGGCTGCAGATCCTCGACCTTCTCGCCCACGCCGATGAAATAGACCGGCACCGGGCGCTGTCGCGCGATGGCGGCGAGGATGCCGCCCTTGGCGGTGCCGTCCAGCTTGGTCACCAGCAGGCCGGTCAGGCCCAGCGCATCGTCGAAGGCGCGCACCTGGGCCAGCGCGTTCTGGCCTGTGTTGGCGTCGATCACCAGCAGCACCTCGTGCGGCGCCGTCGGCATGGCCTTGGCGATGACGCGCCGGACCTTCTTCAGCTCTTCCATCAGGTGCAGCTGCGTGGGCAGGCGCCCCGCGGTATCGGCCATCACGATGTCGATGCCGCGCGCGCGCGCCGCGTTGACGGCGTCGAAGATCACGGCCGCGGGGTCGCCGCTTTCCTGCGCCACCACCGTGACATTGTTGCGCTCGCCCCAGATCGTCAGCTGCTCCCGCGCGGCGGCGCGGAAGGTGTCGCCGGCGGCCAGCAGCACCGACTGCCCGTAGTGCTGGAAGTGCTTGCACAGCTTGCCGATGCTGGTGGTCTTGCCGGCGCCGTTGACACCCGCGATCATCATCACCAGCGGCTGTTCGCGGCCCAGCTCCATGGTCTTCTCGAGCGGACGCAGCAGGTCGGTCAGCAGCGTGCGCAGCGCGGCCTTGACGCCTTCGGCATCCTCGATGCGCTCGTTCTTGACGCGGCGGCGCAGCTCGCCCAGCAGGTACTCGGTCGCTTCGACGCCGGCATCGGCCATCAGCAGCGCGGTTTCGAGTTCCTCGAACAGGGCCTCGTCGACCTTGACGCCGAGGAACAGCGTGCCGAGATTGCGGCTGGTCTTGGACAGGCCGGCGCGCAGCCGGCGCATCCAGCCCTGCCGGTCTTCCTGCGTGGGCACCGGCGGCAGGGTCAGTTCATAGGCGTCCGCCGTGGCCGCCGGCTCGGGAACCGGCGCGGGCACGGCGTGCGCCGGCAGGGTTTCCTGCGGCGTGGCGGGGGAGGGCGCAGGCGCGCTGGCGGGTGCCGGGGCGGGTGCGGGAGCCGCTTCCGCCTTGCGCTTCTTCCAGAAACTAAACATTGGGAAAGAGGTCAATAGCCCGGTAGAATCAATCGGCAAAATTCTATCAGACGGGGTCGCATGAACCACTGCGCTGTCAAGTTCCGGACGGGCGCCGCCCGTGCCGCATCCACCCGTTCCCAGGCGTTTTCGGCGGCGGCCAGACGCAGGGCCCGGGGCCTCCTTCCCGCCCTGCTGATCGCGGCGTTGCCCTGGTGCCTGCCTGCCGCGCACGCGCAGGACGCGCCGCAGCAGAAGGCCACCGTCCCGGCGGCATCCGCCACGGCGCCATCGAGCGCCGGCATCACCGAGTTCAAGCTCGCCAACGGGCTGCGCGTGATCGTCAAGGAAGACCATCGCGCACCAACGGTGATGCAGCAGGTCTGGTACCACGTGGGCGGCATGGATGAAGTGACCGGTACCCTGGGCCTGTCGCACATGCTCGAGCACATGATGTTCAAGGGCACGCCCAAGGTCGGGCCGGGCGAGTTCTCCAAGCAGATCGCCGCACTCGGCGGCCGCGAGAACGCCATGACCACGCGCGACTTCACGCTCTACTACCAGCAGATCGGCAAGCAGTACCTGCCCAAGGTGATGGAGCTGGAGGCCGACCGCATGGCGAACCTGATCATCAAGAAGAGCGACTTCGACAGCGAGATGAAGGTGGTGATGGAAGAGCGGCGCATGCGCATCGATGACTCCGCGCGCGGCACCGTCTACGAGCAGTTGCTGGCCACTGTGTACACGGCGGCGCCGTACCGCCATCCGACCATCGGCTGGATGAACGACCTGGTCAATATGCGCGTGGAAGACGTGCAGGCCTGGTATCACCAGTGGTACGCGCCCAACAACGCCATCCTGGTCGTCGCCGGCGACGTCGATCCCGCCCAGGTGCGGTTGCTGGCCGAGCGCACCTACGGCAGGCTCAAGCCGCACGCGCTGCCGCTGCGCAAGAACCAGATCGAAGCGCCGCAGATCGGCGTCAAGCGCATCTGGGTCAAGGCGCCGGCCGAGAATCCCTACGTGGTGATGGCCTACAAGGTGCCGCGCCTGCACGACGTGGAGAAGGACGTCGATCCCTACGCGCTCGAGGTGCTGTCGGCGGTGCTGAACGGCTACGACAATGCCCGCCTGCCGCGCGAGCTGGTGCGCGAGCAGCGGCTGGCCGATGATGTCAACGTCGGCTACGACAGCATCAACCGCGGCGAATCCCTCTTCGTACTCGACGGCACCCCGGCGAAGGGACACACCACCGAGGAGATCCAGCGTGCGCTGATCGAGCAGGTCCAGCGCATCGCCAAGAGCGGCGTCTCGCCCGAGGAGCTCAAGCGCGTCAAGGCGCAGGTGGTGGCCGGGCAGATCTACAAGCGCGACTCCGTCGCCGGGCAGGGCATGGAGATCGGTGTGGCGGAGATGTCGGGCCTGTCCTGGCGCGACCTGGACCGCATGCTGGAACGGATCAAGGCCGTCACGCCCGAGCAGGTGCAGGCCGTCGCCGCCAAATACTTCAGCGATGACAACCTGACCGTGGCCACCCTGTTGCCGCAGCCGATCGACCCCAACAAGCCCAAGGTCGCGCTTCCCGCCGATCTGCACTGAGGAGCCACGATGCACTTGTCCGTCCCGGCGCTTCGGTCGCCGCAAATGTCCCGCTGGCTGCGCCAGGCCGCCATGGCCACCGCTGGCGCGCTGGCCCTGTTCGGCACCACGGTGGCGCAGGCAGCGCTGCCCATCGAGCACTGGACCGCCGCCACCGGCGCGCAGGTCTATTTCGTGCCGAGCCCGTCGATTCCGATGCTGGACATCAACGTCGACTTCGATGCGGGCAGCCGCTACGATCCGGCCGGCAAGTCCGGCCTCGCCACCCTGGCGGCGGCGCTGCTGGATAAGGGGGCGGCGGCGGCCGAAGGCCAGCCGGCACGCAACGAGGCGCAGATCGCCGACGCTTTCGCCGATACCGGTGCCGGCTTCGGCGGCTCGGCCGGCGGCGATCGGGGCGGCATCGGCCTGCGTACGCTGACGGCGCAGCCGGAGCTGAAGCAGTCGGTCGACCTGGCAGCGCAACTGATCCATGCGCCGACCTATCCCGATGCCGTGGTAGCGCGCGAGAAGCAGCGCCTGATCACGGCCATCCGCGAGGGGGATGCCCGTCCCGAGGTGATCGCCGACAAGCGCCTGTCCAAGGCGGTCTATCCCAGCCATCCCTATGGCGTGACGGCAACCGAGGCCTCGGTCAACGCCATCACGCGCGAGGACATCCTGCGTTTCTGGCGCGATAACTACGCCGCCTCGCGCGCCGTGGTCACGCTGATCGGCGCCATCGACCGCAAGCAGGCCGAGGCCATTGCCGAGCAGCTTACGCGCGGCCTGCCGGCTGGCGCCGCGCCGCCGACGATGCCGTCGGTGCAGATGGCCATCCCCGCCAGCGAACAGCGCATTCCCCACGCGGCGCAGCAGGCCACCGTACTGCTCGGCCAGCCGGCAATCGCGCGCGGCGACCCCGACTACTTCGCGCTGCTGGTGGGCAACTACGTGCTCGGCGGCGGCGGCTTCAGTTCGCGGCTGACCAATGAGGTGCGCGAGAAGCGCGGCCTGACCTACGACGTGGAGAGCTATTTCGCGCCGAGCAAGCAGCCGGGACCGTTCGCCGTCAGCCTGCAGACCAAGAAGGCGCAGACCGACGAGGCATTGGCGCTGGTGCGCAAGGTGCTGACGGACTTCGTGGCCGAAGGCCCGACCGACCTGGAGCTGAAGGCGGCCAAGGACAACCTGGTCAACGGCTTCCCGCTGCGCATCGACAACAACCGCAAGCTGCTGACCAATGTGGCTAATATCGGCTGGTACGGCTTGCCGCTGGACTACCTCGACACCTGGACCGCGCAGATCGCCAAGGTTTCGCGCGAGCAGGTCAAGCAGGCCTTCCAACGCCACGTGCATCCCGATGCCATGGCGACCGTGATCGTCGGCGGGCCGAACTGATCACACGCCGCGGCCGGCGGGCCGCGGCCGCAGGCTCTACAATCACGGGATGAATTCGCGTTCCCGTCCTCCTGCTGCTTCTGGCATGCCGCCCGCTTCGCGCGGGCGGCGTGCTTCCGCCTCCCTGAACACCCCAGCGGCGCCGCGCCGTACGCCGGCACAGGTCCGCATCATCGGCGGGCGCTGGAAGCGCACGCCGCTGCCCGTGCTGGAGGCCGAAGGACTGCGGCCCACCCCCGACCGCGTGCGCGAGACCCTGTTCAACTGGCTCGGGCAGGACCTGACCGGGCTGAGCTGCCTGGACCTGTTCGCGGGCTCCGGCGCGCTCGGCTTCGAGGCCGCTTCCCGCGGCGCAGCACAGGTCACGCTGGTCGAGGCCAATCCGCGCGTGGCCAAGCAGCTGCGTGACAACCAGTACCGCCTGGATGCGGCGCAGGTCCGCGTCATCCAGGGCGATGCCTTTGCCGTGGCGGCCGGCATGCCCACCGCCGGGTTCGACGTGGTCTTCCTCGACCCGCCCTTCGCCGAGGACTGGCTTGGGCCGGCGCTGGAGCATGCCGCGCGGCTGTCGCGGCCCGGCGGGCTAGTCTATGTCGAGACGGACCGCGCGCTCACCGGGCCCCAGGCGCCGGTGCCGGCCAGCCTGGAACTGGTGCGCCAGGCCCGTGCCGGTGCCGTGCATTTCCACCTGCTGGTGCATCGCGGCTGAGCCTGCATGGCGGAACGTCCGACATCGGCGTGCCGCGCGCGCCGCAAATTGTTGCCGGGCCGGCAATGGCCTCTTCTGCTGCGCTGCCGCGAAACAGTCGGCCAGGCGGCTTCCAAGCGGCGGATTTAGCGTTACACTACGCCGCTGTCGCTAACGCTCGCCACGCAGCAACACATTCCACTGGCCCGGGACAGGGCCGGCAGCGGGCAGAACAAGGAGGAAGTATGGTCGTCGCGGTCTATCCCGGCACGTTCGATCCCATGACCCGAGGCCACGAGGATCTCGTGCGCCGTGCCTCGAACATCTTCGACGAACTGGTGGTAGGGGTTGCCCACAGCCCCAACAAGCGTCCGTTCTTTTCGCTGGAAGAACGCATCGGCATTGCGCGCGAGGTGCTGGGCCACTATCCCAACGTGCGCGTCGAGGGTTTCTCGGGCCTGCTCAAGGACTTCGTGCGCAAGAACAATGCGCGCGTGATCGTGCGGGGCCTGCGTGCCGTTTCCGACTTCGAGTACGAGTTCCAGATGGCGGGCATGAACCGCTACCTGCTGCCCGACGTCGAGACCATGTTCCTGACGCCGTCCGACCAGTACCAGTTCATCTCCGGCACCTTCGTGCGTGAGATCGCCGTGCTGGGCGGGGACGTCAGCAAGTTCGTCTTCCCCTCGGTCGAACGCTGGCTGCAGCAGAAGATCGGCAAGACGGAATAAAATACGAATTTGAGACGGCGCAGCCAGCCCGGCGTGTCCGTCGTGCTGGAAAGGAAATGCCATGGCGCTGATGATCACCGACGACTGCATCAACTGCGACGTTTGTGAGCCCGAGTGCCCAAACGAAGCCATATCGATGGGGCCGGAGATCTATGAGATCGACCCCAACAAATGCACGGAATGTGTCGGGCATTTCGATGAACCCCAGTGCCAGCAGGTCTGTCCGGTCTCGTGCATTCCGCACGATCCCAACCGGGTGGAGACGCACGAGGTGCTGATGCAGCGCTACCGGCTGCTGACGGCGGCCAAGCACGCGGCCTGAGCCGTCAGGCGCCCGCACAAAAAACCCGCCGGACGGCGGGTTTTTTGTTGCTTGTCAGGGGCGGCGCAGGAGGCTCCCGCCGCCGGCTTCCAGCGCTGGCCTCAGCGGCCGCTGTGCAGCGCCATCATGGCGCGCTCCGACTCGCCCCGGGCCAGCAGGGCCAGCGGATCCAGGCAGCGCTCGATCGATTCGTCGATGGCCTGCTGTTCCTCGCGCCGAGGCGGCTTCAGCACAAAGTTGACCACTTCCTCGCGCCCGCTGGCGGCATTCTGGTTGCGCGGATGGCCTACGCCGATGCGCAGCCGCCAGTACTCCGGCGTGGTCAGGTGGGCCGAGATGTCCTTCAGCCCATTGTGGCCGCCGGAGCCGCCGCCGCGCTTGAGCTTGACGGTACCTGGCGGCAAGTCCATCTCATCGTGCGCGACCAGGATCTCGTCGGGCAGGATCTTGTAGAAGCGCGCCAGCGATACCACGGACAGGCCCGAGCGGTTCATGAAGGTGGATGGCTTGAGCAGCCAGATTTCCTGGTCCCACAGGCGCGCCCGTGCCGCCAGGCCATGGAAGCGGCTTTCCACGCGCAGGGTCGTGCCGGCCTGGCGGGCCAGCTGGTCGACCAGCCAGAAGCCGGCGTTGTGGCGGGTGGCTTCGTATTCCGCCCCGGGATTGCCGAGGCCGACGATGAGCTTGATCATGCTGTTACCGGTACTACCGTTCGGAATGCGTTCGGGAGGCAGCCATGCCGGCTGGCAGGCGCCCAGCATACGCGAAAAAAAACCGCCGGAGAGCGGCGGTTCTTTCGCTTGCAGGCGCCAGGACCGCTGCCGGCGTGCGGCGCGCTCCTGGCGTCAGGCCGATCGGCCTCAGGCTGCGGGGGCTTCCTCGCCGCCTTCGGCGGCTTCCGAAGCAGCGCCGGCCGGCAGGGTCACGCTGGCGATCGACGGGTTGTCGTCGCCATGGATCACGGCGGTCACGCCCTTCGGCAGGGTGATGTCCGACAGGTGCAGGGTCTGGTTCAGCTCGGCCTTGCCCAGATCCACTTCGATGAACTCGGGCAGGTCGGCCGGCAGGCACGACACTTCCAGTTCGTTCACGATGTGGTTGACGATGCCATGGCCCAGCTTCACGCCAGGAGCGGATTCCTGGTTGATGAAGTGCAGGGGCACCTTGACGTGGATCTTCTCGGTGGCCGACACGCGCTGGAAGTCAACGTGCAGCACCAGGGGCTTGAACGGGTGCATCTGGAAGGCGCGCAGCAGGGCCTTCTCGGACTTGCCGGCCACTTCCAGGTCGAGGATCGACGAGTGGAAGGCTTCCTTCTTCAGGGCATGCCACAGCGCGTTGTGATCCAGTTCGATCATCTTCGGTTCGGCGGCGCCGCCGTAGATGATGCCGGGGGTCTTGCCGGAATTGCGCAGGCGGCGGCTCGCACCCGTTCCCTGTACGCTACGCTCGAAAGCGACGACTTTCATGATTGCTCCACAATGTAAGAAGGCTGTCCGCGACCAGACAGCCTTGGTTGAGACCAGCGGCGTCACTGCCGATGGTCAGTGCAACGTATTCGTTGCATATTCGCTGCATATATTTGCTGCATTTCCGGCACCACATGTGCCGGAAATGCAGCAAAGCTTTGAATTCTATCAGGAATCGGCGAAGAGCGACATGATCGAGTCACCCTTGACGATGCGGGTGAAGGTCTCGGCCAGCAGCGGCGCCGTCGACAGCTGGCGGATCTTGCCGCTCTGCAGGGCATCGTCGCGCAGGGGGATGGTGTCGCACACCACGACTTCGTCGAGCGCCGAAGCGGCGATGCGGGCAGCCGCGCCACCCGACAGCACCGGGTGCGTGCAGTAGGCGAACACGCGCTGGGCGCCGCGCTCCTTCAGCACCTGGGCTGCCTTGCACAGCGTGCCGCCGGTGTCGATCATGTCGTCCATGATCACGCAGTTGCGGCCGTCGACTTCACCGATGATGTTCATCACCTCGGCCACGTTGGCCTTGGGGCGGCGCTTGTCGATGATGGCCAGGTCGCAGTTCAGCTGCTTGGCCAGCGCTCGTGCGCGTACCACGCCGCCGACGTCGGGCGAAACCACCAGCAGATCGCCGTAGTTCTTCTCGCGCAGGTCGCCCAGCAGTACCGGCGACGCGTAGATGTTGTCCACCGGGATGTCGAAGAAGCCCTGGATCTGGTCGGCGTGCAGGTCCATCGTCAGCACGCGGTCCACGCCGGCGACTTCCAGCATGTTGGCGACGACCTTGGCCGAGATCGCCACGCGCGCCGAGCGCGGGCGGCGGTCCTGGCGGGCGTAGCCGAAGTAAGGCATGGCGGCGGTGATGCTGCGTGCCGAGGCGCGCTTGAGCGCGTCGACCATCACCATCAGTTCCATCAGGTTGTCGTTGGTCGGCGCGCAGGTCGATTGCAGCACGATCACGTGCTTGCCGCGCACGTTCTCCTGGATCTCGACCTGGACTTCGCCGTCCGAGAAGCGGCCGACCAGTGCCTTGCCCAGGGGAATGCCGAGGTGCTGAACGACAGCCTCCGCGAGTTTGGGGTTGGCATTGCCGGTAAATACCATCAAGCCTTCGCTGCTCATTCGGGGCACCTGTCTTGCTGCTGGGGAGAGGGGGAGTGCTGTCGGCCGTGCCGGCAGCCAGTCTTGCGGGTCCGTTTGGACACTATAGGAATGTAATGGCAGGGGAGGAAGGATTCGAACCCTCGAATGCCGGAATCAAAATCCGGTGCCTTAACCGACTTGGCGACTCCCCTACACAACCGGATCCGTCGGGACACGATAGGAATCTAATGGCAGGGGAGGAAGGATTCGAACCCTCGAATGCCGGAATCAAAATCCGGTGCCTTAACCGACTTGGCGACTCCCCTACACAACTGGGCCCGTTCATCGTCGCACCAACCACGTGCCACGCCGAACGAAAAACTACTCTGCAAAGTCCGCGAGCGGATGTCGTGACAGACTTCTCACGCACCTGCCATCCCATTCGGGCGGCAACCTGTCCAGAACGCGCTGCGCAGTCGCCGCGTCATCATAACGCGCAAACACGCAGGCTCCGGAGCCGGTCATCCTTGCATGGGGACTATACTGTCTCAGCCATTCAAGGGCTCGGGCGACTTCACCGAACTTCGCTGTTGCTACCGTTTCCAGATCGTTGCGACCGAAAGCGAATTTGTTTTCACAAGCAGCGAAGACCGCAATTATGGAGATGGGTGTATTCCTTGTCAAGCGCTGATCCGAGAAAATTTCCGCGGTCGGCACATGCTGTTTCGGGTGGATCACGACGAACCAGCTGTCGGGCAGCGCGATCGGGCTGAGCTGCTCGCCCACGCCTTCGGCGAAGGCGTTTTCGCCGAACAGAAAGAAGGGCACGTCGGCGCCCAATGCCAATCCCAGTTGCATCAGTTGCGCGCGCGGCAGGTTCACGTCCCACAGGCGGTTCAGAGC
Organism: Cupriavidus malaysiensis; assembly: GCF_001854325.1. Taxonomy (NCBI): domain Bacteria; kingdom Pseudomonadati; phylum Pseudomonadota; class Betaproteobacteria; order Burkholderiales; family Burkholderiaceae; genus Cupriavidus; species Cupriavidus malaysiensis. Next base: position 824,685 of record NZ_CP017754.1, read on the forward strand.
CAGCAACGTGGTGGCGGCGTCGGACGAGCCGCCGCCGATGCCGCCGCCCATCGGCAGGCGCTTGTCGACGGCGATATCGACGCCGAAACGCGTGCCGGTGGCCTGTTGCAGCAGGCGCGCCGCGCGGACCACCAGGTCGGTGTCGGCCGGTACCCCGGGGATCTCCGTGGTGCGCACCACGGCGCCGTCCTCGCGGCGCCGGAAATGCAGCGTGTCGCTCCAGTCGATCAGCTGGAAAGCGGTCTGCAGCGTGTGATAGCCGTCCGGGCGGCGCCCGGTGACGTGCAGGAAGAGGTTGAGCTTGGCCGGCGCGGGGCAGTCGCGCAATTCGGCGGGCGGCAGGGCGAGGGTCATGGCTTGTCTTCGGGGTCGAGCACCAGGCGCACGGACAGCGGATGGTCGGAGCCATCCCTGGCGAGGTCGATGCGGCGCGGCTGTGCGCCGGCCGCGGCGGCATCCTGCCAGGAAACATAGCGTACGGTCCAGCCGTTCTGCTGCAGCGTGGCCAGGCGGCCTTGTTCATCGCGCGTGGCGGCGGCCGGGCTGCCACGCGACGGACGGGCGTGGAGCCAGTCGCGCAGGCCGGCGACCGGCAGGGCGAAACCGAGCGCATCCTCCAGCAGCGAGTCGACCTGGGGCGCGTTGCGCGGTGGCTGGTTGGGCAGGTCGAGCGTGGCGCCCGACGGAGTGGCCGTGACGATGGCCAGCGTCTGCCCCAGCGGCGAGATCAGGTCGAGCCGTACGTTGCGGCCCTGCTCCTGCCAGTGGAAGCTGCCTTGCACGCCTTCTTCGCGGCCGTAGCGCACGTAATTGGCGGAGAAGCGGCCGCTGTACTCCTGCAGCCTGGCGGTTTCGCCGGCGTCGAAGCCGCGGCTCGGTTCGAGGTTGGCGCAGGCCGCGAGCCACAGCGGCGCGAGCAGGCAGGCGAGGACGAGACGGGATCTCAGCATCGGGGATGGCGGGTGGACGCGGCCCCGCGCGGGCGGCCGGGATTACTTGGTGAGCGTCACGTTGTAGCGGCGCAGGGTATCGATCAGGACTTCATTGTCGGGCTCGGTCTTGGCCGCCTCGGCCCACATCTGTCGTGCTTCCTCGCGCTGGCCGAGCTGCCACAGTACTTCGCCGAGGTGCGCGCCGATCTCGGCTTCCGGCGCCTTGGCGTAGGCATTGCGCAACAGCTCCGCGGCGGGCTGGAGCTGGCCCAGCCTGAACTTGACCCAGCCGAGGCTATCCATGATGTAGGGGTCGTCCGGGCCGAGCTCGGAAGCCTTTTCCAGCAGCTTGAGCGCCTCGGGCAGGCGCTGGTTGCGGTCGGCCAGCGAATAGCCCAGCGCGTTGTAGCCCTGCTTCTGGTCGGGCTGCAGGGCGATCACCTTGCGCAGGCCCTTCTCCATGCTGTCATAGCGCTTTTCGCGCTCGTCCAGCATGGCCAGCTCGTAGATCCAGTCGGCGTTGTCGGGTTCGGCCGCGATGCGCTCGCCGAGCGCCTTGCGGGCCCGGTCGTAGGCCTTGGCGTCGAGCAGCATGGCGATCTCGGCCTGGCGGATCGCGGTCAGGCGTTGGCCGCGCAGCACCGGGTCGGAGATGTCCTCGGTGTCGGCGATCATGTCGGCGTAGACCGCATCCGCCTCGTCGAGCTTGCCCATGCGGGCCAGCAGCTGCGCACGCTTGACGGCGACCGCCGTTTCCAGCCGGCTGTCGTCGATGCGGTCGAGCCAGCCGAGCGCGCCCTGGTAATCCTTGCGCTGCTCGGCGATCTCGGCGAGGTATTGATAGGCCACGTCGGGGCTGGCGCCCGGTACCGTTTCGACCAGGCGCAGGTACTCCTTCAGGTATTGCTCGGCCTCGCCGTAGCGCTTGGCCTGCAGGCTGGTCAGGCCGAGCGCGAGCGGCACGCGTGGATCGGTCGGCGCGATCTTGCGCAGGGTCTCGAATTCCTTGCGTGCCGGGGCGGTTTCGCCGCGCTGCAGGTAGAGGCGCGCCAGCATGATGTGTCCGTTGACGGAGCCCGGGGCCTTGGCCAGGAAGCGCTGCAGGCCCGCGATGGCCTCGCCGGGCGCGCTGTCGGCCCGCAGTTCCGCCGCCATCAGCGCTGCTGCCTCATAGCCGGGGCGCAGGCGCAGGGCCTCGTCCAGGGCGGCCAGCGCGCCGGGCACATCCCCGGCGGTCTCGCGGGCGCGGGCCAGCGCCAGCTGGGTTTCGGGCAGGCGGGCATCATTGGCCGTCAGGCGCTGCAGCATTGCCGCGGCGCCGGCCGGATCGGCGGTGCGCGAGAGCTGCTGCTGCAACTGGAGGATGGCTTCCGGGCGCTGGCTGGCCGGCGTCTCGGCCAACTGGTGGGCCAGCAGGGGCTCGGCATCTTCCCAGCGGCCGCTCAGTACCAGCAGCGTCGACAGCACCTGGCGCGCGGGTCCCGAGCGCGGCGCGAGGTCGGTCCACAGGCGTGCCGCATCGAGCGCCTGTTGCGAGAGCCGCGCACTGAAGGCGATCTCCGTGGCGCGCTGGGCGAAGCGCGGGTCGCGCGTATCGCGCGCCAGGTCCATGTAGGTGCGGTAGGAGGGGCCGATCAGTCCGCGCTGCAGGGAGACTTCCGCGGCCAGCACGCGGTAGAAGATGTCCGAGGTCAGGGGCACGTCCGGCAGCACGGCCTTGGCAGCGCGCTGCGCGGTGGCATTCTCGTCCGCCGCGCGGGCGGCCGGGGCCGCGTGCGCGGTGCCGGCGAGGCCCAGCGTGGCCACGGCACCGAGCAGGAGTGCCTGGCGCAGCGCCTGCGCGCCGGCACGCATCCGGGGGCGGGAGGTTCTGGGAGCGCCTGCGCGAGCTTTGGGCGTGGAGTCGATCGAGTAGCGATCCTGGCGGTCCGACATGTTGGGATGGGCTCCGGCAACCGGTGGTGATCAAATGGTTAGGGGCATTGTAGCGTGCCGCTACAATGCCCGGCTGTGCGCCTGCCGACGGACCGGGCGGGGCGCGCAGGCTTTCCCGGCCGACGCGAGCGGCGCGGGGAACAAGACTTGGAACGCTTGCGGAAGGAGAGGTTCGATGCCCGAGTTGCCCGAGGTCGAAGTGACCCGGCGCGGTCTGCTGCCCCATGTGACGGGGAGGCGCATCGCTGCCGTGACGGTGCGCCACCGCGGCCTGCGCTGGCCGGTGGAGCCCGGGCTGGAAGCGAGGCTGGCGGGCCGCGTGATCCGCCGCATCGAGCGGCGCGGCAAGTACCTGCTGCTCGAGTGTGCCGACCCGGCCGGGAACGCGGGCATGGATACGCAGGCCACGGGCTGGCTCATCATCCACCTCGGCATGACCGGCACCTTGCGTGTCCTGCCCGAGGCCCCGCCGCCGGGGCCGCACGATCACGTCGACCTGGACCTGGAGGCTGCCGAGGCCGAAGGCGTGCCGCCGGCGCCCGTGGTGCTGCGCTTCCGCGATCCGCGGCGCTTCGGCGCGGTGCTGTGGAGCCCCTTGCCGGAGTCGGAACTGGCTGCCCATCCGCTGCTGCGCGGGCTCGGCATCGAGCCCTTCGATGCCGGCTTCGATGGCGCGTGGCTGCATCGGCATACGCGCGGGCGCAGCGCCGCCATCAAGACCGTCCTGCTGGCCGGGGACATCGTGGTCGGCGTCGGCAATATCTACGCCTCCGAGAGCCTGTTCCGCGCGGGCATCCATCCGACCACGCCGGCCGGCCGGCTGAGCCGCGCGCGTTGCGAGCGGCTCGCCGCGGCGGTGCGCGAGATCCTGGCCGAGGCCATCGCGCGCGGCGGCAGCACCTTGCGTGACTTCGTCGGCAGCGACGGCTCCAGCGGCTACTTCCAGCTCGACTGCTGCGTTTACGATCGCGCCGGCAAGCCGTGCCGGACCTGCGGCACCCCGATCCGGCAGATCGTGCAGGGCCAGCGCTCCACCTTCTACTGTCCACGCTGCCAGCATTGACCGCGCCCGGTCCCGGGCATGTCGCGCCGGCGCCTCCAGGGGCCGCCGGCGCGCCGCCCCGGCGGGACGATGGCGCGGCGCAACAGTCGGGCGGAATCCGCCCGCAAATCCACCGGGCGGCGCCGTAAACCTGTATCGTGTGCCCTGTCATGGAGTGTTACAAAAAAGTGTCCACGCGGGCTGCCGGTGCCGCGTCGGGCGCCGCCACAGGACATCGAGTCGAGCCACCAAATGACAACGACCCTCGCCCATCAATTCGAACAATACGGCGCCTGGCGGACCGGGGTGCTGAGTGCCCTGGCTGAGTTCCAGTCCTGCCTGCAGCAGTTCGACCTCTATGATGCGCAGGCGGAGGAGCGGGCGCAGCGCATCCAGAACGTACTGAAGAGCGACCGGCTCAAGGTCGCCTTCATCGCAGAGTTCTCGCGCGGCAAGAGCGAACTGATCAACGCCATCTTCTTCGCCGACTACGGCCGCCGTATCCTGCCGTCCTCGGCCGGGCGGACCACCATGTGCCCGACCGAACTGCGCTGCGACGAGCAGGAGGCCCCTTGCATCCGCCTGCTGCCCATCGAGACGCGGCTGCAGGACGCTTCCACCGCTGACTTCCTGGAGGCCGGCGCGGCCGCAGGGCACTGGCATACGGTGCCGCTCGACCCGTCCTCGCCCGAGGGGATGCTGTCGGCCTTCCAGCATGTGGTCGAGACCATCCGCGTGACGCGTCCGGTAGCCGAATCGCTGGGCCTGTACCACGAGGACGATCCCGATGCGGCCTATGCGGTCGACGCCGATGGCATGGTCGAGATCTCCCGCTGGCGCCATGCCGTCATCAACTTCCCGCACCCGCTGCTGCGCCAGGGCCTGGTGATCCTCGACACGCCGGGCCTGAACGCCATCGGCACCGAGCCCGAGCTGACGCTGCGGCTGATTCCCGATGCGCACGTGGTGGTCTTCGTGCTGTCCGCCGACGCGGGCGTGACCAAGAGCGACCTGGAGCTGTGGCGCAGCCACGTCGGCGCGGGGCATCGCAAGGGTTGCCTGGCGGTGCTCAACAAGATCGATGGCCTGTGGGATCCGCTGCGCAGCACCGAGCAGACCGAGCAGGAGATCGCGCGCCAGGTCAGCTCCAGCGCGCAGGTGCTGGGTATCGACGAGGCGCGCGTCTATCCGGTGTCGGCACAGAAGGGCCTGGTGGCCAAGGTCACCCGCGACGACATGTTGCTGGCACGCAGCGGCATCCCGCGCTTCGAACAGGTGCTGTCCGAGCAGTTGATCCCGCAGCGGCGCGAGATCGCTGCCGAGCAGGTCGAGCGCTCGGTCGAGGAAATGGCGCGCGGCGCGCAGCAACTGCTGCAGGGCCGGCGCCGCGATATCGTCGAGCAGCTGTTCGAGCTGCGTGGCCTGCGCGGCAAGAACCACGCGATGGTCAAGCACATGCTGCTGCGCGTGCAGTCAGAGAAGGAGGAGTTCGAGCAGAGCATCGCCAAGTTCCAGGCGCTGCGCATCGTGTTCGGCCGCCACAGCGCGGAAATCATCCGGAGCCTGCAGTTGCGCGACGTGCGCGCCATCATGCGCGGCGCGCGCGAGCAGATGAAGGAGCGCTTTTTCTCGCGCGGCCTGCGCGACGAAATGGAGCTGCTGTTCGAGCGGCTGGGCACCCTGGTGGAGGAGGCCAATGCCCGCATCGTCGAACTGCACCAGCTGATCGACGGCATGTACCGCCGCTTCAACGCAGAGCATGGTTTCACGCTGCCCGCGCCGATCCAGTTCCTGACGGCGCGCTATGCCGGCGAGCTGCGGGACATCCTGGCGCTGACCCACAGCCACTTCGGCGCGGTCAGCATGCTGACGCGCTCGCGTCCGCAACTGGTGCAGGGCGCGTTCGCCGCCATTGCCAGCCGCGTGCTCGATGTCTTCCGCGACCTGAACCGCGACATCGAGGTCTGGCTGAAGTCGGTGATGACGCCGCTCGAGGCACAGGTTCGCGAGCACCAGAAGCAGCTGCGGCGCCGCGTCGACTCGATCGAGCGCATCCACGAGGCGACCGACACGCTGGAGAACCGTATCGCCCAGCTTGAGGAGGTGCTCAACGGGCTCGACGAGCGTAGCGGGCGTATCGCCTATTTCGCGCGGCATGTGCCACGGCCCGAGGCGGAAAACGCATCGAGCGTGCGGGCAGCGTGACGCGCCGGGCGCCTGACGCCGGCGCGCGCGGCAGGGGCGGGTGAGGCTGTATCATGTGGCGCGCCACGCGGCGGCACCGGCCGTCCCGCGCGGCCGCCCTGCCACCAGCTCCTGTCTTTCGTAGCCGTTCTTCGCAGCCGCTTTTCGCAGCCGCTTTTCTCAGCCGTTTCCAGTCGCCTCCCGCCATGCCCCGCAAGCCCGCCAGCACAATTCCCGCCGACGCCAACGATCCTGAGGTGCCAGCCGATTTCGGCATGCGCGTGGTGCATTGGCAGCGCGCCCATGGCCGCCACGACCTGCCCTGGCAGAACACCCGCGATCCTTACCGGATCTGGCTGTCCGAGATCATGCTGCAGCAGACCCAGGTCAGCGCCGTGATCGACTACTACCAGCGCTTCATGGCCAGCCTGCCGACCGTCGAGGCGCTGGCGGCCGCGCCGGCCGACGAGGTCATGGCGCTGTGGGCCGGCCTGGGCTACTACTCGCGCGCGCGCAACCTGCACGCCTGTGCCCGGCAGGTCGTGGCCGAGCACCAGGGGCGTTTCCCGACCGATCCCGCCGTGCTGGTCACGCTGCCGGGCATCGGCCGTTCCACCGCGGCGGCGATCGCTGCCTTCAGCGCGGGCGTGCGAACCCCCATTCTCGATGGCAACGTCAAGCGTGTGTTCGCGCGCTTCTTCGGGTTGCACGGGCACCCGGGAGAGCGCGCCGTGGAGGCGTGCATGTGGCGGCTGGCCGATGCCGCCTTGCCACCGGCCGGGGCGGAGCAGGCGCGCGACATGGTGTCCTACACGCAGGGCCTGATGGATCTCGGCGCCACCATCTGCTCGCGCGGCCGGCCGGCCTGCCTGGCCGACGTCTCCGCCTGTCCGCTGGCTGACGGTTGCGTGGCGCGGCGCGACGGCCTGACGGGGGTGCTGCCGAGTCCCAAGCCGCGCGCCGCGCAGCCCGAGCGCAGCACGGTGATGGTGATGCTGCGGCGCGGCCGCGAGATCCTGCTGACACTGCGCCCCGGCAGCGGCATCTGGGGCGGCCTGTGGAGCCTGCCCGAACTGCCGGTGGAACAGGTCCCCTTTGATGCCGAACAGGCCGAGGATGCCGCGCTCGCCTATGCGCACGGCCATGGCACGCCGTCTCGCGCGGTATTCTCCGGTGAATTGACCCACGTTTTCACGCATTTCCGCCTGCTGATCCGGGCGGTCCGCGTCGACATGGCGGCGCCCGCCGTGCGCGATGGCGATGGCCCGGCCGAGGCCGCGGCACCGGCATGGCGCTGGGTCGCGCTGGACCAGCTGGATGGGGTTGGCGTGCCGGCGCCGGTGCGCAAGCTGCTGCTGGCACAGGCGGCACCCGGCCTGTTCTGAGCCACGCGGCCGCGCACAGGCCCGGCGTGGCCGGACGGGGCGGGGCGGGGCGGGACGGACTAGACGATGTGGTGCTGCCGCATGTAGCGGTGCACGATCTCGATGCGCATGCCGGCATCGGGCAGGGCCATCAGCATCTGCTTGGCCTTGAGCGGAACCGGCAGCAGTTCGCACAGCCGGTTCGCGATCCAGCCCGGATCGTGCCAGCGTTGCGGTTCCGTGAACAGCTTCCTGCCTGACGCCTCGGCGTGGACGGCCGCGACGATGCGGCGCAAGGCGGCGGTGCATTCTCCGAGCAACTCTTCCTTGCAGTCGAGCACGTCGGGCGGCAGCGTTTCGGCGCGCGCCACCAGCAGCCCATCCTCGCGCGTGCCGTGCTCGAGCGTACGGAAGCGCTGGGTGCCGTGCGTCTCGATCAGCAGCACGCCCAGCTGCTCCATATTGCAGTCGACGATCTCGGCCAGGCAGCCGATCGCTTCGGGTACGGTGACGCTGCCGGGTGCGGCCACCTCCTCGCCACTCTGGATCAGGCAGACACCGAAAGGCGTGCCGTCACGCAGGCAGCGGCGCACCATGTCGACATAGCGCGGCTCGAACACGCGCAAGGGCAGGTGGCCATCGGGAAACAGGACGGTGTGCAGCGGAAACAGCGGCAGGGATTCCAGCGTCTGCGTCTCCGTGCCGGAAGCGGCACCGGCGGCGCCGGCGGGACTGCCTGGTTGGGTGGGAGCCATGCGCAAGCCAGCAAGGGCCTGGGGCGGTTGCCGCCTCGGGCCGGGAGCAGGGACGCCGGGCGGCCTTCAGCCGGCCGGCACGAGTTCGCGGTGCCTCACCAGCACATTACCATGGGCGCGGAAATAGCTGGCGAGCCTTTCCACAATATAGACGGAGCGGTGCTGCCCGCCAGTGCATCCGATCGCCACGGTCAGGTAGCTGCGGTTGTCGGCGATGAAACTCGGCAGCCACTTTTCCACATAGCTGCGGATATCTTCCGCCATCTCCAGCACCATCGGCTGGCTTTCCAGGAATTCCATCACCGGCACGTCGCGCCCGGTCAGCGGCCGCAGCGCGAGATCGTAGAAGGGGTTAGGCAGCGAGCGCACGTCGAAGACGAGGTCAGCGTCGCTCGGCACGCCATGCTTGAAGCCGAACGACTCGAACAGCAGGGTCAGCTGCAGCGGCTCGTCGCGGATGATTTCCTTGATCCAGGCGCGCAGGGTATTGGTGCGCACGCTGCTGGTGTCGATGCGGTGGGCAGACTCGGCCAGCGGATTGAGCAGTTCGCGCTCCATCTCGATGGCCTCGATCAGCGAGGTGTCGCTGAGCGCCGGCTCAGGCGCGGGCGACTGCCCGGTATCGTCGGCACGGATCGAGAGCGGGTGGCGCCGCCGCGTTTCCGAGTAGCGCTGCACCAGCGCCTCGGTATTGGCGGTGAGGAAGATGACCTGCACCCGGTGCTCGGCACGCAGGTTGCGCAGCACGTCGGGCAGCTGGTCGAGCGACTCTCGGCTGCGTACGTCGATCGCGACGCCCAGGTGGGTGTGGCCCTGCGATGCCAGATAGCGGGCAAGTTCCGGCAGGAATTGCGCGGGCAGGTTGTCCACGCAGTAATAACCTGCGTCCTCGAGCACATTCAGTGCGACGGACTTGCCGGAGCCGGAGATCCCGGTGATAAGAATGATGCGCATAGCACGGCAAGCATAGCATCAGCGCATGTCGCCGTCATGACCGCCGCCCGGCGCTGCCGCGGGCGTGCCAGGCGGGGCCGGCGGGGGGCTCCGCCAGCGCCCTGAGGTCCTTACTTGGACAGGCAGTCCTTCATGAAGGACTTGTAGTCATCCCCCTTCTTGCCCTTGCCTTGCTTGCTGCAGGCCGACATCTTCTCCTGCTGGGTCATCGGCGCCGCCGCCGCGGCCGGCTTGTTGGACAGGCAATCCTTCATGAAGGTCTTGCGCTCGTCGCCCTTCTTGCCGGAGGCCTGCGTATTGCAGGCTTTCATCTTGTCCTGCTGGGAGTTGGCCGCCGCGGGCGCCGAGCCTTGGGCGAATGCTCCCGTGGCGAACAGCGGGGTCAGCAGTGCACAGATCGCGATCATCTTCTTCATGCTCTTCTCCTGGCTGTGGAAGACTTCATGGCCGCGTGCCATGCCGGCGCCGCGGTGTCTGACTGGGCTCGATGCCCACTACCGCACACAACGGCGCGCCGCCGGCCTGCGTTGACGGCCGCGCCCGTGTTCCTGTAAGCAATTGCAAGCAGCGGCCGGCGGCATGCCGGCCGGCGTCAGAGCAGTCTTCCCTGGCCCCGCGAGACCGCGTCGGCCTGCATCGCGGCCCGCTGGCGGTCCATGAAGTCGCGCAGCGTGTCGATGCCGCGCAGGCGCAGGATGGTGTTGCGCACCGCAGCCTCGACCAGCACCGCCAGGTTGCGGCCGGCCGCAACCTGGATCTTCACCATGTGGATCGGCAGGCCCAGTACGTCCAGGTACTGCGAATCGAGCGGCAGCCGCTCGAACTCGCCGTCGTTGCGGCGCACCAGTTGCACCACCAGCTTGAGCTTCATCTTCCGGCGCACCGCCGTCTCGCCGAAGATGGTCTTGATGTCGAGCAGGCCCAGGCCGCGCACCTCGAGCAGGTTCTGCAGCAATGGCGGGCAGCGTCCTTCGACGAAGTCCGGACCCAGGCGCACGAAGTCGACCGCGTCATCGGCCACCAGGCCGTGGCCGCGCGAGATCAGTTCCAGGCCCAGTTCGCTCTTGCCCAGGCCAGATTCGCCCATGATCAGCACGCCCATGCCGAGAATGTCGAGGAATACCCCGTGCATGGTCACGCGCGGCGCCGAGATGCGCGACAGGTAGAGGCGCAGGTGGTCGATCACGGCCGCCGAGGATACCGGCGTGGTGAACAGCGGTGTGGAAGAGCGCGTGCAGCGCAGTTCCAGGTCGGGCGGTGGCTCCATGCCGTCGGCGACCACCAGGAAGGGCGGCTCGAGCAGGATCAGCTCGCCCATCTGCCGCTTGCGCATCTCGTCGTCCAGCCGCTGGTAGTAGGTGATCTCGGGTTTGCCGAGGACCTGGATGCGGTTGGGGTGGATCAGGTTCAGGTGGCCCACGAGGTCGGCGGCCGAGGTGGCTTCGCGGGCGAAATCCACGTCGAAGGCGCGATCCGCCCCCTCGAGACCCGCCACCCATGAGAGTTTGAGGTCGGCTGCGTTGTCGTCGAAGATGGACTGGGAAGAAACGCCGGTGAGTTCCATGCGGGGGAGTCTGGTGGGGCTGGAAAGCGCTAGGACCCGCCGCCGGTGCCTTGGCCCGCGCCTGCGGGCGGAGCGCCGGTCAGGGATGCCATTCGGTCAGGAGCTGGTGCACGGCTTCGGGCGTCGGCAGCGTGGCCAGGCCTTCGCGCATGTCGCGGTCGGACAGCAACTGGGCGATCTCCGACAGGATCTCGAGATGTTGCTGGGTGGCCTGCTCGGGTACCAGCAGGAAGATCAGCAGCGACACCGGCTTGCCGTCGGGCGATTCGAATGGGATCGGCTCGGCCAGACGCATGAAGGCGGCCAGCGGTTGCTTCAGGCCCTTGATGCGGCCATGCGGGATGGCCACGCCCGCGCCCAGCCCGGTCGAGCCCAGCGACTCGCGCGCGAACAGGTTGTCGGTGACCGTGGCCCGCGCCACGCCATGGTTGTTCTCGAAGAGGAGTCCGGCCTGTTCGAAGACGCGCTTCTTGCTGGTGACGCTGACGTCGAGTGTGATGTTGCCTGGCGGCAGCAATTTGGCCAAACGGTTCATGGCAGGTGCGCAGGGATTCCAGATAAGCGGCCCGGTGCGCTGCGCGCCCGGCCGGGTCAAAGAGGCGGAATATCCGCTCGCTCCGCCGGTCGGGCGCCGGCATGCGGAGTATCGGACCATTATAGAGCAGCCCGCCCGCCTTCTTGTGCGGCGCGCAAGCCGCGGTCCCGGCGGTAGCGGCGACTCATGTATTGGAGAGCATACACTGCGTCGCGCCACTTGCGAACTCCCCCGGACGAGGGCGTGTACGGGGCGTGCACGCGAGCCGGTCCGCCAAAAGCAAAAAACCGCGCTTTATGCGCGGTTCGTGGTCTGGCCCTTGTGCTGGTGGCCGACGGGCGGCCTCAAGGCAGATCAGGCAGATTGTTCTTATTGTTTTCTCTGGCTATTGCTGCATCTGTGCGGCAGCCATCTGGTACTTCACGGATTCCCGGTCGTGGCTCTGCACGCGGTCCTTGTACCGGATGACCTGACGGTCCAGCTTGTCGACCAGTGCGTCGATCGCCGCATACAGGTCTTCGTGGTGCGCCTCGACGAAGATGTCCTTGCCCTTCAGATGCAGATTGATTTCCGCGTACTGACGCCTGTCCTTTTCCTTGTGGTTGTCGACAGAGAGCAGCACGCTAACGCCGATGACTTGATCGAAATGCCTGACGATACGCTCCAGCTTCGTTTCCACGTACTCACGCAGGGGTGGCGTGATGTCCAGGTGGTGTCCACTGATCTTGAAGTTCATAGCGCTTCTCCTTCTGAAAGAGCCACACCAGGCAGGCGATGCGGCTCGGCTACAAAGACTTGCGGAGATTGACTGCCGGGATCTTCAGCGCTTCTCGGTACTTGGCGACCGTCCGGCGCGCCACGACGAAGCCCTGATCGCCCAGCAATTCGGCAATTCGGCTGTCGGACAGGGGATTCTTCGGGTCTTCGGCTCCTATCAGTTGCTTGATCAAGGCTCGGATAGCCGTTGATGAAGCAGCGCCGCCCGTTTCCGTGGACACATGGCTGCCGAAGAAGTACTTCAGCTCGAAAGTGCCCATGGGGGTGGCCATGTATTTGTTAGTCGTCACCCGAGAGATGGTTGACTCGTGTAATCCCAGTGTATCGGCAATCTCCCGCAAAACCAAGGGGCGCATCGCAATTTCACCGTGGCTGAAGAAGTTCTTTTGACGCTCGACAATGGCCTGTGCGACACGCAGGATGGTGTCGAAGCGCTGCTGGATGTTCTTGATCAGCCAGCGGGCTTCCTGCAGTTTCTGCTGCAGGCCGGCGGCACCGGATTCGCCCTTGGCGCCGCGCAGGATCTGCGCGTACATGTCGTTGATGCGCAGGCGCGGCATCACGTCGGGATTGAGTTGGGCGATCCAGCCGCTGCCGCTCTTGCGCACGAACACGTCGGGCACGACGAAGTCGGCCTGCGGACGGTTGTAGGCGTGGCCCGGATACGGTGCCAGCGAGCGGATCAGGTCATGTGCTGCCTTCAGCGCCGTCTCGTCCACCTGCAGCGCCTTCTTCAAGCGCGTGTAATCGCGCGCGGCCAGCAGTTCCAGGTGGTGGTTGACGATGCCCAGCGCCAGCTCGCGCTGCGGATGCGACAGCCGCCGCAGCTGCAGCGCCAGGCATTCGGCCGCATTGCGCGCTCCCACGCCGGGTGGATCGAAGCTCTGCAGCAGGGCCAGCATGGCCTGCACTTCCTCGATCTCGAACTCCAGCTCTTCGGGCAGCTCTTCGCAGATCTCCTCGAGCGTGGCGCTGAGGTAGCCGTCGTCGTCGAGCGACTCGATCAGGAAGATGGCCAGGCCCTTGTCGCGCGCCGAGATCTTCAGCGGCGCGAGCTGTTCCATCAGGTGCTCGCGCAGGGTCGGCTCGGCGTCGCGCAGTTGCAGCGGCGCCTTCTCGTCTTCGTCGCCCTGGGGGCGACGCGCGAAGTCGTCCAGGCTCCAGTCGCTGCCGTAGTCGTCGGCGCCGTCGCCGAAGCGCTCTTCATCGCCGCCGCCCTCGTCGCTGCGTGCCTCGCCATTGCCCTGCGCTTCGGCCGGGGCCGGCGCGGGTGCGCTCTGCACGTTGATGCTGCCATCGGCGGCCACCCGCAGCGGGCTCTCGATCCAATCGTTTTCGCGCTCGAGCAGAGGGTTTTCGATCAGGGCCTGCTCGACTTCCTGCTGCAGTTCGAGCGTGGAAAGCTGCAACAGCCGGATCGACTGCTGAAGCTGTGGCGTCAGTGCGAGATGCTGGGAAAGGCGGAGCTGAAGCGAAGGTTTCATGCGGCCTATTCTATGCCCATCCGCAGCGCGATGGAACGAAAATTGCTAACGTTCCTGCCGCTTTGTCGCGGTCCCGCGCCGGCGAGGCGCGGCCACCGCATCACATGCGGAAGTTCTCGCCCAGGTAGACCCGGCGCACCGATTCGTTGGCGATGATTTCCTGCGGGCGGCCCTCGGCCAGCACCGCGCCCTCGCTGATGATGTAGGCGTGGTCGCAGATGCCCAGCGTCTCGCGCACATTGTGGTCGGTGATCAGCACGCCGATGTTGCGCGCCTTGAGGAAGCTGACGATACGCTGGATCTCGCCCACCGCGATCGGGTCGACACCGGCGAACGGTTCGTCGAGCAGGATGAAGCGCGGGGCCGAAGCCAGCGCGCGCGCGATTTCCACGCGCCGGCGCTCGCCGCCCGACAGAGACAGCGCGGGATTCTGGCGCAGGTGGGCGATCTGCAGGTCGTCGAGCAGCGCGTCCAGGCGGCGCTCGATCTCCTGCGCCGACAGCGGCTTGCCGTCGACGATCTGCAGCTCCAGCACCGCGCGGATGTTCTCCTCGACGTTGAGCTTGCGGAACACCGAGGCCTCCTGCGGCAGGTAGGACAGGCCCATGCGCGCGCGCTCGTGGATGGCCAGGCCGCTCAGGTGCAGGCCGTCGAGCACGATGTCGCCTTCGTCCAGCGCCACCAGGCCGACGATCATGTAGAAGGAGGTGGTCTTGCCGGCGCCGTTGGGCCCTAGCAGGCCGACCACCTCGCCGCTCTTGACGTCGAGCGAGACGTCCTTGACCACCGTGCGCGAGCCATAGCGCTTCTTCAGGTGGCGTACCGTCAGCGTGCTGCCGCCGGCGGACTGGCCGTTGCTGGCGGTGGCGGCGGGGGCGGTCTGGGTATCGGTCATGAGGGCAGTGCGTTGGGAGCGCCTGGCGCGCTGGATGCGTTGCGTTCGGCTGGGTTCAGGACTTGGACGGCGCGGGTGCGGACTTCAGCTCCAGCGGCGGCGCTGCCGGCGCGCTGGCCGGCTGGCGCGGCGAGAGCACGGCGCGCACGCGTCCCGAGGAGGTCACCGCGCCTTTGTCGCCGCTGCTGCTGGCCGTGTAGTACTCGTTGTTGCTGTCGTAGGTGATCACGGCGCCGCGGATCTCGTCGATCTGCTTGCCGCCCGCCAGGCGCGCCATGCGGGCCTGGCCGATCAGCTTGGAGATGCCTTGCTTGCCGTCGTACTCGATGCGGTCGCCCCAGCCGTCGATGTACTCGTCGACGTTGTCGCGCTTCTGGCGGATATAGGCGAGCTTGCCCGGCTTGGCGGTGGCGATGGCGTACTGGTAGCCCTCGGGGTCGGTGCGCAGCTCGGCGGCGTCCGATTTCAGCACCATGGTGCCCTTGGTCAGGACCACGTTGCCGGTCAGCGTGTAGACCTGCTTGACGTCATCGTAGCTGGCGTTGTCGGCCTCGAGCACCAGCGGCTTGTCGCGGTCGGCGCGCTCGGCGTGGGCGGCCGGCGCCAGGCAGAGCGCGGCGGCCGCGGCCAGCAGGGCAGGCGAAATCCGGGCGCGGAACCACGTCTTCAAGGCAGGCATCATGATGGTGAGCGGATGGAGAAAGCGGCGGCTGCGGGTTGCCGCGCGCGGTTGCATGACTTAGGACCTCGGCGCGGGCGCGCCGCGCGGGGTGGTGACGATAGTGCCGCGCACGTTGCCGAACAATTGTACTTCGCGCGTGACGTTGTTGAAGAGCAGGCCGTTGGCGTTCATCACGGAGACGCCGCGGGTGAGCTGCACCGGTTTGTCGGTCTTCACGAGATCGTCGTTGACGAGGATCCGGAAGTACTCGGAGGCCGCGCTCATCTGCGGGTCCTGCGCCGGGTCGGGACCCTGCGCCCGCACGATGAGGCCGTTGTCGTAGAGGTCGATGACCGAGCCGTCCGCGTTCATCTTGCCGCGGTCGGCGCGGCCGCTCACCGGCGGGCGGCCCGGATCGTAGGAGCGCATCGCGGGGCGGGCGAACTCGTAGGTCTGGTCGTCCTCGAAGTGCACCATCTTGTCGCCGTTGAAGCGCAACTTGGTGTCGCCGTTCACGTCGAGTTCGGTGGCCGCGAAGCGGTCCATGTAGTAGTCGGGCTCGTGGCGTGCCGTCTTCGGGCCGGTCGCGGCTTCGCGCGGCGAGTTGATCTGCACGAGCCAGAACGTGCTGCCGGCGACCACCGCCATCAGCAGCATGGGCAGCGCGCGCATGGCGAGCCGGCTGAGGGAAGACAGGATGGATTGCATGGGCGCCCGACGTGCCTCAGATGACCTTGGCGCGGGTCAGGTCGTGGATGTGCAGCGCGCCGACCAGGCGCCCGCCCTCGTCCACCACCAGCAGCTGGTTGATGCGGTTGGCTTCCATCAGCTGTACCGCCTCGACCGCCAGCCGGTCCGGGCCGATGCTGCGCGGATTACGGTGCATGACGTCGCCGATCGGCACCGTCTTCCAGTCGCGCGGGGTCTCCAGCAGGCGGCGCAGGTCGCCGTCGGTGAAGACGCCGATGGCGCGGCCGTCGGCGTCGACCACCGCGGTCATGGCCATGCCTTTGCGCGTGATTTCCATCAGCGCCTGTGCCAGCGGCGTGCTTTCGCGTACCTCGGGCACGGCATTGCCGCTGCGCATCACGTCGCGCACATGGGTCAGCAGCTTGCGCCCGAGCGCCCCGCCCGGGTGCGAGCGGGCGAAGTCCTCTTCGCCGAAACCGCGCGCGTCCAGCACCGCCACCGCGAGCGCGTCGCCCAGCGCCAGTGCCGCGGTGGTGCTGGCGGTCGGGGCCAGGTTCAGCGGGCAGGCTTCCTTCTCGACACCGGCATCCAGGTGCACGTCCGCCAGCTTGGCGAGCGTGGAGGCAGGGTTGCCCGTCACCGAGATCAGGCGGGCACCGATGCGCTTGACGATCGGCACGATGGCGAGCAGCTCGCCGGTCTCGCCGGAATTGGAGAAGGCGACCAGTACGTCGTCGCGCGTCACCATGCCGAGGTCGCCGTGGCTCGCCTCGGCGGGGTGGACGAAGAAGGCGGGCGTGCCGGTGGAGGCCAGGGTGGCGGCCACCTTGCGGCCGATATGGCCCGACTTGCCGATGCCCGAAACGACCACGCGGCCGCTGCAGTGGAGGACGAGCTCCACCGCGCGCGCAAATTCGTGAGTCAGGCGGGCGGACAGTGCCGCCACGGCATCGGCCTCGGTCTGCAGGGTATTGCGAGCGAGCTGAAGTGCTCGATCGGCATCGAAATTGGCTATCATGGCGACGAAGTATACCAACGAATGCGATGGCGTCTGGCCCGTCCCACCAGGGGGGGCGTTCCCGGGCGGCAACCGCGCTTGCCGGGTCCCGCCGGCGGGCGGCCCGCGCCGGGCGGCCCGTGCGCCGGGCCGGCCCACCCAGAGCCTTTCGATGCATTCTCCGCTGGAACTCACTCTTGTGCTGCTGGCAGCCGCCGTATTCGGCGTGGTCGCCTTCCGCATGCTGCAACTGCCTCCCATGCTGGGCTACCTCGCGGTCGGCATCCTGATCGGGCCGCACGCGCTGGCGCTGGCCGGCGATTCGGGGCAGATCCAGTACCTGGCCGAGTTCGGCGTGGTCTTCCTGATGTTCTCGATCGGGCTGGAGTTCAGCCTCGGCAAGCTGCGCGCCATGCGGCGGCTGGTGTTCGGCCTGGGCGGGTCGCAGGTGGTGCTGACCATGCTGGCGGTGCTGCCGGCCAGCCTGCTGTTCAACTGGCTGTTCCACCTGAGCTGGCAGGCGGCCATCGCCATCGGCGGCGCGCTTGCGATGTCCTCCACTGCGATCGTCTCCAAGATGCTGTCCGAGCGCATGGAACTGGAGACCGAGCACGGCCGCAACATCATCAGCGTGCTGCTGTTCCAGGACCTGGCGGTGGTGCCGCTGCTGATCGTGATCCCGGCGCTGTCGCGCGACCCCGGCGACATGGCGGCCGCGCTGATGCTGGCGGCGGTGAAGATCGTGGTGGCGCTGAGCCTGATCTTCTACGTCGGCAAGAACCTGATGAGCCGCTGGTTCCACGTGGTGGCGGCGCGCCGCTCGCAGGAACTGTTCATGCTCAACCTGCTGCTGGTCACGCTCGGCATGGCCGCGCTCACCGAGCGGCTGGGCCTGTCGATGGCACTGGGCGCCTTCATCGCCGGCATGCTGATCTCGGAAACGCCCTACCGCCACCAGGTGGAAGAGGACATCAAGCCCTTCCGCGACGTGCTGCTCGGCCTGTTCTTCGTCACCATCGGCATGCTGCTCAATGTGCGCGTGGTGCTCGATCACCTGTGGCTGGTCCTGTTGCTGCTGCTCTTGCCCATCCTCTTCAAGTTCGTGCTGATCGCGCTGCTGGCGCGCGCCTTCGGCTCGCGCCAGGGCGTGGCCATGCGCACCGGCCTGGGCCTGGCGCAGGCCGGCGAGTTCGGCTTCGTGCTGCTGAACCAGATCGACGGACTGAACCTGCTCGACCCGGTGCTGACCCAGGTGATCCTGGCCTCCATGCTGCTGTCGATGCTGGCGGCGCCGTTCCTGATCCAGTACAGCGACGCCATCGTGCTGCGCTTCGCCGCCAACGAGTGGCTGCTGCAGTCCCTCAACATGACGCGTATCGCGGCGCAGAGCCTGCAGACCGAGAAGCACGCCATCATCTGCGGCTACGGCCGCAGCGGCCAGAACCTGGCGCGCATGCTGGAGCGCGAGGGCATCGGCTACGTCGCGCTGGACCTCGACCCCGACCGCGTGCGCGAGGCCGCCGCCGCGGGCGAGACCGTGGTGTACGGCGATGCCGGCCGGCGCGAGGCCCTGATCGCCGCCGGCATCCACCGCGCCGCGGCGCTGGTCGTCACCTACGCCAACACGCCCTCGGCGCTGCGGGTCCTGCACCATGTGCAGGAGCTGGAGCCGGGCTTGCCGGTGATCGTGCGCACGGTCGACGATTCGGAACTGGATGCCCTGCAGAAGGCCGGCGCCACCGAGGTGGTGCCCGAGATCATCGAAGGCAGCCTGATGCTGGCCTCGCACGCCCTGGTGCTGCTGGGCGTGCCGATGCGGCGCGTGGTGCGCGGTGTGCAGCAGGCGCGCGACGCGCGCTACAGCCTGTTGCGCGGCTACTTCCATGGCCGCGACGACGAGGAAGACATGCTCGAGCGCGATTCGGTGCGGCTGCGCTCGATCTCGCTCGGGGCGCAGGCCAGTTCGGTCGGCCGCCGCCTGGGTGCGCTGGGCCTGGCGCAGATGGGGGTGGAGGTGACCGCGGTGCGCCGCCGCGGTATCCGTGCCTTCGATCCGCAGGACGATACCGTGCTCGAGCCGGGCGACATCCTGGTGCTGCGCGGCCCGTCCGAGGCGCTGGACACCGCCGAACAGAGGCTGCTGGCCGGCTAGGCCGCTCAGGCGCGCTAGACCCGCTAGACCCGCTAGACCCGCTAGGCAGGCAACTGCCCGGCCTTGGCGCGCGCAACGGGTACGCGGCGGGCGGACCGTCCAGTTGCCGCTGCCGCGGCCGCGGCGGACGAGGGCGGCGTATCGACCCAGCCGGGTGGCAGGTCGCGCAGCACGGCGGCCGCATCGAGCGAACGGATCGGCACGCGCGGGTCGGCGGGGATGCGGCCCTCGCCCTGCAGCATCAGGTACCGCAGGCAGCACACACGCAGGAAGGACGAGAAATTCGCCACCTCGCCCCGGTGGGCGGCGAGTTCGTCATACAGCCGCGCGATCAGCTGGCTGACGCTCATGCCGTCGCGCTGCGCCAGTTCCGCCAGCACTTCCCAGAACAGTTTTTCCAGCCGGATGCTGGTGGCCACGCCATGCAGGCGCAGCGAGCGCGACTGGCATACGTAGGACTCCGGGTTGGCCCGGATGAAGATCTCGCACATCGGCAACTCCCGCGCGGGTGTGGCGCGCCAGGCCGGCGCGCCGCGTTCGGAAGCCCTAATGTACGATCCGCGTGCCCAGTACCGCAAGGAACTGCGCCAGCCAGGCCGGGTGCGCCGGCCAGGCGGGCGCGGTGACCAGCTTGCCGTCGGTATGGGCCTGGTCCACCGCGATCTCGGCATAGGTGCCGCCGGCCAGCCGTACCTCCGGTGCACAGGCAGGATAGGCCGAGCAGCTGCGGCCTTCGAGCACGCCGGCCGCGGCCAGCAGCTGGGCGCCGTGGCAGACCGCCGCGATCGGTTTGTCGGTGCCGGCGAAATGGCGCACGATCTCCAGCACGCGCGCGTTCAGGCGCAGGTACTCGGGGGCCCGGCCGCCGGGGATGAGCAGCGCGTCGTAGGCCGCCGGGTCCACTTCGGCGAAGGTGGCGTTCAGCGTGAAGTTGTGGCCGCGCTTCTCGCTGTAGGTCTGGTCGCCTTCGAAGTCGTGGATCGCGGTGGCGCACTGGTCACCCGCCTTCTTGTCCGGGCAGACGGCGTGCACGGTGTGCCCCACCATCTGCAGCGCCTGGAAGGGAACCATGGTCTCGTAGTCTTCGGCATAGTCGCCGACCAGCATCAAAATCTTCTTGGCCATTGCTGTCTCCTGCTATGGTTACGGGTTGCACGGCCGGTGCCGGACCGATTCCGGCGCCGCGGCTCCGTATCTGACGGTGCAGTCCATTGTGTTGCCGTCCGCCCCGGTGCGGGTGGTAGCCCGATACCGCAGGCGCGGCCACGCCATGGCGGCCAGGCCCGAGGCACCGCGGCCGGACGCCCGCAGACGTTTTCCTAAGGCAATTCACGTACCGCTCCAGGTCCCCCGACACCATGACCGACATCAAGATCGACTCGCCCGAACTGGGCGACGTCTCCAGCTACCTGCGCGACCGCATCCGCACCGTGCCCGACTGGCCGCTGCCCGGCGTGCAGTTCCGCGACATCACGCCGCTGCTGCAGGATCCCAAGACCCTGCGCGTGCTGGTGGACGTCTTCGTGCACCGCTACATGGATGCCCGGCTCGACCTGGTCGCCGGCATCGATGCGCGCGGCTTCATCCTGGGCGCGATCGTCGCCTACGAACTGAACCTGGGCTTCGTGCCGATCCGCAAGAAGGGCAAGCTGCCCTACCAGACCGTGGCGGAGGAATACGAGCTGGAATACGGCAGCGCCACCGTCGAGATCCACGCCGACGCCTGCAAGCGCGGCGACCGCGTGCTGCTGATCGACGACCTGATCGCCACCGGCGGCACCATGATGGCCGGCCGCAAGCTGCTGGAGCGCCTGGGCGGCGTGGTGGTGGAGGGGGCGGCCATCGTCGACCTGCCCGAGCTGGGCGGCTCGCGCCTGCTGCGCGACGCCGGCCTGCCGTTGTTCACGGTGTGCGGCTTCGACGGCCACTGATGCCTCAGCCGGCGCGCGGACGGTGTCCCGCGCGCCGGATCGCCGCCGCACCAGACCGATCCGCCGATCGCCCTTGCCGGAGCCATTCCCCATGCCTGACCTGCTGCTCTTCCTGATCACCTCGGTGGCCATCACGGTGGCGCCCGGGCCGGACAATCTCCAGGTGCTGGCGCGCGGCATGGCGCAGGGCCGGCGCGCCGGCGTGGCGGCCGGGCTGGGCTTCGCCTCCGGGTGTCTGGTCCACACGGTGGTGGCAGCCGTCGGGCTGGCCGCCGTGCTGCGTTCGTCTCCGCTGGTGTTCGAGGCCATCAAGCTGGCCGGCGCGGCCTACCTGGTCTGGCTCGGCGTCCAGGCCCTGCGCTCGCGCGGTGCGCTGGCCGGCGGCATGGACAGCGCCGCCGTGCCGCTCGGCAAGGTGTTCCGCCAGAGCGTGCTGGCCAACCTGATGAATCCCAAGGTCACGCTCTTCTTCCTGGTGTTCCTGCCGCAGTTCGTCAAGGCCGATGCCGCCGACGCCGGCTGGCAGATGCTGCTGCTGGGCGTGGTGTTCATGCTGCAGACGGCGGTGGTGTTCACCGCCTTCGCGCTGTGCGCCGGCACGCTCGGCGGCTGGCTGCGGCGCCGTCCCGGCGCCGGCCGCTGGCTGGACCGCGTGGCCGGCGCGATCTTCCTCGCGCTCGGCATCAGGGTCGCATTGCCCTGAGGCGGGGCGGCCGCTCCGGCGTGGCGCCGCTGCAACGGTGGTGTGGCGCCGGCCCGGTGCTGGGGCGGGCAAGGGGCACGGGGATTTTCCGACCGGTCCTATGATGTTGCCCCCACCCGGGGGGACGCGCATAATGCCCCCTTGATAACGACACGATGACCGGGCCCGCCTGCGCCCGCAGCCGCCTGGCACCGGTCGCAGAAGGGCTCCCATGGGCGTTCTACTTCATCTCCTCTCGGGCGTCGCCCTGCTGGTCTGGGGAACCAACATCGTCAAGGTCGGCATCCTGCGCGTGTACGGCGCCAACCTGCGCCACGTGCTGTCGGCCAGCATCTCCAACCGCTTCACCGCCTTTCTCGCCGGCCTGGGCGTTACCGGCCTGGTCCAGAGCAGCAATGCGACCGCGGTCATCGTCAGTTCTTTCGTCGGCCAGGGCCTGATCGCAGTGGCGCCGGCGCTGGCCATCATGCTGGGCGCCAACGTCGGCACGGCGCTGATGGTGCAGGTGTTCTCGCTCGACCTGTCGTGGCTGTCACCGCTGCTGATCTTCGTCGGCGTGATCCTTCACTTGTCGTGGAAGGGCAGCAAGCCGGGCCACGTCGGGCGGGTGCTGATCGGGCTGGGGCTGATCACGCTGGCGCTGGAACTGATCTCGATCGCCACCCGTCCCGTGGTGCAGGCGGCCGGCGTCAAGGTGCTGTTCAGCACCCTGACCGGCGACCCTTCGCTGGACATGCTGATCGGCGCGCTGATCACCATCCTGTGCTACTCGAGCCTGGCGGTGGTGCTGTTCTGCGGTGCGCTGGCCTCGGCCGGGGTGGTGTCGATCCACGTGGCCCTGGCGCTGGTGCTGGGCGCCAACCTCGGCTCCGGCATTTCCGCCATGCTGACCACCTCGGGCAACAACCAGCCGGGCAAGCGCGTGGCGCTCGGCAATCTGCTCTCGCGCCTGCTCGGCTGCCTGGTCGCGCTGCCGCTGCTGACGCAGGCACAGGACCTGCTCGCCCTGCTGGGCGCCGATGCGCAGCGGCAGGTGGTCAGCTTCCACCTGCTGTTCAATATCGGGCTGGCCGCGCTGCTGCTGGGCGCCACCGGGCCGCTGGCGCGCCTGTGCGAAGCGGTGCTGCCGGGGCGCAATACGGGAGAAAGCCAGGTCACGCCGCGCTACCTCGACCAGGCCGCGCTGCCGACGCCGACGCTGGCGCTGGCCAATGCCGCGCGCGAGGTGCTGCGCATCGGCGACCGCATCGAGCAGATGCTCGACAATATGCTGCGCGTGCTGCGCAACAACGATGCCAAGCTGGCGGCAGCCACCTGCCGCATCGACAACGAGGTCGACGACCTCTACACCGCGATCAAGCTCTACCTGACCCGCATCAGCCTGGAGGCCCTCGACGAGCGCGACGGCCAGCGCTGGACCGAGATCATCTCGCTGACCATCAACCTGGAGCATGCCGGCGACATCATCGAGCGCCTGCTGCTGGATGCGCGCGACAAGAAGATCGCGCACAACCTGGCCTTCTCCGCGGCCGGCATGCAGGAGATCGCCGAGATGCACGCGCGCCTGGTGGCCAACTTGCGGCTGGGCCTGTCGGTCTTCCTCAACGGCGACCTGAAGAGCGCGCAGCAACTGATGGCGGAGAAGGCCAACTTCCGCGAGCTGGAATTCAAGTTCGCGCGTTCCCACCTGCACCGCGTGGCCGAGCAGACCGCCGAGAGCATCGAGACCAGTTCGCTGCATCTCGACGTGATCAGCGACCTGAAGCGCCTGAATTCGCTGTTCTGCGCGACCGCCTACCCGGTGCTGGAGCAGGCCGGGGTGCTGAATCGCAGCCGCCTGAAGGAAGGCGACGCGCCGCCCGCGGCACCGGTACCGCAGGCGCACTGAACGCAGCACGCCGCCGCCGGCGCAAGCCTACAGCTTGTAGCCGAGCGCGCGCAGCAGGCCCCGCCGTTCGGCAATGTCCGCCTCGGTCTCGAGGCCGAGCGGACCGGCGCCGTCCACCACGCCGAGCACCGCGCGTCCCTGCGCCGTCTGCGCCACGATGACCTGCACCGGGTTGGCCGTGGCGCAGTAGATGCGGCATAGCTCGGGCACCGCCCGCACGGCCGCCAGCACATTGACGGGAAACAGCCCGTCGCCCAGGAAGAGGAAGAAGCTGTGGCCGGCGCCGACCGCCAGGGCGTTCTCGCAGGCCAGGTCGACCAGCGCTTCCTCGGTGCCGGACCAGCGCACCAGGCGCTTGCCGGAGGCCTCGCAGAAGGCCAGCCCGAAGCGTGCGCCGGGCACGGTGCCCGCCACGGCCTCGTGGATGTCTTCCACGGTCTTGATGAAGTGGGATTGGCCGAAGATGAAGTTGGCCGCCTCGGGTTTGGCGACCTGGACCAGGCTCAGGCTGACGGCGGCATCCATGACGGGACTCCTGCTCGGGCGGCGCCGTGGGGCGCCGCTGCAGTCCATGGTAGGTGCCGCCGGCGCGAATGCAAGCGCCATGGCAAGCGCGGCGGCGAACGCCTAGCCGCGCGTCAGCAGCGGTGCCAGGTAGCGGCCGGTGAAGCTCGCCTTGCTGGCCGCGACATCCTCCGGCGTGCCGCGCGCGACGATCTGCCCGCCGCCGGCGCCGCCCTCGGGACCCAGGTCGAGCAGCCAGTCCGCGGTCTTGATCACGTCCAGGTTGTGCTCGATGATGACCACCGTATTGCCCTGGTCGCGCAACTTGTGGATGACCTTGAGCAGCAGCTCGATGTCATGGAAGTGCAGGCCGGTGGTGGGCTCGTCGAGGATGTACAGGGTGCGGCCGGTGTCGCGCTTGGAGAGTTCCAGCGACAGCTTGACGCGCTGCGCCTCGCCGCCGGACAGCGTGGTGGCCGACTGCCCCAGCCGGATGTAGCCCAGGCCGACGTCGAGCAGGGTCTGCAGCTTGCGCCGGATCACCGGCACCGCGCCGAAGAACTCGTGCGCCTGCTCCACCGTCAGTTCGAGCACCTCGGAGATGTTGCGGCCCTTGTACAGCACCTCCAGTGTCTCGCGGTTGTAGCGCTTGCCGTGGCAGACATCGCAGGGCACGTAGACGTCGGGCAGGAAGTGCATCTCCACCTTGATCACGCCGTCGCCCTGGCAGGACTCGCAGCGTCCGCCCTTGACGTTGAAGGAGAAGCGGCCCGGGTCGTAGCCGCGTTCCTTGGCCGATGGCACCCCGGCGAACAACTCGCGGATCGGCGTGAAGAGGCCGGTGTAGGTGGCGGGGTTCGAGCGCGGCGTGCGCCCGATCGGGCTCTGGTCGACGTTGATGACCTTGTCGAAGTGCTCCAGCCCGTCGATGCGCTCGTAGGGCGCCGGCTCCGGCGTGGAGCCGTACAGGTGGCGTGCCACGGCGTTGTACAGCGTATCGTTGATCAGCGTCGACTTGCCCGAGCCGGACACGCCGGTGACGCAGGTCAGCAGCCCGACCGGGATCTCGGCGTTGACGTGCTTCAGGTTGTTGCCGCTGGCGTTGACGATGCGCAGCAGGCGCTCCGCGTCGGGTGCGGCGCGCTCGGCCGGCACCGCGATGCGGCGCGCGCCGGACAGGTACTGGCCGGTCAGCGAGGCGGGCGCCGCCTCGACCTCGCCCGGCGTGCCTTCGGCCACCACCATGCCGCCGTGCACGCCGGCGCCCGGGCCCATGTCGACCACGTAGTCGCTGGCGCGGATCATGTCTTCGTCATGCTCGACCACCAGCACCGAGTTGCCGATGTCGCGCAGGTGCTTGAGGGTGCCGATCAGGCGGTCGTTGTCGCGCTGGTGCAGGCCGATCGACGGCTCGTCCAGCACGTACATCACGCCGGTCAGGCCCGAGCCGATCTGCGAGGCGAGGCGGATGCGCTGGGCCTCGCCGCCCGACAGCGTGTCGGCGCTGCGCTCCAGCGACAGGTAGTCCAGCCCGACATTGTTGAGGAAGTTCAGCCGCGCAGTGATTTCCTTGACGATCTTGTCGGCGATCTCGCGCTTGGCGCCGTGCAGGTCCAGCGTCAGGAACCAGGTCAGCGCGTCGCGCAGCGGCCAGCCATTGATCTCGAAGATGGCGCGTGCCTGCCCGCCGTCGCCGACCTTGACGTGGCGCGCCTCGGTGCGCAGGCGCGTGCCCTGGCAGGCCGGGCAGGGCTGGTTGTTCTGGTACTTGGCCAGTTCCTCGCGCACCGCCACCGAGTCGGTCTCGCGGTAGCGCCGCTCCAGGTTGGGGATGATGCCCTCGAAGGCATGCTCGCGCACCGTGGTGCGCCCGCGCTCGTTGATGTAGGAGAACGGGATCTGTTGCTCGCCCGAGCCGTGCAGCACCACCTTCTGCACCGTTTCCGGCAGGTCCTCGAAGGGGGTGTCGGTGTCGAAGTCGTAGAAGGCCGCCAGGCTCTGCAGCATCTGGAAGTAGAACTGGTTGCGGCGGTCCCAGCCCTTGATCGCACCCGAGGCCAGCGACAGATTGGGAAAGGCCACCACCCGCTTCGGATCGAAGAAGGTGATCTGGCCCAGGCCATCGCAACTCGGGCAGGCGCCCATCGGGTTGTTGAAGGAGAACAGCCGCGGCTCCAGCTCCTGCAGCGAATAGGAGCAGATCGGGCAGGCGAACTTGGAGCTGAACAGGTGCTCATGCCCGCTGTCGAGCTCCAGCGCGACGGCACGGCCGTCAGCCAGGCGCAGCGCGGTCTCGAAGGACTCGGCCAGGCGCTGCTTGATGTCGGCGCGCACCTTGACGCGGTCCACCACCACGTCGATGGTGTGCTTCTCGGTCTTCTTCAGCTTGGGCAGGGCGTCGGCCTCGTAGACCGCGGCCGGCGCCTCGTGCGCGGCGCCGCCGCCCGAGCGGATGCGGAAGCGCACGAAGCCCTGCGCCTGCATGGCGTCGAACAGGTCGCCGTGCTCGCCCTTGCGATCGGTGACCACCGGCGCCAGGATCATCAGCTTGGTGTCCTCGGGCAGCGCCAGCACGGCATCCACCATCTGCGACACGCTCTGCGCCTCCAGGGCCAGCCCGTGGTCGGGGCAGTACGGGGTGCCGGCGCGCGCAAACAGCAGGCGCAGGTAGTCGTGGATCTCGGTCACCGTGCCCACGGTGGAGCGCGGGTTGTGGCTGGTGGCCTTCTGCTCGATGGAGATGGCAGGGGACAGGCCCTCGATCAGGTCGACGTCGGGCTTTTCCATCATCTGCAGGAACTGGCGCGCGTAGGCCGACAGCGACTCGACGTAGCGCCGCTGGCCTTCGGCATAGAGCGTGTCGAAGGCCAGCGACGACTTGCCCGAGCCCGACAGGCCGGTGATCACGACCAGCTGGTTGCGCGGCAGGTCGAGATTGATGTTCTTCAGGTTATGGGTACGTGCCCCACGGATCTTGATTTCGTCCATACGCCGAGTTCTCACGCATTCAGGCCCGTCCCCGCCAGGCCGCTTCCTTAATGTGCATCATGCGCCATTTCCAGTGCCGCCGGGCAGGCCGGGAGGCGGGGCGGGCCAGCAAGAGGCGAAGCGGGAAAAGTGTGCCCAGGCACGCCTGTTTTCAAGGCAGGGCCGGGGATGTGGCCCGCGAAGCGCGAAGGGGCAAACCTGTTAATATACCGAACTTCGGTTTCCCGGGTTGTCAGCCTGTCCAGGCGCGCCGGATGCCGCCACGAGCGGCAGGCTGCTGCGGCGATCGGTCGCAGGCCGTGCCCGCCGCGAAGCCGGCAACTTCCCGCCGCCGGCGCGATCGAATCTGCCGGCGCCGGTTGGCCGCCGGGCCGGAGTGCGCAGCTGCCGACCTGTCCGAACCTTTCCCCCAACGACCGCGATGCCGTCGATCCCGTCTTCTTCCCAAGGTGCCGCCACGGACGCCCAGGCCGGCGCCGCGCGCGAGCGCATGACCCGCGCCGAACTGCGTGCCAGCCTGTCGCTGGCCAGCATCTTCGCCCTGCGCATGCTGGGCCTGTTCCTGATCCTGCCGGTGTTCGCCGAATACGCGCGCGGCCTGCCCGACGGCCACGACGCCCAGCGCGTCGGCCTGGCGATGGGCATTTATGGCCTGATGCAGGCCTTCCTGCACATTCCGCTCGGCTGGCTGTCCGATCGCATCGGCCGCAAGCCGGTGATGGTCGGCGGCCTGCTGCTGTTCATCGCCGGCGGCGCGGTGGCCGCCTTCTCGGATACGCTGACCGGCATCATCATCGGCCGCGCGCTGCAAGGCATGGGCGCGATCTCGGCGGCCATCACCGCCTGCATTGCCGACCTCACGCGCGAGCGGCACCGCACCAAGGCCATGGCCATGGTCGGCGGCAGCATCGGCTTGACCTTTGCCCTGTCGCTGGTGATCGCCTCGCCGCTGCTGCACTCGATCGGCATGCACGGCATCTTCGCGCTGATGTCGGTGCTGGGCGTGGTGGCGATCGGCGTCACCCTGTTCGTGGTGCCGAGCCCGCCGCCGCCGCATCCGGTGCGCCTGCCGTTCCGCAGCGTGCTGCTCAATGCCGACCTGGCGCGCCTCAACGTCGGCGTGCTGGCCCTGCACGCGAGCCAGGTGGCGATGTTCATGGTGGTGCCGGCCATGCTGACCGAGGCGGGCATGCCGCTGGACCAGCACTGGAAGGTCTACCTGCCGGTGGTGCTGGTGTCCTTCCTGTTGATGCTGGCTCCGATGATGGCGGCCGAACGCTATGGCAAGGTACGTCCCGTGCTGCTCAGCTCGGTGGCGCTGATGACGGTGGTGCAGCTGCTGTTCGCGGGCGTGCACGGTTTCTGGAGCATCGTCGGCGTCCTGCTGCTGTTCTTCGTCGCCTTCAACGTGCTGGAAGCCATGCAGCCCTCGCTGGTGTCGCGCTACGCGGCGGCCTCGCGCGGCGCGGCGCTGGGCGTGTACAACACGACGCAGGCGCTTGGCCTGTTCCTGGGCGGCGCCGTGGGCGGCTGGATCCTCAAGCACGAGGGACATGGCGCCGTGTTCTATGCCTGCGCGGCCGTGCTGGTGCTCTGGCTTATAATCGCCTGGAGCATGAAGCCGCCGCCGGCCCGGGGTCAGGGCGGCACGCCGGCACCGGCGCACTAGCCGGAGCACTGAGCGGCCCGGCCGGCCGCGCCGGCGCATCGATCACATCGAATCGCGTCGTTTTGCAACGTTTCCGGCCAGCCGCAGGCTTTAGCATGACCGCGCGCCCGACTTCCTGGCCGGGTGCGCGTTGTTCGTTTACGTGGCCGCCGATGCGCGTCCGGATGCCGTTGCGCCAGCTGGCGCGCAGCGGCGGCCGCGATGCCGCCACGGCGCCTCGCAGCAATCGTCAGGGTATTGCCACGCCACTTGTCTGGACTCGCAGGGCGTGGTCTTCGGAGATCATCATATGGCATCGGTCAACAAAGTCATTCTCGTCGGCAACCTGGGCGCGGACCCGGAAACCCGCTACATGCCCAGCGGCGACGCCGTGACCAACATCCGCCTGGCTACCACCGACCGCTATCGCGACAAGGCCAGCGGCGACATGAAGGAGCTGACCGAATGGCACCGCGTGGCCTTCTTCGGCAAGCTCGCCGAGATCGCCGGCCAGTACCTGCGCAAGGGCTCCCAGGTCTACATCGAAGGGCGCATCCGCACCCGCAAGTGGCAGGACCAGTCCGGCCAGGACAAGTACAGCACCGAGATCGTCGCCGACCAGATGCAGATGCTGGGGGCGCGCCAGGGTATGGGTGGCGGCGGTGACGACATGGGCGGCGGTGGCGGTGGTGGTGGCTACGGCGGCGGCCGCGAGGCCTCGGGCGGTGGCTACGGCGGTGGCCGCGGCCAGGGCGGCGGTCAGGGCGGCGGTCAGGGCGGTGGCCAGCAGGGCGGCGCACGGCGCCAGCAGCAGGCACCGTCGAACGGCTTCGAGGACATGGACGACGATATCCCGTTCTGAGATTCCGTCACGGAAAGCTGTCAACATCTACCCCGCCTCGTGCGGGGTTTTTGTTTCATCTCAGGCGACCACGAGGCCGTCAACAGATGTTCGCCACACGAAGGAAGGCACCAGATACGCCGGAAGCGATCGCGGCGCGTCTGTCGCAGGTTCCCGATATCCGAGCGGCACCTTAGGCGTCTGGCGATAACACGCCCAGGATCGCAACTGCGACGAGCACCGCGATCGACGTCGCCATCTCCCACTGCAGGCTTCTGCGCAGGGCCCGGCTGGCTCCCACTGCGTTGCCGATCCGGATCTCGGCAGCCAGCCTGGGAGTCAGCCGATACCTGTTCAACGCCGCCATGACGAGCATGGTCCCGAACAGTGCGAGCTTGATCAGCAGCAACATGCCGTAAGACGTGCGCATTGCGGATGCCGAGGGCAACCCGGCGATGAGCCAATAGTTTGCGGTACCGGTTACGACCAGCGTTGCCACGATGACACTCCCTGGCCGCGCGAAACCATGCGCAGTCCGCGCCAGAAGACTCAGCAGGGTCGCATCACGTTGCGTCGCCTTGCCAAGCAGAACGAAGGCGGCGAGCGCGCCGACCCATGCCCCGGCCGCGAGCAGATGCGCGATATCGGCGAGCAGGTGGATGACGCGGCGATCCCCGTCGTCCATGGCGCCGTGCCCCGCCCAGGCCAGCGAGGACAGCGCCACCGCCCCCGTCAGTGCCAGCAGGCGGATCTGAGCGGAGGGTCGCCTTGCCAAGGCGAGCGTGATGAGGAGGCTGGCGAGCAGCCCGATCTGTCGACCGGACCATGCGGTACCGAAGCCGGTTCCGGTCACCATCATCTCGAAGACGTGGACGCTCAGATCCGAGTATGCCGAGGCTCCGGTCATGGCTTTTGCCATCACAAGCATCTCGATTCCAGACAGCATGATGCCCGCCGCGCTGGCCGCGGCGGTCCACTTGATGTACTGGCGCGCGAGCGGGGAGATCCGTTCGGCGCCTTGCAACGCATAGCAGGCAAACATGGGCAGGCCGAACACGAGCATCAGATCCAGATACAGTGCGAATCGCACCAGTACATTCATCCAGTCGACCTGCATGCGCTCAGTTCACCTTGAAGTTGATGGCACCCGTGATCGAGTGTGTATCCGAGGACACGGCACGCCACTCCACACGGTAGGTGCCCGGCACCAATGGGCTCTTCGGCGTAATGAGCATGGTCTTCGGATCGTCGCCCCCGGAGACCGAGCTGGTCACCTTCATGGCGGCGTGATCGCTCATTCCCGGCATGCCGGTCATGACCAGATTGGCGCCGGAGAATTGCTTGACCAGGTTCTCGGAGAAGTGCAGTTCGATCCTTTGGGGGGCGGCGCCTTCCGCCCCTTCGGCGGGCGATGAACTGACCAGCCTGGGATGTGCCAGCGCAGCGGTGCTGGCAAGGATGGCGGCGGCCGCCAGCAGCGGCCTAGCCGCGGAGATCATGGATGTCATGGACTTTCCTTCGATGGTGATGATGCGGGAATCAGAACCAGAGCCGTACACCGGCAACAAACCGCGTTTCTCCACTGCGGCCGCCAGAGGCCCGGACCAGGTCCGCCGTGTTGCCGAACGTCTGGTACCGTTCGACGCCGATGTACGGGGCGAACTGCCGGCTGATTTCATAACGCAATCGAATCCCGATGGTGCCGTTTGAAAGGCCGCTGCCGACGCCCACGGCAGGATCGCTCTTGCCGTACAGATTGGCCTCGAGGCGCGGCTGCAGGATCAACCGCTGGGTGATCAGCAGTTCGTATTCGGCGGACAGCCGCAGTGCAGTGCGGCCTTCGGTGCCGACGTATCCCGTTGCGTCCACCTCGAACCAGTAGGGAGCCAGTCCCTGCACACCGAATGCGAGCCAGTTGCGGCCTGGGCGTCCATAGCCGGCATCGTTGCGGAAACCCAGTTGCGTGTCCCAGTACGTTGCCACCGCGTGGCCCCACAGGAGTTCCGTGCGTGCGTCATGGACCTTTCCGCGCTCAGCCTCGCCTTCCGCCTTGATCACGAACTTGTTGTAGGTGCTTCCGAACCAGGCTTGCGCCTCGTACGATGCAGCATTGCTGTCGGCTCCGCGCGTCCATTCGAGTCGATCGACAAGCACCGACGCGAACAGGTGTTCGTCTGCCATATGAAGCTGGCGATGGTCACCGAGCGCGTATTTTCCGACACCGAGTTGGTATCCACCTGAATAGGCATGTGGATCACGAGCATCGGCGGGGGCGCTGCCACCCTGCATCTGCATGTCGCCATGGTCCATGGTCGTCGTCGGCGGTGACGCACCGTCCATGGTCTGGATCGGCTCTCCGTCCATGCCCTGCATCTCGCCGCCATCCATCGTTGGCATGGTGTCGCCATCCATGCCTTGCAGCGGCGCTGCGGACGCACCCTCGGCCCCGGGCGCTGAGGGGGCGGCACCCGCAGCCTGTGGCGCGGCATGGTCGCCATGGGAATGTTGCGCCCATGCCGGCATCGTGGTTGTGCCGGCGACCAGCACGGCAAGCAGTGTCGCTTTCGGATGGCGCATGCGATAAGCCTTCGGGAACTGAAGCATCAGGCCACCACCACTTCGCGGAACATGCCTGCGTCCATATGCAGCATCAGGTGGCAGTGCCATGCCCAGCGCCCCAGCGCATCGGCCGTGACCAGAAAGCTGATGCGTTGCGCCGGCTGCACGGGAATGGTGTGGCGCCGCGCCTGAAAAGATCCGTCCGGCGTTTCCAGCTCGCTCCACATGCCGTGCAGATGCATCGGGTGCGTCATCATCGTGTCGTTGTGCAGGATGACCCGTAGTCGCTCGCCGTGCTTGAAGAAGACAGGCGTCGACTGGCCGAATTCCACGCCGTCGAGCGACCAGGCATAGCGTTCCATGTTTCCCGTCAAGTGCAGCTCCACCTCGCGCCCCGGGCCGCGCGCATCCATCGCGCCGCCAATCGTGTGCTGGTCCGACAGAGTCAGGACGCGTCGCCCGTTGTTGCGCAGTCCGATGCCGGGATCGTCGAGATTGGTCCGTGCCATGTCGACACGCATGTCCGTGCTGGCGCCGTACTCCGTGCGCGCGTGCCGCGCCTTCGTGCTGGGCACCTTGAGCGGATCTGCCACCTCCATGCCTTGCCTGCCGGAGATGGTGTGCTGGCTATGGTCCATCGCCATGCCACCATGCTGGCTGTGCTCCATGGGCATGGCTCCATGGTTCATCGCGGCATGATCCATGCCGCCATGGCCCATGCTCCCCATCATGTCGGCCATGGCGAGCCATTCCACCTTGTCCGGCGCGGGCACCGGCGCCTGAAGCCCCTCACGAGCGGCCAGCGTGCCGCGGGCAAAGCCTGTCCGGTCCATGCTTTGCGCAAAGATGGTGTGAGCTTCGTCGGTCGGTTCGACCAGCACGTCGCATGTCTCGCCAGGCCCGAAGCGGAATTCGTCGATGGTGACCGGTTCGATGTTCTGGCCATCGACCTGGACCACCTTAAGCTTGAGTCCCGGAATGCGCACATCGTAGAAGGTATTGCCCGCACCATTGATGAAGCGGAGCCGCACCTTTTCGCCCGGACGGAAAAGCCCCGTCCAGTTGCCGGCAGGCGTGACCCCGTTCATGAGGTAGGTGAGCGTTGCCCCGGACAGGTCGGCAAGATCCGTCGGGTTCATTCGCATCTGGTTCCACATCTTCCGCTTGTCCAAGGCGGCCTTGAGGCCGTCATGGGAGATGTCACGGAAGAAATCCAGGACCGTGGGCTGGTTGTAGTTGTAATAGTCGCTCCGGACCTTGAGCTTGGAGAGCACCCGCATCGGGTCCTCGTCTGTCCAGTCCGACAACAGCACGGAGTAGTCCCGGTCGGCGCGGACGGGGTCGCCGTCGCCTTCGATGATCAGGCCACCGTAGACGCCCGTCATCTCCTGGAAGCCCGAGTGCGAGTGATACCAGTAGCTGCCCGTTTGCTCGACCTTGAACCGGTATGTGAACGTTTCGCCGGGCGCGATCCCGGCAAAGCTGATGCCGGGCACCCCGTCCATCTGGAACGGCAGGATGATGCCGTGCCAATGGATCGAGGTTGGCTCGTTCAGGCGGTTCGTGACACGAATGGTGACGGTATCGCCCTTGCGCCAGCACAGCGTGGGGCCAGGCAGCATTCCGTTGATGGTCTGCGCAACGCCCGGCCTGCCGGTGAAGTTCACCGCGGCATCCTCGATGACCAGATCGAACTCGCTACCGCGCAGCACGGGCGCAGTACCGCTGCCGGCGTGTGGCCGGGCGGATGTCGCTTGAGGCCAGGCTCCCGTCGGCAATCCGCCTAGTGCTCCCAGTACGCCACCGGCAGCCAGTCCCTGGACGAAGCGACGCCTGGAAAGGCCATGAGGCCCGGGCAGAACGAAGCCCGCGGAGGTTTTCGAACGCATGAAGTGGTTCCTCTTCCCTATTTCTCTGGCACCTCGCAATGGTGCCACGAGCGAAGATTAGAGATCCCGGGCTAACTTTGAAATGACTCGAATATTACATTCCAGTAAGGTGGGCGTAATGTTCCCTCCAGCCCGTACACTGGCGTCGTTTCGGGATCAAGGGAATCCAGGATGCGTGCGGACGGGGAGAGGCGATGAAGCTGCTGGTGGTCGAGGATGAAGCGAAGACGGGCGAATACCTGCGCCAGGGCCTCTCGGAAGCAGGTTTTGTGGTGGATCTCGTGCGCAATGGTCAGGACGGCCTGCATATGGCCTCGACGGAGAGCTACGACCTGTTGATTCTCGATGTCATGCTCCCGGACCTGGATGGCTGGAAAGTCTTGCAGCGCTTGCGTGCCTCGGAGAATCCCGTGCCCGCTCTGTTCCTGACAGCGCGAGACAGCGTCGCCGATCGCGTGAAGGGTCTGGAACTGGGTGCCGATGACTATCTGGTGAAGCCGTTCGCCTTTGCCGAACTGCTTGCCAGGGTCAGGACACTGCTGCGGCGCGGCGCCGGTAGCCAGCCCATCGATCGCGTTCAGGTCGGCGACCTGGTACTGGATCTCGCGCGCCGCCGGGCTATCCGGGCCGGTCGCAAGATCGTCTTGACCAACAAGGAGTTCGCACTGCTCGAGCTGCTGGCGAGACGTCGGGGCGAAGTGCTGCCTCGGTCCTTGATCGCCTCCCAGATCTGGGACATGAATTTTGACAGCGACAGCAATGTCATCGACGTTGCCATCCGTCGCCTGCGCGCGAAGATCGACGACGAATACGAAACGAAGCTGATCCAGACGATACGCGGCATGGGTTACGTGCTGGAGGCACCCGGGGACGACGCCTGATGCGCAGGTATTCGCTCACCACGCGCCTGACGGCATTGTTCTCCCTGTCGTCGACCTGCGTGCTGCTAGGACTTGGCCTGCTGATCTACACGGCCATGAACCGGCATTTTGCCGACGAAGACTACGTCATGCTGCGCGACAATATGCGCCTGGTGGAAAGCACCATTACCATGGGTTCGACCGCGACATTGCCAGCACGTCTCACCGAGACCTACCAGCATCACGCAGGGCTGCTGGTATTGGTGCGCGATGCTCCGGGTCGCACACACTATGCCTCGCCCGGATTCGACACCACGCTCGCCCTCGAGGCGCTGGAGCAGCACGGTGACAAGGGTGACGTCATCCAGTGGACCGACGCCGGCAAGGCGTATCGCGCGCTGCGGGCATCGATGGTGGCGCAGGATGGCCAATCCGTGGAAGTCGTTCTTGCCATGGACACCGAGATCCATGCGCATTTCATGCGGGCATTCCGCAAGTCATTGGTCTTCTATGTCGCGCTGGCGGCGCTTGCCAGCGGCGTCCTCGGCTGGTGGGCGGCGCGGCGCGGCTTGCTGCCGCTGCGGACCATGGCATCGCGCGCGCAGACCGTCACGGGCGAGAAGCTCTCCGAGAGAATGCCGGTCGATGCCGTACCGGTGGAAATGGCGGACCTGGCATCCGATCTGAATGCCATGCTCGACCGCTTGCAGGACGACTTCCGGCGGCTGTCGGACTTCTCGTCAGACCTGGCACATGACCTGCGCACACCGCTGACAAACCTGATGACCCAGACGCAGGTCGCGCTTTCGCAGCCCCGGGACGCCGCCAGGTATCGCGAGATACTCGCCTCCAATGCCGAGGAGTTGCAACGGCTTTCGCGGATGGTCTCCGACATGCTCTACCTGGCCAAGATGGAGCACGGCCTTGACCTGCCACACAAGGAGGTCATCTCCGTCGAGTCCGAAGTGTCCGCGCTGTTCGAGTTCTACGAGGCATTGGCCGAAGACAAGGGCATTGAATTCGAATGGCGGGGGCAAGCCACGATCGAGGGAGATCGCCTGATGCTGCGACGGGCGCTGAGCAACTTGCTGTCCAACGCATTGCGCCATACGCCGGCTGATGGGAAAGTCCTGATCGAGGCGAGCTCCGATATGCACGAAGTCAGCATCGCCGTGGAGAACACCGGCCCGGAGATTGCCGTCGAGCTGCTGGCATCGTTGTTTGACCGGTTTTTTCGCGGCGACAAGTCGCGGGTGCGCCCGGAATCCGACAGCAGCGGCCTTGGCCTGCCGATCACGCGCGCCATCATGGCCGCGCATGGAGGGGATATATCCGTCGCCTCCGCAAACGGAAAGACGCGCTTCACACTTGTTTTTCCCCGCGCTCTTCCCCGCGCTGCGATCCACCCATGACGCTCCTGTGGGCAAACCATCTGCGCAAGGATCCCGAGCCCGCGCCCGCTGTCGCGCGGGCCTTTTCGTGCCCGCACCTGCGACTTCAGCAGGGCAGCTTGGTCGAGCGGCGGGTGCACAGGGTCAGCAGCCCCTTGAGCGTGTAGATCACGATCAGCGTGCCGCTGAGGTCGCCCACGAACATCACCAGCAGGCCCTGCAGCAGGTGTTCCCGCGCGCCGCTGAGGAACAGCCATGCGTGGTACAGCAGCGGGCTGGCGACCGAATAGGCAAGGACGCAGGCGAGCAGGCGCCGCGGTGTCAGGTTGACCAGCGAGGCCTTCAGGCCGAAGCGCAGCTGCGCCAGCCGGTAGACAAGGTAGGGTGCGACGGCGGCGATGATGCCACCCATGAAGGCGCGGCTGAAGTCGTGCGGGAAGAAGTAACCGAAGCAGACCAGCCAGGACGCGAACAGCAGGCCGACCGCGCCGGCTTCGCCGAACAGCAGGGTGCACAGCAGGCGCACGCCTGCCGGCAGGTAGATCCAGTTGATGCCGCGCACGTATTCCGAGCGGGCGAACACGCACTCGTTCAAGGCCAGGGCCGCGACGAACAGCAGCAGCGTCGCCAGCACCATGCCGGCCTGCAGGCGGAGCTTGGTCATTGACATAGAATGGCGGCTGCGCGCGTGAACGGGCGGCCGGAAACGGAGTGCCGATCATAGCGCAAACCAGTCTGACGCCAGCCTCGGAACGACCCCATGACCCGACCCGCTGACATTTATTTGCGTTTCCTGCAACTTGCCGAAGCGGTGCGCGGCCTGCCTTCGCTGCCCGCGCTGGATCCTCTGGAGCAGCGCATCCTGGAGTGTGTCGGCCGTGCCGGCCTGGCCAAGGCACAGCTCTCCGTGCGCGACCTGATCCACCACGCCGAGCTGGGCTCTCCCTCGACCCTGCATGCGCGCTTGAAGTCCATGCGCGAGAAGGGCTGGATCCAGTTGTCCGACACGGAAGACACCCGGCGCAAGCAGGTCGAACTGACCCAGGCCGCCTTGCGGCACTTCGCCAGGCTGTCCGACTGTGTGGTCAGGGCGGCCCGGCGCGACGGCTAGGGCTGCTTCCGGGCCGGGGGGCGGGCGTGCAGCCGGCCGCCTGTCCACACGCTGCGCACAGCGTTTCCACAACTTGCGCACAGCTTGCGCACAGCTTTCCCGGCACTTATCCGGTAGTTTTCCCGCACTTGTCCCACACTTGTCCCGCCACTTATCCAGGGACTTATCCCAAGACTTATCCACAGGATTTTGCGCGGCATGACCGCTTGTGCGCTTGTGCCGCGGCGTCGATCGGGGGGGGGGAGCCGGGGCGGGGTGCCGCATCGGCGTGCGCTACCGCCAGGAGATGGTCGGCCTGCCACCGCAAGCGCAGGCACCAAGCGGCAGGCGTCGGTCCGGGCTAGGCGGCTTCGGGCGGCCGCCGCAGATAGCGTTCCGCCACGCCGCGCAGTACCGGCAGGCGCCCGCTGAAGAAATGGTCCGCGCCGGGGATCACCACCACCGGCAGCTGCTGCGGCCGGGCCCACTCGAACACGTGGCCCAGCGGCACGGTTTCGTCGCGTTCGCCGTGCACCACCAGGGCATGGGCCGGCACCGCCGGCGTGTCGTAGTCGCGGCGGCCGGCGATGGCGCCGGCAGGAATGCCGGCCAGGATCAGGTGGTGGATCGCCACGCCTGCCTGCACCAGGCGCCCGGCCACGTGCGACTGCACGAAAGCGCCGAAGGAGAAGCCGGCCAGCGCCAGTTCCCCGTCCGGATGCGCCGCGCGCAGGCTGGCGACCACCGCGAGCAGGTCCTCGGTCTCGCCGATGCCCTGGTCATGCGTGCCCTCGCTGCGGCCCACGCCGCGGAAGTTCGGCCGCAGTGTCAGGAAGCCGAACGATTGCAGCGCCCGCGCCAGTTGCTGCGGCACCTTGTGCAGGGCGGTGCCGCCCAGTTCGGGGTGCGGGTGGGCGACCACCGCCACGCCGCGCATCGGTCCCACGGGCGCATCGCGCAGGACATCGATATGGCCGGCGGGGCCGGCAAGGGCGATGCGTTCGGTCGGCGGGGGCGTGGTGCTGGACATGACGGCGGGGAAACGGCTGCAGGCGCGGGCGGACGGGTCCGCATTGTCGCACGCCTGCCGCCGTCGGCGCGGTGCCCAGGCAGGGTGCATGGGCGGCAGCGTGCACCAGCGCCGGCATCGAGTGAACGATTATTGTGATCCATGTGCTGCTTTTCGCGGATTTCATAACATATGTTTCATGGTTATCCATGATGGAACAGTTGTTGCTCATTGCTTAGCATCCGGATCGCGATGGCTCATCGCGTGGATGCCAACCCAAGGAGCATTGAATGAAAGTCGTGAAGCGCACCAGCCTGGTTGCCGCATGCCTGGCCTCCCTGCTGGCCCAGGGCGTGGCCGGCGCCGCCGACGTGCCGGCCAGCCCGACGCTGGGCAAGATCAAGCAGGCCGGCATGATTTCGATCGGGCACCGCACCTCGTCCATCCCGTTCTCGTACTACGACAGCAACCAGAAGGTGGTGGGCTTCTCGCAGGACATCTGCGACCGCGTCATCGCCCAGGTGAAGAAGGCGACCGGCCTGCCGGCGCTGCAGGTGCGCATGGTGCCGGTCACCTCGCAGAACCGCATCTCGCTGGTGCAGAACGGCACCGTCGACCTCGAGTGCGGCGTGACCACCAACCTGAAGGCGCGCCAGCAGCAGGTCGCCTTTTCCACCACCTTCTTCGTGGCCGGCACGCGCCTGCTGGTGAAGAAGGACGGCCCCGTGCACGATTTCGCCGATCTGTCGGGCCGCACCGTGGTCACCAACGCCGGCACCACGTCCGAGCGTATCCTGCGCCGGCTCAACGACGAGAAGAAGGCCAATATCACCATCCAGAGCGCGAAGGACTACGGCGAGTCCTTCCTGATCCTGCAGTCCGGCCGCGTCGCGGCCTTCATGATGGACGACGTGCTGCTCTCCGGCGCCCGCACGCTGGCGCAGAATCCTGCCGACTGGACCGTGGTGGGCACGCCGCAATCCTTCGAGGCCTACGGTTTCATGATGCCCAAGGACGATCCGGGCTTCAAACAGCTGGTCGACGGCGTGATGACGGGCCTGATGAAGAGCGGCGAGATCGAGGCGCTCTATGACAAGTGGTTCAACAAGCCGGTGCCGCCCAAGGGGATCAACTTCGAATTCCCGATGAGCGACATGGTCAGGAAGGCCTACGCCAACCCGAACGACCAGGCCTTCGAATGAGGCCCGCGGCAGGGGAGGAGGGCGCCGGCGCGCCCGGTGTCCTGCATCGCTGGTGCGCCGGCCCGGTCCGCCGGCAGGCCTGGCACGGTTTCTTGCCGGGCCGCGTGCTTCCGCTGGCTGAGGATCCTGGACGCTAGCGGCCGCCGGCCGGCGCATAGGCGCCGGCCTGGTGGAGCTGGCCTTCGGCCAGTTCCAGGGCGCGGATCGCCCCCTTGCCCTGCTTGGCGAGCAGTTGCTCGACCAGGGCTTCGACGGTCGCCACGCCGGCGCTGACGGAGGGAAAGAAGGACGGGCTCTCCACCGAGAACAGCAGGGTGCAATCGGCCTCCAGTGCGATCGGCGACACCGTGCTGTCGGTCAGGGCGATGACCGTGCAGCCGCTGGCGCGCGCCAGCGTGGCGACGCGGATGCTCTCCTGCGAGTACGGCGCGAAGCTCGCCACGAAGACCGCATCCTCGGGCGCCAGCGCACGCAGTTCCATCTCCAGCGTGCCCGCCTCGCCGCGCACGAGATGCACCGAACTGCGGAACAGCCGGTACACATAGTGGAAGGTGAAGGCGATCGGGAAGCAGGCGCGGAAGCCGGCGATGTGCAGGCTGGGCGCCGCCGCGATCAGCTCGGCCGCGCGCGGCAGCGATTGCGCGTTGGCATTGGCGATGCGGTCCAGGTTCTGGTGCTGCGCTTCCAGCATCTCGGCCAGCATCCTGCCCGACTCGGTCTCACGCACCACCTTGCGGGCACGCTTGGCGTACGGCTGCGGGCCGGCGCGCAGCACGTCGACGAACAACTCGCGCAGGCTCTGCCAGCCGTCGAAACCGAGGAACTGCGACAGGCGTACCAAGGTGGCGGGCTGCACGCCGGCATTGCCGGCCAGCTTGCGCATCGACAGCACCGGAATGTCTTGCGGATGGTCGAGCAGGTAGCGTGCGCCACCCTGGAATTGCGCGCTGAGTTCGGGAAACAGGCTGCGCAGCCGGGCGAGCAGTTCGTCGGGACTGCGTGGCGGTTGAAGGGGGTCGGATGGCATCGGGAATTCCGGGCGATGAGTGTAACGATTGTTGCACAACTTCCATGACAGCCGTGCTGGCCCCTGCTGCCATCCGGGTTTGAAATGCATGTATCTTGTGTTTTATTGAGGAAACATATGTTGCATTGGCCGGGGCGCTTTCCTATACTGGCGACTTCCAGGCCGCACCGGCGCAAGGCCGGTGCGGCCACGTCCTCTCCGTCTTCTCCATGACCCACGTATTCCACCGCAATCCCCGCCAGGCCCTCCCCATGGCCGTGGGCGGCCAGGGTATCGAACTGATCGACAGCAACGGCAAGCGCTATCTGGATGCCTCCGGTGGCGCGGCCGTTTCCTGCCTGGGGCACGGCCATCCGCGCGTGATCGAGGCGATCCAGCGCCAGGTGCAGACGCTGGCCTATGCGCATACCTCCTTCTTCACCACGGAACCGGCGGAGGCGCTCGCGGCCACGCTGGCGGAGGCGGCACCCGGTGATCTCAACCACGTCTACTTCGTCTCGGGCGGGTCGGAGGCGGTGGAGGCTGCGCTCAAGCTCGCGCGCCAGTATTTCGTCGAGACCGGGCAGGGCACGCGCCGCCATTTCATCGCGCGGCGCCAGAGCTACCACGGCAATACGCTGGGCGCGCTGGCCATCGGCGGCAACGCCTGGCGGCGCGAGCCCTTCCTGCCGCTGCTGGTGCCCGCGCACCATGTCTCGCCGTGCTATGCCTACCGCGACCAGGCCGCGGGCGAGACCGGCACGCAGTATGCGCAGCGGCTGGCCGACGAACTGGAGGCCAAGATCCTCGAACTCGGACCGGACAGCGTGGCTGCCTTCGTGGCCGAGACGGTGGTGGGCGCTACCGCCGGCGCGGTGCCGCCGGTGGCCGACTACCTGAAGCGCATCCGCGCGGTGTGCGACAAGTACGGCGTGCTGCTGATCCTGGACGAGGTGATGTCCGGCATGGGCCGCACCGGCCACCTGTTCGCCTGCGCGGAGGATGGCGTGGTCCCGGACATCGTCACCATCGCCAAGGGGCTGGGCGCCGGCTACCAGCCGATCGGCGCCACCCTGTGCACCGACCGTATCTACGACGCCATCGTGGGCGGCAGCGGCTTCTTCCAGCACGGTCATACCTATATCGGCCATGCCACCGCCTGCGCCGCGGCGCTGGCGGTTCAGCGCACCATCGCCGAGGAGGGGCTGCTGGCCAATGTGCTGGCGCGCGGCGAGCAGCTGCGTGCGCGCCTGCGCGAGGCACTGGGCGCGCATCCCAACCTGGGCGACGTGCGCGGACGCGGCCTGTTCGTCGGCGTGGAGTTCGTCGCCGACCGCGCCAGCAAGGCGACCCTCGATCCGGCGCTGAAGACGCACGCCAGGCTCAAGGCGGCGGCCATGCAGCAGGGCCTGCTGGTCTATCCGATGGGCGGCACCGTCGATGG
The DNA here is from genome assembly GCF_001854325.1 of Cupriavidus malaysiensis. Classification (NCBI taxonomy): domain Bacteria; kingdom Pseudomonadati; phylum Pseudomonadota; class Betaproteobacteria; order Burkholderiales; family Burkholderiaceae; genus Cupriavidus; species Cupriavidus malaysiensis. The sequence goes on from NZ_CP017754.1 coordinate 866,559, forward strand.
CGTGCATGGCGACCATGTCCTGCTGGCGCCGCCCTTCATCTGCACCGAGGCGGACATCGAGCGCATCGTCGCGCGCTTCGTCGCGGCAGTCGGCGAGGTACTGCCGGCGCAGCGGGCGGCCTGAGGGAGAGCGCGATGACGAATCCCGCAGGCAACACGGCGCAGCCGTTCTCGCTGGCCGTCGCGCCCAACGGCGCGCGCAAGACCCACACCGATCACCCGCGGCTGCCGATGACGCCGGCGGAACTGGCGCAATGCGCCAAGGATTGCCTGGACGCCGGCGCGGCCATGATCCACCTGCATGTGCGCCGCGCCGACGGCACCCACAGCCTGGAAACCGCCGACTATGCGCCGGCCATCGACGCGGTGCGCCGCGCCGTGGGCGAGGCGCTGGTGATCCAGCTTACGACCGAGGCGGTCGGCATCTACCGGCCCGACCAGCAGATCGCCGCGATCCGCGCCTTGCGTCCGGAAGCCGCTTCGGTGGCGGTGCGCGAGCTGCTGCCGCAGGAGGGCGACCCGGCGCAGGCGCGCGACTTCTTCCATTGGATGCACCGCGAGCGCGTGGTGGCGCAGTACATCCTCTACGATGCGGCAGACGTGCGTCGCTACGCCGCGCTGCGGGCCAGCGGCGCGATTCCGCCGGGACGGCACTGGGTGCTGTTCGTGCTCGGCCGCTACGCGGCCGGGCAGACCTCGACCCCGGCCGACCTGCTGCCTTTCCTGCAGGCCTGGCGCGAGCATGGCATGGAGCTGGCGGGCACGCCGTGGGCGGTCTGCGCCTTCGGGCCGCAGGAGGCCGCCTGTGCCACGGCAGCGGTACTGCTGGGCGGGCACGCCCGCATCGGCTTCGAGAACAACATGCAATTGCCGGACGGCAGCGTCGCGCCCGACAACGCGGCCTTGCTGGCCGGCGTGCGCGGTGCGCTGGGTGGGCTGGCGCTGCCGCCGATGGATGCGCACGCGCTGCGCGCGCTGCTGGCGTAGCCGGCCGCGAGCCACCGCGAGCCACCGCCGGAACGGCGCCGCGGTGGCAGCGGACCTGTCACAATGGGGGTCCCGCAATCCGTCCGGAACACAACCGGCAATCCCGCCGTGAGGCCTATCCTTTACATCACCTTGCTGGCATCGCTGGCGGTCCCGCTGGCGTCCGCCGCGGGCGCGCAGCCGGCCGCGGCAAGCGGCCCGGCGGCGAAGGCGCGAAGCCAGCGCGCAGGCGGGTCGGCCTCGCGGCCGCCGGCCAGGGCGGCGCGCACGGACGGCCGCGACGCCGCCAGCAGCTCGAGCCAATACGCGCTGCGGCCGGACTCCGACGGCGGCAGCAGCTTCGGCCTGAAGCCGAAGTTCGGCTTCACGCCACGCGACAGCGGCCGCTAGGGCCCCGCTCCGCACCGGCGGCATGCCCGCGGCGCGGCTTTTGGAGTACGCTTGCTGCGCACCCCAAGCCCAGGAGACCTGCCGATGTCCCAGCCAGCGGTTCCCCCTTCCGCCGAGTTTCCCGCGCAGGCACGCGCGGCCGTGCGCCAGCTGCGCGCCTCGCGCATCCGCGAGGTCGCCAATGCCGGCATCGGCCGGCCCGACGTGCTGCCCTTCTGGTTCGGCGAGTCGGACCAGGTCACGCCAGCCTTCATCCGCGAGGCCGGCAGCCGGGCGCTGGAGGCCGGCGCCACCTTCTACACGCACAATCTCGGCATCACCGCGCTGCGCGGCGCGCTGGCCGAGTATGTCAGCGCGCTGCACGGACCCACCAGCGTGGCGCAGGTCGCCGTGACCAGTTCCGGCGACAGCGGCCTGATGCTGGCGGCCCAGCTGGTGGCCGGCGCCGGCGACCGCATCGTCGCCGTCACGCCGCTTTGGCCCAACCTGGTGGAGATCCCCAAGATCCTCGGCGCCGCGGTGCATACCGTATCGCTCGACTATGGCGCCGACGGCTGGACCCTGGACCTGGAGCGTCTGCTGGCCGCGCTGACGCCGGACACGCGCGCGCTGCTGATCAACTCTCCCAACAACCCGACCGGCTGGACCATGCCACGCGCGGTACAGCAGGCGGTGCTGGCGCACTGCCGCCGCCACGGCATCTGGATCATCGCCGACGAGGTCTACGAGCGGCTGTACTACGGCGACGAACCCGGCGTGGGCGGCGCCGCGCCATCCTTCCTCGACATCGCCAGGCGCGACGAGCGCGTGATCTGCATCAATTCCTTCTCCAAGGCCTGGCTGATGACCGGCTGGCGGCTGGGCTGGATGGTCCTGCCCGAGGCGATGGAGGGCGACCTGGGCAAACTGATCGAGTACAACACCTCGTGCGCCCCCGCCTTCGTGCAGGAAGCCGGCGTGGTGGCGGTGCGCGAGGGCGAGGCCTTCACGCGCGACCTGGTCGGCCGGCTGCGCGCGGCGCGCGATCATCTGGTCGGCGCGCTGTCGGCCTTGCCGGGCGTGGACGCCCATGCCCCCGATGGCGCCATGTACGTGTTCTTCCGCCTGGCCGGCACGCGTGACAGCTTGGACCTGTGCAAGCGCCTGGTGCGCGAGGCCGGCCTCGGCCTGGCGCCCGGCAGCGCCTTTGGCGACGAAGGCGAGGGATTCGTGCGCTGGTGCTATGCCTGCGGCACGGAGCGCCTGGACGAGGGCGTGCGGCGCCTGCGGGACTACCTGGCGCGCTGAGCCATGCTGGCGCCGTCCGCGCCCGCGCGCGGATGTGCGGCGCGAGCGGCGGGTGCCGGTTCCGTTCGCGCTTCCGTTTCCGTTTCCCTCTCCGTCTCCTGCCACCAGCCTCCGCCCAGCGCCTGCAGCAGCGCCGCCGAGTCCGCCAGGCGGGCGGCCTGGGCCTGTACCAGGTCCTGCGCGGCCTGGCGGTACTGGCGTTCGGCATCGAGCAGCGCGAGCTGGCTGACGCCGCCGGCCCGGTACTGCGCCGCGACGATGTCCAGCGTCTCACGCGCCCGCTGCGCGGCATCGGCGCGCGCGCGCAGGGCCAGCGCATCGGCCTCCAGCGCGCGCAGCGCGTCGGCCACCTCCAGCAGGCCCTGCAGCACCACCTGGCGGTAGGCCGCCAGCGATTGCGCGTAGGCGGCCTGCGCACTGCGCCGGCGCTCGAGCAGCTCGCCGCCGTGGAAGACCGGTTGGGCCAGGCCGGCCGCCAGGCTCCACACGTTCAGGCTGCGGAAGAGGTCGCCGGCCGACAGGCCCTGCGTGCCGGCGCTGCCGCTCAGGGTCAGCTGCGGGTAGAGGTTGGCGGTGGCCACGCCGATATTGGCCGAGGCCTGCTGCAGCAGGGCCTGGGCGGCGGCGATGTCGGGACGCCGCTGCGCCAGTGTCGACGGCAGGCTGAGCGGCAGCGCCGCGGGCAGGTGCAGGGTGTCGAGGTCGAAGGCGGGCACCGCGCCCTCGCCGCTACTGTGGTCCGACGCGCTGTCGTCGTCGCTGGTGCCGGCGGGCGCCAGGCCCAGGTAGACAGCCAGCTGGTGGCGGCAGGCGGCAAGCTGGCGCGCCAGGCCGGGCAATTGCGCCTCGGTCTGGTCGAGCACGCCCTGCTGGCGCCGCACGTCGACCTCGGCCACGCCGCCGGCCGCGAGCCGCGCGCGCGTGATGTCCAGGCTGCGCCGTTGCGCGGCCGTCTGTGCGCGCAGTTCGGCAATCTGCGCGCGCAGGCCGGCCTCGCGGATGGCCGCCGTGACCACGTTGGCGGCGAGCGCCAGGCGCGCCGCCTGCCATTCGAAGCGCTGGTAGTCGACCGCCGCGCGCAGGCCCTCCAGCTCGCGCCGCTGCGCGCCGAACAGGTCCAGCACATAGGACACCTGCACCGAGGCCCCGTACAGCGTGAACGGTCCGGGGCTGGGAAAAGCGGTAATGCCCAGGCTCTTGATATCGACCTGCTGGCGCGTGCTGCTGAGCCTGGCGTCGATGGCCGGCCATTGCGTCGCCCCGCTGCGTGCGGCGAGATCGTGGCCGGCCTGCTCCAGGCGCGCGCGGGCCTGGGCGACGCCCGGATTGGCTGCCAGCGCGGCCTCGACGGTGCGGTCCAGCGCGGGACTGCCGAACAAGGTCCACCAGCGCTCGGGCACGTCGGCGCCGTCGTCGAGGACCTGCGCGCCGCCGTGGCTGCCTTCGGCCTGCGCCGTCCGGGGCGGCGCAGGCGGCATCGTGTAGCCGCTGTCCAGTGGGGGCTGCGGCGGCCGGAAGTCCGGTCCGACCGTGCAGCCCGCCGCCAGTGCCAGGCAGGCGGCGAGCACCGCCCGCCGGCGCAGGTGGCGCAGGCGGAGGACGGGGGCGGGACTGGCGTTGACTCCGGCAGGTCGACCCATGCTTGCCTCCTAGTCGAGCGTGCGCCGGTAGAAGCGCAAGGCGATGCCCATCACCACCACGGTGAACAGCGCCAGCGGCCACACATTGGGCCAGAGCTCCGGCCAGCCGTTGCCCTTCAGCAGGATGCCGCGGATCAGGCGGTGGAAGTAGGTCATCGGCAGGACGTTGCCGATGGCCTGGGCCCAGCCCGGCATGCCCTGGAAGGGGAACATGAAGCCGGACAGCAGGATGTTGGGCAGGAAGTAGAAGAAGGTCAGTTGAACCGCCTGCAACTGGTTCTGCGCCAGCGAGGACAGGGTGATGCCCACCGTCAGGTTGGCCGCGATGAACAGCAGCGCGGCCAGGTAGACCGCCAGCACGGAGCCGACGAAGGGCACGTGGAACACCCAGCGCGCCGCCAGCAGGATGATGGTGGCCTGGATCAGGCCGATGAAGATGTAGGGCACGATCTTGCCGGTCATCACTTCCAGCGGCCGCACCGGGGTGGCCAGCAGGTTCTCCATGGTGCCGCGCTCGCGCTCGCGCGTCATCGCCAGCCCGGTCATCATCACCATGGTCATGGTCAGGATCACGCCCATCAGGCCGGGGACGATGTTGTACTGGGTGATGCCTTCCGGGTTGTAGAGGCGCTGCACCTGCACGTCGAAAGGCGGATGGCCGCCGGCCAGCGGCGCCAGCGCGCCTTGCAGGTCCTTGCCGGCCACGTTGTAGGGCAGCTGGGTGAGCGCGGCGATGGCTGCGCTGGTGGCCGACGGGTCGGTGGCGTCCGCTTCCACCAGCAGGGCGGGGCGCTCGCCGCGCAGCAGGCGCCGCGTGAAGTCGGCCGGAATGCTGACCACGAACTGGACCTCCCCCTTCATCAACGCTTCGCGCCCCGCCTGCTCGCCGGGCAGCGTGCCCGCCACGCGGAAGTAGCTGGAATTCTGCAGCCCGGCGATGAAGGAGCGGGTGAACTCGCTCTGGTCGGCGGCGATCACCGCCGTGGTCAGGTGGCGCGGGTCGTTGTTGATGGCGAAACCGAACAGAAGCAACTGCATGATGGGGATGCCGACGATCATGGCGAAGGTGACGCGGTCGCGCCGCAGTTGCAGGAACTCCTTCAGCACGATGCTCCACCAGCGCTGCAGCGAGAAGCCGGGACGGGGCGCGGTGCCGTTCATGGCCGCGCTCCGCCATGCGCCGGAGCCGGCGCGCTGGCCGGCGCCCGCATATTGTCCTCGGAGCGGCTCATCATATGGATGAAGACATCCTCCAGGCTGGTCTCGGTGGCTTCGACGCGGTGCCGGGGCCCGGCCACGCGCGCGAGCGTGGCCGCCAGCGTGTCGGCATCGCGGCCGGTGACGTGCAGCGCGTTGCCGAACACCACGGTCTGCTCCACGCCGGGGGCGCCCTGCAACTGCTGCGACAGCGCGGCGAGGTCGTCGCCCAGCACCGACCAGGTGCTGAGCCGCTGGCCGGCCACCACCTCGGCCGCGGTGCCCTGTGCCAGCAGCTTGCCGTAGGCGATGTAGGCCAGCTTGTGGCAGCGCTCGGCCTCGTCCATGTAATGGGTGCTGACCAGCACCGAGATGCCGCGCGCGGCGAGCTGGTGGAGCTGTTCCCAGAAGTCGCGCCGCGCCTTGGGGTCGACCCCGGCGGTGGGCTCGTCGAGCAGCAGCAGGCGCGGTTCGTGCAGCAGGCAGGCGGCCAGCGCCAGGCGCTGCTTCCAGCCGCCGGACAGTGCGCCCGCGAGCTGGCCGGCGCGCGCCGCCAGGCCGAGATCCTCGAGCGCACGCTCGACCGCCTCGCGCCGGCGCGGCATGCCGTAGACGCGGGCGACGAAGTCCAGGTTCTCGCGGATCGACAGGTCGTCCCAGTAAGAGAACCGCTGCGTCATGTAGCCGACACGGCGCTTGATCTCCGCGCTCTCGCGCAGGATGTCGAAACCCAGGCAGCTGCCCGCGCCGCCGTCAGGAGTCAGCAGGCCGCACATCATGCGGATCGAGGTCGTCTTGCCGCTGCCGTTGGGGCCGAGGAAGCCGAAGATCTCGCCGTGTCCGACCTGCATGGTCAGGCCGTCCACCACCAGGCGGTTGCCGTAGCGCTTGCTCAGGCCGCGCACGTCGATGGCGGGCGCGGCGTGGTCCGGTGCGTCGGTCGGGCTCATGGACGGAAGACCTCCACCGGCTGCCCCGGGTGCAGGGCCGCCGCGTCGGCGAGCGCGGGATGGGCTTCGACGAGGAAGACCAGCTTGCGCCGTGTCTCGTTGCTGTAGATCACCGGCGGGGTGTACTCGGCCTCGTTGGCGATGTAGCTGATGCGCACCTGCAGCGGTCGGGCGCAGCCGTCGCAATGCATCGTGACCGCTTCGCCATTGCGCAGCGCGCCCACCTCGGCCTCGGGCACGAAGAAGCGCACCTTGACGTTGCCCGGCGGCAGCATGCGCACCACCGGGCTGCCGGCCGGGACCCACTCGCCGAGGCGGAACACGGTGTCGTAGACCAGTCCATCCTGCGCGGCGGCGACGCGCTTGCGCGACAGCTTCCATTCCGCCTGGGCCAGCGCCGCGCGCAGCGCTTCCACCTGGCGTGCCTGCGCCTCGCGCTGGGCTTCGCGTCCCGGCAGGCGGGCCACCGCGACGCTGCGCTCCAGCTCGCGCACGCGGGCCGCATCGGCCGCGGCGCCGGCGCGGCTGTCATCGAGCTGGGCCCGGGCGATGCCGCCGGCGGCGAACTGGACCTGGTCGCGCGCGTACTGGGTGGCGCTGCGCTGCGCCTGGGCACGCGCCTGGGCGAGCTGGGCGCGGTTGACGTCGACCTCCGGCCGGCGCTTGCCGGTCGCCAGGTCCGCCAGCTGGGCCTGGGCCGCCTGCAGGGCGGCGGCGGCCTGGTCGCGCGCGGCGCGCTCGTCGTCGTTCTCCAGCGCGAACAGCGGCGCTCCCGCCACGACCTGCTGGCCGCGCGCCACCGACAGCTGGTCGAGCCGGCCGGCGAACGGCGAGGCCACATTGACGAACTCGCCTTCGACATAGCCCTGCCAGGCAGTCGGTGCCGGCTTGCCGCAGCCGCCCAGGGCCGAGGCCGCGGCCGCCAGGACCAGCCAGGTGCGGGCAGGAGAGGCACGCGGCAGGCGCGGGCGGCAGGGCAGGGTGCGCAGGCGGTTCGGCATGGCGGCTCCGGATGGCGGGCTCAGGCGTTGGCGGGTGGCCAGGGCCGTGCTGGCGCGAGGGCATGCGCCAGCAGCGTGCTGACGTGGCGTACCAGGGCCTCGCTGTCGAGCGCGGCGGCGCCGGGCAACTGTCGCCAGATGTGCGCGGTAGCGAGCGGCAGCAGCGTCAGCCCGATCAGCGAAACGATCAGCAGGGGCGGCTCCAGCCCGGGGGCGAGCGCGCCGCGCGACTGGGCTGAGCGCAGCAGCACGATCAGCCGCCCTGCGCGCGGCAGCGCGAAACGCTGCAGCATCCGTTCACGCAGTTGGCCGTCGACGCCGGCGATCTCGCGGATCCACAATCCGGGAAACCATGGCGTCGCGGCCGCGGCGCGGATCAGGCGCTCGGCGATGCCGCACAGCAGGGCCGCGAGGTCGGCGGCGCTATCGCCGGCCTTGGCCGTGCTGCCGTCGGCCAGCACGGCATCGATCGGGGAAAAGACCTGGTCGACCAGGGGATGCAGGCGTTCGTCGACCACGGCATCGAGCAATTGGCCGCGCTCTCGGAAATAGTAGTGAACCAGGGCCGGCGTGACGCCGGCAGCGGTCGCGATGGCCCGGATCGGCGTGGCGGCGACGCCGCGCTCGGCGAACAGCGAGGTGGCCGTATCGAGCAGGTGGGAGCGCTGGTCCGGGCCGGCGTCGCCGGAAGGGCCGGGCCGGCTCGGCCGCCCCGGCCGGCGGCGACCGGCGCAAAGGGGTGCGGTGAGAGGTGGTGCGGCCATGGCGCCCTCCTGTCGATCGTTTCATATTAATTGTTGGGTTAATTAATTCAAGAACGATCGCCAGGTGCTGCGGACCTGGGCCAGGATGACTGGAAAAGCCCGCTCGGGGTGGCGTTTGTTGCAATGCAGCAATACAAGGTGGACATGTCATGCAGGCTTGGCTATGCTTCGTGCGCCCAATAACCGAGCGGACCCGTGCAAGCCCGCTCCCTGCCCCTCCTGCCGCCATTCCATGCTGTTCCGCCGACTCGCCAACGGGGCGCTGCGTCCCCTGCCTTGCCTGCTGTTGAGCGCCGCCTGCTCGCTGGCCGCCGCGCCGGCATGGGCGCAGAGCACGGCACAGGACGCGCCGCCCGCGGCTGCCGCACCGGATGCCGCCGTCGCGCCGCCGGCGCAGCGTACGCCGCTGGAGATCCTGGAAGACCGCTTCGCCTTCCACGGCCAGGCCACCTATATCTGGCAGCGCCAGCCGGCCTTCGATGCGGCCTATTCGGGACCGAACAGCCTGATGTCGCAGCGGGCCAAGAGCTACTCGTTCAGCACCACGCTGGATTTCGGCGCCAGGCTGTGGAACGGGGCCGAGTTCCACTTCAATCCCGAGGTCACGCAGGGCGTGCCTTTCTCCGACCTGCACGGCGTAGGCGGCCCCACCAACGGCGAACTGGCCAAGGTATCGAGCACCAACCCGACCATCTACCGTGCGCGCGCCTTCCTGCGCCAGACCTGGGGGCTGGGTGGCGGCAGCGAGGAGCAGGAGGCCGACTTCAACCAGTTTGCCGGTTCGGTCGACAAGCGCCGCCTGGTGCTGACCGCCGGTAACTTCGGCGTGCTCGATGTGTTCGACCAGAACGACTACGGTTCCGACCCGCGCACCCAGTTCATGAACTGGTCCTTCATGGCGCACGGCTCCTTCGACTATCCCGCCGACGCGCGCGGCTACGACTGGGGGTTCGCGCTGGAGTATGTCGGCGACGATTGGTCGGTGCGCTTCGGCCATTTCCTGCAGCCGCGCGAATCGAACGGGCTGCCGCTGGATACGCGCCTGTTCAAGCACTACGGCGATATCCTGGAATTCGAGCGCCGCTACCGCCTGGCCGGGCAGCCCGGCGTGGCGCGCCTGCTGCTGTGGCGCAACCAGGCGCGCATGGGCTCCTTCAGCGATGCCCTCGGCTACGGACAGGCCACCGGCACCACGCCCGACGTCGCCAACGTGCGCGAGGAGCACGCCAAGCTCGGCATCGGCGTATCGCTGATGCAGAAGGTCAATGACTCGCTCGGCGTGTTCCTGCGCGCCAATATGTCGGACGACAAGACCGAGACCTACGCCTTCACGGAGATCGGCCGCCAGGTGGCGGTGGGCGGCATGCTGGCCGGCACGGCCTGGGGCCGGCCGCGCGACAACCTCGGCATGGCGGTGGCGATCAATATGCTGGGGCCGAACCATCGCGCCTACCTGGCCGCGGGCGGGCAGGGCGCCTTCCTGGGCGACGGCGCGCTCGACTATGCGCCGGAACAGGTGTTCGAAGTGTTCTACAGCTTCCAGGCCTTCAAGTACCTGAGCATCAGCCCGGACTTCCAGTACATCCGCAATCCCGGCTACAACGCCGCGCGCGGTCCCGCCAGGTTCTACGGCGTACGCTTCCACAGCGAATTCTGAGCGCCGCGCCGGCGCGCGCGATCAGCCCGGGGCCGGGCCGCGCGTCTCGTCCAGCGTGCTGAGCAGGGTCCGCAACTGGCGCGCCTTGGCCGCGCCGAGGCGGTGCACCAGGCTGTCTTCGTGCGCCTGTACGAGGGCATCCAGCCGCGCCGACAACTCCAGTCCCTGGTCGGTGGCGTAGAGCAGCACGCGGCGGTTGTCTGCGCTGTCGGGACTGCGCATCGCCAGTCCCTGGGCGATCATCTTGTCGACCAGCTTGGTCAGCGTGGGCGGGTGCATCAGCAGCGACTGCGCGACTTCCCCCATCGCATGGCCGTGCGCATCCGCCAGCACGCGCAGCACTTTCCAGTGTTCGACCTGCACGCCTTCCGCGGCCAGCGCGGCTTCGAGCCGCGCCTGCACGGCGGCGTGGGCACGGGCGAGATGCTGGGTGAGGTAGCCGTCGAAGGCGGCCGGGGGCGGAGTGGTGCGGGACATTGCGCTAGTATAGGGGAAAACTTTCCCAGGAAAATATTCCGCCCCAGGCCCACGGCGTGTTCCCGGGCGCGCAAGGAGACGACGCGATGCAATGGAAGCCGCTGCCCGCGAAGCCGGCCGACACCGGCGACGAGCCCGTGGACGATCCCTGTGCCACCTGCCTGGTCGGGCCGCCGCCGCCGCCCCGCACGCGCCATGCGGGCCGGCTGGAAGTGGCCTTGCTGGTGCCGGTGCGTGGAGCCACCGGTATCTGGGGACCGTCGGCGCGCGCCTGTGCCCAGCTCGCCGCCGAGGAACTGAACCGCGCCGGCGGCGTCGGCGGCCGCGAGCTGCGCCTGCACGTGTTCAACGCCGCCGACGAATGCCGCGATATTCCGCAGCAGCTGGGCGCGCTGATCGACGAGGGCGCCCTCGACGCGGTGGTGGGCATGCACACCAGCGCGGTGCGCGGCCGGGTCAGCGCCGCCACGCGCGGACGCGTCCCCTTCGTCTACACGCCGCTTTACGAGGGCGGGGAACGCGCGCCCGGCGTGTATGCCATCGGCGAGACGCCGGAACTGCAGTTGCTGCCCGCGCTGCGCACCCTGTGCCTGCGCTACGGCGCGCGCCGCTGGGTCTTCGTCGGGCATGACTGCGTGTGGCCGCGTGCCTCGCACCGCTTCGCCGGGGCCGCCCTGCAGGCGCTGGGCGCGCAACTGCTGGCCGACCGCTACACCCGTCCGGCCTGTGGAAGCTACCGCGCGGTGCTCGACGAGATCGAACGACTGCGTCCCGATGCCGTGCTGCTGTCGCTGGTCGGCCAGGATGCCATCGACTTCAACCGCGAGTTCGCCGCGCGCGGCCTGGCGCGCCGCATACGGCGCCTGTCCTGCGCGATCGAGGAGAATGCCCTGCTCGCCATCGGCGCCGACAGTACCGCGGGGCTGTTCGCCTGCGCCGGCTACTTCGCCACGCTGGGCCACGATGCCAACATGGCCTTCAAGGAGCGCTATCACGGCCGCTACGGCGAGCGCGCGCCGGTGCTGAACGCGCTGGCCCAGTCGGCCTACGACGGCGTGCATTTCCTGGCCGCGCTGCTGGCAGCGCCGGGCCGCGCGGCGGGACGGCGGGCGCCGCTCGCCTTCCGCAGCGTGCGCGGACTGTCCTGGCAGGGCAACGCGCGCGTGCAGCAGCCGGTCTTCCTGGCCGAGGCCGATGGCCATTTCTTCCAGGTGACTGAGCGCCTCTGACGATACCGGCCAGCATGGCCGTGGCCGGCCGTCAACGGCCGGCGACAAGGGGGCCGGCGCCCCGGGGCGTGCTTGTCGGGTGTTCCTGGCGTGCTCGTGGTTTCCCCTAGGATCCAATTATTTTCCTTGGAAAATATTTCCAGGGAAAATAATATGCTCGCTGTCGCGGCGGTGCAGGGCGATCGCATGGCGCAGCCCAGGCCCCCGCCGGCCGTCCCTTTCCGGCCGTCCCTTTTCCTGCCGTTCTGTCCCCCCCTTCCAAGGAGCCCCCATGACCGTGAAGCGACCGACCCTCGCCCAGATGCGCGAACTCACCGCCAGCCTGCACATGACGATGAGCGAGGCCGAATGCGCCGACTACCTGGCGCTGATGGAAGGCAGCATGCAGGCGTACGACCGCCTCGAAGCGCTGCCGGACTTCGTTCCCGCGCCGCGCTATCCGCGCGACGCGGGATACGCGCCGCCGCCGCAGGAGAACCCGCTCAATGCCTGGTACGTGAAGACCGAGGTGAAGGGCGCGCCGGCCGGGCCGCTGGCGGGGCGCGCGGTGGTCCTGAAGGACAACATCAGCCTGGCCGGGGTGCCGATGATGAATGGCGCCTCGACGCTGGAGGGCCATGTGCCGTCCATGGACGCCACCGTGGTGACGCGCATCCTCGATGCCGGCGGCACCATCGCCGGCAAGGCGCACTGCGAGTACTTCTGCCTGTCGGGCGGCAGCCACACCAATGCCACCGGCCCGGTGCACAACCCGCACCGCCATGGCTACATCGCCGGCGGCTCGTCCTCGGGCTGCGGCGCGCTGGTGGGCTCGGGCGAGGTCGACATGGCGATCGGCGGCGACCAGGGCGGTTCCATCCGCATCCCGGCTGCCTTCTCCGGCTGCTACGGCATGAAGCCCACGCACGGGCTGGTGCCTTATACGGGCATCATGCCGATCGAATCCACCATCGACCACACCGGGCCGATGACGCGCACGGTGGCCGACAACGCGCTGCTGCTGGAGGTGATCGCCGGCCCGGACGGGCTCGACCCGCGCCAGTACGCGCCGCGCGTGGCGCGCTATACCGAGGCGCTGGGCAAGGGCGTGGCGGGACTGCGCATCGGCGTGGTGCGCGAGGGCTTCGGCCACGCCAACAGCGAACCCGGGGTCGATGCCAAGGTGCGGGCGGCGGCGCGGCGCCTGGCGCAGCTCGGCGCCGAGGTGGAGGAGGTCAGCATTCCGATGCATGCCGACGGCGTCGCCATCTGGACGCCGATCGCCCTCGAAGGCCTGCAGGCGCAGATGATGCACGGCGACGGCATGGGTTTCAACTGGAAGGGCTTGTACGACACCGCGCTGATGGCGCGCCATGCGCGCTGGCGCGAGCATGCCGACCGGCTCTCGCCCACGCTGAAGCTGTCGATGTTCGTCGGCGAGTTCTACCTGCGCCAGTACGGCGGGCGTTTCTATGCCAAGGCGCAGAACCTGGCGCGCCAGCTGCGGCTGGCCTACGACGCGGAGCTGGAGCGCTTCGACCTGCTGCTGATGCCGACCCTGCCGATCACCGCCAAGCCGATCCCGGCGCCGGACGCGCCGCTGGCCGAGGTGATCCAGCGCGGCTTCGAGATGGTGGCCAACACGGCGCCCTTCGACGCCACCGGCCATCCGGCCATGAGCCTGCCCTGCGGTCTCGACGATGGCCTGCCGGTGGGCCTGATGCTGGTGGGCCGGCACTGGGGCGAAGCCACGATCTACCAGGCCGCGCATGCCTTCGAGCAGGCCGGCGACTGGCGCGGGCTGTAAGGCGTTCGGGCGTTCGGGCGGACCGGCCGCGGCAGCGGCCGTGCCGTCCCGTGGACTACTGGCGCGCGTTGCGCCGGTTGTCCGGCCAGGGCGTGTTGTAGTTGGTGCGGAAGGGGTTGATGTCGAGCCCGCCGCGCCGCGTGTAGCGGGCGTAGACGGCGAGCTTGACCGGCTTGCACTGCCGCAGCACGTCCATGAAGATGCGTTCCACGCACTGCTCGTGGAATTCGTTGTGGTTGCGGAACGAGATCAGGTACTTGAGCAGGCCTTCCTGGTCGATCGGCGCGCCCACGTAGCGGATCTGCACGCTGCCCCAGTCGGGCTGGCCGGTCACCAGGCAGTTCGACTTGAGCAGGTGCGAGACCAGCGTCTCTTCCACCGGCGGCGCTTCCTGGTCCGCGCGCAGCAGATGCGGCGCGGGCTCGTAGACGTCGGTCTCGATGTCGAGGCGGTCCAGCAGCAGGCCGTCCAGCTCGCCCATCTGCTGGCGCGCGAAGTCCCCTTCGGCGGCGAGCCGGACCTGCACGGTGGCGCCGGCGGCTTCCGACAGGTCGTGGTGCAGCAGCTGCTGCAGGGCCTCGGGCGAAGCGATCTTGCTCTGGTTGAACGAGTTCAGGTAGAGCTTGAACGACTTCGACTCGACGATATTCGGCGACTCGGCCGGGATGATGAAGCTGGCCAGGGCGACCTGCGGCTTGCCCTTCATATTGAGCCAGGACAGCTCGTAGGCGTTCCAGATGTCGACGCCGAAGAAGGGCGGCCGCTTGCCTTCGGGCAGGCCGATCTCGGTGCGCTTGGGCTGGCGCGGGATGGGGAAGAGCAGGGTGGGGTCGTACTCGGTCTTGTAGGCCGAGGGCTTGCCCAGCGGGGAATGTTCGGGAAGGCTCATGGTTTGCCTCGCTGGCCGTTCCCGCGCGGGCGGGAACAGCCTGGGGTTGTGCCGGGATCCGGGCAGAACGCGGGCGGAACGCGGGCGAAATGCTCAGGCCAGGAACAGCTTGTAGACGGGATTGTCGGTCTCGTCGGTGTGCGTGTAGCCCAGCGTGGACAGGAAGGCGCGGAAGGCGCGCTTGTCGCTCTTCGGCACCTGGATGCCCACCAGGATATTCGAGGTGTCGCCGCCCTGGTTGCGGTAGTGGAACAGGCTGATGTTCCAGTTCGGGCTCATGCTGGTCAGGAACTTCATCAGCGCGCCGGGACGCTCGGGGAACTCGAAGCGGTACAGCAGCTCGTCCTGCGCCAGCGGCGAATGGCCGCCCACCATGTAGCGGATGTGCTGCTTGGCCAGCTCGTCGTTGGACAGGTCCAGGGTGGCAAAGCCGTGGCGGCGGAAGTTGGCGGCGATCTTGTCGCTCTCCGCGCGGCTGCTGATCTGCACGCCGACGAAGATGTGCGCCACGTCGTTGTCCGCGATGCGATAGTTGAACTCGGTCACGCTGCGCGTGCCCACCAGCTCGCAGAAGCGCTTGAAGCTGCCGCGCTCTTCCGGGATGGTGACCGCGAACACCGCCTCGCGCGCCTCGCCGACCTCGGCGCGCTCGGCGACGAAGCGCAGGCGGTCGAAGTTCATGTTGGCGCCGCAGGCGATGGCCACCAGTGTCTCGCCCTTGAGCTTCTCGCGCTCGGCGTAGGCCTTCAGGCCGGCGACCGCCAGCGCGCCGGCCGGCTCGAGGATGCTGCGGGTGTCCTGGAACACGTCCTTCAGGCCGGCGCAGATGGCGTCGGTGTCCACCAGGATGATGTCGTCGACCAGTTCGCGCGTGATGCGGAAGGTCTCCTTGCCGACCAGCTTGACCGCGGTGCCGTCCGAGAACAGGCCGACGTCCTTGAGCTCGACGCGCTTGCCGGCGTCGACCGAGCGCTTCATGGCGTCCGAGTCCACCGTCTGCACGCCGATGACCTTGATGTCGGGGCGTACCGCCTTGACGTAGGCGGCGATGCCGGAGATCAGGCCGCCGCCGCCGATGGCGACGAAGATGGCGTGGATCGGCGCCGGGTGCTGGCGCAGGATCTCCATGGCGATGGTGCCCTGGCCGGCGATCACCTCGGGATCGTCGAAGGGATGGATGAAGGTCAGCTTGTGCTTCTTCTCCAGCTCGGCGGCGTGCAGGTAGGCGTCGCTGTAGGACTCGCCGTGCAGCACGATTTCCACCCACTTGCCGCCGCGCTCGCGCACCGCATCGATCTTGACCTGGGGCGTGGTGACCGGCATGGCGATGATGGCGCGGCACTGCAGGCGCGCTGCCGACAGTGCCACGCCCTGCGCGTGGTTGCCCGCCGACGCAGCGATCACGCCGCGCTTGAGTTCCTCGGCCGTCAGCGAGGCCATCTTGTTGTACGCGCCGCGCAGCTTGAAGGAGAACACCGGCTGGGTGTCCTCGCGCTTGAACCACACGGCATTGCCGGTGCGGGCCGAGAGCTGGTGGGCGTAGGTCAGGTCGGTCTCCTGCGCCACGTCGTACACCTTGGCGGTCAGGATCTTCTTCAGGTAGTCGGGTTTGCGGGTCATCGTCGGCGCCGGCGGGCGGGTCAGTAGCGGCGGCCGGCGCAAGCGCGGCCGTGTGGCTGGAAAATGCGGAAAGCGCTAATGATAATGGATGGCAGGGTGGGGCGAAGCGGCGGCCGATGCGGCGCCGACGCCATGTCGCCGGCGCCGGCCGTGTAGGACAGCGCCGGGTGGACGATCGCCGGAACCGCATGCTAGGGTGTGCAACGATGCCTTCGCTTCCTCTGATCGAACCGGATACCGCGCTGTTCCTCGACTTCGACGGCACGCTGGCCGACCTGGCGCCGCGCCCCGACCTGGTGCGCGTCGAGCCGGAACTGCTCGGCACGCTGCGGCGCTTGCACGAGGCGCTGGATGGCGCCCTGGCCATTGTCTCGGGACGCCCGATCGCCGAGCTGGACGCTTTCCTGCACCCGCTGCGCCTGCCCGCCGCCGGCGTGCACGGTGCCGAGTACCGCCACGATGGCGAGGCCGCAGCAGTGGCCGCGCCGCCGGCGCTGGCGCTGCTGTGGGAGCGCCTGGCGCCGCTGGCGCGGGCCTATCCCGAGCTGTTGCTGGAGCCGAAATCGGCCGCGCTGGCCGTGCACTACCGCGCCGCGCCGCAGCTCGAGGCCCTGGTGCGCGCGGCCTTGGCCGAGGCGGTGCGCGGGCTGCACGGCCTGGAGATCCTGCCGGGCAAGATGGTGATGGAAGTCAAGCCGGCGGGCATCGACAAGGGCAGCGCCATTGCCGCCTTCATGCGTGCCGAACCGTTCGCTTCGCGCCGGCCGCTGTTCGCCGGCGACGACGTGACCGACGAAGCGGGCTTCGTCGCCGTGCATGCGCTGGGAGGCCTTGGCGTGCTGGTGGGCGAGCGCCCCAGCGCCGCCGGCGTCAGCGTGCCGGGCCCGGCGGCGCTGCGCTGCTGGCTGCACCGATCCGCCGCGGCGCTGGCCGCGCCGCGCGGGGGACCGTTCCGGACCGCGTTCACCTGAAGGAGGCATCCCTGTGACCCAAGCGCCCACCGCAGCTGCCGCGGCTGCCGATCCCTCTGCCCAGCCGGATGCCGGGCCGCATGCGCCGTCCTCGCTCGCGCTCGGCATGATCGGCAACTGTTCGTTCTCGGCGCTGGTCGATGCGCGCGCCCGCATCGTCTGGTGCTGCCTGCCGCGCTTCGACGGCGACCCGGTCTTCAATGCCCTGCTCGATCCCAGCGAGAACGGCGGTCATTTCTCCGTCGAGCTGGAGAATTTCCACCGCTCGCGCCAGTGGTACGAGCCGAACACCGCCGTGCTGCACACGCGCCTGACGGATACCCACGGCAATTGCGTGGAAGTGACCGATTTCGCACCGCGCTTCTTCCGCATGGGGCGCTACTTCCGCCCCATCACCCTGGTGCGGCGCATCCGTCCCGTGCGGGGTGCGCCGCGCGTGCGCGTGGTGGTGGCGCCGCGCTTCGAATGGGGCCGCACGGTGCCGCAGGTCACGCGCGGCAGCAGCCATGTGCGCTTCATCGGCGAGAACATGACGCTGCGCATGACTACCGATGCGCCGCTGACCTATGTGATGTCAGGAACGCCTTTCCTGCTGACCCGGAGCTGCGACTTCATCCTCGGGCCGGACGAGACCCTGGCCGGCGGCGTGGAGCAGACCGCACGCGACTTCGAGCAGGAAACCGTTGCCTACTGGAAGATATGGTCGCGCCGGCTGGCGGTGCCGCGCGAATGGCAGGACGCGGTGATCCGCGCGGCCATCACGCTCAAGCTGTCGCTGTTCGAGGAAACCGGCGCGATCGTGGCCGCCATGACCACCAGCATTCCCGAGGCACCGCACAGCGGCCGCACCTGGGACTACCGCTTCTGCTGGCTGCGCGACGCCTTCTTCGTGATCCGCGCGCTCAACAGCCTGTCCGAGGTCGGCACCATGGAAGACTATCTGCGCTGGCTGTCCAATGTGGTGATGCAGTCGCGTGACGGCCATATCCAGCCGCTCTACGGCATCGGCCTGGAGCGCGAATTGCCCGAGGCCGTGCTGGACTACCTGCCGGGCTATCGCGGCATGGGGCCGGTGCGGGTCGGCAACCAGGCGCAGGAGCATTTCCAGCACGATGTCTACGGCAATGTGGTGCTCGGCGCGGCGCAGGCCTTCCATGACCACCGCCTGCTGCACCGTGGCGGCCCCACCGAGTACCACATCCTCGAGCAGGTGGGCGAACAGGCGGTGCGCGTGTTCGGCACGCCCGATGCCGGCATGTGGGAGCTGCGCACGCGCGCCCGCGTGCATACCTCGTCGGCATTGATGAGCTGGGCGGCCTGCGACCGTCTCGCCAAGATCGGTGACAAGCTGCAGCTGCCCACGCGCGCGGCCTACTGGCGCGAGCACGCCGAGCGCATGCGCGCGCGCATCCTGGCCGAAGCGTGGAGCGAATCGCGCCAGGCCTTCGCCGAGAGCTTCGGCGGGCGCGATCTCGATGCCAGCGCGCTGCTGATGATCGAGGTGGGCTTCATCGACCCGCTCGACCCGCGCTTCGTCGCCACCGTGGACGCGCTCGAGAGGTCGCTGTGCGACGGACCCTTCATGCGTCGCTACGAGGCTCCCGACGACTTCGGCAAGCCCGAGACCGCCTTCAACATCTGCACATTCTGGCGTATCGACGCGCTGGCGCGCATCGGCCGGCGCGAGCAGGCGCGCGAGATTTTCGAAGCCATGCTGGCGGCGCGCAATCCACTCGGACTGCTGTCGGAAGACACGCATCCGGTCAGCGGCGAGATGTGGGGGAACTTTCCGCAGACCTATTCGATGGTCGGCCTGATCAACGGCGCCGTGCGCCTGTCGGCGCCGTGGGACTCGGTGATCTGAGCCCGCGCGAGGCTGCCATGGCGGCCTCGCGCGGGCACGCTCGGCGACTGGAGTGAACGACGACAAGGAAGACGATGGGTAGACTGGTGGCGGTATCGAACCGCGTCGCCGATCCGCGCAACGCGTCGGCCGGCGGCCTGGCCGTCGCGCTGGGCGAGGCGCTGAAGGTGACGGGCGGGCTCTGGTTCGGCTGGAGCGGCAAGGTGGTGGAGACCGCGCAGGGCGGCACGCCCGGCGAGGGCGAACTGCACCAGCAGCAGGCCGGCAATGTCACGCTGGCCACGGTGGACCTGTGCCGGGAGGATCATGACGGCTACTACCTGGGCTACAGCAACGGCGTGTTGTGGCCGGTGTTCCACTATCGGCTGGACCTCGCGGACTTCGACGCCGGCCAGAACCTGAACATCTACCGGCGCGTGAACCAGCTGTTCGCGCGCAAGCTGGCGCCGCTGCTGGAGCCCGACGACGAGATCTGGATCCACGACTACCACCTGATCCCGCTGGCGGCCGAGCTGCGCGCGATCGGCTGCAGCCAGCGCATCGGCTTCTTCCTGCACATACCGCTGCCGCCGCCCTTGATCCTGGCTGCCATTCCGCAGCACGAGTGGCTGATGCGGGCGCTGTTCGCCTACGACCTGGTCGGCTTCCAGAGCCATGCCGACCTCGAGCACTTCGGACGCTACGTCCAGTCCGAGGCCCGCGCCGAGCCGATGGGCGAGCATCGCTACCGGGCCTTCCACCGTACCGTGCGTGCGCAGGCCTTCCCCATCGGCATCGATGTCGACGAGTTCGCCGAGCTCGGCCGCGGCCCGGAAGCGCGCGAAACCTACGAGATGATGATGGCGCAGTATGCGCGCCGGCGGCTGCTGCTGGGGATCGACCGGCTCGACTACTCGAAAGGCCTGCCGCAGCGGCTCAAGGCCTTCCAGATCCTGCTGGCGGAGTATCCGGAGAATCGCATGAGCGCTACGCTGGTGCAGATCGCCGCGCCCTCGCGCGAGAGCGTGGACGCCTATGCGGACCTGCGTCGCGAAATGGAGGGCATTACCGGTGCCATCAACGGCCGCTATGGAGAACTGGACTGGATGCCGGTGCGCTACATCCATCGCACCACTTCGCGCCGGCGCCTGCCGGGCCTGTGCCGCGCCAGCCGCGTGGCCCTGGTCACGCCGCTGCGCGACGGCATGAACCTGGTGGCCAAGGAGTACGTGGCCGCGCAGGACCCGGCCGATCCCGGCGTGCTGGTGCTGTCGCGCTTCGCCGGTGCCGCCGAACAGATGAAAGAAGCGCTGCTGGTCAATCCCTACGACACGCGCGCCACCGCGCAGGCGGTCCAGCAGGCGCTGCACATGCCGCTGGCCGAGCGCCAGGCGCGCCACGGCAAGCTGCTCGAGCGCATCCGCGCGCAGGACGTGCACTGGTGGAGCGGGGAGTTCCTGCGCACGTTGGCCGAGTCCGACTGCGGCTGACCGGGTGGGCGCGGACCGCCGCCAGGGCGCGTGGCTGCGTGCGCTCAGCGCAGGTCGGCGGGCGTATCCACGTCGCGGAAGGCGCCGTCGTCCTCGGTCAGGATGCGCGTCACCGGCTGGGTCTTGAGCAGCGCGCGCGCGCCTTCGTCGCCGTCGAGTTGCAGCAGGGCCTCGCGCCAATGGGGGCCGAAGCCGACCGGGTGTCCGCGCCGGCCGTCGCGCCACGGCGCGGCGATGGTGTCCGGCGTGGTGATGGACAGCGCGACCGCGCGCACCAGTTCGAGGCTGAGCCAGGGCATGTCGGCCAGTGCCACTACCCAGCCGCGCGCCTGCGGGGTCGCCGCCACGGCGGCGCGCAGCGCGGCGCCCATGCCGGCCCGCGCCTCGGGCGCTTCCAGCACGCGGCAGCCGGCGCGGCGCAGCTCCTGCGCCAGCGCCTCGCTGCCCGGGCGCACCACGGCGAGCGCACCCGGCAAGGCCACCGCCAGCGTGCGCGCGCTGCGCCAGGCGACCGTGGTGCGGCCGCCGGGCAGCGTTTCCAGCAGCTTGTCGCGCGCGCCGGCGGGATCGAAGCGCCGGCCGAAGCCGGCCGCCAGCAGGATGCCGGTGGGCAGGTCGGTGCCGTCCGGCGCGCCGTTCATGGCGCCGTGCCGCAGGTACTGGCGGCACCGGCCGCCAGCTCGCGCGCGGCCTTGGCGCCCTCGACCTGCAGGATGTCGGGCAGGGAGACGTGGTTCTTGGCGGCGACCACCTCGGCCAGGATCGAGATGGCGATCTCGGGCGGCGTGCGGCTGCCGATGTAGATGCCGACCGGGCCGTGCAGGCGGGCGAGCTGGAGCTCGCTGAGGTCGAACTCCTTGAGCCGTTCGCGGCGCGCCTGGTTGTTGCGGCGTGAGCCGAGCGCGCCGACGTAGAAGGCCGGGGTGCGCAGCGCCTCCATCAGGGCGAGGTCGTCGAGCTTGGGATCGTGGGTCAGGGCGATCACCGCGCAGCGTTCATCGAGCTGCATCTCGGTGACGGTGTCGTCGGGCATGGTGCGCACCATCGTGATGCCGGGGATGTCCCAGGTCTCGGTGTACTCTTCGCGCGGGTCGCACACGGTGACCTGGAAGCCGAGGCCGACGGCGATCTGGCACAGGTACTTGGAGAGCTGCCCGGCGCCGATGACGAGCATGCGGTAGCGCGGCCCGTGGATGGTCAGCAGGGTCTTGCCGTCGAAGGCGAGGCCGTCGGTGGCCAGGGCCGGGCCGAGGGCCGCGTCGCCGCTGGCCATGTCGAGGCTGCGCGCCACCAGGCGGCCGTTCTCGACCGCGTGCAGCAGGGCGGGCAGGGCGCTGGCGTCGGCGCGTGCGGGGGCGAGGGGCTCGCAGACGAGTTCGATGGTGCCGCCGCAGGGCAGGCCGAAGCGGTGGGCCTCCTCGGCGCTGATGCCGTACTTGACGGCCTCCGGGCGGGCGCGGTCGCTGGCGGGAATGCCTTCGCGGCGCACGCGGTCGATGATGTCGTCCTCGATGCAGCCGCCGGAGACGGAGCCGACCACCAGGCCGTCGTCGCGCACGGCCAGCATGGCGCCTTCGGGGCGGGGCGAGGAGCCCCAGGTTCTGACCACCGTCACCAGCAGCGCGCGGTGGCCCTCGGCCATCCAGCGCACGCTGCTCTTCAGGACTTCGAGATCCACGCTGTCCATGATCGTTTCCGCTTGGGTTCGTCTGACTGTCCGCCGCCCTGGCTGCTGTCCTGGCTGCCGTCCTGGTTCTTGTCCTGGCCGCTGCCTTCGCCTTCCTGCGCGGCGGCTTCCTGCGCGCCGCCGCCGAGCGCTTCGGTGAAGCGGGTGAAGAAACTGTCGGCCATCTTGCGCGCGGCGGCATCGACCAGGCGCGAGCCGATCTGCGCGATCTTGCCGCCCACCTGCGCGTTGACCGTATAGCTCAGCAGCGTTTCCTCGCCTTCGGCATCGAGCCTGACGTGGGCGGAGCCCTTGCCGAAGCCGGCCGCGCCGCCCTGTCCGTCGAACTGGATAGTGTAACTGTCGGGCGCCTGGATGTCCTGCAGGGCCATGCGGCCCTTGAAGCGTGCCTTGACCGGGCCGATCGCCGCGGTCAGCGCCAACAGGTAGGCGTTGTCGCCATCGGGTTCGATGCTCTCGCAGCCCGGGATGCACTGCTTGAGCAGGGCGGTGTCGTTCAGTGCTTCCCAGGCCACCTGCTTGGGCACCGGCAGGCGCTGGGTCTGGTTCATTTCCATGGTCGGGGTTCCTCCTGGTGCGTCGGCGCCGCGTGCGCGGCAGGTGGGTGCGGGACGGCCGCGCGGCCGGCATCGTCGGTGAGCAGCGCCTCGAGCGCGAACAGGCTGTCCAGGTTGTGGGCGGAGCGCAGCGCGTCGACGTGGGGCAGGATGGCCTGCACCCCGCGCGCGCGCGGCGTGAAGCCGGCGAAGCGCAGCAGCGGGTTGAGCCAGATGATGCGGTGGGCGAAGCGGCGCAGGCGCGCCATCTCGCTGTCGAGCAGGTCGATGTGCTCGTGGTCGAGGCCGTCCGTGACCAGCAGCACGGTGGCGCGGCCGGCCAGTACGCGGCGCGCCCATTCGCGGTTGAAGCTGGCCAGCGCGGCACCGATGCGGGTGCCGCCGGCCCAGTCGCGCACGTGGCTGGAGATGGCCTCGACCGCCTCGTCCGGATCGCGTTCGCGCAGGGAGCGCGTGATATTGGTCAGGCGCGTGCCGAACAGGAAGACCGAGAGGCGCTCGCGCGACTGCATCAGGGCGTGGCAGAAGTAGAGCACCGCGCGCGAGTACTGGCTCATCGAGCCCGAGATGTCGAGCAGCAGCACCAGCGGCGGGCGGCGCTCCACGCGGCGGCGGAACTTCCAGCGCATCCATTCGCCCTGCTGGCGCACCGCCAGGCGCGCGCTGGCGCGCACGTCGGCCCGGCAGCCGCTGGCCGCGGTGCGCAGGCGGCGGGTGTGCTGCATGGCGAGGCGGGTGCGGCGCGCCCGCACCAGGTGGCGCAGGGCACGCCACTCTTCGGCGCTCAGGGTCTCGAAGTCGCGCTGGGCCAGGCGTTCCTGATCGGAGAAGGTGAGCGGCGCGCTGAAGCGCTCGGCCTGTCCGGGCTCCGGCGGGGCGCGCAGGCCGGGCGGCACCTGCGCCGCCAGCGCGTCGGCCAGGCGGTTGCTGCGTCGCGGCGGCGGCGCGCCCGCGTCGACGCGCGGCAGCAGCAACGCGCGCAACTTGCCTTCCCAGTCGGGGTCGCGCCAGAACAGGTCGAAGGCGGCATCGAACAGCGGACGCTGGTCCGGCCCCGATAGCACCAGCGCCGCCAGCGCGGCGCGTACCTCGTCGCGCCTGCCGATGTCGACCAGTTGCAGCGCCTGCAGGGCGTCGGCGGCGTGCGCGGGCGACAGCGGGAAGCCAGCCTCGCGCAGCAGGCGCATGAAATGGGTGACGTTGCGCGCCAGCATCGGCGGACCGTGGCGCTGGCCGGGGGCGGCATGCGGGCGTGCCATGGCGTCAGCGGGCCGGCTCGGGCGCGGCCAGCAGTTCGGCGATGGTGGGGCCGTCCACGCGCGCCAGGTCGTCCTGGTACTTCAGCAGCACGCCGAGCGTATCGCGCACCGACTGCGGGTCGAGCTCGGTGGTGCCGAGCGCGGCTAGCGCACGGGCCCAGTCGATGGCCTCGGCGATGCCCGGCGCCTTGTACAGGTCGAGGGTGCGCAGCCGGTGGATCACGCTGACCACCCGGTGCTGCAGCGCGGTGGCGGCCTCGGGCGCGCGCGCCGCCACGATCTGCAGTTCGCGCTCGCGCGACGGGTAGCCCATCCACTGGTACAGGCAGCGGCGCTTGAGCGCGTCGTGCACCTCGCGCGTGCGGTTCGAGGTGACCAGGATCAGCGGTGGCCGCTCGGCGCGGAGGGTGCCGATCTCGGGGATCGACACCTGGTATTCGGACAGCACTTCGAGCAGGAAGGCCTCGAACGGCTCGTCGGCGCGGTCGATCTCGTCGATCAGCAGCACGCGCGGCACACCCGGCGCCGCGGGATCGGGCAGCAACGCCTCCAGCAGCGGGCGCTTGAGCAGGAAGTCGTCGTGATAGAGCGACTGCGCCTCGGGCCGCTCGCCGCGTGCCTCGGCCAGCCGCAGCGCCATGATCTGGCGCGGGTAGTCCCACTCGTACAGGGCACTGGAGGCATCGAGGCCTTCGTAGCACTGCAGCCGCAGCAGGCGCGTGCCGAGCGTGGCGGCAATGGCCTGGGCCAGCGCGGTCTTGCCGACGCCGGGCTCGCCCTCCAGGAACAGCGGGCGCTGCATGCGCAGGGCCAGGTAGAGCACGGTCGCCGTCTCGCGGTCGGCGAAATACTGCTGGGCTTCGAGCAGGGCGAGGGTCTGGTCGATGGAAGCGGGAAGCATGGATGCGTCAGGTCGGCTTGGCGGCACGTTGGCAATGACCGCCGGTGAGCTCCCCTCTCCCGCATGCGGGAGAGGGGCCGGAGGCGCGGGCAGGCGGTTTCTATGCGGCAAGGCCCGAAGCGCGCTGGCTCGGGGCTCCGATCCCTCCCACGCCCGGCGGAAGCGGGAAGCCCGCGGCGGAGAAGTCAGCAAGCAGGCGCCACTAGCCCCGCGTCGCCGCCTCCACCGCCCGCGCCGCCAGCACCGGGATCAGGTGGGCCCGGTACTCCGGCGAGGCATGCAGGTCGCCGTTCAGGCCCGCCGGGTCCAGCGTGACCGCGCGTGCCGCCGCCGGCGTGAAGCTGGCGGACAGCGCCTGCTCCAGCGGCTGGCAGCGGAACACGCAGTCGGCCGCCCCGGTCACGGCCACGCGCACGGCGTTGCCGCTGCGCGCCACCATCACGCCGACCAGGGCGAAGCGCGAGGCGGGGTTGCGGAACTTGACGTAGGCCGCCTGCTCGGGCACCGGGAAGCGCACCGACAGGATCAGCTCGTCCGGCTCCAGCGCGGTCTCGTACAGGCCCCGGAAGAAGTCGTCGGCGCCGATCTGGCGGCGGTCGGTCGTCACCGTGGCCCCCAGCGCCAGCACCGCGGCCGGGTAGCACGCGGCAGGGTCGTTGTTGGCGAGCGAGCCGCCCAGCGTGCCCATGGCGCGCACCTGGCGGTCGCCGATGCCGCCGGCGAGCGCGGCCAGCGCCGGGATGCGGCGCCGCACCTCGGCGTCGGCGGCCACGTCGGCATGGCGCGTGGCCGCGCCGATCACCAGCGCGCCGTTCTCCGCGCCGACCCCGGCCAGGCCGGGAATGCGCGTCACGTCGACCAGCGCCGAGGGCGCGGCCAGGCGCAGCTTCATCGCCGCCAGCAGGCTCTGCCCGCCGCCGAGGTACTTGGCGTCGGGATCGGCCTTGAGCTTCGCCACCGCGGCCTGGGTGTCCGCGGCACGTTCGAATTGGAATGCGTACATGTCGGATCCTCGTGCGTCGGGGTCAGGGAGCCTTGGCGGCCTGGATGGCCTGCCAGACGCGGTGCGGCGTGGCGGGCATCTGGATGTCGTGCACGCCCAGCGGCGACAGCGCATCGACCAGGGCATTGATGAAGGCCGGCGGCGAGCCGATCGCGCCGGCCTCGCCGCAGCCCTTGACGCCCAGCGGATTGTGCGTGCAGGGCGTGCCCTTGGCGGTCTCCACGGTGAAGTCGGGCAGGTCGCCGGCGCGCGGCATGGCGTAGTCCATGTAGGAGCCGGTCAGCAGCTGGCCGCTTTCGTCGTCATAGACGCAGCGCTCCAGCATGGCCTGGCCGAGGCCCTGGCCGATGCCGCCGTGCACCTGGCCTTCGACGATCATCGGGTTGATGACGTTGCCGAAGTCATCCACCGCGGTGAACTTGACCACCCACGACTCGCCGGTGTCCGGGTCGACTTCCACCTCGCAGACGTAGGCGCCCGATGGATAGGTGAAGTTGGTCGGGTCGTAGAAGGCGTTCTCGTTCAGGCCGGGCTCGAGCTTGTCGAGCGGGTAGTTGTGCGGCACGTAGGCGGTCAGCGCCACCTCGCCCCAGGTCTTGCTGCGATCGGTGCCGGCCACGCGGAACACGCCGTCCTTGAACTCGATGTCGGCGTCCGAGGCTTCCAGCAGGTGGGCCGCGATCTTCTTGGCCTTGGCTTCGATCTTGTCGAGCGCCTTCATGATGGCCGAGCCGCCCACGGCCAGCGAGCGCGAGCCGTAGGTGCCCATGCCGAAGGGCACGCGGCCGGTGTCGCCGTGCACCACTTCGACCGCTTCCAGCGCGATGCCGAGCCGGTCGGCCACCACCTGGGCGAAGGTGGTCTCGTGGCCCTGGCCGTGGCTGTGGCTGCCGGTGAAGACGGTCACGGTGCCGGTCGGGTCGACGCGGATCTCGCCCACCTCGAACAGGCCCGCGCGTGCGCCCAGCGCGCCGGCGATGTTGGAGGGCGCCAGCCCGCAGGCCTCGATGTAGCAGGAGTAGCCGAGGCCGCGCAGCCGTCCGCGCTGCTTCGCTTCGTCGCGCCGTGCCGGGAAGCCCTTGACGTCGGCCAGTTCCTGCGCGCGCGCCAGGCAGGGCTCGTAGTCGCCGGTGTCGTAGGTCAGGCCCACCGGGGTGGCGTAGGGGAACTGGCGGATGAAGTTCTTGCGGCGCAGCTCGGCGGGGTCGACCTTCAATTCGTGCGCCGCGGCTTCGACCAGGCGCTCCACCACGTAGGTGGCCTCGGGGCGGCCGGCGCCGCGATAGGCATCGACCGGGGCGGTGTTGGTGAAGACCGCCTGCACCTCGGCGTAGATGGCCGGCGTGGCGTACTGGCCGGCCAGCAGCGTGGCATAAAGGATGGTCGGCACGCTGGAGGCGAAGGTGCTCAGGTAGGCGCCCATATTGGCCACCGTGTGCACGCGCATCGCCAGGAACCTGCCGTCGGCGTCGAGCGCCAGCTCGGCGCGCGTCACGTGGTCGCGGCCGTGCGCGTCCGAGAGGAAGGACTCGGAGCGTTCGGCGGTCCACTTGATCGGGCGGCCGACTTTCTTCGCGGCCCAGGTGAGCGCCACGTCTTCCGCGTAGAGGAAGATCTTCGAGCCGAAGCCGCCGCCCACGTCCGGAGCGATGATGCGCAGCCGCGACTCGGGCAGCCCCATCACGAAGGCCGCCATCAGCAGGCGCTCGACGTGCGGGTTCTGGTTGGCCACGTAGACCGTGTAGCTGTCGTCCTGGCGGTGGTAGCTGGCGTTGACCGCGCGCGGCTCGATGGCGTTGGGGATCAGCCGGTTGTTGACGATCTCCAGCGTGGTCACGTGCGCGGCGCGGGCGAAGGCGGCGTCGGTGGCCGCGCGGTCGCCGTGGCCCCAGGTGTAGCAGGTGTTGGCGGGCACGTCGTCGTGCACCAGCGTCCGGCTGGCGGCAGCCTGGGCAGTGTTGACCACGGCCGGCAGTTCGTCGTAGTCGACCTCGATCTTCTCGGCCGCGTCCTTGGCCTGCTGCAGCGTCTCGGCCACCACCAGCGCGACCTGGTCGCCCACGTGGCGCACCTTGTCATGGGCGATCACCGGATGCGGCGGCTCCTTCATGGGGCTGCCGTCGATGCTGTGGATCAGCCAGCCGCAGGGCAGGCCGCCGATCTTGTCGGCCGCCACGTCGGCGCCGGTCAGCACGGCGATCACGCCGGGCGAGGCCTTGGCCTCGGTGGTGTCGATCGAGCGGATGCGCGCGTGCGCGTGCGGCGAGCGCAGGAAGTAGCCGTAACTCTGCTGCGGCAGCGAGACGTCGTCGGTGTACTGGCCATTGCCGGTCAGGAAGCGGTAGTCTTCCTTGCGCTTGACCGCGGCGCCCACCAGGCGCTTGTTGTCGGGTGCGTTCATGGCGTCCTCCTCGCGCTCATTCGGCGCTGGCGGCGGCGCCGGCACCGCGCATGGCGGCCTGGCCCTGCTGCACTGCACGCACGATATTGTGATAGCCGGTACAGCGGCACAGGTTGCCTTCGAGATGGGCGCGGATCGCGTCCGCGCCGGCATCGGGCTGTTCCTGTACCAGCGCGGTGGCGCTCATGACCATGCCGGGCGTGCAGAAGCCGCACTGCAGGCCGTGGCACTCGCGGAAGGCCGCCTGCATCGGATGCAGCTCGCCGTTGCTGCCGGCCAGGCCCTCGATGGTGGTGACCGTGGATCCGTCCGCCTGCGCCGCCAGGATGTTGCACGCCTTCACCGCACGCCCGTCCAGATGGACGGTGCAGGCGCCGCACTGGGCGGTGTCGCAGCCGACGTGGGTGCCGGTCAGCCGCAGCTGCTCGCGCAGGAACTGGACCAGTAGGGTGTTGGGTTCGACCTGGGCGTCGACGGACCTGCCGTTGACCGTCAGGCGGATCGGAATTGCCATGCTTGTCTCCATGTGGGTGGACGCGCATGGACAGGACCCGGATCCCGAAAGCGACGGCGCGGGACTGGCCACTGCGCGGTACTGCCGTTTGTCGGTACGGCTATTTCGTGATGGTGGTGCCGCCGGCGCTGCCGCCGGGCCCGGAGCGGGCCTTGGCGGGCGGTGGCGCGGCGGCCCGGGCGGCCGGCGAAGGATCGGCCGCGACAGGCTCTAACAGTTAATCACAAATCGCACGAGGCCGCCATGCGGGCAGGGCCGGAGGTGGGGCACTGATAGAATGTCGCCCCCAACCGTGCCCGCTACCGGCCATACGTTCCATGGAAGGATTCCTCGACTGGCTGTTCGGCATCGTCGCCCTGCCCAAGGTGGGGCTGCCGGCCATCTTCCTGGTCAGCCTGGTGTCGGCCACGCTGCTGCCGCTGGGTTCGGAGCCGGCCGTGTTCGGCTATATCAAGCTGAACCCGCACATGTTCTGGCCGGCGGTGATCGTGGCCGCGATCGGCAATACCATCGGCGGCGCGATCGACTGGTGGATGGGTTATGCCGCCAAGCTGGCGCTGGTACGCTACCGCAAGCATCGCCAGGCGCGGCTGCACGAACAGGAACGCGCCCAGCATCGCGCCCATGAGAGGCGGCCGCGCAAGCCGGCCCTGGATGAACGCTATTTCCGCTGGATGCGCCGGCTGGGGCCGCCGGCGCTGCTGCTGTCCTGGCTACCGGCCATTGGTGATCCTTTATGCACATTGGCGGGGTGGCTCCGGCTGCGCTTCTGGCCCAGTGTGGCCTATATGGCCATCGGCAAGTTCCTGCGCTACCTGGCCATGACCAGCGCGCTGCTATGGATTCCCGACGGGTTCTGGCATCAGATGGGGGTGTTCCTGAAGCAACTCTTCTAGCCATTCCCGGTTTTCCATTCCCGGATTTCCCCTGGCTTCCGGCCAGTAGAGCACTTCGGGAGAAAAGTTCCCCACGCTTCAAGGGTCTTGTCATGCTGCGGCGCAGCGATTCCAGCCCTTGCAGTACAATTCCCGTTTAAAGACGACTTGCGCACCGTCCCCGTGCGCTGCAGGAAGCGGTCCCCCATGAACGCCCCACTCGTGCTCGACGCCAAGCTCGCTGCGCAGGACGCCCCGCCGCGCCTGCGCGAAATCCCCTACAACTACACCTCGTTCTCGGACCGCGAGATCGTGATCCGCCTGCTCGGCGAGGAAGCCTGGCGCATCCTGGACGAGTTGCGCGGCGAGCGCCGCACCGGGCGTTCCGCGCGCATGCTGTACGAGGTGCTGGGTGATATCTGGGTGGTGCGCCGCAATCCCTACCTGCAGGACGACCTGCTGGAGAATCCCAAGCGCCGCGAGATGCTGGTGGGCGCGCTGCACCATCGCCTCGGCGAAGTGGAGAAGCGCCGCGCCGCCGACCGCGCCGAGCATGCCGAGCCTGCGGCCGAGGGCCGCTCGCACCGGGTCGAGCAGCTGGTCGCCTTCGCCAAGCAGGCCATCGAGGACTTCAAGCAGGAGTTCGCCCACGCCTATGATCTGCGCAAGCGCGCCCAGCGCGTGCTGGGCCGGGTCACGCAGAAGGACAACATCAAGTTCGACGGCCTGTCGCGCGTCTCGCACGTGACCGATGCCACCGACTGGCGCGTGGAGTATCCCTTCGTCGTGCTGACGCCCGACACCGAGGAAGAGATCGCCGGCCTGGTCAAGGGCTGCTTCGAGCTGGGCCTGACCATCATCCCGCGCGGAGGCGGCACCGGCTACACCGGCGGCGCCGTGCCGCTGACGCCGATGAGCGCGGTGATCAACACCGAGAAGCTGGAGCAGCTCGGTCCGGTCGAAGACACCGACCTGCCGGGCGTGGCGGGCAAGGTGGCCACCATCTTCTCCGGCGCCGGCGTGGTCACGCGCCGCGTGGCGGACGCGGCCGACAAGGCCGGGCTGGTGTTCGCGGTCGACCCGACCTCGATCGATGCGTCCTGCATCGGCGGTAACGTGGCGATGAACGCGGGCGGCAAGAAGGCCGTGCTGTGGGGCACCGCGCTGGACAACCTGGCCTGGTGGCGCATGGTAGATGCCGAGGGGAACTGGCTCGAGATCACCCGCCTGAACCACAACCTGGGCAAGATCCACGACGTGCCGGTGGCCGACTTCGAACTGAAGTGGTTCGACGGCAGCCGGGCGCCGGGCGAAAAGCTGCTGCGCACCGAGACCCTGTCCATCGAAGGCCGCAAGTTCCGCAAGGAAGGCCTGGGCAAGGACGTCACCGACAAGTTCCTGGCCGGCCTGCCGGGCATCCAGAAGGAAGGCTGCGACGGCATCATCACCAGCGCGCGCTGGATCCTGCACCGGATGCCGAAGCACATGCGTACCGTGTGCCTCGAGTTCTTCGGCCAGGCGCGCGATGCCATTCCGAGCATCGTCGAGATCAAGGACTTCCTCGACATCGAGTCGAAGACGCCCGGCGGCGCCATCCTGGCCGGCCTGGAGCACCTGGACGAGCGCTACCTGCGCGCGGTCGGCTATGCCACCAAGAGCAAGCGCAATGCCTTCCCCAAGATGGTGCTGATCGGCGACATCGTCGGCGACGATGAAGACGCCGTCGCGCGCGCCACCTCGGAAGTCATCCGCATGGCCAACGGCAAGAGCGGCGAGGGTTTCGTCGCGGTCAGCCCCGAGGCGCGCAAGAAGTTCTGGCTCGACCGTTCGCGCACCGCCGCCATCGCACGCCACACCAACGCCTTCAAGATCAACGAAGACGTGGTGATCCCGCTGCCGCGCATGGGCGAGTACACCGACGGCATCGAGCGCATCAATATCGAGCTGTCGATCAAGAACAAGCTGGTGCTGGTCGACGCGCTGGAAGGCTTCTTCGCGCGCGGCAACCTGCCGCTGGGCCGCAGCGACGACGCCAACGAGATCCCCAGCGCCGAACTGCTGGAAGACCGCGTCCAGCACGCGCTGCAACTGCTGCGCGAGATCCGCGCGCGCTGGCGCTTCCTGCAGGACAGCCTCGACATGCCGCTGGCCGCGGCCAAGGCATCGCTGATCGGCCACGGCCTGGGCCTGCTCGGCCAGGCCTTCGAGGCGCGCCTGGCGCAGCAGCCGGACGCCACCGTGTTCCACCTGCTGCAGGACCGCACCATCCGTGTGTCCTGGAAGAACGAGGTGCGCGCCGAACTGCGCAAGATCTTCAGCGGCGGCGAGTTCAAGCCCATCCTCGACGAGGCGCAGAAGATCCACAAGCAGGTGCTGCGCGGCCGCGTCTTCGTGGCGCTGCACATGCACGCCGGCGACGGCAACGTGCACACCAACATCCCCGTCAACTCGGACGACTACGACATGCTGCAGGACGCCCACCGCGCGGTGGCCCGCATCATGACGCTGGCGCGTTCGCTGGATGGCGTGATTTCGGGCGAGCACGGCATCGGCATCACCAAGCTCGAGTTCCTCACCGAGGACGAGATCGGCGACTTCCGCGCCTACAAGCAGCGCATCGACCCGCAGGGCCGCTTCAACAAGGGCAAGCTGTTGCCTGGCGCCGACCTGCGCAACGCCTACACGCCGTCGTTCGGCCTGATGGGCCACGAATCGCTGATCATGCAGCAGAGCGACATCGGTGCCATCGCCGACAGCGTCAAGGACTGCCTGCGCTGCGGCAAGTGCAAGCCGGTGTGCGCCACCCACGTGCCGCGCGCCAACCTGCTGTACAGCCCGCGCAACAAGATCCTGGCCACCTCGCTGCTGGTCGAGGCCTTCCTGTACGAGGAGCAGACCCGCCGCGGCGTGTCGATCAAGCACTGGGACGAGTTCTCCGACGTGGCCGACCACTGCACGGTCTGCCACAAGTGCGTGACGCCCTGCCCGGTGAAGATCGACTTCGGCGACGTGTCGATGAATATGCGCAACCTGCTGCGCAAGATGGGGCAGAAGAAGTTCAACGCCGGCACTGCCGCGTCGATGTTCTTCCTCAATGCCACCAACCCGCAGACGATCAACCTGGCCCGCAAGGCGATGATCGACTGGGGCTACAAGGCGCAGCGCCTGGGCAACGATGTGCTCAAGACGCTGGCGAAGAAGCAGACCGCCCATCCGCCCGCTTCGGTGGGCCGCCCGCCGGTGCGCGAGCAGGTGATCCACTTCGTCAACAAGAAGATGCCGGGCAACCTGCCCAAGAAGACGGCGCGCGCGCTGCTCGACATCGAGGACAACGAGATCGTGCCGATCATCCGCGACCCGAAGCGGACTTCGCCCGAGACCGAGGCGGTGTTCTACTTCCCGGGCTGCGGCTCGGAGCGGCTGTTCTCGCAGGTCGGCCTGGCCACCCAGGCCATGCTGTGGCATGTCGGCGTGCAGACCGTGCTGCCGCCGGGCTACCTGTGCTGCGGCTATCCGCAGCGCGGCGCCGGCCAGTTCGACAAGGCCGAGAAGATCGTCACCGACAACCGCGTGCTGTTCCACCGCGTGGCCAACACGCTGAACTACCTCGACATCAAGACGGTGGTGGTCAGCTGCGGCACCTGCTACGACCAGCTTGCCGGCTATGAATTCGAGAAGATCTTCCCGGGCTGCCGCATCATCGACATCCACGAGTACCTGCTGGAGAAGGGGGTCAAGCTCGAGGGCGTGACCGGTACGCGCTACATGTACCACGATCCCTGCCACACGCCGATCAAGACCATGGATCCGACCAAGCTGGTCAACGAACTGGTCGGCGGCAACGGCGCGGCGGGCAAGATAGAGAAGAACGAGCGCTGCTGCGGCGAGTCGGGCACGCTGGCCGTGACCCGTCCGGACGTGTCGACGCAGATCCGCTTCCGCAAGGAAGAGGAAATGCGCAAGGGCGCGGACAAGCTGCGCGGCGACGGCTTCGACGGCGACGTCAAGATCCTCACCAGCTGCCCGTCCTGCCTGCAGGGCCTGTCGCGCTACAACGAAGACGCCACGGTGCAGGCCGACTACATCGTGGTCGAGATGGCGCGCCACCTGCTGGGCGAGAACTGGATGCCGGAGTATGTGGAGAAGGCCAACGCCGGCGGTATCGAGCGGGTGCTGGTGTAAGGCATAGCCAGCACCCTTGGTTGGCTCCCCTCTCCCGCTTGCGGGAGAGGGGCAGGGGGAGAGGGCGGGCGCCGGCAGATCGCGACGTGCTCGACCACACCGTGGGCTTTGTTCGGGCCTCGGCGCGCTGGATAACACCGAAGGCTTCGTTATGCGTGGCGCCTTGCTGGACCACCCCTCTCCCCCGCCCTCTCCCCATGAGGGGAGAGGGAGCCCAGACACTATGCTTGGCGATGGGTGTCGGTGCATCCGCACCCACGCCTGCCGACCTCGATCAACAGTCCCCGTCCGATGACCTCAGTCCCGAACTGCCCCCTCTGCGACACCGATGGCGGCGAACTCCTCTGGCGCGGCGCGCGTGCGCGCCTGATCCTGGTCGAGCATGAGCGCTTTCCCGGCTTCTGCCGCATCGTCTGGAACGACCATGTCGCCGAGCTGAGCGACCTGTCGCCCGATGACCAGGCCTGGCTGATGCGGCTGATGGTCGCGGTGGAGCAGACGCTGCGCGAGGTGATGGCGCCGGACAAGATCAACCTGGCGGCCTTCGGCAATATGGTCCCGCACCTGCACTGGCACGTCATTCCGCGCTACCGCTGGGACACGCACTTCCCCGAGCCGGTATGGGGCAACGCCCAGCGTGAGGCCGATGCGGCCCGGCTGGCGGGCCTCGGCAAGCTGTTGCCGGCGCTGCGCACCGCGCTGGCGCCGCTGCAGGACCTGCGCTGAGCGCGCGTTGCGCGGCCGTCCGAGCGCACCCTTGTGCACGTCCAGGCGGTTTCCGGCGTTGAAGGGAGGGGTGCGGAACCTGGCCCGCCTTCCCGGCTTCTAACAGCGTCCCGCTTTCTGTTCCCACCATACGCGGCCCGTGCCACCATGCCGGCCCGCGTTCGCGAAAGGTCTTATGTCTACACCGACCTCCGTTACCGTGCCGGGTCCGGCCGTTCCTGTCCGTGCCCTCGAGATCCAGAGCCGGCTGCGGCTGGCTGCCACCTGGGCGCTGATCAAGCCCTACTGGAAATCGGAAGACCGCAAGGCCGGGCTGGGCCTGCTGGCCTTCGTGGTCGCGCTCAACCTGGGCATCGTCTACATCAACGTGCTGCTCAACGAGTGGAACCGCGTCTTCTACAACGCGCTGGAGCAGCACGACTACGCCGCCTTCAAGACGCTGCTGATCCGTTTCTCCTGGATCGCCGCCTTCTTCATCGTTGCCGCCATCTCGCGCCAGTACTACACGATGATGCTGCAGATGCGCTGGCGTACCTGGATGACCGGCCGCTTCATGGATCACTGGCTCGGGCACCAGGCCTACTACCGCATCGAGCAGACCCACGCCACCGACAACCCCGACCAGCGTATCGCCGATGACCTGCGCTCCTTCACCGACGGCGCGCTGACGCTGTCGCTGGGGCTGCTCAACTCGGTGGTCACCCTGGTCTCCTTCGTCGGCATCCTGTGGAGCGTGTCGGGTCCGATCAGCTTCGCGCTCGGCGGCGGCGAGATCGTGATTCCCGGCTACATGGTCTGGTTCGCGGTCGGCTACGCGGTGATCGGTTCGCTGGTCGCCCACCTGGTGGGCCGGCCGCTGATCGGCCTGAGCTTCCAGCAGGAGCAGTACGAGGCGGATTTCCGTTTCACCCTGGTGCGCCTGCGCGAGAACAGCGAGCCGGTCGCGCTCTACCGCGGCGAGCCGACGGAAAAGGCCGGACTGGGGGCGCGCTTCGGCCGCATCCGCGCCAACTGGAACCAGCTGATGCGCTACACACGGCGCCTGACCTTCGTCAATTCCGGCTATAGCCAGTTCGCCATCATCTTTCCGCTGATCGTGGCCGCGCCGCGCTACTTCGCCGGCAAGATGACGCTGGGCGGGCTGATGCAGATGAGTTCGGCCTTCGGCCAGGTGCAGGGCGCGCTGTCGTGGTTCGTCGACAGCTATTCCACGCTGGTGGGCTGGAAGGCAGCGGCCAACCGCCTGATCGACTTCCAGGAGGCCATCCGCATCGCCGAGCGGCAGGACCAGGAACATACCGGCGTGCGCGATATCGAGGTGGTGTCCACCGACGACGCCAGCATCCGGCTCGACGCCCTGGCCCTGGCGCTGCCGACGCCGCGCCGCAGTTCCAGCGCCCAGGCAGCGCTGGTGGCGCCGTTCTCGCTGACCATCGCGCCGGGTGAGCGCTGGCTGGTCAACGGTCCTTCCGGCTGCGGCAAGAGCGTGCTGGTACGCGCGCTGGCGGGCATCTGGCCCTATGGCAGCGGCACGGTGGAGCTGCCGCGCGCCGCCCGCATGCTGTTCCTGCCGCAGCGCAGCTACCTGCCGATCGGCACGCTGGCCGACGCGCTCGCTTATCCGGACGCGGGCACCGCGCACAGCAGCGAACGGCTGCAGCAGGTACTGCGCGAGACCCGGCTGGGCCAGCTCACCGGCCAGCTCGACGTGCTCGACAACTGGTCGCTGCGCTTGTCGCCGGGTGAGCAGCAGCGCCTCGCCTTCGCCCGTGCGCTGCTGCAGAAGCCCGACTTCCTCGTGCTGGACGAGGCCACCAGCGCGCTGGACGAGGACACCGAGGCCGCCATGTACGAGCTGGTGGTGGGAGCGCTGCCGCGCTCGGCCATCATCAGCGTGGCGCACCGGAGCACGGTGGCGCGCTTCCATGACAAGCGCCTGCGCTACCTGCCGGCCGACGGTGTGGATGGGCAAGGCCTGGCGCCTGCGGTAAGCTATCGGGTCGTACACGAAGCGTGAGGCCCGCGCCGCCGTGAGCCTGCCGGCTCGCCGCGGCCCGCCGGGCGCCCGCGCCAATCATCATGGCAGGCCTAGAGAAAGACACTCCCCATCCCACGGCGCTGACCGTCCACACCCAGTCCCGCGTGCTGGAGATCGGTTTCGACAACGGCCGCGCCTTCCGCCTGCCGTTCGAGCTGCTGCGCGTCTACTCGCCCTCGGCGGAGGTGCAGGGGCATGGTCCCGGACAGGAAGTGCTGCAGACCGGCAAGCGCGAGGTCGGCATCGACGCGGTGGAGCCGGTGGGCAACTACGCGGTGCTGATCCGCTTCAGCGACGGCCACGATACCGGCATCTATTCCTGGGAGCTGCTGTACCGCCTGGGCGACCAGCAGGAATCGCTGTGGCTGGCCTACCTGGATCGCCTGGCCGCGGCCGGCGCCGATCGCGACACCCCGATGCCGGCGGCTGCCGGCCACGCCTGCGGCCACCACCACTGAGCCGCATCCGCATTCCCCTGGAGTCAGATATA
Organism: Cupriavidus malaysiensis; assembly: GCF_001854325.1. Taxonomy (NCBI): domain Bacteria; kingdom Pseudomonadati; phylum Pseudomonadota; class Betaproteobacteria; order Burkholderiales; family Burkholderiaceae; genus Cupriavidus; species Cupriavidus malaysiensis. Next base: position 903,370 of record NZ_CP017754.1, read on the forward strand.
TGAGCGAGACCCACTTCGGGTTCGAGAAGGTCGACGAGGCCGAGAAGGCCGGCAAGGTGGCCGGCGTCTTCCACTCGGTGGCCAGCAAGTACGACGTGATGAACGACTTGATGTCGGGTGGGCTGCACCGGCTGTGGAAGACGTTCACCATCGCCCAGGCCGCGGTGCGGCCCGGGTACAAGGTGCTGGACATCGCCGGCGGCACCGGCGACCTGGCGCGGGCCTTTGCCCGCCAGGCCGGTCCCGCCGGCGAGGTCTGGCTGACCGACATCAATGAATCGATGCTGCGCGTCGGCCGTGACCGCCTGCTCGACAAGGGCGTGATGACGCCGGTCTGCCTGTGCGACGCCGAGCGCATTCCTTTCCCGGACAACTATTTCGACGTGGTCACGGTGGCCTTCGGCCTGCGCAACATGACGCACAAGGATGCCGCGCTGGCCGAGATGCGCCGCGTGGTCAAGCCGGGCGGCAAGGTCATGGTGCTGGAGTTCTCCAAGGTATGGAAGCCGCTGGAGAAGGTCTACGATGTCTATTCGTTCAAGGTGCTCCCCTGGCTGGGCGAACGCATCGCCGGGGATGCCCCCAGCTATCGCTACCTGGCTGAATCGATCAGAATGCATCCAGACCAGGATTCACTTGTACGTTTAATGGAACAAGCGGGCCTGGAGAAGGTCGAATACTTCAATCTGACGGCAGGAGTCGTGGCGCTCCACGTCGGGCGAAAGTACTGATCTATCACTTTTTGCTCGCGATGCGCGAATATATTGGGGGATAAATGAAGAAGTCGTCGCTTTACGGGAAATTCCTGGCGGGGTCGCTGGTTGCCGTGCTGGCATTCAGCACCACGTTCGACGCGGAAGCCAAGCGTCTGGGCGGCTCGCGCAGCGTGGGTAAGCAGTCTTCCAATGTGACGCAGCGCCAGCAGCAGGCTCCGGCCCAGCAGACGCCGCCGGCCCAGCAACCGGCGCAGCAGCCCGGCCAGCAGGCGGCACCGGCCACGGCCGGCGCTGCCGCCGCAGCCGCCGCCGCAGCCAAGCCCAAGCGCAACTGGGGCGGCATCCTGGGCGGCATCGCCGCGGGCCTGGGCATCGGCTGGCTGTTGTCGCACTTCGGCCTCGGCGGCGCGGCGCTGAGCTTCCTGTCCAACCTGATCCTGATCGCGCTGGCCGCCTTCGTCGTGATCTGGCTGATCCGCAAGTTCCGTGGCGGCGCCAGCCGTCAGCAGCCGGCCTACGCCGGCGCGGGCGGCCCGGCGGGCGGCTTCGGTGGCGAGCCCACGCTGCGCCAGCAGGAAGCGGCCCCGTCGCCGGCTTCCGTAGCTGCACCGGCAGCGGCTGCCACGGCAGCCGCTGCGACCACCGCAGCCAACGCGGTCTCGGCCGGCCAGCCCTGGGGCGTGCCGGCGGACTTCGACACCGAGGCCTTCCTGCGTAACGCCAAGGTGCACTTCGTCCGCCTGCAGGCGGCCTGGGATGCCGGCAACCTCGATGACATCCGCGAGTTCACCACGCCGGAAATGTTCGCCGAGATCAAGATGGACCTGAGCGAGCGCGGCGGCGAGTCGAACAAGACCGACGTCGTCACGCTCGAGGCGCGCATGCTGGGCATCGAATCGACGGACACGCAGCACATTGCCAGCGTCGAGTTCGCCGGCATGATCCGCGAGCGCGCGGGCGATCCGGCCCAGCCGTTCACCGAAGTCTGGAACCTCGCCAAGCCGACCACCGGCAGCGGCGGCTGGCTGCTGGCCGGTATCCAGCAGGCATCCTGAGCGGCTTTGCCGCCTCTGCGACGGCGACTGGCTTAGAATGGAGGCCCACGCGAAGGCGTGGGCCTTTTTGTTTCCGGCTTGCCTGGCCGGCTCGCCGTTGCCGTTGCCGCTGCCGTTGCTGTCCTGCAGGCGCCGACGCGGACCGGACGCACGGCATCCGGCAATCCAGTATCCGGCCGTACCCAGCCGTACCCAGCATTCTCTTCCACCGCCATGAGCCAACTTCCCACCCCCCTGGCCTCGCCCGCGATCACGGCACTGAACCACCTGCTGGCACAGGAGCCTTGGGCCCAGCGCATGCTCGCGCCGGCGGCCGGGCGTGTGATCCGCTTCGATGCCGCGGCGTTCACGCTGGGGCTGCGCGTGACCGACGAAGGCCTGGTCGAGGTGGCGGCAGCCGATGCCGAGCCGTCGGTGACCCTGAGCGTGCCGTTGCAGCAATGGCCGCTGGTGGCGGGCGATATCTCGTCGGGCGGTCAGGCGGCGGCGATGAAGCACGTGCGCATCGAGGGCGATGCCGAGCTGGCCAACACCGTGTCGACGCTGGCGCGCAGCCTGCGCTGGGATGCTGCCGAGGATCTGGCGCGCGCGCTGCGCGGCGTGCTCGGCGGCGTGGCGGGCGACAGCCTGGCGCAGCGCCTGGTCGACGGCGCGCGCCGGGCCCACGCGCACGCCGACGGTGTGCGGCGTGCGATGGTGGAAAATGTGACCGAATATCTGCTGGACGAGCGTCCCCTGCTCGTGCGCCATGCCGCGCTCGATACCTTCGGTGCCGAGGTGGCGGCCTTGCGCAATGACCTGGCGCGGCTGGAGAAGCGCCTGGAGAAGCTAGAGCCCGGCAGCGGCATGGGCCCGCGGGCACTGCCGTCGGCGCACCGCTGATGCCCGTGCGCCATACCGCCTCGACCGGCCCCCGGCCGGCCTACCTCCTGCTCCTGACTACCCCTGCATGACCCGTTTCCTGCGCCTCTGCAAGATCGTCTTCGTCGTCCTCTACTACGGGCTCGACGAACTCGTGCTGTCCGGCTTCAAGAGCCGCCGCATCCGCTTCCTGGTCAAGATCATCACCATCGGGCGCCGCCTGGATGCGCCGCGCGGCGAGCGCCTGCGGCTGGCCCTGACGCGGCTGGGCCCGATCTTCGTCAAGTTCGGCCAGGTGCTGTCGACCCGCCGCGACCTGATGCCGCAGGACATTGCCGATGAACTCGCCAAGCTGCAGGACCAGGTGCCGCCCTTCGACCCGGCGCTGGCCGTGAAGATCGTCGAGCGCTCGCTGGGCCGGCCGTTGGCGGAGCTGTTCGAGCAATTCGAGCAGCAGCCGGTGGCCAGCGCGTCGATTGCCCAGGTGCACTTCGCCAAGCTCAAGGGCGGGCCGAACCATGGGCGCGAAGTGGCGGTCAAGGTGCTGCGCCCGGGCATGCTGCCGGTGATCGACAGCGACCTGGCGCTGATGCGCGACGTCGCCACCTGGCTCGAGCGGCTCTGGGCCGACGGCAAGCGCCTCAAGCCGCGCGAGGTGGTGGCCGAGTTCGACAAGTACCTGCACGACGAACTCGACCTGATGATCGAGGCGGCCAACGCCAGCCAGCTGCGCCGCAATTTCTCCCAGACCAATCTGCTGCTGGTGCCCGAGGTGTTCTGGGACTGGTGCAGCAGCGAGGTGTTCGTGATGGAGCGCATGCATGGCATCCCCATCTCGCGCACCGAGGCCCTGCGCGCGGCCGGCGTCGACATGCACAAGCTGGCGGAGGAGGGCGTCGAGATCTTCTTCACCCAGGTGTTCCGCGACGGTTTCTTCCATGCCGACATGCACCCGGGCAATATCCTCGTCTCGGTCCAGCCGGAGACCTTCGGCCGCTATATCGCCCTCGACTTCGGCATCGTCGGCGCGCTCTCCGAATTCGACAAGAACTACCTGGCGCAGAACTTCATCGCCTTCTTCCGGCGTGACTACCACCGCGTGGCGCTGCTGCATGTGGAATCGGGCTGGGTGCCGCCGGAGACACGCGTGGAGGAGCTCGAGAGTGCCGTGCGCGCCTGCTGCGAGCCGTATTTCGACAAGCCGCTCAAGGAAATCTCGCTGGGCATGGTGCTGATGCGCCTGTTCCAGACCTCGCGCCGCTTCAATGTGGAGATCCAGCCGCAGCTGGTGCTGCTGCAGAAGACCCTGCTCAATATCGAAGGGCTGGGGCGCCAGCTCGATCCCGACCTCGACCTGTGGAAGACCGCCAAGCCCTTCCTCGAACGCTGGATGCACGAACAGGTGGGCTGGAAGGGGGCGTGGGAGCGTATCCAGATCGAGGCGCCGCAATGGGCCAAGATGCTGCCCGACTTCCCCCGCCTGGTACATCAGTTCCTGGAGCGGCGCGCGCTCACCAGCGAGGCCGGGCAGGAGAAGCTGCTGGCGGCGCTGCTGCAGGAACAGCGCCGTACCAACCGGCTGGTCGGTGTGGCCGTGCTGCTGCTCGGCGGCTTCGTGGCCGGCGTGGTGCTGACCCAGCTGTTGTCGCTGGCCGGCTACTGGTAGCCGCGGTGCCGCGCGGGCCGCTGTCGCGCCGCCGGCACAGGCCGTGGCCGGAACGCCACGCGCAGGCCTGCCGAATCTCCCGGACCCCTGGTTTTTTCTCCCGAGCGGGCCGGCGTCGCTATAATCCGCGTTTTGATTCGGCTACGACCGCAGGCAGGCGCAATCCCCAGGCGGCCCCGACCGATGAATTGGACTCCGGCGGAGTGGAGCCGGCCAGCAGCCGCTGGCGGCCGCCCGACCCGGCATTCGGTTTCTCGCCAACAGGGCATCTCTGGGCATAGGGCGGCGTCATGCTGATCTGGTTCGTCATCATCTACTGGGTAATCTCGGTCGGCATCGGCCTGTGGGCGGCGCTGCGCGTGCGCAACACCACGGACTTCGCGGTCGCCGGCCGCAGCCTGCCGTTCTACATCGTCACCGCCACCGTCTTCGCCACCTGGTTCGGCTCCGAGACGGTGCTGGGCATCCCCGCCGTGTTCCTGCGCGAGGGCTTGTCCGGCGTCGTGTCCGACCCCTTCGGTTCCTCGCTGTGCCTGATCCTGGTGGGCCTGTTCTTTGCCCGGCCGCTGTACCGGATGAACCTGCTGACCATCGGCGACTACTATCACAACCGCTACGGGCGGCTCGCCGAGGTCTTGACCACGCTGTGCATCGTGGTGTCCTACCTGGGCTGGGTGGCGGCGCAGATCAAGGCGCTCGGGCTGGTCTTCTTCACCGTCTCGGACGGCGCGCTGTCGCAGGAGGCCGGCATGATGATCGGCGCCGCCAGCGTGCTGGTCTACACGCTGTTCGGTGGCATGTGGTCGGTCGCGGTAACCGACTTCATCCAGATGATCATCATCGTGGTCGGCATGCTCTACATCGGCTACGAGGTCAGCGGCCAGGCCGGTGGCGTGGCGGCGGTGGTGTCGCACGCGGCGGCGGCCGGCAAGTTCGAGTTCCTGCCCTCGCTCGACCTGCTGCAGATCATCGGCTTCGCCGCGGCGCTGTTCACCATGATGCTGGGCTCCATTCCCCAGCAGGACGTGTTCCAGCGGGTCACCTCCTCGCGTACCGAGCAGATCGCCGGCCGCGCATCGGTGCTGGGCGGCGTGCTGTACTTCTGCTTTGCCTTCGTGCCGATGTTCCTGGCTTACTCGGCCACGCTGATCGACCCGCAGATGGTGGAGAAGTACATCAACGCCGATTCGCAGCTGATCCTGCCGCAACTGATCCTGCAGCATGCGCCGATGTTCGCCCAGGTGATGTTCTTCGGCGCGCTGCTGTCGGCCATCAAGAGCTGCGCCTCGGCTACCCTGCTGGCGCCCTCGGTGACGTTCGCCGAGAACATCCTGCGTCCGTACTTCCGCCATCTCGACGACCGCCGCTTCCTGCGCGTGATGCAGGCCGTGGTGCTGGGGTTCACCACGCTGGTGACGCTGTTCGCGCTCAACTCGCACCTGTCCATCTTCCACATGGTGGAGAACGCCTACAAGGTGACCCTGGTCTCGTCCTTCGTGCCGCTGGCCTTCGGCCTGTTCTGGAAGCCGGCCACGCGCCAGGGCGGCCTGGCCGCGATCCTGCTGGGGCTGGCGTCCTGGCTGGTGTGCGAGGTGTCCTTCGCCGACGCGGCCGTGCCGCCGCAGCTGGTGGGGCTGCTGTTCTCGGTCGGCGGCATGGTGCTGGGCTCGCTGCTGCCGCAGTGGATCGGCGACCATCCGCGCGTGAAGGAAGTGCATATCGCCTGATTCGGCCGGCATCGCGTCGGCCGGCGGCGATGCCGGAAGACGGTGCGCGCGGCCGAAGGGGCTTAGCAGGCGCCTTGTCCCCCCTCTTTTCCCCGGGCCAGCTTTCCCGCGAACGGTTTATAATTCAAGGCTTTGCATCGCCGGTTGCCGTGTCCCCGGGCATCGATCCGCCTTCGCGGCACCGGGGTTTGCCGGAATTCCACCCCAGTCTTTCACCATAGAGCCACCATGCCGATCTATGCCTACCGTTGCGACGCCTGCGGCCACGGGCGCGATGTGCTGCAGAAAATGAGCGATGCTCCGCTTACCGACTGCCCTTCGTGCGGTGCGAGCGGCACATTCAAGAAGCAGCTGACCGCGGCCGGCTTCCAGCTGAAAGGCTCGGGCTGGTACGTGACCGATTTCCGTGGCGGCAGCGGCGGTACCAGTGCGCCGGCCAGCTCGTCGACGTCCGCCGCTTCCTCGTCATCCGACGCGGGCGCGGCATCCTCTGCCGGCGCCGGTTCGGACTCGGCGGCCAGCACGCCGGCCGCCTCGGGCGGTTGCGGCAGCGCCTGTGCCTGCCACTGAGCCCAGGTAAGCCGTGGCGAGCAACAAGACGTCGGCCCTGAAGACCTGGTTCCTGACCGGGCTGCTGGTGCTGGTACCGCTGGGCATCACCCTGTGGGTGCTGAACCTCGTCATCAGCACCATGGACCAGAGCCTGGCGCTGCTGCCGCTGTCCTGGCGGCCCGATCGCCTGATCGGCTGGCGCGTGCCCGGGCTGGGCGCGATCCTGACGCTGCTGTTCATTCTGCTGGTGGGCATGCTGGCCCACAACTTCATCGGCCAGCGCCTGGTGCGCTGGTGGGAAGCCCTGCTGCGCCACATTCCCGTGGTCGGCCCCATCTACACGAGCGTCAAGCAGGTCTCGGATACCTTGCTGTCGTCTTCCGGCAATGCCTTCCGCAAGGCGCTGCTGGTGCAGTACCCGCGCGAAGGCTCGTGGACCATCGCCTTCCTGACCGGCCGGCCGGGCGGCGACGTGCAGAACCACCTGCAGGGCGAATACGTGAGCGTCTACGTGCCCACCACGCCCAACCCGACCTCGGGCTTCTTCCTGATGATGCCCAAGGCCGACACCATCGAACTCGACATGACCGTCGATGCCGCGCTCAAGTACATCGTTTCGATGGGCGTGGTGGCACCGGCCGACCTGCCGCGCAAGCACGGTGGCGGCGCCCGCGCCGCCGATGCCGCGGCACCGGCGCATGCCAGGCCGGCCGAAGAAGCGGCCGACCCTTCGCACACCAATTGACCGCGGCCGCCCGGGGCGGCCGCGACATTCCAGGGATCCTTTTATGTCCTCCATGCGTACTCACTACTGCGGTCTGGTGACCGAACAACTGATCGGCCAGGAAGTGGCCCTGACCGGCTGGGTGCAGCGCCGCCGCGACCACGGTGGCGTGATCTTCATCGACCTGCGCGACCGCGAAGGCCTGGTGCAGGTCGTGTGCGACCCCGACCGTCCCGAGATGTTCAAGGTCGCGGAAGAGATCCGCAATGAGTTCTGCATCCGTATCACCGGCAAGGTGCGCGCCCGTCCGGACGGTACCGAGAACAGCAACCTGACCTCGGGCAAGATCGAGGTGCTGTGCCACGAACTGGCCGTGCTGAACCCGTCGGTCACGCCCCCGTTCCAGCTCGATGACGACAACCTGTCCGAGACCACGCGCCTGACGCACCGCGTGCTGGACCTGCGCCGCCCGCAGATGCAGTACAACCTGCGCCTGCGCTACAAGGTGGCGATGGAAGTGCGCAAGTACCTCGATGCCCAGGGCTTCATCGACATCGAGACGCCGATGCTGGGCAAGAGCACGCCGGAAGGCGCGCGCGACTACCTGGTGCCGTCGCGCGTCAACCCGGGCCACTTCTTCGCGCTGCCGCAGTCGCCGCAGCTGTTCAAGCAGATGCTGATGGTGTCGGGCTTCGACCGCTACTACCAGATCACCAAGTGCTTCCGCGACGAAGACCTGCGCGCCGACCGCCAGCCCGAGTTCACGCAGATCGACTGCGAGACCTCCTTCCTGACCGAGCAGGACATCCGCGACATGTTCGAGAACATGATCCGCACCGTGTTCAAGAACACCATGTCGGTGGACCTGGATGCCAAGTTCCCGGTGATGGAGTTCCGCGAGGCCATGGCCCGCTTCGGCTCGGACAAGCCGGACCTGCGTGTCAAGCTCGAATTCACCGAGCTGACGGACGTGATGAAGGACGTCGACTTCAAGGTCTTCTCCGGCCCGGCCAACGCCGAAGGCGGCCGCGTGGTGGCGCTGCGCGTGCCGGGCGGCGCCCAGATCAGCCGCAGCGAGATCGATGCCTATACCCAGTTCGTCGCCATCTACGGTGCCAAGGGCCTGGCCTGGATCAAGGTCAACGAACTGGCCAAGGGCCGTGACGGCCTGCAGTCGCCGATCGTCAAGAACCTGCATGACGCGGCCATCGCCGAGATCCTGAAGCGCACCGGCGCCCAGGACGGCGACGTGATCTTCTTCGGCGCCGACAAGGCCAAGGTCGTCAACGACGCCATCGGCGCGCTGCGCCTGAAGATCGGCCACTCCGAGTTCGGCAAGTCCAGCGGCCTGTTCGAGGACGCCTGGAAGCCGCTGTGGGTGGTGGACTTCCCGATGTTCGAGTACGACGAGGAAGACGCGCGCTGGGTGGCCATGCACCACCCGTTCACCAGCCCGAAGGACGAGCACCTCGAGTACCTGGAGACCGACCCGGGCAAGTGCCTGGCCAAGGCCTACGACATGGTGCTCAACGGCTGGGAGATCGGTGGCGGTTCGGTGCGTATCTTCCGCGCCGACGTGCAGAGCAAGGTGTTCCGCGCGCTCAAGATCAACGACGAGGAAGCCCGCGTCAAGTTCGGCTACCTGCTGGATGCGCTGCAATACGGTGCGCCCCCGCACGGCGGCATCGCCTTCGGCCTGGACCGCATCGTGACCATGATGGCCGGCGCCGACTCGATCCGTGACGTGATCGCCTTCCCGAAGACCCAGCGTGCCCAGGACCTGCTGACCCAGGCCCCGAGCGCGGTCGACGAGAAGCAATTGCGCGAACTGCACATCCGCCTGCGCCAGGCCGAGCCGAAGGCCGGCTGAGCCACGGCGGCATCACGCCGGGCAGGGAAAGGCCGCGCACAAGCGCGGCTTTTTTTTCGCGTGGTGCCGGGCGCTTGGTTTCCAATTGTTACTGTCCGGAACGAAGCGCCGCGCCGCCGTGTCCTTCTGCTTCAGGCACATGCCGTGGGCCCGCGACGAGGCTGCGGGCGGTGCCGCGACGACTGTTGGGAGGACTGCTCGTGAACCTGGATGTTGAACTGATCCGCCAGTTCCTGCTGGCCCATGCCGAGACCTTGCTGGCCTGGCTGGCGGCGGGGCTGGCGATGCTGCTGCTGGCGCGTTTCGAACTGCGGCGCGCCGTGCGCCGCGCCACCCAGGCCATGGCCGAATCGGTGGCCACCACGGTGGCCGCCTGCGTGCCGGATATCGCCCATGCCGTGCGCGGCGATGAGGGCAACGGCGCGGCCGCGCCGGTCGAGGCCCAGCGTGCCGAGGCCCTGCGCCGCGTGGCGCTGGATACCGTGGCGACGGTGATGGCGCGCGAACGCTGGCTGGGCGACCTGGGCAATCTGCGCCTGCCCGACGAGGCGCTGCTGGCCGGCCGCCGCGGCGCCGGCGCGGATCCGCTGCTGGTGGTGGCGCCGCAGCCCGTGGTCCAGGCCTACCTGGCGGCGCAACGCGTGTTCGAGGAAGAAGCCGCCGCGCTGCAGGCGATGCGGCGCGAGGCCCAGGCCCTGCAGGACAGCGTCCAGGCACTGGCTGGCGAGGCCGAGCGCATCGACCAGGAGACCGCTGCCATCGTGCTGCGTTTCGAGCAGGCCAACGCGCAGGCGGCGGGCGCAGACGGGGGCGACTACCAGCGCCTGCTGATCCAGAAGTACAACGCGCTCGGCCTGCGCGAGAAGGAGGTGGCCCAGCAGCGTGGCCGGTGCCGGCAGCAGGCCCATGACAGCGCCGAGACGCTGGCCCGGCGGGCTGTCGAGGGCGCCCGCCGCTACGGGTGGGAACTGCTGCCGCTGATGGAGCAACTGCGCGCGGCCTGGGGGCATGGCGATACGCCGGCCGTGTTCGATACCTGGCTGGGCGAGCCGCCCGCCGTGCCGTCCACCTCGCCGTCCGCCGCGTCGTCCGCCGCGTCGTCAGCGCGCGGCGACGCCGCCGCCTGATGCGCGGCGCCGCGCCAGGCCTGGAAAGCCGGCGGATCCGCCCGAATTTTCCTGGCGCGGTGGCCCATCTGGGGTAAGCTTAGGTTCGCTGTCGCCCGCCGTCGCTGCCGCATCTCCCATGTCCTACAAGATTCCCGAATCCGTACTCGTTGTCATTCACACCCCCGATCTCCAGGTGCTGCTGCTGGAGCGGGCCGACCGGCCGGGTTTCTGGCAGTCCGTGACCGGCAGCCTGGATGCCGTGGACGAGCCGCTGGCCGGGACGGCGGCGCGCGAGGTGGCGGAAGAGACGGGCATCGTGGCCAGCGAGCATGTGCTCACGGACTGGCACCACACCATCGAATACGAGATCTATCCACAGTGGCGCCATCGCTATGCCCCGGGCGTCACCCGCAACACGGAGCATTGGTTCGGCCTGTGCGTGGCGCGGCCGCTGGAACCGAAGCTGGCGCCGCGCGAGCACCTGCAGTGGCAATGGCTGCCCTGGGAGCAGGCCGCCGAGCGCTGCTTCTCGCGCAGCAATGCGGAAGCGGTGCGCCAGCTGGCCTGGCGCGTGGCGCCGTGCGGAGCTGCTTGATGAAGCTGCGCGTCGTCACTTACAACATCCACAAGGGCGTGACGGGCATCGCGCGCCGGCCGCGCATCCAGAACGTGCGCGACGGCTTGCAGGCCATGGATGCCGACATCGTGTTCCTGCAGGAGGTGCAGGACCGCAACGACCGCCTGGTCGCGGCGGCGCTGTTCGATCCCGACCACACGCAGCTCAACTACCTGGCCACCGACGCCTATCCGCACGCGGTCTACGGACGCAACGCGGTCTACGACCATGGCCACCACGGCAACGCCATCCTGTCGCGCCATCCGATCCTGATGTCGGAAAACCTCGACATCTCCGACCATCGCTTCGAGCAGCGCGGCCTGCTGCATGCGGTGGCGGACGTCAACGGCATCGAGGCGCACCTGATCTGCGTGCACTTCGGCCTGTTCGCCCGCAGCCGCGCGCGCCAGGCCGAGGCGCTGGTGGAGCGGGTGCGCAAGGTGGTGCCGCGCGAGGCGCCGCTGGTGATCGCCGGCGATTTCAATGACTGGAACCACCGGCTCGATGCCAGCATCTGCTCCACCCTCGGCGTGCTGGAGGCCTCGCACGCGCGCGGCGCCCGCCTGCACACCTTTCCCAGCCACATGCCCTGGTGGCAGCTCGATCGCATCTACGTGCGCGGCTTCCACATCGAGCGGGCCGCCGCCCTGACCGGGCGCGACTGGGCCCAGCGTTCCGACCATGTGCCGCTGGTGGCCGAACTGGCCCGCGGTGGCGATCCCGGGCTGGCGGACGCGGCCTGACAGGATGCGGTGCCACGCCTTGCCGGGCGTGCCTTGGCGGATGTTTCAGTCCGGCTGCGGCCAGGGCGTGGCGTGGGCGCGGACCAGGGCGCAGATGCCGTCGATGTCCGCCAGGTCCAGCACCGGCAGTGCGGTGAGGGTACCCACTTCGGCCACGGCGTCGCTGGCTACCGCGATCACGCCAGGCGTGTCCGGCCAAAGCGGTGGCCGCCCGTGGGCGGGGCGGAAGACCTCCAGCTTGGGGATGCCGCTGCGCTTGTAGCCTTCCACCAGCACCAGGTCGATGTCGGCGGGCAGCACGGCCAGGGCATCGGCCAGCTCCGGCGACGGGTGGTCCTCGGGATAGCGGCGCAGCAGCGTCAGGTGGCGCGCGCCGACCAGGACCACGTTTTCGCAGCCGGCTTCGCGCATGCGCCAGGAGTCCTTGCCCGGCGTATCCGGATCGAAGCCGTGATGGGTGTGCTTGACGCCCGCCACGCGCAGGCCGGCGCCGACCAGGCGCGCGATCAGTTGGTCGAGCAGGGTGGTCTTGCCGCTGCCGGACGTGCCGGCGATGCCGAATACCTTCAAGATGCGTTCCGTGGGGGCGTGGTCGAATGATCCCGACGATAGCAGATTGCGGCCGCGCGGCGCATCCCGCGCCCTGGCCTGCGGCGCCGGCGTGGCCGATAATCACCGCATGTCACGGATAACCAACCCGGCCGGCCCGGCGCGGCCGGAAGTCAAGGCGACGGCGTTCGCGCCCGGTGCCCATGGCCGCCCGGCCGGCCCGCTGCGCTCGGAGTGGCGCCGCGGCCGGCCCGTGGGGGGCAACCACGTGCGTTTGCTGCACGGCGGTGCCGAGTTCTTCCCGGCGCTGATCGGCGCCATCGACCGTGCCCTGTTCTCGGTGGCGCTGGAGACCTATATCTATGCGGACGATGCCGTCGGCGCGGCGGTGACCGACGCGCTGGTGCGTGCCGCGCAGCGCGGCGTGGACGTGCGCGTGGCGGTCGACGGCTTCGGCGCCGGCGACATGCCGGCCACGCTGGCGGCAAGGCTGCGCGAGGCCGGCGCCGGCTTCCGCATCTATCGGCCGCTGCGCGGTTTCCGCCTGGCGCGGCGCCACCTGAGGCGGCTGCACCGCAAGCTGGCGGTGATCGATGGCCGCATCGGCTTCGTCGGCGGCATCAATATCATCGACGACCATAACCACGGCCCGATGGACGACGCCGGCCTGGGGCCACGCTACGATTTCGCGGTGGCGGTGGAAGGGCCGCTGGTCGACCAGATCGCCCTGACCACCGAGCGGCTCTGGTGGCAGCTGTCGCTGCGCGACGAGATGCAGATGGTCGGCCTGGCCGGCGCCGCCGCCGAGTTCCCGCTGCTCACCGACCTGCCGCCGGCCCAGCGCCAGGACAGCGCGGGCAGCATGCGCGCGGCGCTGCTGCTGCGCGACAACCTGCGCAACCGCCGCGCCATCGAGCGCGCCTACCTGCAGGCGCTTGGCGCCGCGCGCCGCGATGTCGTCCTTGCCAACGCCTACTTCCTGCCGGGACACAAGCTGCGCCGCGCGCTGCTGTCGTGCCGGCGCCGCGGCGTGCGCGTGCGGCTGCTGCTGCAGGGCAGGGTGGAATACCGCCTGCAGCACTACGCCACCCATGCGCTGTACGCGACGCTGCTGGAGGCGGGCGTGGAGATCCACGAGTACGACGACAGCTTCCTGCACGCCAAGGTGGCCGTGGTCGACGACACCTGGGCCACCGTCGGCTCCAGCAATATGGACCCGTTCAGCCTGCTGCTCGCGCGCGAGGCCAACGTGGCGGTGTACGATGCCGGCTTCTGCGCCGGGCTGCGTGCCGAACTGGAACATGCCATCTCGCAGCGCAGCGTGCCGGTGCGCGCCGACGCGCATGCCAGGCGCTCGCCGCTGCGCCGGCTGGTCAACTGGGCTTCCTACCTGGTGCTCCGGCTCGGTGTCATGATCGCCGGCGTGACCGGCCGCTACTGAGTCTTGCTGCTCTGCCGCATGCACCACCGCAAGCCCTTGCGCGGCAGTCCTGTCGGCCATGCTGCGGCGCGCTCCGTTTAGAAACGGTGATCTAATTAATTGCTTGCTGCCGGACGGGCCCATTCACAATAATCTGAACGACCGTTCTTTTTTGGCTTAGACTGCGTGCATTCGCGGCTGCCAGGGCAGCCGCAAGGTCAACGTCAGATCAACGTCAGATACGTGGCATGCAGCGTGCTGCCACGCAAAAGAACGGAGAAATCAATCATGCGACACCAGTCAGCCCGTCTCGAATCCGCCGCTTCCGCCTCGCCCGCGCCCATGCGCAAGGGCGAGCTGACGCGCGCGGCCATTCTGGACGCCGCACTGGAACTGTCGTCCCGCGACGGGCTCGAAGGGCTGACCATCGGCCTGCTCGCGGAACGCATGCAGATGAGCAAGAGCGGCGTTTTCGCGCATTTCGGTTCGCGCGAAGACCTGCAGGTGGAAGTGGTGCGCGAGTATCACCGCCGGTTCGAGCAGGAGGTGTTCTATCCCTCCCTGCAGGAGCCGCGCGGCCTGCCGCGCCTGTGGTCGATGGTTCGCCGGTGGATGGAAAAGCGCATCCAGGAAGTGACCACCGGCTGCATCTACATCAGCGGCGCGGTCGAATATGACGACCGTGCGGGCAGTCCGGTACGTGACGAACTCGTCAAGAGCGTCACCATCTGGCGCGCCGCGCTGACGCGCGCCATCGCCCAGGCCAAGGAAGAGGGGCACCTGCGTGCGGATTGCGATCCGCGCCTGATGCTGTTCGAGATGTACAGCCTTGAACTAGGCTTGCATCATGACGCCCGCTTCCTGCGCCTGCCTGACAGCGCCGAACTTGCCATGGTCGCGTTGAACAAGCTGATCCAGTCGTACCGTACCTGAGGCCGCCGCGGCGTTCCGTGCCCACCATGCGCACGGTCGGCTCGGCGGCATCACAACCTCGAAGGAGTCTTTGATGGGCCAGTACACCGCACCGTTGCGCGACATGCAGTTCGTGCTCCATGAATTGCTCGGCGTGGAAGCCGAACTCAAGGCGATGCCGCCGCACGCCGACATCGACGCGGATACCATCAACCAGGTGCTCGAGGAAGCGGGCAAGTTCTGCTCCGAGGTCATCTTCCCGCTCAACCAGAGCGGCGACCGCGAAGGCTGCACCTACGTCGGCGACGGCGTGGTGCGCGCGCCCAAGGGATTCAAGGAAGCCTACCGGCAGTATGTCGAGGCCGGCTGGCCGGCGCTGGGCTGCGATCCGCAGTACGGCGGCCAGGGCCTGCCCATCCTGGTCAACAATGCGCTGTACGAGATGCTGAACTCGGCCAACCAGGCCTGGACCATGTATCCCGGCCTGTCGCATGGCGCCTACGAGGCCCTGCACGCGCACGGCACGCCCGAACTGCAGCAGCGCTACCTGCCCAAGCTGGTCTCCGGCGAGTGGACCGGCACCATGTGCCTGACCGAGCCGCACTGCGGCACCGACCTGGGCATCCTGCGCACCAAGGCCGAACCGGCCGCCGACGGCTCCTATCGCCTGACCGGCACCAAGATCTTCATCTCGGCCGGCGAGCACGACCTGTCCGAGAACATCATCCACCTGGTGCTGGCGCGCCTGCCGGACGCGCCGCAGGGTACCAAGGGCATCTCGCTGTTCGTGGTGCCCAAGTTCATCCCCGACGCCGACGGCAAGCCGGGCCAGCGCAACGGCATCCAGTGCGGCTCGATCGAGCACAAGATGGGCATCCACGGCAACGCCACCTGCGTGATGAACCTGGACGGTGCGCAGGGCTGGATGGTGGGCGAGCCCAACAAGGGCCTGAACGCCATGTTCGTGATGATGAACGCGGCCCGCCTGGGCGTGGGCATGCAGGGCCTGGGCCTGACCGAGGTGGCCTACCAGAATTCGCTGGCCTACGCCAAGGACCGCCTGCAGATGCGCGCGCTGACCGGTCCCAAGGCGCCGGACAAGCCGGCCGACCCCATCATCGTGCATCCGGACGTGCGCCGCATGCTGCTGACGCAGAAGGCCTACGCCGAAGGCGGCCGCGCCTTCAGCTACTGGGCCGCGCTGCAGATCGACCGCGAACTGTCGCACCCGGACGAGGCCGTGCGCAAGCAGGCCGCCGACCTGGTGGCGCTGCTGACGCCGGTGATCAAGGCTTTCCTGACCGACAACGCCTTCACCGCCACCAACGAGGGCATGCAGGTGTTCGGCGGCCACGGCTACATCTCCGAATGGGGCATGGAGCAGCACGTGCGCGACGCCCGTATCAACATGATCTACGAGGGCACCAACACGATCCAGGCGCTCGACTTGCTGGGCCGCAAGATCCTGGGCGACATGGGCGCCAAGATGAAGGCCTTCGGCAAGATCGTGCAGGACTTCGTCGAGGCCGAAGGCACCAACGAAGCCATGCAGGAGTTCGTCAACCCGCTGGCCGACCTGGGCGACAAGGTGCAGAAGCTGACCATGGAAATCGGCATGAAGGCGATGGGCAACGCCGACGAAGTGGGCGCCGCCGCCGTGCCTTACCTGCGCGTGGTGGGCCACCTGGTGTTCTCGTACTTCTGGGCACGCATGGCCAAGATCGCGCTGGAGAAGGAAGCCGGCGGCGACAAGTTCTACACGTCCAAGCTGGCCACCGCACGGTTCTACTTCGCCAGGCTGCTGCCGGAAACGGCCGCCGAGATCCGCAAGGCGCGCGCCGGTTCGGCCACGCTGATGGCGCTGGACGCCGACCTGTTCTGAGGCGGCGCGGCCCGAGGCGGGAGTTCCTCGCCAGCGCGGGTTTGCTCCCCTCTCCCATGCAATGGGAGAGGGGCCGGGGGTGAGGGCCGGCGGTGCTTGTTGCGATCACGCATGGTCCAGCGCCTGCCCTCACCCCCAACCCCTCTCCCGCAAGCGGGAGAGGGGAGCCGCCAAGCAGGGTACCCGCCGCCAGCCATCGTCTCAGCCACCCCCACACACCTCCAACGCTCACCTCCCAAGGAGCGCGCATGTCCAATTTCATCGTCAAGAAAGTCGCCGTGCTCGGTGCCGGCGTCATGGGCGCGCAGATCGCCGCCCACCTCGTCAACGCGCGCGTGCCAGTCGTGCTGTTCGACCTGCCTGCCAAGGAAGGTCCCAAGAACGGCATCGCGCTGCGTGCCATCGACAACCTCAAGAAGCTGTCTCCCGCCCCGCTGGGCATCAAGGACGAAGCCGGCCTGATCCGCCCCGCCAACTACGAGGACGATCTCGCCCTGCTGGGTGAATGCGACCTGGTCATCGAGGCGATCGCCGAGCGCATGGACTGGAAGCACGACCTGTACAAGAAGGTACAGGGCGCGCTGGCGCCGCATGCGATCTTCGCCACCAACACCTCGGGCCTGTCGATCACGGCGCTGTCCGAAGGCTTCGACGCCGGCCTCAAGGCGCGCTTCTGCGGCGTGCACTTCTTCAACCCGCCGCGCTACATGCACCTGGTGGAGCTGATTCCGACCGCCACTACGCAGCCGGAGATCCTGGACCACCTGGAAGCCTTCCTGACCACCACGCTGGGCAAGGGCGTGGTGCGAGCCAAGGACACGCCCAACTTCATCGCCAACCGCGTTGGCATCTTCTCCATCCTGGCGGTGTTCGCCGAGGCCGAGAAGTACGGCATTCCCTTCGATGTGGTCGATGACCTGACCGGTTCCAAGCTGGGCCGCGCCAAGTCGGCAACCTTCCGCACCGCCGATGTGGTGGGCCTGGACACCATGGCCCACGTGATCAAGACCATGCAGGACAACCTGCAGGATGATCCTTTCGCACCGGTGTACAAGACCCCGGCCGTGCTCAAGGGCCTGGTCGATGCCGGCGCGCTCGGCCAGAAGACCGGCGCCGGTTTCTACAAGAAGGACGGCAAGGCCATCAAGGTGCTCGACGCCAAGACCGGCCAGTACGTCGACTCGGGCAAGAAGGCAGACGAGATCGTGGTGCGCATGCTGAAGAAGGAGCCGGCCGAGCGCATCAAGCTGCTGCGTGAATCGTCCAATCCGCAGGCGCAGTTCCTGTGGAGCGTGTTCCGCGACGTGTTCCACTACATCGCGGTCTACCTCGAGCAGATCGCCGGTTCCGCCGCCGACGTCGACCTGGCGATCCGCTGGGGCTTCGGCTGGAGCAGCGGACCCTTCGAGGACTGGCAGGCGGCCGGCTGGAAGCAGGTGGCCGAATGGGTCAAGGAAGACGTCGAGGGCGGCAAGGCGCTGTCCAAGGCACCGCTGCCGGCCTGGGTGTTCGAAGGTCCGGTGGCCGAGGCGCAGGGCGTGCATACCGCGGCAGGCTCCTGGGCGCCCGCCACGCACTCCTTCGCCGCGCGCAGCGCACTGCCGGTGTACCAGCGCCAGCTGTTCCGTGCCGCGCTGAAGGGCTCGGCGGCGCTCGACCCGCGCCAGGCCGGCCGTACCGTCGAGGAGAACGACGCCGCGCGCATCTGGGTGGCCGAAGGCCAGGATGACGTGCTGGTGATCTCGTTCAAGAGCAAGATGAACACCATCGGACCGGACGTGATCGACGCGCTGACGCGCGCCGTCGACCTGGCCGAAGCCGGGTACAAGGGCCTGGTGGTATGGCAGCCGACCTCGCTGCAGCTGGGCGCGCCCGGCGGCCCGTTCTCCGCCGGCGCCAACCTGGAGGCGGCCATGCCGGCCTTCATGATGGGCGGTGCCAAGGGCATCGAGCCCTTCGTCAAGAAGTTCCAGGACGGCATGATGCGCGTCAAGTACGCACAGGTGCCGGTGGTGTCGGCGGCTTCCGGCATCGCGCTGGGCGGCGGCTGCGAGCTGATGCTGCATTCGGCACGGCGCGTGGTGGCGCTCGAGACCTACATCGGCCTGGTGGAGGTCGGCGTGGGCCTGGTGCCGGCCGGCGGCGGTCTCAAGGAAGCGGCGCTGGCGGCTGCGCGCGCGGCGCAGGCAGCCGGCAGCACCAACCTGCTGCAGTTCCTCACCAATCGCTTCCAGGCGGCGGCCATGGCCAAGGTCTCCGCGTCGGCGCTCGACGCGCGCAAGATCGGCTACCTGCAGGAATCCGATCCCGTCGTGTTCAACGTGCACGAGTTGCTGCACGTCGCGCTGCAGCAGGTGCGCGCGCTGGCCGACGCCGGCTACCGTCCGCCGGTGGCGGGCGCGCTGGTGCCGGTGGCGGGCCGCTCGGGCATCGCCACCATCAAGGCCTCGCTGGTGAACCTGCGCGACGGCGGCTTTATCTCGGCCCACGATTTCCTGATCGCCAGCCGGATCGCCGAAGCGGTGTGCGGCGGTGACGTCGAGGCGGGTTCGCTGGTCAGCGAGGAATGGCTGCTGGCGCTGGAGCGCCGCGCCTTCGTCGACCTGCTGGGCACGGCCAAGACGCAGGAACGCATCATGGGCATGCTGCAGACCGGCAAGCCGGTGCGCAACTAACAGGCAAGCGAGGAACCGAGATCATGAAACAACTGCAAGACGCCTACATCGTCGCCGCGACCCGCTCGCCGATCGGCAAGGCCCCCAAGGGCATGTTCAAGAACACCCGTCCCGACGACCTGCTGGCCACCGTGCTGAGGGCCGCCGTGGCCCAGGTGCCGGGACTCGATCCCGCGCTGATCGAAGACGCCATCGTCGGCTGCGCCATTCCCGAGGCGCAGCAGGGCCTGAACGTGGCGCGCATCGGCGCGCTGCTGTCCGGCCTGCCCAATACCGTGGGCGGCATCACCGTCAACCGCTTCTGTGCCTCCGGCGTCAGCGCGGTGGCGATGGCGGCCGACCGCATCCGCGTCGGCGAATCGGACGTGATGATCGCCGCCGGCGTGGAATCGATGAGCATGGTGCCGATGATGGGCAACACGCCGTCGATGTCGCCGGCCATCTTCACCCGCGACGAGAACGTCGGCATTGCCTATGGCATGGGCCTGACCGCCGAGAAGGTGGCGCAGCAGTGGAAGGTCAGCCGGGAGGACCAGGATGCCTTCTCGCTGGCTTCGCACCAGAAGGCCGTCAAGGCACAGCAGGCTGGCGAGTTCGCCGACGAGATCACCCCGATCGAGATCAGCGAGCGATTCCCCGACCTGGCCAGCGGCGAGATCACGGTCAAGAACCGCACCGTCGCGCTGGACGAAGGCCCGCGTCCCGACACCTCGCTCGAAGGCCTGGCCAAGCTGCGCCCGGTGTTCGCCAACAAGGGCAGCGTCACCGCCGGTAACAGCTCGCAGACCTCCGACGGCGCCGGCGCGCTGATCCTGGTCTCCGAGAAGATCCTCAAGCAGTTCAACCTGGTGCCGCTGGCCCGCTTCGTCTCCTTCGCGGTGCGCGGCGTGCCGCCGGAGATCATGGGCATCGGCCCCAAGGAAGCGATCCCCGCCGCGCTGAAGGCCGCCGGCCTGACCCAGGACCAGATCGACTGGATCGAACTGAACGAAGCCTTTGCCGCGCAGTCGCTGGCGGTGATGCGCGACCTGCAGCTGGATCCGGCCAAGGTCAATCCGATGGGCGGCGCCATTGCGCTGGGCCACCCGCTCGGCGCCACCGGGGCGATCCGCTCGGCCACCGTGGTGCATGCGCTGCGCCGCCACCAGCTGAAGTACGGTATGGTCACGATGTGCGTGGGCACCGGCATGGGTGCCGCGGGAATCTTCGAGCGCGTCTGAACGCGCCACGCGGGGCCGGGGCTGCTGCGGCCCCTCTCCCTGTCAGGCGAAGAAAGGCAGTGCCTCGGCCGGCAGCGTTCCGGCCGGCAGTGCCTTGCCGCCCGCCGGGCGGTTCACCGGACGGAAGGGGAGACGAGACGAAGGAGACGGTCATCCTGGCGGATGCGGCCTGCGACATGCCGCGCGCGCTGTTCGACACGCTCGGGGTTGGCACGGTGCGAAGGCCTTCGGGCTGAGCTATCTTTCCTTTCCGAGGATCCACCGCCGCTGGACTGAGCGCGGCGGACCCCGGCCACCGCAACACAGACGACGAGAGAGACAAGACAAGCATGAGTATCCAGACCCGAATCGAACAGGGCGTGCTGACCATCGCCTTCGACCGCGCCGACAAGAAGAATGCCATCACCGCAGCGATGTACCAGGCGATGGCCGACGCGCTGCGCGAGGCCGAAGGCGATCCGGCCGTGCGCGCCATCCTGTTCTGCGGCAAACCGGAGATCTTCACCGCGGGCAACGACCTGGAAGACTTCGCACAGCGCCCGCCGGTGGACGGCGCGGACGCGGCCGAGGCCCCGGTGTTCCAGTTCCTGTACCAGATCAGCCATGCCAGCAAGCCGCTGCTGGCTGCCGTGAGCGGTCCCGCAGTGGGCGTGGGCACCACCATGCTGCTGCACTGCGATTTCGTCTACGCCTCCGAGACGGCCAGGCTGTCGCTGCCCTTCGCGCAGCTCGGCCTGTGCCCGGAGGCGGCTTCCAGCCTGCTGCTGCCGCGCCTGCTCGGCTACCAGCGCGCGGCCGAGAAGCTGATGCTGGGCGAGGCGTTCGATGCGGAAGAGGCTTATCGCATCGGCCTGGTCACGCGCGTGCTGCCGGTGGGCGAGCTGGAGGCCTTCGCGCGCAAGCAGGCCGCCAGGCTGGCCGCGCTGCCGGCCTCCTCGCTGCGCGAGACCAAGCGCTTGATGAAGGGCGGCGATATGGCCGCCGTGGAGGCGAGGATGGCCGAGGAGGGGGCGGTGTTCCGCCGCCTGCTGCAGTCGCCCGAGGCGAAGGAAGCCTTCGCAGCCTTCTTCGAGCGCCGCAAGCCGGACTTCACTCGCTTCCAGTGAGGGCCGGGGCAGCCCCTTTGCGCTGCCCCGGTGCGATGTTCCGTTTCTTCCTGGGCGCCGGGCTCGCCGCGCGACCGGCCGATCCGACCAGTCATTCCTGAACCGGTCGGAACCGGTCGGCGCCGGCGACGGTCCTGCTGCCGTGCCGGCACCGCTGCGCCCTGCAGCGATGGCGCAGCTGTGGTAAAAAACCAGTTTCGCGGCCGGGTTTCCCGGCCGCGAAGCATGCCGGAAAACGATACGAACGACGGCAGCAGCGGCGCCGGCCGGCGCCGCCGCGGAACCACCCAGGAGACAAGATGACGACGGCAGCCAGCCTGCTAGAGCAGGCCTTTACCCCGGTCACCGACATGATCCGGCAGTACGCGGTCGAGCGTGCGGCACATCCCGCGCTGATCCTCGACGAGCGGCGCGTGAGCTATGCGGAACTGGACGCGATGACGGATCGCTTCGCCGCTTCGTTGCAGCGCGACGGCTTCGGCCCCGGCGATGCGATCGCCCTGTGCGCGGCTGGCTCGATCGATTACGCCGTGGCCTTCCTCGGCAGCCTGCGCGCCGGGGTCGCCGTGGCGCCGCTGGCGCCATCGTCCACCGCCGCCGGCCTGCTCGGCATGATCGGCAACGCGCAGGCACGACTGCTGTTCCTGGATGCCGAGGTCTCGGCGGCGCTGGCGCCGCACGCGGAGCAGCTGCGCAAGCTCGGCACGCGCCGCGTGCGCCTGGACAGCGGCGCCGCGCCGTCCGAAGCGCCGCTGGCCGACTGGCTGGCCGGCCCCGGGGCCCGTCCTCAGCCGGTGGCGATCCAGCCCGAATGGCCGTTCAACATCATCTATTCCTCCGGCACCACGGGCACGCCCAAGGGCATCGTGCAGTCGCATGGCATGCGCTGGTCGTACGCCAAGCGCGCCGGCGGCGCGGTCTACAGCCCGGAGGCCGTGACGCTGGTGTCCACGCCGCTGTACTCCAACACCACGCTGGTGAGCTTCTTCCCGGCCCTGACCTTCGGCGGCACCGTGGTGCTGATGCCCAAGTTCGATGCCAAGCGCTACCTGGACCTGGCGCAGCAGCACCGCGTCACCCACAGCATGCTGGTGCCGGTGCAATACCAGCGCCTGATGGCGCATCCCGATTTCGACCGCTACGACCTGTCCTCCTTCCAGGCCAAGTTCTGCACCAGCTCGCCGTTCGCCGCCAAGGTCAAGGCCGACGTGCTGCGCCGCTGGCCGGGCCGCCTGACCGAGTACTACGGCATGACCGAAGGCGGCGGCTCGTGCGAACTGCGCGCCCATGACTTCCCGGACAAGCTGCACACCGTGGGCCGGCCGGTCGAGGGCCACGACATCCGCCTGATCGACGACCAGGGCCGCGAGGTGCCGCACGGGGAGGCCGGCGAAGTGGTCGGCCACTCGGCCACCATGATGAGCGGCTACCACCGCGAGCCGGGCAAGACCGCCGACGCGGAGTGGTACGACCCCGCCGGCAAGCGCTTCATCCGCACCGGCGACATGGGTCGCTTCGATGCCGACGGCTTCCTCACGCTGCTGGACCGCAAGAAGGACATGATCATCTCGGGCGGCTTCAACGTGTATCCGAGCGATCTCGAGTCGGAGTTGCGCGAACACCCGGACGTCGGCGACGTCGCGGTGGTCGGCGTGCCTTCCGACGCCTGGGGAGAGACGCCGGTCGGTTTCGTGGTGGCGCGCGAAGGCGCGGGTGCCTCCGAGGCGGAACTGCTGTCCTGGATCAATGCCCGGCTGGGCAAGACGCAGCGGCTGGCCGCGCTGCACTATGTCGAGTCGCTGCCGCGCAGCGCGATCGGCAAGGTGCTCAAGCGGGAGTTGCGGGACGGCTATGGCAAGCGTTTGTGATCTGCCCGCAGCGGGCATCACGCAAAGGGCGCCGGGCGGCGCCCTTTTTTCCGCGCCGGGCACGGCAGGCGCGGCCTGCCGATGGCCCGGCGGACGGCCGCGTCACGGCATCGGCAGGACCCGGGGCTGGCGTTCTTCATCCGTCGCCACGTAGGTCAGCGTCGCCTCCGTCACCTTGACGATCTCGTTGCTGTGGCGCATGCGCTGCGCGTAGACCTCGACCGAGACCGTGATCGAGGTGCGCCCGGTCTTGACGATGTCGGCATAGAAGCTCACCAGGTCGCCGACGAAGACCGGATGCTTGAACAGGAAGCTGTTGACCGCCACCGTGGCCACGCGGCCCTGGGCGCGCTCCACCGCGGGGATGGAGCCGGCGATGTCGACCTGGGACATGATCCAGCCGCCGAACACGTCGCCGTGGACATTGGCGTCGGCGGGCATCGGGACGACGCGCAGCGCGGGGTTCTTGCCTGCCGGCAGTGCAGGGACGACGTGGGAATGGCTCATGATGCTGGAATCGGGAAGATGGCGGCCTGCGCGCAAGGCCGGTGGGTCCGGCCGGGTGGCCGCGGCGCGCGGGGAGCGTGCCAGCCGGGTGCCGCGAACTCTGCGACAATCGGACATCGGCCTGAATTCTAACGTATGAGACGCTTCCCCACATCGTCCGAGCCGGCACCGGCCGCCTCCCATCCGCTGCTGCCCGGCCAAGGCGCGCGGCGCGGCGACTGGCAGACCGTGCGCAACCTGCTGCCCTACGTCTGGCACTACAAATGGCGCGTGCTGCTGGCGCTGGCCTGCCTGGTGACGGCCAAGGTGGCGAACCTGGGCGTGCCGGTGCTGATGAAGAAGCTGGTCGACAGCATGAACATCGCGCCCGGCGACACGCGCGCGCTGCTGGTGGTGCCGGTCGGCCTGATCGTCGGTTACGGCCTGCTGCGCCTGTCCGGCACGCTGTTCACGGAGCTGCGCGAGATCCTCTTCTCCAAGGTGACGCAGAGCGCGGTGCGCGAGATCGCGTTGCAGGTGTTCCGCCACCTGCACGGCCTCTCGCTGCGTTTCCACCTCGAGCGCCAGACCGGCGGCATGAGCCGCGACATCGAGCGCGGCACGCGTGGCATACAGTCGCTGATCTCGTACTCGCTGTACAGCATCCTGCCCACGCTGGTGGAGATGGCGCTGGTGATGGGTTTCTTCATCGTGCGCTACGACATCTGGTTTGCCGGCATCACCGCCGTGGCGCTGGCGGGCTATATCGTGTTCACGGTGGTGGTGACGGAGTGGCGCACCCATTTCCGGCGCCGCATGAACGAACTGGATTCGCGCGCCAACCAGAAGGCCATCGATTCGCTGCTCAATTTCGAGACCGTCAAGTACTTCGGCAACGAAGAGTACGAGGCGCGCCGCTATGACGAGAACCTGCGCACCTACCGTACCGCGGCGATCCGTTCGCAGAATTCGCTGTCCTTCCTCAACTTCGGCCAGCAGGCCATCATCGCCGTCGGCCTGATCCTGATCCTGTGGCGCGCCACCGTCGGGGTCGCCGCCGGGCGGCTGACGCTGGGTGACCTGGTGCTGGTCAACACCCTGATGATCCAGCTGTATATCCCGCTGAACTTCCTCGGCGTGATCTACCGCGAGATCAAGCAGGCCACCACCGACATGGACCGCATGTTCGTGCTGCTCGGCACCAACCAGGAAGTCGCCGATGCACCCGGCGCGCCGGCGCTGCGCGTCGCGGGCGCCGAGGTGCGTTTCCGCGACGTCGGCTTCGGCTATGAGCGCGACCGCACCATCCTGGACGGCGTCGACTTCACCATCGCCGCCGGCACCACCACCGCCGTGGTCGGGCACAGCGGCTCGGGCAAGTCGACCCTGGCACGGCTGCTGTTCCGCTTCTACGACGTCGGCGCCGGCGCCATCCTGGTCGACGGCCAGGACATCCGCGCGGTTTCGCAGGACAGCCTGCGCCGGGCCATCGGCATCGTGCCGCAGGACACCGTGCTGTTCAACGACAGCATCTACTACAACATCGCCTACGGCCGCCCCGAGGCGAGCCATGACGAGGTCATCGCGGCCGCGCGCGCCGCGCAGATCGACACCTTCATCCGCGAGCTGCCGCAAGGCTACGACACGCCCGTCGGCGAGCGTGGGCTCAAGCTATCGGGTGGCGAGAAGCAGCGCGTGGCGATCGCGCGCACGCTGCTGAAGAACCCGCCCATCCTGGTCTTCGACGAGGCGACCTCCGCGCTCGATTCGCGTACCGAGCAGGCGATCCAGGCCGAGCTGATGCGCTTGGCGCAGGACCGCACCACGCTGCTGATCGCGCACCGCCTCTCCACCGTGGTGCATGCGGACCAGATCCTGGTCATGGACCATGGCCGCATCGTCGAGCGTGGCACCCATGCCGAACTGATGCGCGCCGGCGGCCGCTATGCGGAAATGTGGGAGATCCAGGCGCGCAGCGCGCGCGAGGGCGAGGCCGACGCGGCCTCAGGCGCGGACGCGCGCGCCATCGAGGTCGGCGACGAGACGCAGGACGCCTGAGCCGGCGCGCCTGCCACGCGGCCGCGTGGCCGTGCTGACGATGGATTGTCGACAATGTGCTGTCGCAATCCGCTGCGGATAAGCCGCTGCACAGATTTGGTTCGACAGTCGCGCAAGCCCACGCCCCGGGGTAGTGCGCGCGTGCATGGCACGGGGCTTGCTGAGACTCTCTCCATCGAGACTAAGGAATGGAGAAGAGAGATGCAGAAAACCCCTGCTGCCGCCGCACCCATCACCGCTTTCCCGCTGGACGGCATGCCCGCTGCTGGCGCGCGCCGCGCGCGCGGGCGCCGTCGCCTGCTGCAGCTCGCCCTGGGGCTGGGCACTGTCATGGTGCTGTCGACACAATTCGCGGCATCCGCGCAGGCACAGACCAAGGTCCGCTTCCAGCTCGACTGGCGCTTCGAGGGACCGTCGGCACTGTTCCTGCTCGGCGAGCAGAAGGGCTACTACAAGGCGGAGAAGCTCGATGTGTCGATCGACGCCGGCAACGGCTCGGGCAACGTCGTCAACCGCGTGGCTTCCGGCACCTATGACATGGGCTTCGCCGACATGGCCTCGGTGATGGAGTTCTACGGCAACAACCCGGACGCGAAGAACAAGCCGGTAGCCGTGATGATGGTCTACAACAACACGCCGGCCGCGGTGCTGGCGCTGAAGAAGTCCGCCATCCGCGCGCCCAGGGACCTGGCTGGCAAGCGCCTGGGCGCACCGGTCTTCGATGCCGGCCGCCGTGCTTTCCCGATCTTCGCCAAGGCCAACGGGCTGCAGGCGGCGGCCTTCAACTGGCAGGCGATGGACCCGACGCTGCGCGAGACCATGCTGGTGCGCGGCGACCTCGATGCCATCACCGGCTTCACCTTCACCTCGATCCTGAATCTCAATGCGCGCGGCGTGAAGGACGAGGACATCGTGGTGCTGCCGTATCCGCAGTACGGCGTGAAGATGTACGGCAACGCCGTGGTGGTGTCCGAGGACTTCCTGAAGAAGAACCCCGAGGCGGTCAGGGGCTTCCTGCGTGCCTTCGCCAAGTCGGCGCGCGACGTGATCGCGCATCCGGAAGAGGGCGTCAAGGCGATCAAGGCGCGCGACGGCATCATCGACGAGAAACTCGAGTTGAAACGCCTGAAGATCGCGCTGGATGGCGTGGTCAAGTCGCCCGACGCGCGTGCCGAGGGCTTCGGCCGCATCAGCAAGCCGCGCCTGTCGCTGATGGCCTCGCAGGTAGCCGACGCCTTCGCCACCAAGGGCCGCATCAATCCGGATGCGGTCTGGACCGACGCCTATCTGCCCGGCGCGGCGGAACTGGATGTGCTGCGATGAGCGCGACGTCCGCCATGCTGCGTGCCGGCGCGCCAGCGGCCACGGCTACCTCCACCGTCGCCACCACGCCGTTCGTCGAATTCAACCGGGTCTGGCTGGCTTATAACGACGAGCTGGCCCACCGGGGCGAGTTCGCCGTCGAGGACGTCTCGCTGCGTGTCGAGCCCGGTGAGTTCATCGCCATTGTCGGCCCGTCCGGCTGCGGCAAGTCGACCTTCATGAAGCTGGCCACCGGCCTGCGGCCGGCCACGCGCGGCGTGGTCAAGGTCGCCGGCGAGAAGGTCACGGGGCCGCTGCAGCAGGTCGGCATGGCCTTCCAGGCGCCCACGCTGCTGCCCTGGCGCACCACGCTGGACAACGTCATGCTGCCGCTGGAGATCGTCGAGCCCTATCGCTCGACCTTGCGCGCGCGCCGCGACGAGTACGTGGCGCGTGCGCGCGAACTGCTGCGCACGGTGGGGCTGGCCGGCTACGAGGACAAGTACCCCTGGCAGCTCTCGGGCGGCATGCAGCAGCGCGCCTCGATCTGCCGGGCCTTGATCCACCAGCCGCGCATGCTGCTGCTGGACGAGCCCTTCGGCGCGCTCGACGCCTTCACGCGCGAGGAACTCTGGTGCGTGCTGCGCGACCTGTGGCAGGCCCAGCGCTTCAACGTGATCCTGGTCACGCACGACCTGCGCGAAGCCGTGTTCCTGGCCGACACCGTCTATGTGATGAGCCAGCGGCCGGGCCGCATCCTGCTGCGCAAGGAGATCGACCTGCCGCGCCCGCGTGACCTCGACCTGACCTACACCGAACCCTTCGCCGAACTCGTGCACGCGCTGCGCGAGAAGATCGGCCACGTACGCCAGCACTGATGATGACGATGACCTCCGCCCAGCAACGCCGCGTGCAGCGCGTGGCCCCGTGGATCCTGCTCGGCGCCGTGCTGGTGCTGTGGCAGGGCGCCTGCCTCGTGTTCGACGTGTCGGACTTCATCCTGCCCAGTCCCGCCAGCATCGCCACGGCGCTGTTCCAGTACTGGGATGTGATCGGCGGCCACGCCTGGCGCACCTTCTGGACCACCATGGCGGGCTTCGCGCTGGCCATCGGCGTGGGCGTGGTGCTGGGCCTGGTGATGGGCTCCTCGCGCCTGGCCTATGCCGCGGGCTACCCGCTGATGACGGCCTTCAACGCGCTGCCCAAGGCCGCCTTCGTGCCCATCCTGGTGGTGTGGTTCGGCCTTGGCGTGGGGCCGGCCATCCTGACCGCCTTCCTGATCTCCTTCTTCCCTATCATGGTCAACATCGCCACCGGGCTGGCCACGCTGGAGCCGGAGCTGGAGGACGTGCTGCGGGTGCTCGGCGCCAAGCGCCGCGACGTGCTGTTCAAGGTCGGCCTGCCGCGCGCGATGCCGTTCTTCTTCGCCTCGCTGAAGGTGGCGATCACGCTGGCCTTCGTCGGGACCACCGTTTCCGAGATGAACGCCGCCAACGAGGGGGTCGGCTATCTGCTGGTCTCGGCCGGCTCGGCGATGAAGATGCCGCTGGCCTTCGCCGGCCTGGTGGTGATCGCGGTGATGGCGATGCTGATGTACGAGCTGTTCGCCGTGCTGGAGAAGCGCATGACGGGGTGGGCGCACCGGGGCTAGTGTGCCGGGGCCAGGCATCGGCCCGCAGCGGGAGGGAAGCGAGCTGGCGGCATGGTGAGCCCTGTCGCGCTTGCGCAAGCCGGCCGGTGTGCAGATGCACCAGTGCACCAAAGGCATTGGTCAAGTACAGTGTCTTGGCTCCCTCTCCCGCAAGCAGGAGAGAGAGCCAGCCGGCGCGCTGCAGATCCCGCCGCGCTCGCCGAAGCCGGCCCTAGGCGTAATCCAGCGGCAGCGCGGTGGTGTACTTGATCTGCTCCATCGCGAAACTGGAGCTGACGTCGGCCAGTTCCGCTCCCTGGATCAGCTTCTTGTAGACACGGTCATAGGCGGCGATGTCCGGCACGACCACCCGCAGCAGGTAGTCGGTGTCACCGGCCATGCGATAGAACTCGGTCACTTCGGCGATGGAGGCGACCAGTGCGTGGAATTGCTTCAGCCACCGGTCGTTGTGCTGGCTGGTGCGTACCGAGACGAACACGGTCACGCCGACATTGAGCCGGGCCGGGTCCAGCAGCGCCACCCGCTTGCGGATCACGCCGCTTTCCTCCAGCTTCTGTACGCGGCGCCAGCAGGGCGTCGCGGTCAGTCCGACGCGCTCGCCGAGTTCCGCCACCGGCACGGTGGCGTCGTCCTGCAGGATTTCCAGTATCTGTCTGTCGTAGCGGTCCATGTCCTGGTTCAACGCGTGGCGCGGGTCGCCGGGGTCGGCGGGCGCATTGGAGGGGTAGAGGCGTTTATTCTATGGCTTGGATTTCCCGCGGGGTGGAAAATCATTCCTGATATGAGCGAAGATCGGGCATTTCCTTCCCTCGCTGCCGCCCGGTGGATAATGCTGCCCCATGGAAATCAAATGGCTTGAAGACTTCGTCAGCCTGGCGGAAACGCACAGCTTCTCGCGCTCGGCCGAACTGCGCCATGTGACGCAGCCGGCTTTTTCACGGCGTATCCAGTCGCTCGAGGCCTGGGTGGGCACCGAACTGATCGACCGCTCCAGCTATCCGACCCGCCTGACATCGGCGGGGAAAGTCTTCTATGAACAGGCGCTGGCCATGCTGGCCCAGGTCAGCGAGACGCGCGCGCTGATGCGCGGACAGCGGTCGTCCAATGGCCTGGTGCTCGAATTCGCCGTGCCGCATACGCTGTCGCTGACCTTCTTCCCGGAATGGCTCAAGGCATTGGAGGGCAAGCTCGGCACGCTGCCGTGCCGGCTGCGCGCGCTCAACGTGCATGATGCCGTGCTGATGCTGGTGGAGGGAGGTTGCGACCTGGTCATGGTCTATCACCATGCGCGCCAGGCCATCCAGCTCGATCCGGCCCACTACGACATGCTGGTGCTCGGGGTCGAGCGGCTGTCGCCCTACAGCGCGCCGGACGCGGATGGCAAGCCCCTGTACCGGCTGCCCGGCACGGAGCGCAAGCCCGTGCCCTTCCTCAGCTACACCGCCAATGCCTTCCTCGGGCGCATGGTCGACCTCCTGCTGGCCGACAGCGGCGAGGACTTCAAGCTCGACAAATGCTACGAGACGGACATGGCAGAGGCGCTCAAGGTGATGGCGCTGGCCGGCCACGGCATGGCCTTCCTGCCGGAGAGCGCGGTGCGCGACGAGGTGGCGCAGGGCCGCCTGGTGCGTGCCGAAGCGGCGCGCGCGGCACCGCTTTCCATCGAGATGGAGATCCGCCTGTACCGGGCCCGGCCTGGCGAGGGTGGGGTCGAGCGGCGCGGCGGCCCGGCACGGCGCAAGCGGCAACTGGTCGACCAGGTCTGGGCCAGTCTGAGCGAGGCCTGAAGAGAGCGAGCGGAGCCCCGGGAGGCGCCGGCAGCCTGGCTTGGCGGCGGGAGCGCAGGGTGTCAAGGTTATGCAGGATTTGCATGACGGGATGAGCAATCGGCATTGGATTCCGCCTTCGGCGCTCGCCTAAGCTAGCGGCACCTTGTCACCGGAACCCAACGATGTCATCCGCCGTACCGCTTCACGTTCCTTCCCACGAACATGCCCTGCCTTCCTACCTGAATGCGGCCGAACTCGGCCCCTGGGGCATCTATCTCAAGCAAGTCGACCGCGTCACGCCCTACCTGGGCTCGCTGGCGCGCTGGGTCGAGACCCTGAAGCGTCCCAAGCGCGCGCTGATCGTCGACGTGCCCATCGAGCTGGACAACGGTACCATCGCCCACTTCGAGGGCTACCGCGTGCAGCACAACCTCTCGCGCGGCCCTGGCAAGGGCGGCGTGCGCTTCCACCAGGACGTGACCCTGTCGGAAGTGATGGCCCTGTCGGCCTGGATGTCGGTGAAGAACGCGGCGGTCAACGTGCCCTACGGCGGCGCCAAGGGCGGCATCCGCGTCGACCCGCGCACGCTGTCGCACGGTGAGCTGGAGCGCGTCACCCGCCGCTATACCAGCGAGATCAACATCATCATCGGGCCGACCAAGGACATCCCGGCGCCCGACGTCAACACCAATGCCCAGGTGATGGCGTGGATGATGGACACCTATTCGATGAATTCCGGCAGCACCGCCACCGGCGTGGTGACGGGCAAGCCGATCTCGCTGGGCGGCTCGCTGGGCCGCCACGAGGCGACCGGCCGCGGTGTGTTCGTGGTCGGCAGCGAGGCTGCCCGCAACCTGGGCATGGAGATCAAGGGCGCCCGCGTGGCGGTGCAGGGCTTCGGCAACGTGGGCGCGGTCGCGGCCAAGCTGTTCCATGAAGCCGGTGCCAAGGTGGTGGCGGTGCAGGACCACCGCACCACGCTGTACAACCCGGCCGGCCTGGACGTGCCGGCGATGATGGAGTATGCCTCGCACAGCGGCACCATCGAAGGCTTCCGCGGCGAGACGCTCAGCACCGAGCAGTTCTGGCAGGTCGATTGCGACATCCTGATCCCGGCCGCGCTGGAAGGCCAGATCACCGCCAAGAATGCGCCGCAGATCCAGGCCAAGCTGATCATCGAGGGCGCCAACGGCCCGACCACGCCGGAGGCCGACGACATCCTGCGCGAGCGCAACATCCTGGTGGCCCCCGACGTGATCGCCAACGCCGGCGGCGTGACGGTGTCCTACTTCGAGTGGGTGCAGGACTTCTCCAGCTTCTTCTGGACCGAGGAGGAGATCAACCAGCGCCTGGTACGGATCATGCAAGAGGCCTTCCGGGCAATCTGGCAGGTTGCCCAGGACAACAAGGTGACCCTGCGCACGGCGGCGTTTATCGTCGCCTGCACGCGGATCCTGCAGGCGCGCGAGATGCGTGGTCTCTATCCCTGAGCGGAGAGGCCCCACCCGATCGGTTTGATGCAATGCACCATTCCTGATCGTGATGCACAAAAAAGCGGCTGCCGTCCCCCACGGCAGCCGCTTTTCCTTTATGCCGCGACTTTGATGCGGTGCGCAAGCCTTGACCAGGATCGGGGGCAATTAGGGGAAAAACCCGTTGTCTTGAGTGACGCGCTAAGCAATACTATTTCATCGGCGGGATGTGGCTTTATCTGCCCCGTCCAGTCTCTTCATGGTCAAGGAGAACACATGAATTTTGCCAAGTTGGCTACCGCGATGGTGGCGGTCGGTTTGCTGTGCGGTACGGCTCAGGCCGCTGAGGAACTGACGGGCACGCTCAAGAAGATCAAAGATACCGGCGTGATCACGCTTGGCGTGCGGGATTCTTCGATCCCCTTCAACTACAACCTGGGCGGCGTGCGCCAGGTCGGCTATTCCTACGACATCAACATCAAGATCGTCGAAGCCATCAAGGACAAGCTGAAGCTGCCGAACCTGCAGGTCAAGGAAATCCCGATCACCTCGCAGAACCGCATCCCCCTGCTGCAGAACGGCACCATCGATATCGAGTGCGGCTCGACCACCAATAACCTCGAGCGCCAGAAGCAGGTTTCGTTCACCGACACCATCTTCATCATCGGCACCCGCATCATGGTGAAGAAGGACGGCGGCATCAAGGACTGGGCCGACCTGAAGGGCAAGAACGTCGTCACCACCGCCGGCACCACGTCGGAGCGCCTGCTGCGCAAGATGAACGACGACCAGAAGCTGGGCATGAACATCATCAGCACCAAGGACCATGGCCAGTCGTTCCTGACGCTGGAGTCCGGCCGTGCGGTGGCCTTCATGATGGATGACGCGCTGCTGTATGGCGAGCGCGCCAAGGCCAAGAACCCGTCCGACTGGATCGTGGTCGGCAAGCCGCAGTCGCGCGAGGCCTACGGCTGCATGATCCGCAAGGATGACGCACCGTTCAAGAAGGTCGCCGACGGCGTGATCGCCGGCCTGATGAAGGACGGCAGCATCAACACGATGTACACCAAATGGTTCATGCAGCCGGTACCACCGAAGGGCCTGAACCTGGACTTCCCGCTGTCCGACGACATGAAGGCACTCTTCAAGAACCCGAACGACAAGGCACTTGACTGATCGGGGCTGAACGGGAGTGCGAAACGGAAGGCGAGTCCTTCCGTTTCTTTTTGAGGACGCATCATGAACTACACATGGCATTGGGGAGTCTTCCTCGAGCAGGCCGCGCAGAACGAGACCTACCTGGACTGGATGATTTCCGGGCTGAAGGTCACGATCGCGCTGGGCCTGTCCTCGTGGATCATCGCTCTGGTCATCGGCTCCGTGCTCGGCGTGCTGCGCACGGTGCCGAACAAGCTGCTGGCCGGCATCGCGGCGACCTACGTCGAGATCTTCCGCAATATTCCGCTGCTGGTGCAGCTCTTCATCTGGTACTTCGTCGCGCCCGAACTGCTGCCCGGCGGTGAGACCTTCAAGCAGATGAATCCGTTCGCCCAGCAGTTCCTGGCGGCCATGCTCTGTCTGGGTACCTTTACTGCGGCGCGTGTCTGCGAACAGGTCCGCTCGGGCATCAATTCGCTGCCGCGCGGGCAGAAGAATGCCGGCCTGGCGATGGGCTTCACGCTGGCGCAGACCTACCGCTACGTGCTGCTGCCGATGTCCTTCCGCATGATCGTGCCGCCGCTGACCTCGGAATTCCTGAACATCTTCAAGAATTCCGCCGTGGCGTCGACCATCGGCCTGCTCGAGCTGGCCGCGCAGGGCCGCCAGCTGGTGGACTACACCGCGCGCCCGTATGAATCCTTCATCGCGGTGACGGTGATGTACGCGCTGATCAACCTGACCGTGATGCTGTTCATGCGCTGGGTCGAGGCCCGCACCCGCGTGCCCGGCTTCATCAGCAGCAAATAAGGAGAAGCCATGGCCTATCAATTCGACTTCTCCTCGATCAACCCCGAGTCGCTGTCCGTGCTCGGCGAGGGCATGATGCTGTCGCTGAAGATCACCGTCACCGCGGTGGTGGTCGGCATCGTCTGGGGCACGCTGCTGGCGATGATGCGGCTGTCGTCGGTCAAGCCGCTGAGCTGGTTCGCGAAGAGCTACGTGACCCTGTTCCGCTCAGTGCCGCTGGTGATGGTGCTGCTGTGGTTCTTCCTGATCATCCCGCAGGTGCTGCAGAAGGTGTTCAGCCTGTCGGCGGCCTCGGACCTGCGCATGACCTCGGCGCTGGTGGCGTTCTCGCTGTTCGAGGCGGCCTACTATTCCGAGATCATCCGCGCCGGCATCCAGAGCGTGTCGCGCGGCCAGATGTTCGCCGCGCAGGCGCTGGGCATGTCGTACGGGCAGACCATGCGGCTGGTGATCCTGCCGCAGGCCTTCCGCAATATGGTGCCGCTGCTGCTGACCCAGGGCATCATCCTGTTCCAGGACACCTCGCTGGTCTACGTCAGCGCGCTGGCCGACTTCTTCGGGCAGGCCTACGGCATCGGCGAACGTGACGGACGCATCGTCGAGATGCTGCTGTTCGCCGGCCTGGTCTATTTCGTGATCTGTTTCTCTGCCTCGCTGCTGGTCCGGCGCTATCAGAAAAAGGTGGCCGTATGATTGAAATCAACAACGTTTCCAAGTGGTATGGCGCCTTCCAGGTGCTGACCGACTGCACCACCAAGGTAGCCAAGGGCGAGGTGGTGGTGGTGTGCGGGCCGTCGGGCTCGGGCAAGTCCACGCTGATCAAGACCGTCAACGCGCTGGAACCCTTCCAGAAGGGCGACATCCTGGTCGACGGCACCTCGGTGGGCGATCCCAAGACCAACCTGCCCAAGCTGCGCTCGCGCGTCGGCATGGTGTTCCAGAACTTCGAGCTGTTCCCGCACCTGTCGATCACCGATAACCTGACCATCGCGCAGATGAAGGTGCTGGGCCGCTCCAAGGAAGAGGCTACCGCCAAGGGCCTGAAGTACCTGGAGCGGGTCGGCCTGAAGAGCCAGGCGGCCAAGTTCCCGGGCCAGCTCTCGGGCGGCCAGCAGCAGCGCGTGGCGATCGCGCGCGCGCTGTCGATGGATCCGATCTGCATGCTGTTCGACGAGCCCACCTCGGCGCTCGACCCGGAAATGGTCAACGAGGTGCTGGACGTGATGGTGCAGCTGGCGCAGGAAGGCATGACCATGATGTGCGTGACCCACGAGATGGGCTTCGCACGCAAGGTGGCCAACCGCGTGATCTTCATGGACGCCGGCAAGATCGTCGAGGACTGCGCCAAAGAGGAGTTCTTCGGCAATATCGAGGCGCGTTCCGAGCGCGCACGCCAGTTCCTGTCGAAGATCCTGCAGCACTGAAGCGCGGCGGCAGGTCGCGCCGGAATGGAAAAGGGACGCCTCGGCGTCCCTTTTTGCTGCCCGTACTTCAGCGCTTCAGGTGCAGGCGGTATTGGCCGCGTTCTTGGCCTGCACCTCGGGCGGGATCGGCACCGACAGCGTCATGGTCGGCAGGCCGTTCTCGAACATGATCAGCTCGCCCGGTTCGAAGGCGGTCCAGGTCTCGTTGTCCGTCAGCGGCGCGGTGGCGATCACCGCCACGCGGTCCTCCGGCGTGGTGACCTGGGCGAAGTCGATCGACAGGTCGGCGTCGATCAGGTGGGCGGTGGAGAAGGGCCACTGCCGCACCAGACGGTACAGGCGCGTGGAACAGTGGGCGAACAGGGCCTGGCCGTTGCTCAGCAGGTAATTGAAGACGCCGTGCAGGGTGATGTCGCGCGTGATGTCGGCGAGCGCGTGGCACAACTCGTTCAACGGCGGCTGCGAGCCGGGGAAACGCTTGCGCAGGCCCTGCATCAGGGCGCAGAAGGCGAGTTCGCTGTCGGTGTCGCCCACCGGCTGGTAGACCCCGGACAGGAAAGGGTGGTAGCCCTTCAGGTCGCCGTTGTGGGCGAAGATCCAGTGCCGGCCCCACAGCTCGCGCATGAAGGGGTGGCAGTTTTCCAGCAGCACGGTGCCCTGGGTCGCCTTGCGGATATGCGAGATGACGTTCTTCGACTTGATCGGGTAGCGCTTGATCAGGTCGGCCACCGGCGAGGTGCCGGCCGACTGGTTGTCGATGAACAGGCGGCAGGCCTTGTCTTCGAAGAAGGCCACGCCGAAGCCGTCGGCATGGTGGTCGGTGACGCCGCCGCGGGCGGCGAAACCGGTAAAGGAGAACGTCACGTCGGTCGGCGTGGCGCAGTTCATGCCTAGCAGCTGGCACATGGCGGAGCACCGGGGCGGCAGCGGACTGCCGCTTTGCAATAGAATGCAGCTATTATCCCGCGCGGCCGGATCGCTGCCAAGCGCGGCCGCCAGGGCCGTGCCGGCCGGGTTCCCGCCCCCTCCCGACCCCCAGGCCGCCAGGCCTTCCCGCACATGAGCCAATACAAGATCGCCGTGATTCCCGGAGACGGAATCGGAACGGAAGTGATGCCCGAAGGCATCCGCGTGATGGACGCCGCCGCGCGTCGCTTCGGCATCGACCTGCAGTGGGACCACTTCGATTTCTCCAGCTGCGACTATTACGCCCGGCACGGCAAGATGCTGCCCGACGACTGGTTCGACACGCTGGTCAAGTACGACGCGATCTATTTCGGCGCCGTCGGCTGGCCTGCGACCGTGCCCGACCACGTCTCGCTGTGGGGCTCGCTGCTGCAGTTCCGGCGCGCCTTCGACCAGTACGTGAACCTGCGCCCGGTGCGGCTGATGCCCGGTATTCCTTGCCCGCTGGCCAATCGCAAGCCCGGCGACATCGACTTCTACGTGGTGCGCGAGAACACCGAGGGCGAGTATTCCAGCATCGGCGGTCGCATGTTCCCGGGCACCGAGCGCGAGGTGGTGATCCAGGAAACGGTGATGAGCCGGATCGGCGTCGACCGAATCCAGAAGTTCGCCTTCGAACTGGCGCAGAAGCGTCCTAAAAAGCACTTGACGTCGGCGACCAAGTCCAACGGCATCTCGATCACCATGCCCTACTGGGACGAGCGGGTCGAGGCGATGGCCGCCGGCTACCCGGAGTTGAAGGTCGACAAGTACCACATCGACATCCTGACGGCCCATTTCGTGCTGCACCCCGACTGGTTTGACGTGGTGGTGGCCAGCAACCTGTTCGGCGACATCCTGTCCGATCTCGGCCCGGCCTGCACCGGCACCATCGGCGTCGCGCCCTCGGCCAACATCAATCCCGAGCGCACCTTCCCGAGCCTGTTCGAGCCGGTGCACGGCTCCGCGCCGGACATTGCCGGGCGCGGCATCGCCAACCCGATCGGCCAGATCTGGTGCGGGGCGATGATGCTCGAGCACCTGGGCCATGCCGAGGCTGGGGCGGCGGTGCTGCAGGCCATCGAATCGGTGCTGGCGGCCGGTCCGCAACATGCGCCGCTGACGCGCGACATCGGCGGCACGGCGGGAACCGCCGATCTGGGCCGCGCGATCGCGGAGGCGCTGTGAGCGGCGCGGCCGGTACCGTGCCCGATCCGCGCGCGCTGTTGCTGGAAAGCTTCCAGGCGGCGGTGGCGGCGGCCGATCCGCTGCAGGTGGTGGCCGCGCACCTGCCGCCCCCGCATGCCGGCGGGCGCACCCTGGTGGTGGGCGCCGGCAAGGCCGCGGCTTCGATGGCGCTTGCGGTGGAGCGTGCCTACGAGGGGCGCGCGGCGCTGGAGGGACTGGTGGTCACGCGCTATGCGCATGGCCTGCCTACCCGGCATATCCGTGTGATCGAAGCCGGCCATCCGGTGCCCGACGAGGCCGGCGAGCAGGCCGCGGCGGAAATCCTCGCGCGGGTGCAGGCACTGGGTTCCGACGACCGCCTGGTGGTGCTGGTTTCCGGCGGTGGCTCCAGCCTCCTGTCCCTGCCGGCCGACGGCATTGCCATGGCCGATCTCAAGGCCACCACACGCGAGCTGCTGCGCTGCGGCGCGCCCATCACTGACATGAACATCGTGCGCAAGCACCTGTCGCGCATCCAGGGTGGGCGGCTGGCCCAGGCCAGCCGCGCGCCGGTCACCACGCTGATCGTTTCCGACGTGGCTGGCGACGATCCGAGCGCGATCGCCTCGGGGCCGACCGTGGCCGACCCGAGTACCTTCGGCGATGCCCTGGCCATCCTGCGGCGCTACGGCGCGACGGTGCCGGCGGCGGTGCTGCAGCATCTCGAACGCGGTGCGCGCGGTGAGCTGGCGGAGACGCCGAAGCCGGGCGACGCCGTCTTCGCGCGTGTGGACAACCGCATGATCGCCACCGCGCACGGCAGCCTCGAGGCGGCCGCCGCGTGCTTCCGCGCGCACGGCATCCAGCCGGTCCTGCTGGGCGATACGGTGACCGGTGAGGCACGCGAGGTGGCCCAGGTCTATGCCGCGCTGGTGCGCGAGATTCGGGCGTACAATGCGCCTTTCGCCGCGCCGGTGGCCCTGATTTCCGGCGGCGAATGCACCGTCACCCTGCCGGCCGGCGCCAAGGGCGCGCGCGGCGGCCGCTGCTCTGAGTTCCTGTTGTCGCTGGTGCTCGAGCTCGGCGGCCTGGCCGATGTGCATGCCATCGCCGCGGACACCGATGGTATCGACGGTTCCGAGGACAATGCCGGCGCGCTCGCCGCGCCGGACTCGCTGGCGCGGGCCGAGGCGGCCGGTGTGACGGCCCGGCGGCAGCTCGACGCGCATGACGCCTGGGGCTTCTTCGATGCCATCGGCGACCTCGTCGTGACCGGCCCCACGCGCACCAATGTGAACGACTACCGCGCTATCCTGATCGTCTAAGCCCAAGCTCCCGGCCCGTCCCCACTCCGTAAAACCGCGCCCGCCGTCATCGCGGCGGGCCATGCAAGACCCCCGAAGCCATGACCCAGACCCTCACCATCACCCGCCCGGACGACTGGCACCTGCACCTGCGCGACGGCGCTGCCCTGGCCGCCGTGCTGCCCGATACCGCCCGCCAGTTCGCGCGCGCCATCATCATGCCCAACCTGAAGCCGCCGGTGACCACGGTCGAGCAGGCCGCGGCCTATCGCGCGCGCATCCTGGCGGCGCTGCCGGCAGAACTGCAGTTCGAGCCGCTGATGACCCTGTACCTGACCGACAACACGCCGGCCGAAGAGATCGTCGCAGCCAAGGCGAGCGGCTTCGTGCACGGCGTCAAGCTGTATCCGGCCGGCGCCACCACCAACAGCGATGCCGGCGTGACCGACCTGCGGCGCTGTGCGGGTGCGCTGGAAGCGATGCAGCGCGTCGGGCTGCCGCTGCTGGTGCACGGTGAAGTCACCGACGGCGACATCGATATCTTCGACCGCGAGGCGGTCTTCATCGACCGTGTGATGACGCCGCTGCGCCGCGACTTCCCGGAACTGAAGGTG
Organism: Cupriavidus malaysiensis; assembly: GCF_001854325.1. Taxonomy (NCBI): domain Bacteria; kingdom Pseudomonadati; phylum Pseudomonadota; class Betaproteobacteria; order Burkholderiales; family Burkholderiaceae; genus Cupriavidus; species Cupriavidus malaysiensis. Next base: position 942,801 of record NZ_CP017754.1, read on the forward strand.
GTGTTCGAACACATCACAACGAAGGACGCCGCACAATACGTGCGCGACGCGGCAGGTCCGGTGGCAGCCACCATCACCGCCCACCACCTGCTGTACAACCGCAACGCCATCTTCACCGGCGGCATCCGCCCGCACTACTACTGCCTGCCGGTGCTCAAGCGCGAGATCCACCGCGAGGCGCTGGTGGCGGCGGCGACCTCGGGCAGCGACCGTTTCTTCCTCGGCACCGACAGCGCGCCGCACGCGCGCGGCCTGAAGGAGCACGCCTGCGGCTGCGCCGGCTGCTACACCGCCTTGCATGCGATGGAACTGTACGCCGAAGCCTTCGATGCGGCCGGCGCGCTCGACAAGCTGGAAGCCTTCGCCAGCTTCAACGGCCCGGCCTTCTACGGCCTGCCGCGCAATGCCGGCACGCTGACGCTGACGCGCGAAGACTGGGAGCTGCCCGCCGAGCTGCCCTACGGCGACACCACGCTGGTACCGCTGCGCGCCGGCGAGGTGCTGCGCTGGAAGGCGAAGTAAGGCGCGTGGCGGGGCAGATGCCGGCCGGCGCGCCGGCTCCGGACGCGGCCCTGGCCGCGGCGCTGGCCGCCATCGACTGGTCGCGGCCCTGGTTCGCGCCGCTGCGCGCGCTTGGCCAGCCCCTGGCCTGCGCCGTAGCGGCGGGCGCCGACCTGCGCGGGGCGCTCGATGCCTGCGCGGCGCCGCTGGGCCTGTGCAACGACGCAGGGCTGCCGCTGCACTTCGTGCCTCAGGCCGCGCTGCCCGACGGCTGCGCCTATGAAGCGCACATCCATGCCACCGGCGCGGTGCCCACGCGGGACAATCTGCACGACTTCTTCAATGCGCTGGTGTGGCTGCATTTCCCCGCCGCCAAGCGTCTGCTCAATCGGCTGCAGGCGGCCGCCATCGCGCGCGACGGCGTGCAGGCCAGTCGGGGCCCGGTGCGCGACGCGGCCACCCTGTTCGACGAGAACGCCGTGCTGTTCCTGAGCGCGGAGCCCGCCCTGGAGTCCGCCCTGCGCGGCTTCGGCTGGCGCGCGCTGTTCGTCGAGGCGCGCATTGCCTGGCATGACCGCTGCACGGTCCTGCCTTTCGGCCATGCCCTGCTGGAGAAGCTGGTGCGGCCCTACAAGTCGGTCACCGCACACGCCTGGCCGCTGGACCTGGCGCCGGCGGGCGTGGCACATGGTGGAAAATCGCAAGCAGCGCCGCCGGAGGCGCCGGACTGCCGGGCCGTGGACGAGGCCGTCGCCGCGTCCTTGCGGGCGGCCGTGGCGCAAGGCCAGTTCGCGCCGCGCCGTTTCGCGCCGCTGCCGGTGCTGGGCGTGCCCGGCTGGTGCGCGGACAATGGCGATCCCGCCTATTACGAGGACACCGCCGTGTTCCGGCCGGGGCGCCGCGCTGCCTGAGCACGGCGGCGCCGGTCGCGGCGGTCCAGCTGTATCAAGGCCGGGCCGGTGCCTCGGCGGTCGCGGGGAAATCGCCGGCGTAGACCTGGGTCAGCCGGGCCGGGTCGAGATGCGCGCGCAAGGCCGCGTTGACCGCCGCGACGCTTGCCTGGCGGATCTTCTCCTCGCGTTCGGCGGAGACCAGCATGGTGCGGCCCAGATAGCGCTGGTTGGCCAGGTTGGCGGCCAGCGCGCCATCGTCGCTGCGGCCGACCGCGGCCTCCTGCAGCAGTCCGTTCCTGGCCTCGGCCAGTTCTTCCTCGGTGATCCCGTCCTTGACCAGCCGCGCCAGTTCCTCGTCGACCGCGCGACGCAGCTTGTCGAGGTTCTGCGGCGCATATTGCGCCTGCAGCGCGAAGCTGCCGGCATCGTCCAGCGAGCCGATGCGCAGCATGCTGGCGACCGCATAGCTGATGCCGTCGCGCTGGCGCAGCCGGTCGGCCAGCCGGCTCTTCAGGCTGGCACCGCCGAACACGCGGTTGGCGATCAGCAGCAAAGGATAGTCGGCATCCTCGGTGGTCAGCTTGACCGGCAGGTTCGCCACATAAACGGCGCTGGCCTTGTCAGGCGTGCGCAGCACGATGGCGGCCGGGGCGATGTCGAGGTAGGGGCGCGGCACGCGGGTGAACGGTGCCGGCGCGCTCCAGTCGCCGAACAGGGTGGCGAGCTGCTCCTTGGTGGCGGCGGGATCGAAGTCGCCGACCAGCGCGAGCTGGGCGTGGCTGCTGCCGTAGAAGCGGGTGTGGAAGTCCTTGAGGTCTTCGACGCGCACGCGCCGCAGGGCGGCGATACGCTCTTCGAGGGTGTCGGTATGGCGCGGGTCGCCTGCCGGGTAGGGGTCGCCGTGGCGTGCCAGGGCGTTGCGCGCCAGCGCGCCGGGCTCGGTGAGCTGGCCTTCCAGTCCCGCGATCGCCCGGCTGCGCAGGGTTTCCAGCTCGCTGGCCGGGAACTGCGGCGCGCGTAACACGTCACGCAGCAATGCCAGCAGGTCGGGCAGGTAGGCCCGGCGCGTCTGGAAACGCACCGTGACCCGTTCCGCATCGCCGCTGATCGAGACGCCTGCCTTGAGAGCCTCCAGGCGGTCGGCGACCTGGCGGAAGTCCAGCGCCCCCGCGCCGCGCACCAGCATGGCGGCGGTCAGGCCGCCCGCGGCATCCAGTCCCTGCAGGCTGGCCGTGTCGCCCATGCGCAGGTACAGCACGCCGCTCACGCTGCCACCGCGCGTCGGCTTCGGCAGCAGGCTGAGCTGCATGCCGTTGGCGAGCGTGGGCCGCAGCGTGCCGGCCTCGATATTGGCCGGCGAGGGATCGAACGCGGCGATCGGAGCCGCCGCCGGCTTGCCCTGGTAGCCATCGACCATGGCCGCGATCTCGGCCTGGCCGAGCGGTGCCGGAATGGTCGTGCGCTGCGGCTGGGCGGTTGGCACGAACTGGCCCAGGGTGCGGTTGGCCGGCTGGAGATAGTGCAGTGCCACGCGCTGCACGTCTTCCAGGCTGGCTTGCGCGATGCGGTCGCGGCCGATCAGGAACAGGCGCCAGTCGCCCTTGGCGATGGCTTCCGACAAGGCCAGCCCGTAAGCGGCGGGGTCGTTCAGGGTCTCTTCGTAGGCGTTCAGCAGCCGCGTGCGGGCACGCTCCAGCTCTTCGGCCGTGACCGGCCGCGCGGCGAAGCCCTCCAGCTCGGCCAGCAGGGCCTCGCGCGCCGGCGCCAGCGGCTTGTCCTTGCCGGCCACGGCGACGAAGATCGCGGAGCCCGGATCCTTGAGCGCGCGCAGGATGCCGCCCTGCGCCGATGCCTTGCCGCTCTCGACCAGGGCGCGGTAGAGGCGGCCGCCCGGCGCGCTGGTGAGGATGTCGGCCAGCAGCGCCATCGCCGCCGTATCGGCATGGGCGCCCGGAGCGATATGGTAGTGCGCCATCACCGCCGGCACATCGCCGGTCCGGTTCAGGGTCACCTCGCGCGGGCCTTCCTGCGGCGGCTCCACGGTATGCTCGGCGGGCAGCGCCCGTGCCGGCCGCGGCACGGCGCCGAAGTAGCGCGCGACCCGCTCCAGCGTGGCATCCCGGTCGAACTTGCCGGTTATCACCAGCACGGCGTTGTCGGGCTGGTAGTAGCGCCGGTAGAAGGCCTGCAGGCGCTCGATGCCCACCTGTTCGACGTCGCTGCGCGCGCCGATCGGCGCATGGCCGTAGTTGTGCCACTGGTAGGCGGCGGCCACCACCTGCTGCAACAGCACACTGTTCGGATTGTTCTGCCCCATCTCCAGTTCATTGCGCACCACCGTCATCTCGCTGTCCAGCGACGACCTGGCGATGAAGCTGTGGACCATGCGGTCGGCCTCCATGCGCAGGATCCAGTCGAGGTTGTCCTCGCTGGCGGCGAAGGTGGCGAAATAGTTGGTGCGGTCCTGGGCGGTGGTGCCGTTGAACTGCATCCCACGGCGTGCGAACTCGCGCGGGATCGTATCGCCAGGATAGGCCGGCGTGCCCTTGAACAGCAGGTGCTCCAGCAGGTGCGCCATGCCAGTTTCGCCGTAGTTCTCGTGACGGCTGCCGACCAGGTAGGTGACGTTCACGGTGGTGACCGGCTGTGCCGCGTCCGGCGCCAGCAGGATGCGCAGGCCGTTGGGCAGGCGGTATTCTGTGATGCCCTCCACCGAGGTGACCCGGGCGGGCAGCGTGCTCGCCGCGGGCGGGACCGGCACGGAACTGAGCGCGCAGGCGGGGACGGCGTTCAGCAGCAGGCTGCAGGCCAGGGCAAGGGCGGCGAGTGGGGTCGTGTTGGCTTGGGTGGGCAGGCGCATGCAGGGTTCGAGGCGATGGCGGGAGTGGCTTCGATGTGGCGTTTGATGTACACGAAGCGGAAGGACATTCTAGACGGAGTGGGGGCGGGCAGAGGGGGAAGGACAGGTCCGATCGGATCGTTCGTTGGAAAAGTCAGATGGATCGGACAGGTGCGACGGATGCCGGGCCCGGCTGGGCATCCGCCGCGCGCGGGTCGCGCGCGCGGCGCCGCGGTGTTAGACTCCGTCCTCGCAAAGCAGGCCAGACAATCGCTGCTCGCCGCCGTCAGGCGGCGAGGGGAGGAAAGTCCGGACTCCACAGGGCAGGGTGTTGGCTAACAGCCATCCACGGCGACGTGCGGAATAGGGCCACAGAGACGAGTCTTGCCGCCGGGTACGCCTGGCGGCAAGGGTGAAACGCGGTAACCTCCACCTGGAGCAATCCCAAATAGGCAGGCATCGAGGCGGCCCGCTGAGCCTGCGGGTAGGGAGCTGGAGCCGGTCGGTAACGGTCGGCCTAGAGGAATGGTTGTCACGCGTGGCTCGCCGTCAGGCGGGCCGCGCGCACAGAATCCGGCTTATCGGCCTGCTTTGCTTCTCTTTCCAGCGCACGGCCGGGCACGCGCCGGCCGTGTCCGGAGGCGCCTCAGCCTTCGACGATTTCCACGCTGTGGGTGATCTCGGCGGTCTTGGCCAGCATGATCGAGGCCGAGCAGTATTTCTCATGCGATAGCGTCACCGCGCGCTCCACCGCGGCTGGGCTCAGGTTGTGCCCGGTAACGACGAAGTGGAAGTTGATGCGCGTGAACACCTTCGGATCCTCGCCGGCCCGCTCGGCTTCGAGCTTGACGCTGCAGCCGCGCACATCGTGCCGGCCGCGCTTGAGGATCAATACCACGTCATAAGCGGTGCAGCCGCCGGTGCCGAGCAGCACCATCTCCATCGGGCGCGGTGCCAGGTTGTGGCCGCCGCCATCCGGCGCACCGTCCATGGTCACCAGATGACCACTGCCGGTCTGGGCGATGAAGCTCATCCCCTCCGGGCCCGTCCAAGTTACTTTGCATTCCATGTGAGTCCGTCCTGTGTTCTGGGTTCTGTTCGGTGCGTTCCTGTTCGCAAACGCGTGATGGTCAGGCCTTGCTTTTGCCAGTATATCGTCTACAGCGAGAGTGCCGCTTGAGCCGGTTTACGCCGCACAGTTCGAGGGTTTCTTCTAAGATGACGCTTTGGCGACAAGCATGATTGATATGTAAGTATTTGATAAATAACGGATTCATGCGGCAATGTTGCGTCCGCACAATTTTTTACAATGCGGTAAGGCATTTCGCACTGCAAATTTTCTTGCGTCGCACAAGCGCTCATGTATAATGGCTTCCATTGAACGACGGCATCTGCAGCGCGCCAGAGTGCGAAAGCGAACAGCTCAGCCCGCACCGCCCGCGGCCTCCGTCGATCTCCAGGTGTCTCCTCCACCCTCCTCCTTTGGTGGATTCAAACCCAAGCCTAGCGCTTGGGTTTTTTTTCGCCTGTCGGTCGCGCCGTCGGTCGTGCCGAGTCCTGGATGGATGCTATCCGGCGCCGCTCAGTCCTCGGAACTTGACGATGGGGCTCGCTTTTGCTTGTGCGTCGAGCAGTTGCCCGAGTATAATCTACGGTTTTCCGTCATGCCCGCGGAAGAGAATTCAGGGAGAGCCTGCACACACAAGCAGGAAGGCCAGGTCCCAAGGACCGGCCGATCGCCGGCGCATGCGACTGGTCTCGCATGGCACGGCAAGTTTCGGGCAGGTTCTACAAGTCTCAGGAAAAATCATGAAGACCTTTTCCGCCAAGCCTCACGAGGTAAAGCGCGACTGGTACGTGATTGACGCGACGGACAAAGTCCTCGGCCGTGTCGCCAGCGAAGTGGCACGCCGTCTGCGCGGCAAGCACAAGCCGGAATTCACTCCGCACGTCGACACCGGTGATTACATCATCATCGTCAATGCAGCCAAGCTGCGTGTCACGGGTACCAAAGAAACGGACAAGAAGTACTATCGCCACACGGGCTACCCGGGCGGTATCTACGAAACCACGTTCGGCAAGATGCAGCAGCGTTTCCCGGGCCGCGCCCTGGAGAAGGCTGTCAAGGGCATGCTGCCGAAGGGTCCGCTGGGCTACGCGATGATCAAGAAGCTGAAGGTGTACGCCGAAGCCGAGCATCCGCACGAAGCGCAGCAGCCTAAGGCGCTGGAAATCTAAGGGGGCCATCCATGATCGGAAACTGGAATTACGGTACCGGCCGCCGCAAGAGCGCTGTGGCTCGTGTCTTCATCAAGTCGGGCAAGGGCGACATCATCGTCAACGGCAAGCCCATCAAAGAGTATTTCGCTCGCGAAACCTCGCTGATGATCGTGCGCCAGCCGCTGGAACTGACCTCGCACGGCGAGACCTTCGATATCAAGGTCAACGTGAACGGTGGTGGCGAAACCGGCCAGGCCGGTGCCGTGCGCCACGGTATCACCCGTGCCCTGATCGACTACGATGCCACGCTGAAGTCCGCGCTGTCGAAGGCCGGCTACGTCACCCGCGATGCGCGTGAAGTGGAACGTAAGAAGGTCGGTCTGCACAAGGCACGCCGCCGCAAGCAGTTCTCGAAGCGCTGATGCGCGCTTGCCGGGGTTGCTGCCCCGGCAGGTCGAGAGAAAAACCGCACGGTCACCGTGCGGTTTTTTTTTGCCCTGCGCGGGTGGCGGCGCAAGCGCAGGGGCGAAAGCTCGCCAACATGTACCTTGCCGTCATGGCGGTGCCCCGTGCGGCTACAATCGCAGCGCGTTGCCGCGCGGCCGGTGGGAATCCACAGGGCCGGCCCGGCAAGAGGAGGAAGCTATGTTGTTTTCGAAGAAGAAAGGCCTGACGATCGATACCCTGATCGGCCGCGAGGCGGTGATCGACGGAGATCTGTCCTTTGCCGGCGGCCTGCGCCTGGACGGGCGCGTGCGCGGCAACGTGGTGGCGCTGGCAGGCCAGCCCAGCATGCTGGTGCTCAGCGAGAGCGGCCGCGTCGAGGGCGAAGTGCGGGTCGCCCATCTCGTGCTCAACGGCACCGTGGCCGGGCCTGTGTATGCCAGTGAACTGCTGGAGCTGCAGTCGCAGGCCAGGGTGCATGGCGAAGTGCATTATGCAGCTCTCGAGATGCAGCAGGGGGCTCTTGTCGAGGGCCGTCTCGTGCCGCGGGTGCAGGGCGAAACGCGGGCGTTGCCGGCGCCGGCCGAGGCCGGTGCAAGCGATGCCGCTGCCGTGGGCGAGGACGCCGGCCTGGCCAACGTGGCCGATGCGGAGGCTGCGAGCGAAGGGGCCGATCCGGTACCGCCGCCAGCCGCAGCCGAGGCGCGGGCTGTGGCTGGCGCCTCGGACGCCGCACAGGCGGCGCCGCGCGAAGAGGCGGCGCTGACCGCGGTGGCGGGTCTGCGCCAACGGAGTGCCGCTTGAGGCATGCGGGAGGCGGGTGGCGGCCAGAGTCCCTTGAATTCACGGGGTTTCGGCACGATCTCGCCAGAGCGCTTAAAATACCGGCGTATCTAAACAGGAGAACCCCATGAACGCAGTCGCCGAGGCACCCGTTACCGAGGACGTGCCGGCCCCGTTCGTCTTTACCGACAGCGCTGCCGACAAGGTCAAGGAACTGATCGAGGAAGAAGGCAACGCCAACCTGAAGCTGCGCGTGTTCGTGCAGGGCGGCGGTTGCTCCGGCTTCCAGTACGGCTTCACCTTCGATGAAGACGTCAACGAAGACGACACCACGATGCAGAAGAACGGCGTCACCTTGCTGATCGACTCGATGAGCTACCAGTACCTGGTCGGCGCCGAGATCGATTACAAGGAAGACATCAACGGTGCGCAGTTCGTGATCAAGAACCCGAACGCGACCACCACCTGCGGCTGCGGCTCGTCCTTCTCGGTCTGAGTGTCGCCGGCCTGGCCGGCTCGCGGAATCGCCCCGGGGCCGCCAGGACGAGAGGCAGGAATCGAGCGCACTTCGGTGCGCTTTTTCTTTTCTGCTTCCTGTGCCTGCCGTCCGCTACGCCTGGACGGCGGGTGCGCGCCAGACCACGGGGAACCAGTCTTCGCGCAACCGCTCGCCATCGCGCTGGCCGATACCGGGGAAGGGCGGCGAGGTGCGCCCCGGGCGCTCGATGAAGCGTACGTCGTCGCCGAGGAAGCGCGCCGAGAAGGCGCGTCGGCGGCCTGTGCCCTGGTTGCCCGCCGCACCGTGCACGGTGCGGAAATCGAAGACCACGGCATCGCCGGGGGCCAGTTGCGGAGCGACGATCCGATGGCTGCCGTCCTCGACGTCGGGCATGTCCATGAAGCTGTCGCGGCCGGCATAGAAGTTCTCGTTGCTGGCCCAGCGCTTGGGCCGCACCAGCTTGGGCCAGCGGTGCGAACCCAGGACCACGCGCAGGGTGTTGGTGGCGTCGACCGGGTCCAGCGGGATCCAGTAGCTGGCGGTCTGCAGGCCATCCACGCAATAGTAAGGCAGGTCCTGGTGCCAGGGCGTCGGCTTGTCGGTGCCGGGTTCCTTGACCAGGATGTGCTCGTGGAAGACCTGCACCGCACTGGCGCCCATGATGCGGCCGGCGATGGCCGCGGCGGGCGAGCGGCGGATGAAGTCCTCGAACGGCGCGATGCGCTGCCAGTTGCAATAGTCCTCGAAGAAGCGGCCGCGCTCGCCCCCGCGTACATTCTCGATGGCGAAGGGACCGGGCTGCGCCAGGTTCTGCGCGAAGCCCTCGCGCAGGGGCTCGACCCAGTCGCTGAAGGCACCGCGCAGCACGAGCGCGCCATCGCGCTGGTAGGCCTCGATCTGTTGCGTGCTGATTTCCATCAAGCTTTCTCCCTGATCCGACTTTCTCCCTGATCCGACGGCAACGACGACATCGTCCGGTCTCCCGTGCCGGCTGCCGCAAGTATGGTCTGCACGCCTTCATAGGAAAAGCATATATTTCCTATCTTCCAATATAGGAAATCATGATCCCCTTTTCCTTTCGTCAGCTCGAGTACTTCATCGCCGCCGCGGAGCAGGGCAGCATCAGCGCCGCCGCCCGCGCGCGCCACGTTTCGCAGCCCTCGGTATCGCAAGCCATCGCACAACTCGAGCAGGCGCTCGGCGAGGCCTTGTTCCACCGCCGCATCAGCCGCGGGCTGGAGCTGACGCCTGCCGGCCAGCGCCTGCTGGGGCGTGCCCGCGACATCCTGGCGCTGGCGGCGGACCTGGGCGGCGCGGGCGCCGGCCAGGCCGCGCTGTCGGGCCAGCTGGCCATCGCCTGCTTCCAGGACCTCGGGCCGTACTACCTGCCGCGCCTGCTGGCCGGCTTCCGGCAGCGCCACCCGGCGGTGGAGGTGACCTTGCTCGAGTCGGACCTGGCCAGCGTCCACCGCGCACTGGGCAGCGGCAAGGCCGAACTGGCGCTGACCTACGATCTGGGCTTCGATGCCGGCGTGGAGCGCTGGACCCTGGCGCAACTGGCGCCCCATGCCCTGCTGCCGGGCGACCATGCGCTGGCGCGGCTGCCGGCCGTCAGCCTGCAGGAACTGGCCGGGCAGGTGCTGATCCTCGAGGACATCGCGCAGACGCGCGAGTATTTTCTTTCCTTGTTCTGGGCGCAGGGCTTGCGTCCGCGCGCGCTGCAGTACACGCAGACCTTCGAGATGCAGCGCGGGCTGGTCGCGCACGGCTATGGGGTGGCGCTGTCCTGTACGCGCCCGGCGGGGGATCAAAGCTATGACGGCAGGCCGCTTGCCTGCCGTCCATTGCGCGACGCGGTCGAGCCGCAGCGTGTCGTGCTGGCCTGCTCGCCGGCGATGCGGCCGGCACCGCTGGCGCGGGCCTTTCTGGCGTGGGTGCGGCAGACCGTTCCGGAAGCGGCCGAAGGCGGCGCAGCGTGAGGTGCGCCGGTGCGGCCGCTCAGCGGGGGTAGAGCGCGCCCAGCACGCGCGGCCCGGCGGCACCGGTCACGGTCGGCACGTTGCCGGCGGCCCGCTGCAGGCACTGGCGCGCCAGCCACGCGAAGGCGATGCCCTCTACCTGCGAGACCGGCACGCCGAAGTCCGCGCTGGTCTGCACCGAGACGCCGGGCAGTTCCTGCGCCAGGCAGGCCATGACATGCGCATTGCGGGCGCCGCCGCCGCACACGATCAGCCGGCGCGCATCGGGCGCGTAGGCGCGCACGTCGGCGGCGATGGCGCCGGCGGTCAGCGCACCCAGTGTGGCCTGCACGTCGGCTGGCGGCAATTCGCCGGCGGCACCCAGGCGGGCGTCCAGCCAGGCCGGATGGAACAGGTCGCGCCCGGTGCTCTTGGGCGGCGGCGCACGGAAATAGTCCTCGTCGCGCAGCCGCTGCAGCAGCGCCACGTTGACGCTGCCGCTGGCGCCCCAGGCACCGCCGGCATCGTAGGGCAGGCCGCGCCGGCTGGCGATCCAGTGGTCGAGCAGGGCATTGCCGGGGCCGCAATCGAAGCCGGTCACCGGCCGGCCGCTGTCGGCCGCCGGCAGGATGCTGATGTTGGAGATGCCACCGATATTGCAGGCCACGCGGGTTTCGCCGGCCGCGCCGAACAGGGCGTGGTGCAAGGCCGGCACCAGCGGTGCGCCCTGGCCGCCGGCAGCCACGTCGCGGCTGCGGAAATCGGCCACCACGTCGATGCCGGCCAGCTCGGCCAGCAGGGCAGGATGCTGGCTCTGGCGCGTGTAGCCGATGCCATCATACTGCCCGGGGCGGTGGCGGATGGTCTGGCCATGCGCGCCGATGGCGCAGACATCCTCGCTGCCGAGGCCGGCTTCGCGCAACAGCGTGGCCGTGCAGTCGGCGTAGACGTGCGCCAGTGCATTGGCGGCGAGCGCCTCGCGGTGGACCTCGTCGGGCCCCGGCTGCTGCAGCGCGCCGAAGGCCTCGCGCAGCGCCGCGTCGAAGGGCTGGTGGGCGGCGGCCAGCACCAGCGGGCGCGGACCGGAGAAGTCGACCAGCACGCCGTCGGCCCCATCCATGCTGGTGCCGGACATGATGCCGATAAAGCGTGCATTGAGGGTCATGGTCCGGCTCCGTCCGGTCGGGTGCGGGGCGCCGCCTCGCTCAGTTGCTGGCGGTCAGCACGTTGTAGGTGCGCAGCGCGTTGATGCGGCTGAGCATGCTGCTGGTATAGCTCAGGAACTGCTGGCGAGCGGGTCCGCTCAGCGCGGGCGATTCCATCAGCGCCGTGGTCAGCGGATTCTGCGGTACGTCATTGTGGCGGAATTCGTAATGCAGGTGCGGTCCGGTGGCCCAGCCGGTCTGGCCGACGAAGGCGATCACCTGGCCCTGGCGCACATGCTGGCCGCGCTGCACGCCGGCAAAGCCCGACAGGTGGGCGTAGTAGGTCGAGTAGCCGTTGGCGTGCTTCAGGATGACCAGGTTGCCGTAGCCGTTCTGCTGGCCGACGAAATCGACCTCGCCATCGCCCGAGGCGAACACCTTGGTGCCGACCGGCGCGGCGAAGTCCACGCCCTTGTGCTGCGCCCAGTAGTGATGCAGCGGGTGGTCGCGCCCGCCGAAGCCGGACGAGATGCGGGTGAACTCGACCGGTGTGCGCAGGAAGGGCCGCTGCATGCTGCGGCCGTCGAAGGTGTAGTAGGCGCCGCTCTTGCTGCCTTCCGGCGCATACCAGAGCGCCTGGTACAGCTCATTGTGGTTGATCAGCTCGACCGCCATCACGCGCCCGTTGCGCACCAGGCTGCCGTCGCGGAAGCCTGCCTCGTAGACGATGCGGAAGCGGTCGCCGCGCGCGATATCGTGCTGGAAGTCAATCACGCCCGAGAAGATCGAGATCATCTGCTCGACGATCTCGTCGGGTACGTTGGCGGCGTCCATCGCGTTGAAGAAGCCGCCGCTGCCGATCGCGCCCGACGCCATCTCGTAGCGCGTCTCGTTGCCCACCGTCTGCACGCGTGCGCGGTATTGCGGGTTGAGGTCGTCGCCGCCGGCTCGCTCGATCACCAGCAGGCGGGAGTTGGCCACGTCGCCGCCGAGGTTGGCCTGCAGCGACACCAGCAGGTTGCGCTCGTCGACTTCCGCCTGCACGGCCTGGCCCGGCTCCAGGCCGAACAGGCCGCGCGCGGTCGGATTCCTGGCGATGAAGGCCTGGGCATCGGGATCGTCCACGCCCAGCCGCTTGAGCAGCGTGGCGATGGTGTCGCCACGCAGCATGCGCTCCTGGCGCACGTAGGTGGCGTCGCTGTCGGTCAGCTTGTCGAGCTGCTCGCGCAGGTCGGGCAGGCGCATCGGCTGCAGCACGCGCGGTGCCTGGGGATCGTCGTAGGCCGAGCGCGGGGCCACACCCATGGCGGCGGCCATGCCCAGCGCGAACACCGTGCCTACCGCCGCCGTCAGTTGCTTGCGGCGGCGCGCATGGTGCGCGTTGGTCGGGTCGACGAGTACCACCAGCTCACGCGCGAAAACTTCGCGGAGTCTGGACCACATCACGTAAAATTCACTCTTGGTTTGGCCCCGCTGCCGCGACGATTTGCTTCGTCTGCCTTCGCTCCCCGAGGTGCGGTGCGGGCGCTTTGCATTTGCCGCCTACAATGGCGGTTGGCCGCGGGATTGCTCCCGTCGCGCCGGAAGGGCGGATTGTACCAGATTCCCTGCCGGTGGCCGTGTCGAATTCTCATGTTTTTCAACGACTTACGTCATGACTGAAGTGTCCTCCGGCCCCGCGGCCAACTACCCCCTGACGCCGTCGGTGATGCACGCCCTGGAGGTGTCCAAGCGCGGCTGCGACGAACTGCTGATCGAATCCGAGTGGCTGCAGAAGCTGGCCCGCAGCGAAGCGACCGGCGTACCGCTGCGCATCAAGCTGGGCCTCGATCCGACCGCCCCGGACATCCATATCGGCCACACCGTGGTGCTCAACAAGCTGCGCCAACTGCAGGACCTCGGCCACCAAGTCATCTTCCTGATCGGCGACTTCACGTCCACCATCGGCGACCCGTCCGGCCGCAACGCCACGCGTCCGCCACTGACGCGCGAGCAGATCGAAGGCAACGCCCAGACCTACTACCGCCAGGCCAGCCTGGTGCTGGACCCGGCCCGCACCGAGATCCGCTACAACAGCGAGTGGTGCGATCCGCTCGGCGCGCGCGGCATGATCCAGCTCGCCGCCAAGTACACCGTCGCCCGCATGATGGAGCGCGATGACTTCACCAAGCGCTTCCGCTCAGGGGTGCCGATCTCGGTTCACGAGTTCCTCTACCCGCTGATGCAGGGCTATGACTCCGTGGCGCTGAAGTCCGACCTGGAGCTGGGCGGCACCGACCAGAAGTTCAACCTGCTGGTGGGCCGCGAGCTGCAGAAGGAATACGGCCAGGAGCCGCAGTGCATCCTGACCATGCCGCTGCTGGTGGGCCTGGACGGCGTCGAGAAGATGTCCAAGTCGAAGGGCAACTACGTCGGCGTCACCGAGGCCCCGGGCGAGATGTTCGGCAAGCTGATGAGCATCTCGGACGACCTGATGTGGCAGTACTACACGCTGCTGTCGTTCCGTCCGCTGGCCGAGATCGAACTGATGAAGCAGGAGATCGCGCTGGGCCGCAATCCGCGCGATTGCAAGGTGATGCTGGCGCAGGAGATCGTGGCGCGCTTCCACAGCGCGGCCGATGCCGAGAAGGCGCTCGAGGACTTCAACCACCGCGCGCGCGGCGGCGTGCCCGACGAGATTCCCGCGGTCAGCCTGGGCGGTGCGCCGCTCGGCATCGCCCAGTTGCTGAAGCAGGCCAATCTCGTGCCCTCGACTTCCGAGGCCAACCGCAATATCGAGCAGGGCGGCGTCAAAATCGACGGCGCCACGGTCAGCGACAAGGGGCTGAAGGTGGCCGCAGGTACCTATGTGGTGCAGGTCGGCAAGCGCCGTTTCGCCCGCGTGACGCTGTCCTGAGCGCGGGGCGCAAGCACATGATCGCCCTGATCCAGCGTGTCTCGCAGGCGCGCGTCACCGTCGGCGAACGGACCACCGGTGCCATCGGCGCCGGTCTGCTGGCCCTGGTGTGCGCCGAGCGCGGCGATACCGAGGCCCAGGCCGAGCGCCTGCTGGCCAAGCTGCTGGCCTACCGGGTCTTTCCCGACGAGGCCGGCAAGATGAACCTGGCCGTGCAGAACATCGATGGCAAGGGCGGCGCCGGCGGGCTGCTGGTCGTGTCCCAGTTCACGCTGGCCGCCGACACCAACAGCGGCACGCGGCCGAGCTTCACCCCGGCGGCGTCGCCCGAGGACGGCCGCCGCCTGTACGAGCATTTCGTGGCGCGGGCCCGGGTCTTGCATCCGCAGGTGGAGACCGGCGAGTTCGGTGCGATGATGCAGGTCAGCCTGACCAACGATGGCCCGGTCACGTTCTGGCTGCGGGTGCCGCCCGCGGCATGAGGGGCGCGGGCTCGTTTCGAGCAAGGAGAGTCAAATGAAGATCTGGAGCAAGTCGTTCGCCGACAACGGTCCGATCCCTGGCGAATACGCCTTCTGCGTGCCCGACGCAGCCAGCCACGTGGCGCTGTCGAGCAACCGCAATCCGGACCTGGAGTGGGACGAGGTACCGGCCGCCACCCGCTCCTATGCGCTGATCTGCCATGACCGCGATGTCCCCAGCCGTGGCGACGACGTCAACCAGGAGGGGCGCGAGGTGCCCGCCGCGCTGCCGCGCGTGGACTTCTACCACTGGGTGCTGATCGACATCCCTTCCGGCCTGCGCTCGATCAGCGCGGGCTCGCACAGCGACGGCGTGATCGCGCGCGGCAAGCCCGGCCCCGAGGCGGCCGGCGGCACGCCCACCGCGGGCGGCCTGCGCCATGGCCTGAACGACTACACCGGCTGGTTCGCCAGCGACCCGGACATGAAGGGCGACTACTTCGGCTATGACGGCCCCTGTCCGCCGTGGAACGACGCCCTGGTGCACCACTATGTGTTCACCGTCTACGCGCTGGACGTCGAACGGTTGCCGCTGGAGGGCAGCTTCACCGGCGCGCAGGTGCTCGCGGCGATGGCCGGCCACGTGCTGGCGCAGGCCAGCCTGACCGGTACCTACACGCTCAATCCGAAATTCGCCAAGTAAAGACCAAGAAGACCGGAAAAGCCGGGCAGGGTGCACTGCACGGCGTCCCGCAACGAGGAAACGGCATGTCGCAGAGCTTCGGGCCGCACGCACTGGCCATGACCCACCTGATCCTGATCCGCCACGGCGAGACGGCCTGGAATCGCGAGCGGCGCCTGCAAGGCCAGCTCGATATCCCGCTCAACGGGACCGGCCAGGCACAGGCCCGCGCGCTTGCCGGCGCGCTCACCGGCGAGCCCATCGATGCCGTTTATTCGAGCGACCTGTCGCGCGCGCTGCAGACCGCCACGCCGCTGGCCGAGGCGCTCGGGTTGGCGGTGCGTCCGGAGCCGAGGCTGCGCGAACGCTGTTACGGCGTGCTCGAGGGCATGAGCTATGCCGAGGTGGCAGAGCGGCGCGCCGAGGACTTCGCGCGCTGGCAGGCGCGCGTGCCGGACTACGCGCCGGAGAACGGCGAAAGCCTGCGCGGTTTTCACCAGCGTGCGGTCGAGATCGCGCTGGCGCTGACGCGCCGCCATCCCGGCGAACGCATCGCGCTGGTGGCGCACGGCGGCGTGCTCGACTGCCTGTACCGCGAGGCCACCGACATGACGCTGGAAGCGCCGCGCCAGCACGAACTGCTCAACGCCAGCATCAACCGGCTGCGCTGCGATGGCGACCGCCTGTCGCTGATGCAGTGGGGGGACATCCAGCACCTGGAGGCGCTGACGCTGGACGAAGTGGACCGGCGCGTGCCCTGAGCGCGCCGCCGGTCGTCGGCCGTGCGCTGCTGCCGCCCGCTCAGACCCGTACGCGGAATGGGGTGAAGTCGGTGCCGCGGTCGAACCAGTCCTCATGCTCCGCCGCCTTGAGGAAGGCGACCACCTTGTAGGTCACCGGCGTCATCACCACTTCCCAGCCGGTCTTCAGCACGTACTGGGCGATGGCCACCTGCACCACCTTCTCCAGTGGCCAGATGCCGTAGAAGGCGATCACGTAGAACAAGGACGAATCGACCAGCTCGCCCGCCAGTGTCGAGCCGATGGTGCGTGTCCACAGCCAGCGGCCGCCGGTCCACAGTTTCATCTTGGCCAGCACATAGCTGTTGGCGAAGCTGCCGCAGCAGAAGGCGATCAGCGAGCCCATGGCGATGCGCCAGGTATTGCCGAACACGTCTTCCAGGCTCTTCTGGTAGTCCGCCATGAAGGGGGCCACCGGCATCCTCAGCACCACCAGGCTCATGAAGGTGGCGAAGGCCAGCGCGGCAAAGCCGGCCCATACCGCGCGCCGGTCGCGGCCGTAGCCATAGACCTCGGTCAGGACGTCGCCGAAGATGTAGGAAACCGGGAAGAACAGTACACCCGCGCCGAAGGTGACCGGGCCCAGCACGGGCAGCGTGACCTGGGCCGCCTTGGCCGCACCGATCAGGTTGGAGCACAGCAGCACCGTGACGAAGGCCGCCATCACGAAATCGTAGTAGCGGTAGACGCGGCCGCCGGTGAGGGTCTGGGCGGTGTTGGCGGTCGAGGAGGGCGGCATGTCGGTCGGCGTTTCCCGGCGATTATGCCAGCCGCTGCCGCACCCCGCCTGCATGGGAAAGATCCCGGCCGCGGCCGGGATCTTCTGTGGCGCCGGAGCGACAGCCGACCGCCACAGGGCGACTCCGGCACGGGCTCAGATGTTGAGCTTGCTGATCTTGGAGCCGTTCAGTGACACGTCGACCATCAGCCCGGCATTGGTCTGCACGAAGCCGATCACCGGCTGCTGGCTGACCAGGGTGTCGATGGTACCGTTGGCGCCGACCTTGATCAGCGCCACGTTGGCGTCGACGCCCGCGGTCCAGCCGCTGCTGTTGAGGAACTTGCTATAGGCTTCCGGCGTCATGAACATGATGATGACGGCCTTGGACTGGCCACCGGCGGTCAGGCCGACGGAGGCCGAGGCCGTGCTGTAGTAGCCCACGGTCTGGCCGCGGCTGCGCAGCGCGCCTTCACCGTATTCGCCGCCGACCACCAGGCCGGCGGAGAGCACGCGCGGGAACACCAGGATGCCCTGGGCGCGCTGGGCCAGCTCACGGGAGCCGCTGACCGAGCCGTACAAGCGGTTCAGGGCACCCTCCACGCCGGCGTTGATCTGCTGGCGCTTGGCTGCGACGTCCGTCGGCGCCTCGCTGCCGGTCGTGGTGCAGCCGGTGGCCACGGCGGTCGTGGCCACGGCCAGCCCGGTGGCCGAGATCCGAAACATAAAACCGCGTCGATCCATTTGAGTCTCCATGTGAAAGACAATGCGCCGGATCCGTAACGCTCAAGCAGCAAGCCGGCTCGACTATTGTGGTCAATCCGTCAATTCCGGGCAACGCACCACAAAAAGTTTTTCAACGGCACTCAAAAACGCTTAACTCGCGCGCGGGGCGGTTCCCGCCGCGCGAGGCGGGCCAAGCCCGGGTTTGCCGCGGCGCGGCAAACCGGTCGGGAATGTAGCGGGGAATGTGGCGGGGAACGTGGCTGGCAATGCGCAGGGGCATGGGCCGTGGGCGGCCCGCATGCCGGCACTCAGACGGTGCCGGCCGGGTCGTACGGCGCCTCGCCGCCAGCGTCGGGTGTGGCCAGGCCGAAGTGGCGGTAGGCGCTGGCCGTCGCCACGCGCCCGCGCGGCGTGCGTTGCAGGTAACCCTGCTGGATCAGGTAGGGCTCCAGCACGTCCTCGATGGTGTCGCGTTCCTCGCCGATGGCGGCGGCGAGGTTATCGACGCCGACCGGGCCGCCGCCGAACTTGTGCAGCACGGCTTCCAGCAGCTTGCGGTCCATCAGGTCGAAGCCGGCGCGGTCCACGTCGAGCATCGACAATGCGGCGTCGGCCATCTCGCGTGTAATGGATCCGTCACCCTTGACCTCGGCATAGTCGCGCACGCGCCGCAGCAGGCGGTTGGCGATCCGTGGTGTGCCGCGCGCGCGGCGGGCGATCTCCAGCGCGCCGCCGGCCTCGATATGGGCGCCCATCAGCTCGGCCGAGCGCGTGACGATGCGCGCCAGCTCCTGCGCCGTGTAGAACTCCAGGCGCGCGACGATGCCGAAGCGGTCGCGCAGCGGATTGGTCAGCATGCCGGCGCGCGTGGTGGCGCCGACCAGCGTGAACGGCTGCAGGTCGAGCTTGACCGAACGCGCGGCCGGGCCCTCGCCGATCATGATGTCGATCTGGTAGTCCTCCAGCGCCGGATACAGGATCTCCTCGACGACCGGCGACAGCCGGTGGATCTCGTCGATGAAGAGCACATCGTTGGCTTCCAGGTTGGTCAGCAGCGCGGCCAGGTCGCCCGGGCGCTCGAGCACCGGGCCGGAAGTCTGGCGCAGGTTGACGCCCATCTCGCGTGCGATGATGTGGGCCAGCGTGGTCTTGCCCAGGCCAGGCGGCCCGAACAGCAGCACGTGGTCGAGCGCCTCGCGCCGCTTGCGCGCGGCGTGCATGAAGATGTCGAGCTGGCCGCGCACCTTCTCCTGGCCGACGTATTCGTCGAGCAGCTTGGGCCGCAGGGCCCGCTCGAAGGCCTCCTCGTGCTTGGAGGCAGGCGCGGCCGAGATCACGCGCTCGGGGCCGGAAAGCTTGTCGGTTTCAATCATGGTGTTGGCAGGCGGAATGGCGCCATTCTACGCCCCGCGCCCGCGGCGGCAGGCACCGACCGATTTCCGTGATGCAGTGGTCTAGGACTTCGAGAGCGCCTTGAGCGCGAGCTTGATGCCCTCCGAGACGCCGGTGCCGGCCGGCACCTGCTTGATGGCGGCGCCGGCTTCCTTCTCCGAATAGCCGAGTGCCAGCAGGGCGTTGAGAATGTCGACCGCGCTGTCGTGCACCGCGGCGGCTCCCGGTGCATGGCCGAGCTCCGCGCCCAGCTTGCCCTTCAGCTCCAGCAGCAGCCGCTCGGCCGTCTTCTTGCCGATGCCGGGCACGCGCGTGAGCCGGCCGGCTTCCTGCAGCGTGATGGCCTGGGCCAGCTCCGATACCGACATGCCTGACAGCACCGCCAGCGCCATGCGCGCGCCGATGCCGGTGATCTTGATCAGCTCGCGGAAGGTATTGCGTTCGGCAGCCGTGGCGAAGCCGTACAGCAGGTGCGCGTCCTCGCGCACGATCAGCTGCGTCAGCAGCGTCACCGGCTGGCCGGTCTGCGGCAGGTTGTAGAAGGTGCTCATCGGCACGTCGATTTCGTAGCCGACGCCGTGGCAGTCCACCAGCAGGTGGGGCGGGTTCTTCTCCAGCAGCGTGCCGGCAATGCGTCCGATCATGTCTCGTGGGTCTCGAATGGCGAAGCCGGGCGTGTGGGTGCGCCCGTGCGCTTCGGGAAGAAAATCGCCGCCAGTGTAGCCGAGGGCGCGCGCCAAGGCGTCAAGCCTTCAAGGCGTCAGGAGGGCAACGGCCTGCCGGCCGAGCGGGATGCGGGTCCGATGATGACTAGCCGACCAGGCGCCCGCGGCGCACGCGCACGCCGCGCCGCGCCAGCTCCGGCGCGAGCCCGGCCAACGTGCCGAGCGCGTCGCCGCCATTGGCATGGCAGATGGCAACGCCCAGCGCATCGGAGGCGTCGGTACCCGGCCGGCCGGGCAGGCCGAGCAGGCGCACCACCATCTCCTGCACCTGCTCCTTGTTGGCGCGGCCGTAGCCGACCACCGCCACCTTGAGCTGCATCGGCGTGTACTCGTACACCGGCAGGCCATGGCCCACCAGCCCGCAGATGGCGGCGCCGCGGGCCTGGCCTAGCAGCAGCGTGGATTGCGGATTGACGTTGACGAAAACCTTCTCGATGGCCGCGCAGTCGGGCGCATAGGTGCGCGTGACCTCGGCCACGCCGTCGTACAGGGTCTTCAGCCGCTCGGGCAGGCTGCTGTTGCCATCGCTCTTGATGGTGCCGGAGGCGATGTAGTGGAGCTGGTTGCCGCGCTTTTCCAGCACGCCGAAGCCGGTGGTGCGAAGGCCGGGGTCGATGCCTAGGATGCGCATGGTGGGAGGGGGGATGCCATGGGCACTAGTTTAGCGCCTGGCGCGGGCGGCGGTGGGATTGCCGCGCCGCCCGGTGCCTGCCGGGGCAGGCATCGGTGTGGGGACGTCAGCGGCCGGCGCCGCAAGGGCGCGGCCGGAGACGCCGGCCGTCAGTGCATCAGTGCATCAGTGGCGGAAGTGGCGGGTGCCGGTCAGCACCATGGCGATGTTGCGCTCGTCGGCGGCGGCGATCACCTCGTCGTCGCGCATCGAGCCGCCCGGCTGGATCACGCAGGTCGCGCCGGCATCCACCACCACGTCCAGGCCGTCGCGGAACGGGAAGAAGGCGTCCGATGCCACGGCCGAGCCCGCCAGCGTCAGGCCGGCGTTCTGTGCCTTGATGCTGGCGATGCGTGCCGAGTCGACGCGGCTCATCTGGCCCGCGCCCACGCCCAGCGTCATGCCGCCGCCGCAGAAGACGATGGCATTGGACTTGACGAACTTGGCGACGCGCCAGGCGAACATCAGGTCATCCATTTCCTTGGGCGTCGGGTGGCGCTTGGTCACCACGCGCAGCTCGGCCGGCTGCACGTTCTTGGCGTCCGGGCCCTGCACCAGCAGGCCGCCGCCGACGCGCTTGAAGTCGAACGGGTTGAGGCCCTGGCCCAGCGGGATCTCGAGCAGGCGCACGTTCTGCTTGGCCTCGAACACGGCGCGCGCGCCGGCGGAGAACGACGGCGCGATCAGCACTTCGACGAACTGCTTGGCGACCGCCTGCGCGGCGGCTTCGTCCAGTTCGACGTTGAAGGCGATGATGCCGCCGAAGGCCGAGGTCGAATCGGTCTTGAAGGCCTTCTCATAGGCTTCCAGGGCGGAGACGCCGACCGCCACGCCGCAGGGGTTGGCGTGCTTGATGATGACGCAGGCCGCGCCGGCGGACGGGGCGAAGGACTTGACGCATTCCCAGGCCGCGTCGGCATCGGCGATGTTGTTGTACGACAGTTCCTTGCCCTGCAGCTGCACGTAGTTGGCCAGCGCGCCGTCCACGGCCTTCAGGTCGCGATAGAAGGCGGCCGACTGGTGCGGGTTCTCGCCGTAGCGCATTTCCTGCACCTTCTCGAAGGCCAGGTTCAGCGTCTGCGGGTAGCGGCTGCGCGCCTGGTGCGACTTCTCCGGGCCGAGGCTGGTCAGGTAGTTGGTGATGGCGCCGTCGTACTGCGCGGTATGCGCGAACACCTTGGTGGCCAGGCGGAAATTGGTGTCGTAGCCGACCTGGTTGCCATGGGCGCGCATCTCGGCCAGCACCGGCGCGTAGTCGGCCGGATCGACGATCACGGTGACGTCGCGGTGGTTCTTGGCTGCCGAGCGCAGCATGGTCGGGCCGCCGATGTCGATGTTCTCGATCGCGTCCGGCAGCGTGCAGTCATCCTTGGCCACGGTCTGCTGGAACGGGTAGAGGTTGACCACCAGCAGGTCGATGGTCGGGATGCCGTGCTCGGCCAGCGCGGCCATGTGCTCGGGCAGGTCGCGGCGCGCCAGGATGCCGCCGTGCACCTTGGGGTGCAGCGTCTTGACGCGGCCGTCGAGCATTTCCGGGAAGCCGGTGTAGTCGGCGACCTCGGTCACGGGCAGGCCGCTGTCGGCCAGCAGCTTGGCGGTGCCGCCCGTGGAAAGCAGCGTCACGCCCAGCGCGTGGAGTTCGCGCGCGAAGTCGACGATGCCGGTCTTGTCGGAAACGGAGAGGAGGGCTTGCTTGATCATGGCTCGGGGGGACTCTTCAAAGTAAACCGTGCTGCTGCAGCTTCTTGCGCAGCGTGTTGCGATTGATGCCGAGGTAGGCGGCGGCCAGCGACTGGTTGCGCTCGGCGCGCGTCATCACTGCCTCCAGCAGGGGGCGCTCGACGGCCTCCAGCACCATGTTGTAGATGTTCGACGGCTCCTCGCCGTCCAGGTCCCGGAAGTAGGCGCTCAGGCTGTCCCGGATGCATTGGTCGATCGCATTGCGGCTCATGCGGCAAGCAACTCCCTGTTCTTGTTGTCGGTTTCGCTGTCCTGCCCGTCCTGGTCGCCCTGCTGCGCCTCGTCCACATAGACCAGCCGGTCCGACAGCTGCGCCTGCTCGTCGAAGAAGGCGTTGACCGCGGCGAGTTGCGCCGTGCTGCTGTCCAGCGTGTTCATGTGGTGGCGGAACAGGTTGGCCCCTTTCAGGCCGCGCGTGTACCAGGCGATATGCTTGCGCGCGGTGCGCACGCCGGTGAATTCCCCGTAGAAGGCGTAGTGGTCGGCCAGGTGCTCGTTCATGATGGCGCGGATCTCGGCCACCTCGGGCGGCGGCAGCAGTTCGCCGGTGGCGAGGAAATGCTCGATCTCGCGGAACAGCCAGGGCCGTCCCTGCGCCGCGCGGCCGATCATCAGCGCGTCGGCGCCGGTCGCTGCCAGCACCTGCCTGGCCTTCTGCGGTGTGGTGATGTCGCCGTTGGCGACGATCGGGATGCCGGCCTGCGCCTTGACCGCGGCGATCGTCTCGTACTCGGCCTCGCCGTGGTAGAGGTCGGCGCGGGTACGGCCGTGGATCGTCAGCATGCTGATGCCGGCGTCTTCGGCCAGGCGCGCCACGCGCAGCGCGTTGCGGTTCTCGCGGTTCCAGCCGGTGCGGATCTTCAGCGTGACCGGCACCTTCGCATCGACCTCGGCCACGGCCGCCACCACCGCCTCGACGATGCGTGCCACCAGCGGCTCGTTCTGCAGCAGCGCCGAACCGGCCGCCACATTGCAGACCTTCTTGGCCGGGCAGCCCATGTTGATGTCGATGATCTGCGCGCCGCGCTCGACGTTGTAGCGGGCCGCCTCGGCCATCATGCC
This sequence comes from Cupriavidus malaysiensis, assembly GCF_001854325.1. Taxonomy (NCBI): domain Bacteria; kingdom Pseudomonadati; phylum Pseudomonadota; class Betaproteobacteria; order Burkholderiales; family Burkholderiaceae; genus Cupriavidus; species Cupriavidus malaysiensis. The sequence goes on from NZ_CP017754.1 coordinate 965,955, forward strand.
GGGTTCTGCGCCGGCGATCTGCACCGCGATCGGCTCCACTTCCCCGGTATGGTTGGCGCGCCGCATGGTCTTCTCGCTCTTCCACAACTGGGCGTTCGACGCGACCATCTCGGAGACGGCATAGCCGGCCCCGAGCCGCTTGCACAGCTGGCGGAAGGGGCGGTCCGTCACGCCGGCCATGGGCGCGACGAAGAGGTTGTTGCGAAGGCGATGCGGTCCGATCTGCACGATGGCGTTCGAGGATTACCCGCTGGCGTCGGCCTGCCGGGCGGACGGGAAGCAAGATGCAAAAATGGAAAAGCATGCCCGGCCAAAACAGCGTTCGGCTGGCGGTCGGGACATGGGCGAGGGCAGGATTTTACCGCCAAACGGGAGGGGTTGCCCAAGATTTGAGCAAATAATCGCAAGCCCCGGCGCCGGCGCGCCGCCGGGGCCGGCGAGGCGTTGTCCGAGGCCGGGCCTCAGCGCCGCATGCCGTACATCATCTGGTGCGCCAGCGCGTGCTTCAAGGGCGGCAGGCATGCCAGCGCGGCCAGCGAGGCCCCGCGCGCGTGGGCCGCGAGCGGGGAGGGCAGGGCGAACACGCGCGGCAGGAAGTCGGTGACGCCGATGGTGACGGCGCGATCGAGCCGGTGCCGCGCGGCAAAGTCCTGCAGACTGCGCGGCGTGCATCCCGTGCGCAAGGCGTCGGCCAGCACGAAGGCATCGCGCAGGCCCAGGTTCAGGCCCTGGCCGGCGACCGGATGTAGCGTTTGCGCCGCATTGCCGATAGCCACGGTACGTCCGCGCACCGTCACCGGCGCCGCGTTCAGGCCGAGCGGGAAGGCGTGGCGCTTGCCCGCGAGCGTGAAGCGCCCCATGCGCGGGCCGAAGGCCGCGCCGAGTTCGGCAACGAACTCGGCCTCGGGCAAGGCCAGGCGCCGGGAGGCTTCGTCCGGCGCGCAGCACCACACCAGCGCGTAGCCCGCGACGCCGTGGTCGTCATGCGGCAGCAGCGCCAGCGGCCCCTCTTCGGTGAAGCGCTCCCAGGCCCAGCCGGGCCGCGGCGCGCTGCAGCGGACGTGGCCGATGATGGCGGTCTGCCCGTAGTCGCGATGCCAACCGCGCGGGCCCGGTCCTGCCGGCATCTGCCGCTGGAACAGGCCGCCCTCGGCCTGCACCGCGATGCGGGCCGCGAACACGGCGGGCTGGCCGTCGGCACCGGTACCCGACAGGCGCACGATGCCGGCGGCGGCTCCGGCGGCGGCTCCGGCGGCGTCTTCCACAGCATCGATCCGGGTCTGGAAGACCCGGGTCAGCCGCGGCGCGCCGGCCGCGGTCCGGGCCTGTTCCAATGCCCGCTCCAGGGCCTGGCACAAGTCGCCGTAGCGGACCACGTAGCCCAGTGCCGGTACGCCGTAGTCCTCGCGGTGCAGCGCCACGTGGCCGAAACGGCCCTGCTGCGACACGTGGATATGCTCGATCGGGGTGACCTGGGCCGGCCAGGCGCCGAGGGCATCGAGCAGCTCGCGGCTGCCGTGCGACAGGGCCAGCGCGCGCGGATCGTGCGCAGCGCGGGCAGGCGTGGCGGCGTCGATCAGCGTGACGCGCAGGTCGGTGCTGCGCAGCAGCTGGCAGGTCAGGGCCAGGCCGACAGGGCCGCCGCCGGCGATGGCGACGTCGGCGGCATCCAAGGCGACGTCCGAGGGAACATCCGCGGCCGCCCCGGGCGTGCCGAAGGAATCAGGGCTTGCCGGCTTCGTCATGAGGAGGCGGGGAGGCTTCGGAGGCGGGGTGCTCGGCGCCAGCGCCGCGCTTCCAGCAGATGGCGTCGGAGCGGGATTTGCCGGCATCGGCGTCGCGCCGGGCATTGTCCAGCTTGTGCTGGTCGAAGCCGGGCAGGGCTTGCAGCCTGGCCAGCAGCGCGCCGTAGTTGACGGCCGCGGCCGGGACCACGCAACCCTGGCCGCTGTCGGCGGCGCCGACCAGGATCAGCCAGAGAGCACCGTTCCAGGGGGCGCGATCAGAGACACGTATCACCACGCGCTCGAGTGCGTCCCATGTCACTTCTTCGCGTTGGCCGTCGGGTCGGTGGACCACGGCCCGGTCTTCGAACAGGTTGATGACGAAGGGCTCGTCGGGGGTGGCCTGCGGATGCGCGGCGGCCGGCCGGCCGCCGGAAAGCAGGTTGCGCAGCCAGGCAATCATCGCGGCCCGCCTTCGCGCATGAGTGCCTCGATCTCGTCCGCCTTGACCGGCACGCCGCGCGTGATCAGCTCGCAGGCGCCGCCGGTGACGACCGCGTCGTCCTCGATGCGGATGCCGATGTGCCAGTAGCGCTCCGGCACGTCCTCGGCCGGGCGCACGTAGATGCCCGGCTCGACGGTCAGCACCATGCCGGGCTCCAGCGCGCGCCACGGCCGCTCGGTGCCGGCCGCGGCCAGGCCCGGCACGCGGTATTCGCCCACGTCGTGCACGTCCATGCCGAGCCAGTGGCCGGTGCGGTGCATATAGAAGCGGCGGTAGCTGCCATTGGCCAGCACGTCGTCCAGCGTGCCTTCCTGGTTGCGGTCGAGCAGGCCCGTGTCGAGCATGCCTTGCGCCAGCACGCGCACGGCAGCGTCGTGCGGCACGTTGTACGGCACGCCGGCGCGCGTCTCGGCGATGGCCGCTTCCTGTGCCGCCAGCACCAGGTCGTACAGCTCGCGTTGCGCAGCGGAAAAACGGCCGGACACGGGGAAGGTGCGGGTGATGTCGGAGGCGTAGCCGTCGAGTTCGCAGCCGGCATCGATCAGGCACAGGTCGCCGTCGCGCAGTTCGGCCGGGCCGGCGCGATAGTGCAGCACACAGGCGTTGGCACCGGTCGCGACGATAGAGTTGTAGGCCACGCTCTGCGCGCCGTGGCGGCGGAACTCGTACAGCAGCTCGGCCTCCAGGTGGTACTCGCGCAGGCCGGCGCGGCTGGTGCGCATGGCCCGCACGTGAGCCTGCGCTGAGATCTCGCCGGCGCGGCGCATCACCGCCAGTTCGCCCGCGTCCTTGAACAGGCGCATTTCGTCGAGCACGTTGTGCAGGTCCAGCACGGTGGCCGGCACCGCGACACCCGAGCGCGACAGCGTGCGCACGGCATCGAGCCAGCGCCGCACCTGGCGGTCGATGCGCGAGCTGGCGGCCAGCGGATAGGCCAGCACGGCGCGGTCGGCCAGCAGCGCGGGCAGCCGCGCATCGAGTTCCTCGACCGAATGCGCCTCGTCGAAGCCGAACGCCGCGAGTGCGCCCTCGGGACCGTAGCGGAAACCGTCCCAGATCTCGCGCTCTTCATGCTTGGGCCGGCAGAACAGGATGCTGCGGTCGGCGCCGGCCTCGGCGCCGGCGACCAGCACCAGCACGGCCTCGGGCTCGGTGAAGGCGCTCAGGTAGTAGAAGTGGCTGTCGTGCCGGTACGGGTAGTCGCTGTCGCGGTTGCGCATGGCTTCCGGGGCGGTGGGCAGGATCGCCACGCCGCCGCCGGCCGCGCGCAACTGCTGCAGTACGCGTGCGCGGCGTTCGCGGCAGGCCGCGAGGAGGGCAGGTTCGGGTGCGGACATGTGAGGGCCGGGAAGTCTGTTCGATGGATTCGATTCTACCGCCGCCGCTGCGTTCCCTGCACCCGGAGGCGCGCCGGGGGGGCCGCGGGCCGGGGGCCGTCAGAGCGGTGCGGCCAGCCCCGCCGCGCGCAGTTCGCGGTCCAGTTCGGCCAGCTGGGCCGGCGTGCCGACGTTCTCCCAGCGCCCCTCGAAGCGCTCGCCGCTGGCCGCGCCGGAGGCGATGGCGGCGCGATAGAGGGGCGTCATCGGCACCTTGTCGCCGGCAGCGATGTGCCGGAACCAGCGCGTGTCGTACAGGCCGATATTGCCGAAGGTGAGCCGCTCGGCGCCGGCGGGGGCGTCCTGCCACAGCCGGCCGGCGGCGTCGAGGGCGAAGTCGCCACCCGGATGGAAGGGCGGGTTGGGCACCATCACCAGGTGCATGCGGGGCTGTGCCGCCCCGGCCATGGCGCGCGCGCGCGGCAGCAGGCTGGCGTAGTCGAAGTCGCAGAAAACGTCGCCCGAGACGGCCAGGAAGATCTCCCCCGTCTGCGCTGGCGCGGTGTCGGTGCCGGCACCGCTGCCCGCACCGGTCAGCAAAGGCAGCGCCTGCGCCACCCCGCCCGCCGTCTCCAGGGCGCTGGCTTCCGGCGAGTAGGACAGCTTCACGCCGAAGCGCGCGCCGTCGCCCAGTTCGGCCTCGATGCGGAGGCCGAGCCAGGCGTGGTTGATGACGATCTCGCGCAGGCCGGCGCGCGCCAGCGCCTCGATCTGCCAGACGATCAGGGGTTTGCCGCCCACGGCCAGCAGCGGCTTCGGACAGGTGTCGGTCAGGGGCCGCATGCGTTCGCCGCGTCCGGCGGCGAAGATCATCGCTTTCACAACAGGTACTCCAGGGCTGCCAGCGCGGCCATGCCGCCGGCGATGGTCCAGCCGATGCTGCGCGTGCGCGCGGCGATCAGGATGGCCACCGCGCCGGCAAGCAGGCGCGCGTTGCCGGGGCTGAGGTCGAGGTGGCCATCGCGCATCAGCAGGTCGGGGGCGATCAGGGCCGACAGCATGGCCGGCGGCACGAACTGCAGCGAGGTGCGGAACCAGGACGGCAGGCGCACGCGACCCTCGAGCGCGATGAAGGACAGACGGATCAGGAAAGTGGCGAGGCCGGCTCCGACGAACACGGCCAGCAGGACCAGGTCGCTCATGCTGCGCTCCCGCTGCGCCGCCTCGGGCCGTGCCGGTCGCCTTCCGGGGTGCCACCGTGCTCGCGGGGCCGGCCGGAACGCTTGCCGCGGTCGCGCAGCAGCATGCCGGCGGCGATGCCGCCCAGGGCTGCCGCCATCAGCCCCGACTTGTGCGGCAGCCCGTGGCAGGCCACGGCCAGCGCGCTGGCCACCAGGGCCGCGGCGAGCTGGGCGCGGTGCTTGAGCGCCGGCACGATGATGCCGATGAAGGTCAGCGGCAGGAAGAAGTCGAGCGGCCAGTGGCGCGGCACCTGCGCGCCGACCAGTACGCCGGCCAGCGTCGAGACCTGCCATCCGGCCCACAGCGCGAAGCCCGCGCCGAAGAAATACCAGTGGCGATAGGGGCCGGCGCCGCGGTCGGCGCTGCCGCCATCCAGCCGGCGCGTCATGGCGGCGAAGGCTTCGTCGGTCAGCAGGTAGGCGATCAGCGCTTTCCAGCCGCGCGACAGCGGTGCCAGCGCTGGCGCCATGGTGGCCGAGTACAGCGCATGGCGCAGGTTGACCATGGCCACCGTCAGGGCCATCACCAGGGCCGGCGTGCCGGCCGCCCACAGCTGGGTCAGGATCATCTGCGAGGCGCCGCCGAAGACGATGGCGCTCATGGCGCAGGCCAGCCAGGCCGGCATGCCGGCATTGACCGCCAGCACCCCATAGATCAGGCCGAAGGGCGCCACACCCAGCAGCATCGGGGCCAGCGCGCGCACGCCGGCCCACCACTCGCCGGCGCGGGCCGCGCCGGCGGCCGGCCTGGCGGTACTCGGGTCGGGCACGGCGCGCCCTTCAGAAGGTATAGCCGGCGGCCCGCTCGACGCCTTCGAGTGCATCGAACAGGCGGACCAGCTTGCGCAGCTCGCTATAGCGGCCGGCCACCTGGCGCGCGTACTTCAGCACCAGCGGCAGGTTGGCCAGGTAGCCGTCCTTGCCGTCGCGGTGATAGAGGCGGGCGAAGATGCCCAGCACCTTCAGGTGGCGCTGCAGGCCCATCCACTCGAAATCGCGGTAGAAATCGCCGAAGTCGGCCGCCACCGGCAGGCCGGCGCGGCGCGCGCGTTCCCAGTAGCGGATCAGCCAGTCGAGCTGCTCCTCTTCTTCCCATTCGATATACGCGTCGCGCCACAGCGAGACGGCGTCATAGGTGATGGGGCCGATCACCGCGTCCTGGAAGTCCAGGATGCCGGGATTGGCTTCGCCGTCCAGCACCATCAGGTTGCGCGAATGGTAGTCGCGGTGCACGTAGACCTGCGGCTGCGCCAGGTTGTTGGCCAGCAGCGTGTCCATGACCTCGCGCAGGTCGGCCTGCTGGGCGGTGCTCGGCGTGACACCCAGATGCCGCGCCACATACCACTCGGGGAACAGGTCGAGTTCGCGCTGCAGCAGGGCGCGGTCGTAGGCCGGCAGCGCGCCGGGACGGGTCGCGGCCTGGATGCGAACCAGCGCGGCCGCGGCGTCGCCATAGAGCTGGCGCGCATTGGCAGGGTCCAGGCGCGACAGGTAGGTCTGGTGGCCGAGATCGGTCAGCAGCAGGAAGCCTTGCGCCAGGTCCTGTTCCAGCACGCGCGGTACCGTCACGCCCGCCGCGCCGAACAGCTCCGACACATGGATGAAGGGGCGGCAGTCCTCCTGCGCGGGCGGCGCATCCATCACGATCAGTGTGGCGTGGCCGGGACGCGCGCTGTTGACGCGGAAGTAGCGCCGGAAGCTGGCGTCGGCGGAGGCCGGGGTACAGGAATCGGGGTCGATCGACCAGGCTGGACCCAGTGATGCGACCCAGGATTTGAGCGCGTCCAGGCGTGTGTCGGGGGGAAGTGCTGCCATGCCGGAAGTAGAGGATAGGATGCCCCGTATAATACCCGACCAGACCCGGGCGCCGGGCGCCCGGACCGCGGGCGTCGGGCGGCCCGATAGCCTGTACCGGAAGGGCGCGGCGGTTCGCGCAGGCTGCCCCGACCCGACTGACTACCCGCTCGCATGACCGTCAAACCACGACCACCGAACAAGAAGGCAAACCCAGCGACGTTGCGCATGGCCGGCAGGCTGCCGGCCAGCGCGCTGCGGCCGCTCGTGCTGGCGATGGCCGGATGGTGGTCGGCCGGCCTGCACGCGCAGGCCGTCGGCTCGGGCATTCCCGACCTCCCGGTCGCCGAACCGGCCGTGGAGCAGGCGCCGGAGGTGCCGCCGGTGGCGGGCCAACTGGTGCCGAAGCTGCCCGAGCCGGAAACCGTGCGCAAGGAGCCGGACGCCAGGCCCCCGGTCTTCGTTTCCGGCGACCGCATGGACGGCTACAACGAGCGCGGCGTGGCGGTGCAGGGCGACGCCGAGCTGCGCAACGACGGCAAGGTGATCAAGGGCGACCGCCTGACCTACGACCAGGACACCGACGAGGCCTTCGTCCAGGGCAACGCCCGCCTGTCGCAGAACGGCACGCTGGCCGTGGGCCCGGAGGGGCGCATGCGCGTCGAGGCCAACGAAGGCTACATGCTGTCGCCGGACTACTATTTCCAGCAGACCGGCGGCAACGGCAAGGCCGAACGCATCGACTTCCTCGACAAGGACCACACCAGCATCCAGCGCACCAGCTACACAACCTGCTCGCCGGACAACGCGGACTGGTACTTCAGCGCGCGCCAGGTGGACATCGACAACGACCGGCAGGTCGGGGTCGCCTACGGCGCAGTGATGCGCTTCTTCGACGTGCCGGTGTTCGCCACGCCGATGATGAGTTTCCCGCTGACCGGCGAGCGCCGCAGCGGCGTGCTGGCGCCGCTGTTCTCCTACGGTTCGCGCTCCGGGTTCGACGTCACGGTTCCGTACTACTTCAATATCGCGCCCAACCGCGACCTGACGCTGTACCCGCGTGTGCTGACTTCGCGCGGTTTCCAGCTCGGTGAGGATTTCCGCTACCTGGGTGATGGCTATTCCGGGCGCATCCGCGGCGAATTCCTCCCGGACGATCAGAAGACGGGGACGAACCGTTGGGCCTATTCGGTACAGCACAACCAGACGCTGGCGCCGGGCCTGGGCGCCTATGTCAACGTCAACAAGGTCTCGGACAACACCTACCCGACCGACCTGACGCGCAGCCTGTCGCAGGCCACCACCTTGCAGTACACGCAGGAAGGTGGCGTGACCTACAACTGGAACGGGCTGAGCGTGCTGGCGCGCGTGCAGAGGTTCCAGACCCTGGCGCCCAACCAGCCGTCGTACAACCGCGAGCCGCAGCTCAACGTCAAGTACTCGCGCTATGACCTGGGCGGCTTCGACTTCCAGGTCGAGAGCGACTATTCGCGCTTCCGCATCCCGCTGACGACCACCGGCTTCCAGCAACCCGAAGGGGATCGCCTCTTCATCCAGCCGTCGATCAGCTACCCGATCGTGCGCGCGGGCTGGTACGTCAAGCCCAAGCTCATCTTCAACGCGACGCAGTACCAGATGGAGGCGGCGTCGAACACGCCCGGCAACTCCAATTCGCTGACGCGCACGGTGCCGACCTTCAGCGTCGACTCCGGCATGACCTTCGAGCGTGATGCGCCCGGCATCAGCCGCCTGTTCGGCGTCAACTATGTCCAGACGCTGGAACCGCGCCTGTTCTACGTCTACACGCCGTTCCGCGACCAGAGCCAGTTCCCGCTGTTCGATACGGTGCAGTCGGATTTCGGCTACGGCCAGATCTTCACCGAGAATCCGTTCACCGGCTACGACCGCATCGCCGACAACAACAAGGTGACGGTCGGCGTGACCACGCGCCTGATCGAAGCGGAAACCGGGGTGGAGCGCTTCCGCGGCACCCTGGCCCAGCGCGTCAACTTCAAGGGCCAGCAGGTGCAGATCGGGGGCTCGCCGACCATCGACGCCAGCTCCGGCCCGTCCGACCTGCTCGGCGCGGCCACGGTGCAGCTGTTCCGCGGCTACTACCTGGATACCGCGCTCCAGTACAATCCGGACACCGACCGCGTCGACTACACCAATGTCAGCTTCGCGTGGCGGCCCGAGACGCGCAAGCTGTTCAATATCGGCTACCGCTACCGCCGCGCGACCTCGGTGACCGACAACAGCGCGATCGACCAGCTCGAGACGTCCAGCCAGTGGCCGCTGACGCGCCGCCTGTACGGCATCGGCCGGGTCGCCTTCGACCTGAGCGCCAGCCAGCTGGTCGATGCGCTGGTCGGCTTCGAATATGCGGCGGATTGCTGGGTGGGCCGCTTCGTCTACCAGCGTTTCCGCAATACGACGAACGGCTATACCGGCCGCTTCTTCTTCCAGGTCGAGCTGCGCGGCTTGTCCAAGATCGGCACCAATCCGCTGGATCTGCTGCGCCTGAACGTGCCGGGCTACCAGCCCGTGCCGGTGCAGGCCGTGCAGCCCTCCCAGCTCGACCACTACGAATGACGGACCATGATGACACGTCGAGATTTCGCTGCTCTTTCTTCTTCGATCCTGCTTCGTCGCATGCTGGCCTGCCTGTTGCTGGCCACCGTGGCGGCGCCGGCCGGAGCCCAGCTCAAGGCCCCCGCGCCCGGCCGTGCCAGCGGCATCTTCATGCCGCAGGCCGGAGGCGCCAGCGCGCCGGCGGCCCAGCCGGCCCTGGGGGTGACCACGCCTGGCGCCAGCGCCAAGCGCTCGCAGCTGGTCGATGAAGTGGTGGCCATCGTCAACAACAGCGTCATCACCCGGCGTGAACTGCTCGACCGCGTCGACGAGATCGAGAACCAGCTGCGTGCTGCCAACCGCCCGGTGCCGCCGCGCGCCGACCTCTTGTCCGAAGTGCTGGAGCGCCTGGTCACCGAGCGCGTGCAGACGCAGGCGGCACAGGAAGCCGGCATCCGCGTGACCGACCAGGAAGTGGACCGTGCTGTCGAGTCGGTGGCCCAGCAGAACCGCATCGGCGTGAACGACCTGCGCGCCCAGGTCGAGCGTACCGGCATGACCTGGAGCAAGTACCGCGAGGAGCTGCGCAAGCAGGTGGCGGTGATCCGCCTGCGCGAGCGCGAGGTGGACTCCAAGGTGCAGGTCTACGACGGTGAGATCGACAACTACCTGGCCGCGCGCGGGCAGGGTGCCGCCGACAGCGGTCCGACCGAATACAACGTGGCCCAGATCCTGGTGCGCGTGCCCGAAGATGCCAGCGAAGCCCAGAAGGCAGCGTTGAGGACCAAGGCCGAAGGCCTGCTCAAGCAGGCCCAGGCGGGCGCCGATTTCGCCCAGCTGGCCCAGACCAGCTCGGACGGCACGGAGGCCGCCGGCGGCGGCAACCTCGGTTTCCGCGAGATCGGACGGCTGCCGGCGCTGTTTGCCAATGCCATCCTCGACCTGCCGGTGGGCAACGTCGCCCCGCAGGTGATCGAGAGCGGCAACGGCTTCCATATCCTCAAGCTGGTCGCCAAGCGCTCCGCACCGGGCACCGATCCGGCCGCGCCGCAGCATATCCAGCAGACCCAGGTGCGGCACATCCTGATCCGCACCGGCCCCAACATGCCGGAGGCGGAAGCCAAGCGCCAGCTCACCACGCTGCGCGACCGCCTGACCCATGGCGGTGACTTTGCCGATGCGGCCCGACGCTACTCGCAGGACGGTTCGGCACAGGCCGGCGGCGACCTCGGCTGGGTCTCGCCGGGCGAGCTGGTGCCCGAGTTCGAGCAGGCCATGAGCCGCCTGCGTCCGGGCGAGATCTCGGAGCCCATCGTCACGCAGTTCGGCGTGCACCTGATCCAGGTGCTGAACCGCCGCGAGACCGAGGTGTCGCCGGAGAAGCAGCGCGACTTCGCCCGTGCCGAGATCCGCGAGCGCAAGCTGCGCGCCGCCTATGATGACTGGGTGCGCCAGCTGCGCCAGGCCGCCTATGTGGAGTACCGCCTGAACCGCGACCGCTGAGCGGCCGCCGGCCGCTTGCTCAGCGCTCCCCGATCGTCACCGCCATGTCAGAGCCTCTCTCCCTCGCCATCACCACCGGCGAACCCGCCGGCATCGGCCCCGATATCACCATCGGCGCCCTGCTGCAGCTGGCTGCTACGGAAGGTGGCCTGCGCTTCCACGTGCTGGGCGACGCGCGCCTGATGCGCGCGCGCGCCGAGGCGCTCGGGGTCGCGCACGCCTGGGAACGGCTGCAGGCCGAAGGCAAGGTGGTGGCGCAGGACATCGCACTGGCCGTGGCCAGCGAACCCGGACGGCTCGACGCGCGCAATGGCTGCTATGTGCTGGCGCTGCTCGATGCGGCGATGGATGGCTGCCGTGCCGATGGCGGTCCGGCACGCTACGCGGGCATGGTCACGGCACCGGTGCAGAAGAGCACCATCAACGATGCCGGCATTCCCTTCACCGGCCATACCGAATACCTGGCCGAGCGTTCCGGCACCGCGCGCGTGGTGATGATGCTGGCCGGTCCCCAGCCCGCGCACGGCAATGCCATGCTGCGCGTGGCGCTGGCCACCACCCACCTGCCGCTGCGCGCCGTGCCCGATGCGCTCGACGTGCCGATGCTGCTGGAGACGTTGCGCATCATCGACGCTGACCTGCGCCACCGCTTCGGCCTGGCGCGGCCGCGCATCCTGGTCACGGGGCTCAACCCGCATGCCGGCGAGAGCGGCCACCTGGGCCGCGAAGAGATCGACGTCATCGTGCCGGCGCTGCAGCGCGCGGTCGATGCCGGCATCGATGCCCGCGGCCCCTATCCGGCCGATACGCTGTTCCAGCCGCGCCACCTGGGCGAGGCCGACTGCGTGCTGGCCATGTATCACGATCAGGGCCTGGCCCCGCTGAAATACGGCACCTTCGGTCACGGTGTCAACATCACGCTGGGCCTGCCCTTCATCCGGACGTCGGTCGACCACGGCACCGCCCTCGACCTGGCCGCCAGCGGTCGCGCCGAGCACGGCAGCATGATCGAGTCCATCCGCTGCGCCGCCGAGATGGCGGGCCATGCCAGCGGACGCCACCGACGCGCCGGAGCCTGACGAGAATCCATGCGTTCCAACGTGTACCAGGGCCATGTGGCCCGCAAGCGCTTCGGCCAGAACTTCCTGGTCGATGACGGCATCATTCACGGCATCGTCAATGCCATCGATCCCCAGCCGGACGACGTACTGGTCGAGATCGGCCCAGGCCTGGGCGCCCTGACCGGGCCGCTGCTGGAGCGCCTGCCGCGCATGCAGGTGGTCGAGCTCGACCGCGACCTGGTCGAACGCCTGCGGCGCCGCTTCGGCGAGCGCCTGGCCATCCATGCCGGCGACGCGCTGGCCTTTGATTTCGGCAGCCTGTTCCAGGCCGGCCACCCGCTGCGCATCGTCGGCAACCTGCCTTACAACATCTCCAGTCCGTTGCTGTTCCACCTCGCGCAGTTCGCCGATCTCGTGCGCGACCAGCATTTCATGCTGCAGAAGGAGGTGGTGGAGCGCATGGTGGCGCAGCCCGGCAGCAAGGCCTTCGGGCGGCTGTCGATCATGCTGCAGGTGCGCTACTACATGGAGTACGTGCTCGACGTGCCGCCGTCGTCGTTCAACCCGCCGCCCAAGGTCGATTCGGCCGTGGTGCGCATGATTCCCTGGCCGCGCCAGGCCGACGGCAGCCTGCGCTCGCCTTACCCCGCCTGCGACATCACGGTGCTGGGCGACGTGGTGGCGGCCGCCTTCTCGCAGCGGCGCAAGGTGCTGCGCAATACGCTGTCGATGCTGCGCGACCAGGTCGACTTCGAGGGCATGGGATTCGATCTCGGCCGCCGCGCCGAGGAGGTGCCGGTCGAGGAGTACGTCGAACTGGCGCGGCGCATCAGCGCGGCCGCCTGAGCGGCGCGGCCCACGCGCCGCGCAGGCACGTCACTGCCGCCGGTTGACCAGCACGATGCCGGCCAGCACCAGCACAGCCGCCGCAGCGAAGCGCGGGCCCACGGCATCGTGCATCAGCAGCACGCCGAAGGCCACGCCGAACAGCGGGGTCAGGAAGGAGAACACCGACAGCCGCGAGGCCAGGTAGCGGCCGAGCAGCCAGAACCAGGTCAGGTAGCTGAGGAAGGCGATCAGCACCGACTGGTAGAACAGGCTCGCCAGCACCAGGCCGTTGACGCGTGCGTCGGCGGCCTGCCCGCTCGCCAGCGCCATGACCAGCAGCAGCACGGCCGAGACCGCCAGCTGGTAGAGCAGGGTCTTGCTGGCCGGGGCGCTGGACAGGCGCGAGGCGCGCACGACCACCGTGGTCGCCGCCCAGAGCGCGCCGGCCAGGATGCCGAGCGCGTCGCCCAGCAGGGTGCTGCCGCGCTGGCCGTGACCGGCGAGGCCGTCGGCGAAGGCCAGCGCCATGCCGGCGAAGGCCAGCACCACGCCCAGCCACTGTCCGCTGCGCAGTTTCTCGCCGTCCACCGTCAGGTGCAGGCCCAGCGCGGTGAAGATCGGCGCTGTATAGAGGAAGACCGCCATGCGCGAGGCAGTGGTGTGGCCCAGGCCGACGAAGATGCAGTAGAACTCCGCGCCGAACAGCAGCCCGGCCGCCAGGCCGGCGCCCAGCGTGCCGTCGCGCCGCCACAGCGGCGTGCCGCGCCACAGCGCGAAGCCGAGCACCAGCAGCGCCGCGATGGCGGAGCGCAGCCCGGCCTGCAGCACGGCGCCCATCAGCGGCACGGTGGCCTTGATGACCACCTGCTGCAGCCCCCAGACCGCGCACAGCGCCACCATCAGCCCGGTCGCCATGCCGTCGAGCGGGCGCCGCGCCGATGGCGCTGCCGTCATCGTCATGTTCAGGGGCGGCTGCTGTCGCGGGTGGAGTGGCGTTCGATCAGTTCGATCTTGTAGCCATCCGGGTCCTCGACGAAGGCGATCACCGTGGTGCCGCCCTTGACCGGACCGGCCTCGCGCGTGACCTTGCCGCCGACCGCGCGGATGCGCTCGCAGGCGGCCGCGGCGTTATCGGTTTCCAGCGCGATGTGGCCGTAGGCGGTGCCCAGCTCGTACTGGTCGACCCCGTAGTTGTAGGTCAGCTCGAGGACCGCGGTCTCGCTTTCGGGGCCGTAGCCGACGAAGGCCAGGCGGTACTTGTATTCGGGATTGTCGCTTTCGCGCAGCAGGGTCATGCCCAGCACGCGGGTATAGAAGTCGATCGAGCGCTGCAGGTCGCCGACGCGCAGCATGGTGTGGAGGAGTCGCATGAATAGTCCTTCTGCCGTGGGGACGGGAGTCGAGGGAGAGGCGCTATTCTAGTCCGGATGCGGGTTTGGCGCCGGCCGTGGCATGGCGGGCGGACCGCTGCGTCACCGCGCGGCTCGGCCGTGTTCAGAAGGTGGGCAGCAGCTCGGGCGGGTGCGCGCGCAGCTGGGCACGCGCGTCGCGGAATTCCGGGAAGATCGACTCCACGGTTTCCCAGAAGCGCGGGCTGTGGTTCATTTCCTTCAGGTGCGACAGCTCGTGCGCGGCCACATAGTCGATCATCGACAGCGGAAAATGCAGCAGCCGCCAGTTCAGGCGGATCTTGCCGTCGGCCGTGCAGCTGCCCCAGCGCGTGGCGGCCGAGGTCAGTGCGAAGGCGTTGTGGCGCACGCCGAGCTTGTCGGCATAGTGGTCGAGCCGCTCGGCCAGCAGGCGGCGCGCCTGCTGCTGCATCCAGCCCTGCACACGGTCCTTGATCTGCTGCTCGTCGGCGTGCGAGGGCAGGGCCAGGTGCAGGGTGGCCTGATCGGCATCGAACAGCAGGATGCCGGCCGGCGATTCCAGCTGCAGCGTGATCGGGCGGCCGAGGAAGGGCAGGCTCGCGCCTTCGCGCCACTGCATGGCGGGCAGCACGCGGCGCGCTTCGCGGTGCCGCCACTCCCCCAGTTTGGTGAAGATCCAGCGTTGCTTCTCGAAGATGGCGGCTTCGACGTCGGCCAGCGTGACCCAGCGCGGCGCCGTGATGGACAGGCCGCGGTCGTCGACGGTGAAGCCGATGGTGCGCCGGCTCGAGCGCTTGAGGGTGTAGTGCAGCAGCCGTTCGCCGACCTGCAGGGCGCGCGCGTTGGGCTGCGGCGCCGGCCACGGTAGCGCGGCCGGCGTCTCCGGCGGCTGGCCTTCGGCCAGCGGCAGCTCGAGCTGCGCGCCTGGCGTTTCGGTGGCCGGCCGCAGCAGCCTCATGCCGCCTCCCGGCGGTAGCTGTCGGCGTCGATGCGGCGCATCTCGGCCTCGACCCATTGCTGGACCGCCTGGTTGACCTGCTCGGCGGTCTGGTTGGCGGTGGCAATGGCGGGGCCGATCGAGATGGTGATCAGGCCGGGATACTTCCGGAAGGAGTTGCGCGGCCAGACCCGGCCGGAGTTCACGGCCATCGGCACTACCCAGGCGCCGGTCTCGACCGCGAGCCGCGCACCGCCGCTCTTGTAGCGCGGCGCCGCCATGCCGGAAGGCGTGCGCGTGCCTTCGGGGAACATGATGATCCAGGCCCCTTCCTGCAGGCGCTTGCGCCCCTGCTTTACCGCCGACGAAAAGGCGCGCGGGCCTTCCTTGCGGTTGATGTGCACCATCTTGAGCATGCCCAGCGCCCAGCCGAAGAAGGGCACCAGCAGCAATTCGCGCTTGAAGACGAAGCACAGCGGCTTGGGCAGGGTGGCCACGTAGGCGATGGTTTCCCAGGCCGATTGATGCTTGGACAGCAGCACCACCGGCTTGTCGCGCATCGCCTCCAGGTGTTCCCAGCCTTCGAAGCGGTAGCGGATGCCGCAGATCCCGCGCGCCGCCCAGATCACCAGCCTGGGCCAGCCGCGCACGAAGGCGAAGCGGCGCTCGGCACTCATGAAGGGAAAGACGAGGAAGCAGGCGCAGGCGTAGGGCGGCGTCAGCACCAGCAGGTACAGCGTGAACAGCAGGGAGCGGAGAAAGAGCATGGAAGGAGGCTCGGGTTCAGGAGGCGGCCGCCGGCTTGCCGGCACCGGCCAGCAGCCAGCGCGAGAAGGCCTGCAGGTCGTCGTGGACGCGGGTGCCGTCGGGCAGGCCGCCTTTATCGAGGGTGCCGCGCCCCTTGCCGGTCAGTACCAGGTGCGGGCTGCAGCCTACCGCCACGCCGGCCTGCAGGTCGCGCAGCGCGTCGCCGACCACCGGCACGCCCTTGAGCTCGACGCCGTAGCGCGCGGAGATCTGTTCGAGCATGCCGGGTCGCGGCTTGCGGCAGTCGCAGTCGTCGGCAGCCGTGTGAGGGCAGAAGAAGACGGCGTCGATGCGCCCGCCCAGGCCGGCCAGCAGCTTGTGCATCTTCTCGTGCATGGCATTGAGCGTGCTCATCTCGAACAGGCCCCGGCCGATGCCCGACTGGTTGCTGGCCACCAGCACGCGGTAGCCGGCCTGGTTCAGCGCGGCGATCGCCTCCAGGCTGCCCGGAATGGGGATCCACTCGTCGGGCGACTTGATGAACTGGTCGCTGTCGAGATTGATGACCCCGTCGCGGTCCAGGATGATGAACTTGGGAGGCGTCTGCGGCATGGTCGGTGCGGCGTTGTGGGCGGTTCCGGGACGGCGGCGTTCAGGCCGCCAGCTTGGAGATGTCGGCGACGCGGTTGGCCAGCGCGTGCAGCGAGGCCAGCAGGGCCAGGCGGTTGGCGCGCAGCGCCGCGTCCTCGGCCATCACCATCACATCGTTGAAGAAGCGGTCGACCGCCTCGCGCAGTTGCGCCAGGTCGCGCAGCGCCGCGGTGAAGTCGCCGCGCGCGAAGGCTGCCTCGACGCCCGGGCGGGCACGCTCGATGGCGGCATGCAGCGCGCCCTCGGCGTCTTCGCGGAACAGGTCGGCGCGCAGCGCCGGCACCGCTTCGGTGTTCTTGCGCAGGATGTTGGTGATGCGCTTGTTGGCCGCGGCCAGTGCCTCCGCTTCCGGCAGCGCGGCGAAGGTGCGTACGGCCTCGACGCGGCCCAGCACGTCGTCGAGGGTGTCCGGGCGCAGGCTCACCACGGCCTCGACCTCGTTGGTGGTGTAGCCTTTTTCCTTCAGGTAGCCGCGCAGGCGGTCATAGAGGAAGTCGCTGATGGCTTCCCGCGCGGGCTTGACCGCCGGCGCACCGGCGAAGGCCTGTTCGGTCAGTTCCAGCAGGCGGCTCAGCGGCAGCGCCAGCGGCTTCTCGACCAGCATGCGCAGGATGCCCAGGGCGTGGCGGCGCAGCGCGAACGGGTCCTTCTCGCCGGTCGGCTGCAGGCCGATGCCCCAGATGCCGACCAGCGTCTCGAGCTTGTCGGCCAGTGCCACCGCGGTGCTGACCGCGCCGGCCGGCAGCGCATCGCCGGCGAAGCGTGGGCGGTAGTGCTCGGAGCAGGCCAGGGCCACTTCCTCGGCTTCGTCGTCGTGGCGGGCGTAGTAGGTGCCCATGGTGCCCTGCAGTTCGGGGAACTCGCCCACCATGTCGGTCAGCAGGTCGGCCTTGGCCAGTTCGGCGCCGCGCATTGCCGCCGCCTTGTCCACCGCCACGCCGGCCGCGTCCATCGCGTCGGCGATATGGCCGGCGATCTGCTGCAGGCGCTGCACGCGATCGAGCTGGCTGCCGATCTTGTTGTGGTAGACCACGCTGGCGAGCTGCGGCACGCGCGAGGCCAGGGTCCGCTTGCGGTCCTGGTCGAAGAAGAACTTGGCGTCGGCCAGGCGCGGCCGCACCACGCGCTCGTTGCCGCTGATGATCGATTGCGGCGTTTCGGTGGCCAGGTTGGAGACGATCAGGAAGCGGTTGCGCAGGTGGCCGTCGGCATCGGTCAGCGCGAAGTACTTCTGGTTGGTCTGCATGGTCAGGATCAGGCATTCCTGCGGCACGGCGAGGAAGGCCTCCTCGAAGTGGCAGGGATAGACCACCGGCCATTCCACCAGCGAATTCACTTCGTCCAGCAGCGCGTCGGGCATGACCACGCGGTCGGCGCCGGCCTGGGCCAGCAGCTCGCCGCGGATGCGCTCGCGGCGCTCGGCATAGCTGGCCACCACGCGGCCGGTCGATTCGAGCAGGGCCGCGTACCGGGTCGCGTGCGGGATCTCGATGGTGCCTTGCGACAGGAAGCGGTGGCCCTGGGTCAGGTTGCCGGCCTGCAGGCCCAGCACCGACACCGGCACCACTTCGGCGCCGTGCAGCGCGACCAGGCGGTGGGCCGGCCGCACGAAGTGCACGGTGCTGCCGTCCGGGCGCTGGTAGCTCATCAGCTTGGGGATGGGCAGCTTGGCCAGCATGTCGTCCAGCGCGGCCTGCAGGCCCTCGGCCAGCGCTGCGCCGCGTGCCGTGTAGCGATAGAAGAAGGCCTCGGCCTTGCCATCCGAGGCCCGTTCCAGCGTCTGCCAGTCGATGGATTCGACGCCGGTCGACTTGGCCAGCGCGGCCAGCTTCTTGGTCAGCGGTGCGCTGGGAGCACCGGCGGCATCGAGGGCCACCGACAGCGGCAGGACCTTTTCGCGCTGCTCACGGTCCGGCGCGGTGCGGCGCACGCCCGAGACCAGGGCGGCCAGCCGGCGCGGCGTGGCGAAGGGGGTGACGGCAGCGTCGGCCTCCAGCAGCCCGCGCGCGCCGAGACCGGCGAACAGGCCCTCGGCGAAGGCGTCGCCCAGGCGCGCCAGCGCCTTTGGCGGCAGCTCTTCGGTGAACAGTTCGATCAGCAGCGAGTCGGTCATGGGTTGCGACATGAATCGTTTCCAACAGGTTGTGTCCCGCGCTGCGATCAGCAGTGCGGGCCGGTATTAGGTTCTACGCCCGACAGCAGCCACAGGCCGTTCTGCTGACGGAACTGCAGCGTCGTGGCGCACTGGCCGGGCGGGCCGCCGGTGCCGCGCCCCGGCGTGGCCGGGAAGCGCGCGTCCAGGCGCTGCGCGCGCCGGTCGTAGCGGATCTCGTCGATCTGCCCGCCGACCCAGAAGTCGATGCGCGGCGGCAACTGCGCCGCCGAATAGTAGGTCCTCAGCCGCTTGCGCACGTGGCCGTTGCGCACCTCGCTGTCGAGCCAGGTCAGCGGGTAGCGGATCGCGCTTTCGTAGGCGCGCAGCTGCACCCGGTGCCAGCCCAGGTCCTTCGAGCCCGACAGGTCGCAGGAGAAGGAGCGCACCAGCTGGGTCCACTGGTCGATCGCCTTCAGCGAGGGCTGCCAGTGGCGCAGGATGGCCTGCTGCAGCGCCTGCTGGTCGGCCTCGCAGATATTGGACAGCGCGGCGGGCAGGTACAGCGCTTGCGGCGAGGGCATGCCCGTGCTGGCGCGCGCGCCGGCCGCCGGCGCTGCGGCCAGCGCCAGGGCGGCGGCTGCGCAGCACAGCTTGCTGCGCACGGGAGCCATCATGCGCGGGCCTCTTCGCCGTGGCACATCGGGAAACCGAGCGCCTCGCGCGAATCGTGGTAGGCCTGCGCCACCTGGCGCGACAGATTGCGGATGCGGCCGATATAGGCGGCACGCTCGGTCACGGAGATGGCGCCGCGCGCATCGAGCAGGTTGAAGGTATGGGCGGCCTTGAGCACCTGCTCGTAGGCGGGCAGCGCCAGCCGCGGCGCGCCATCGGCGGCTTCCATCAGCCGCTTGGCTTCGCCCTCGTGCTCGGCGAAATGGCGGAACAGGATGTCGGCGTTGCTCTGCTCGAAGTTGTAGGTCGACTGCTCCACTTCGTTCTGGTGGTAGACGTCGCCATAGGTGAGGCGGCGGGTCTTGCCGTTCTCCTGCCACTCGGTCCAGACCAGGTCGTAGATGTTCTCGACCTTCTGCAGGTACATGGCCAGGCGTTCGATGCCGTAGGTGATCTCGCCGGTGATGGGCTTGCAGTCCAGGCCGCCGACCTGCTGGAAGTAGGTGAACTGCGTCACTTCCATGCCGTTGAGCCAGACTTCCCAGCCCAGGCCCCAGGCGCCCAGGGTGGGGTTCTCCCAGTCGTCCTCGACGAAGCGGATGTCGTTCTGCTTCAGGTCCAGGCCCAGGGCCTCCAGCGAGCCGAGGTAGAGCTCCAGGATGTTCTCCGGCGCCGGCTTGAGCACCACCTGGTACTGGTAGTAGTGCTGCAGGCGGTTCGGGTTGTCGCCGTAACGGCCGTCCTTGGGGCGGCGCGACGGCTGCACATAGGCGGCGCGCCAGGGCTCGGGCCCGATGGCGCGCAGGAAGGTATGCACGTGCGAGGTGCCGGCGCCGACCTCCAGATCGATGGGTTGCAAGAGAGCGCAGCCCTGCCGGTCCCAGTAGGCCTGCAGGGTGAGGATCATTTGTTGGAAGGTCAGCATAGGCGAAGACTCGGGGTGGGGGCCGCGGGGCGGCCATCACGGCCACGTGCGCCATCAGGCGCGGCAGGCGCGTGCCAAACCCTGAATTCTATCGGTTTTTTCCCCCGCTCCGGCCAAGCCGGGCCAAGGCTCTCGCGGCATGCGCCCGGGCGGCGGCGAAGGGGGCCGTGCGGCTGTCGGGGAATCGCAACGCATGGGGTAAATCCCAGGGGGGGTCAAGACTCTGCCGATACGCGCCGATACCGTTTTTGTATACAGTATTGATGCGCAGCCGGAGATACTGGATACGTCACGCAAACGGTCGGGCCCGGCTGCCCGATAACACCGATAAATGGGGGACAAGCATCATGGCCTTTCTCGCACGCAAGCCTTATCTCGTCGCGATTGCCGTCATGGCAGCGGCTGCGCTGCTGTCGATCGCCGGCGGCATCGCCGCCTGAGCGGCATCCCGGCGCCGCGCTCAGGCGCGGCGCCGGGCCCGCCAGAACGCCAGCAGCGCCAAGGCCAGGCAGGCCGTCAGAAGCGGCGCATTGCCCCAGCGCACATAGGGCGTCAGCCCCTGCATGCCCTGCACCGTGGCCACCAGCGTGCCGACCGTGAAGGTCGGCAGGCGCTGCGCCACCGTGCCGTCGGGAAGTACCACCGCCGTCATTCCGGTATTGGTGGCGCGCAGCATCGGCCGGCGCGTCTCCAGCGCGCGCATGCGCGAAATCTGCAGGTGCTGGTCGAGCGCGATGGTGTCGCCGAACCAGGCCAGGTTGGTCACGTTGGCCAGCACGTTGGCCGGCACCGCCTGATCGCGCAGCGTCTGCGCGATCTCCTCGCCGAACAAATCCTCGTAGCAGATGTTGGGCGCGACGTGGATGCCGTGCACCGGCAGCGCCGGCTGGTCCAGCCCGCCGCGGCGGAAATCGCCCAGCGGCATCTTCATCATATTGACGAACCAGTGGAAGCCGAAGGGGATGAACTCGCCGAAAGGCACCAGGTGGTGCTTGTTGTAGCGGTATAGCTGCGCGGTCTCCGGCCCCAGGCCGAACACGCTGTTGGTGAAGTCGGTCGGCGAGTCGGCGCCGGCCGCGCCGAACAGCACGGTGCTGCCGCTGTGCTGCACGTAGTCGCGGATGGCGATGGCGATGTCCACCGGCAGGTCCTGCAGGATCAGCGGGAAGGCCGTCTCGGGCGTTACCACCAGGTCCGTCGGGGCTGCCGTGATGAGGTCACGGTAGAGCTCCAGCGAACGTTGCACGCCGACCGGCTCGAATTTCATGTCCTGCGGCACGTTGCCCTGCAGCAGGCGCACGCGGATCGGCTGGCCGGCCGGCTGCGTCCAGGCCAGCGGCACCAGCGCGGCACCGGCCAGCGGCAGGGCCAGCGCGGACGCCAGCGCCACCAGGCCGGTACGGCGGCCGTCCCGGCCGGCGCCCAGCGTCCCGGCCGCCGCAGTCAGCAGCGCTGCGCAGGCGGCCGAGAGGGCGCCGATGCCGTAGACACCGACCAGCGGTGCGTAGCCGGCCAGCGGCCCGTCGGTGTGGGCGTAGCCGCCCGACAGCCAGGGGAAGCCGGTGAAGACCACGCCGCGCAGCCATTCCGACAGGCCCCACAGCGCGCCGAAGGCGAGCGGCAGCAGCAGCGCGGCCGCTGCGGTGGGGACGGCGGGGGCGGCGCGAGCCGGCGGGCGCAGGCGCGTTCCCAGCCAGTGCCAGGCGGCGGCGGCCAGCGCCGGGTAGAGCGAGAGGTAGAGCGCGAACAGCAGCACCGCCAGCGAGGCCATCCAGGCCGGCATTTCGCCGTAGACGTGCATGCTGATGTAGAGCCACCAGATGCCGGACAGGAACCAGCCCAGGCCGAAGGCATAGCCGGTCGCGGCCGCGTCGCGCGGGCGCGGGGCGCGTGCCAGCAGCGCACACAGTCCGGCCAGGGACAGCAGTTGCAGCCACCACCACGTATGCGGGGCGAATGCCTGCGTGTGCGCCACGCCCAGTATCGCGGCGAGTGCCAGGCGGCCGGCGGTCTCGCGCGAGCGTACCGCGCCGGAAGCGGCGCCCAGCACCTGGGTGGGCTCCGTCATGCGCCCGCCACGGAGACTGCTGCGGGCTCGGGTTCGCGCTGCACCAGCAGAAGGTGCACCTGGCGCGCGTCGGCGCGCAGCACCTCGAAGTGCATCGGCGGCAGCGTCACCACTTCGCCGCGGTGCGGCACATGGCCCAGGTGGGTGGTCAACAAGCCGCCCACGGTGTCGACGTCATCGTCCGAGAACTGCGTGCCGAAGGTCTCGTTGAACTGCTCGATCTCGGTCAGGCCATGCACGCGCCAGCCACCGCCGGGCAGCGGCACGATATTGTCCTCGTCCTCGTCGAGGTCGTACTCGTCCTCGATGTCGCCCACGATCTGCTCGAGCACATCCTCGATGGTCACCAGGCCGGCGACGCCGCCGTACTCGTCGACCACCATGGCGATGTGGTTGCGGTTGATGCGGAAATCGCGCAGCAGGATGTTCAGCCGCTTGGACTCGGGGATGAACACCGCCGGGCGCAGCGCCTCGCGCAGGTCGAAGTGTTCGTCGGTGAAGTAGCGCAGCAGGTCTTTCGCCAGCAGGATGCCGATGACATTGTCGCGGCTGCCCTCGTAGACCGGGAAGCGCGAGTGCGCGGTCTGCTGCATGAAGGGGATGAAGGCCTCCGGCGCGTCGGCGATGTTGACCATGTCGATCTGGGCGCGCGGCACCATGATGTCGCGCGCGGTCAACTCGGAAACCTGGAACACGCCCTCGATCATGGAGAGCGAGTCGGCGTCGATCAGGTTGCGCGCGTGCGCATCCTGAAGCACCTCCAGCAATTCGGAACGGGATTCAGGCTCGGGGGAGATGAAGTCCGAGAGGCGTTCGAGCAGGGATCTGGGACGATCTGCAGGCTTCGAACTGGGATAAGGGTCGTTCATGTCGCGACGAGCGCGTAGTGGATATCGCTTGAAGGATACACTAAAAGCCCGTGGCGCCAGATGTCAGCATGTGTGCTTCAAGCGGCATGCCACGGTTGCCGTGCGGGAGGGGCCGCGCGCGAGGCGAGCGCCCCCCGCGCCGGCCGCCGGCCTCAGTCGCGGATGCTGCGGTAGGGGTCGGCGTAGCCGAGCGCCTGCAGCGTCTCGGTCTCGATGGCTTCCATTTCCTCCGCCTCGGCATCGTCCTCGTGTTCGTAGCCCTGGGCGTGCAGCACGCCGTGCACGATCAGGTGCGCATAGTGGGCTTCCAGAGGCTTGCCCTGCTCACGCGCCTCCGCTTCGACCACCGGGCAGCACAGCACGATGTCGGCCGTCACCGGGTCGTCCACGCTTTCGGCGTAGGCGAAGGTCAGCACATTGGTGGCGTAGTCCTTGCCGCGGTAGCTGCGGTTCAGCGCGCGGCCTTCTTCCTCACCGACGAAGCGCAGGGTCAGCGTGGCATCGGCATACAGGGCCGACTTGACCCAGGTCTCGATCCTGCGGCGCGGCGGCAGGCCGGCGCGCTTGCCGATGCCTTCGCCGGTCTGCACCTCGAGTTCCAGCGCCGGCGGCGAGGCAGGCGTGCCGGTGGTGGTGGTCTGGGGCGTGGCGGTGATGGCCACCGCCAGCGCGTCGTGGTTGTCCGGCCGTACCAGCAGGCCGGCCTGCTGGCGGGTGTCGGTGTGCTCGGCGACCAGCGCGACCACGCCGTCGGCGGCCTGCGACAGGTCGATGGTCAGGCTGCGGCCGTCGGGCAACTGCACGCGCAGTGCGTGGGCGGCACTCTTGCGGGCGCGGCCGTCGGCGTCGAACAGCGTCAGGGCCGGGGCGGCGGCAGGGGAAGGCGTGCGGGATTTCAAGTCAGGCGTCCTTGTGCTGGGCGTGGAATTCGTCGTAGGCGTCGACGATGCGCGCCACCAGCGGGTGGCGCACCACATCGGCGCTGGAAAAGCGCGTCGAGGCGATGCCGCGCACGTCGCGCAGCACGTGCTGGGCTTCCACCAACCCGCTCTTCTGCCCGCGCGGCAGGTCGATCTGGGTGGTGTCGCCGGTGATCACCGCCTTGGAGCCGAAGCCGATGCGGGTGAGGAACATCTTCATCTGCTCGGGCGTGGTGTTCTGCGCCTCGTCGAGGATGATGAAGGAATGGTTCAGCGTGCGCCCGCGCATATAGGCCAGCGGTGCGATCTCGATCATCTGGCGCTCGAACATCTTCTGCGTGCGGTCGAAGCCGAGCAGGTCGTAGAGCGCGTCATAGAGCGGGCGCAGGTAGGGATCGACCTTCTGCGCCAGGTCGCCCGGCAGGAAACCGAGGCGCTCGCCGGCCTCCACGGCCGGGCGCGTCAGCACGATGCGCTTGACCGAATCGCGTTCGAGCGCATCCACCGCGCACGCCACCGCCAGGTAGGTCTTGCCGGTGCCGGCCGGCCCGATGCCCATGGTCAGGTCGTGCGACAGGATATTGCGCAGGTAGTCGCGCTGCGCCGGCGTGCGCCCGTGCAGGCCCGCGCGGCGCGTGTGCAGCACCGGCGACTCGTCGGCCGGCGTGCCATCGGCGCTGTCGTCGCCTGCCTCGACCGGCAGGTAGGCGCCGTGCGCCCCCACCTGGCGCGTCTCGACCAGGCCGAGCTGGACGTCGTCGATCGACAGTGAGGTGCGTGCCTGGTTGTAGAAGCGCTCCAGCGCGGCGGCGGCCGCGCTGGCGTTGGCGCCGCGCACTGTCATGCGGTGGGCGCGGCGCTGGATGGTCACGTCGAGCGCCTGCTCGATCTGGCGCAGGTTCTCGTCCAGCGGCCCGCACAGGTTCTGCAGGCGGGTGTTGTCGTCCTTGGGGGCGACGAATTCGGCGGTGGGAATCTTCATCGTGGGCGGATCGCTCCGGCTGTCTTCTTCTGCGGTGTCTTGGTCTGGCGGTCCGGCTGGGCGCGCCGCTTACTGGCGCACCACCAGCTCGCCGCGCAGCGAGTGCGGGAAGGCCTCGGTGATGCTGACCTCCACCATCTGGCCGATCAGGCGCTCGCGGCTGGCCTGCGGCACGCCCGGCAGCGCGAAATTCACCACGCGGTTGTTCTCGGTGCGTCCGTGCAGCTCGGTCGGGTCCTTGCGCGCCGGGCCTTCCACCAGGATGCGCTGGACCGTGCCGACCATGCCCTGGCTGATGCGTTGCACGTTCTCCTCGATGGTGGCCTGCAGGTGTTGCAGGCGGCGCAGCTTGACCTCGTGCGGGGTGTCGTCGTGCAGGCTGGCCGCGGGCGTGCCGGGGCGCGGGCTGAAGATGAAGGAGAAAGAGGTGTCGTAGCCGATCTCCTCGATCATCGCCATCAGCTTGTCGAAGTCGGCCTCGGTCTCGCCGGGGAAGCCGACGATGAAGTCCGAGGACAGCGACAGGTTCGGCCGCAACGTGCGCAGCCGGCGGATGATGCTCTTGTACTCCAGCACGCTGTAGCCGCGCTTCATCGCCATCAGCACGCGGTCGGAGGCGTGCTGCACCGGCAGGTGCAGGTGGTCGACCAGCTTGTCGCAGCGGCCGTACAGCTCGATCAGCCGCGAGGTGAATTCCTTCGGGTGGCTGGTGGTGTAGCGGATGCGCTCGATGCCCGGGATCTCGGCCACGTACTCGATCAGCAGCGCGAAGTCGGCGATCTCGCTGGTGCCGCCCATGGCGCCGCGGTAGGCGTTGACGTTCTGCCCCAGCAGCGTCACTTCGCGCACACCCTGCTCGGCCAGCCCGGCCACCTCGGCCAGCACGTCCTCGAAGGGGCGCGAGACCTCGTCGCCGCGCGTATAAGGCACCACGCAGTAGCTGCAGTACTTGGAGCAGCCTTCCATGATCGAGACGAAGGCGCTGGGGCCTTCCACCCGCGCCGGCGGCAGGTGGTCGAACTTCTCGATCTCGGGGAAGGAGATGTCCACCTGCGAGCGGCCGGTCTCCTTGCGGCGCTCGATCAGCTCGGGCAGGCGGTGCAGCGTCTGCGGGCCGAACACGACATCGACATAGGGCGCGCGCGAGACGATGGCGGCGCCTTCCTGGCTGGCCACGCAGCCGCCCACGCCGATCACGAGGTCCGGCTTGGCCGCCTTCAGGGCCTTCATGCGGCCGAGTTCGGAGAACACCTTCTCCTGCGCCTTCTCACGCACCGAGCAGGTGTTGAACAGGATCACGTCGGCTTCCTCGACGCGGTCGGTGGCTTCCAGCCCTTCGCTGGCGCGGAGTACGTCGACCATCTTGTCGGAGTCGTACTCGTTCATCTGGCAGCCGTAGGTTTTGACGAAGACTTTCTTCATGGTGCCGATCTCAGTGGTTGACCTGGGGGCATCAGGGGTTGCAATGCACCGGCGGCCCGCATGGCGCGGGGCGTAGGCCGGCAATTCGTGGGCCTGCCCGGCGGCGCGTCGGCCGCGGCGGGGCCGGGGTTCAGTTCGCCTGCAGCAGGGCCTTGCGCTCCGGCTCGGTCAGCACCCAGGCGGTCAGCAGCTGGCCGTACAGATCGAGCTTGTAGCGCACCCGCAGCGTCTGGCCGGCCACCGCCGTCACGGTGAGCAGCTGGTTGTCGGGGCCGAACAGGCGCAGGCCCGGGGCGACGCCGACCGTCCTGCCGTCCAGCGCCGCGGTCTGCGGCCCGGTCGACGTGGGCGCGGCCAGCACCAGCTTGGCGGCGGCCGCATCGGCCGGGATCACCCGTGCCGGCTGGGCCCGGGCGGTCGACAGCGGCAGCAGGGCGCCGGCCATCGGCAGCGCCAGCGCCAGCGGCGTCAGCAGGGTGGCCAGGCGAGGCAGGAGGCCGACATGGCGGCGGACGGGACAGTGCGCGGCACGGCCAGCGGGCATGGGGTCTCCGGCGGGGCGACGGGTTGGCTCGGTTGCGGCCCGGCATCAGCGGGCAACCCGATATTGTACCCGCAGCGCCCTGTCGCCGCCGAGCGCCCGGCCGCCGGCTCAGAACATCGTGGAGGCTTCCTGCAGCACTCGGCGCTTGTAGACGATGCCCAGCAGCTCCCGGCTCTGCGCGTCCCGCACCAGGGGGATGCGGTTGAGCGCGTTGGCCGAGAACATGGCGAGTGCGTCGTGCAGCCGGGAGTCCGGTGTCAGGGTCGGGAAATCGCGCTCCATCAGGTCGGCGACGCTGGACTGCGGCCCGTGCGCCAGCGCGCGGTGCAGGGCGTGGATCGAGACCGCGCCCAGCATCTCGCCGCCCGGGGTCACCACATAGAGATAGCGGGTGCCGGCCTCGGCGAACTTCGCATTGGCCTCGGCCAGGGTCGCCTCCGGCGCGATGGTGGTGTTGGTCGGATCGCACAGGCCGGCCAGCGTCATGTTGCGGGCGCGCTCGGCGGCGGCCGAGGCCTGGGCGCGCTCGGCGACCACGCTGTACAGCGACAGGGTCTGGCAGCGCGATGCCGTGTAGTAGGCGGCCACCGCGCCGATCATCGACGGCAGCAGCAGGGCCGGCGCCAGCGTCATCTCGAACACCATCAGCACCGACATCAAGGGCGCCTGGCTGGTGGCGGCCAGAAAGGCGCTCATGCCGACCAGCGGCAGCGCCGGCGAGCCGCCGCCGACCAGTGGCGCCAGCATCTGCCCCAGCGCGGCGCCGATGAACAGGGAGGGCGTGAACACGCCGCCCACCGCGCCGGAACCGATGCTCAGCACGGTGGCCGCCAGCTTGGCGGCCAGCACCACCGCCACCGGCATGCTGAGGGGGTGCTCCTGCAGGATGGTCTGGATGGTGTAGTAACCGTTGCCGACCACCTCGGGCACCGCCAGCGCCAGCACGCCGACGCAGGCGCCGCCCAGCGCCAGGCGCGCCACCGGTCCACCCGGCAGGCGGCCGAAGATGCGCTTGGCGATGCCGGCCGCGCGCAGGAACAGCGCGCCGCTCACGCCGGCCAGCACGCCCATCAGCGCGGCGGCCAGCAGCAGCGGCGCGTGCAGGTCGGCCGTTACGTTCAGCCCGGGGTAGAGCGGCTCCAGCCCGCTGTGCCACTGGCTGACCATGGCGCCTGCCACGGAGGCGAGGAAGAGCGGCATCAGGCGTTGGACTGCAAGTGCCCCGAATACCACTTCCGCGACGAAGACGGCCGCCGACAGCGGCGTGTGGTAGACCGAGGCCAGGCCGGCTGCGGCACCGCACGCGGTCAGCATGCGCCGCATATTGGTGTCGGCGCCGCCGCGCCCCGAAGGGAACAGCGAGCCACACAGCGCCGCCAGCTGGATCATCGCGCCCTCCTTGCCGACCGAGCTGCCGCTGACGATCGAGCAGAACGAGGACAGGGAGCGCAGCAGGGTGATGCGCACCGGCAGCCGGCCGGTGCCGCTCGCCACCGCGTCCATATAGTCGGTCACGCCGGCGCGGCCGCGGTCGATGCGGGCCGACAGTACCAGCAGCAGGCCGGCCAGCGCGCCGCCGAGCGCCGGAATCACCACGCGCCAGCCCAGTGCAAGGCTGGCGAAGACCAGCACCACGTCGGCGCGGCTGCCGAACAGCAGCAGGCCGGAGCCTTCCAGGGCTTCGCGGAACAAGGTGGTGGCGATGGCGGCGGCGACCCCGACGGGGATCGCCGCGAACAGAATGACTTCCTGGTCTTCTATGAACCTGAACCGCATGGAGCTGGCATCCGGGGAAAGCACTCCGGCGCCCGGCGGTCCCGGGCGGGGACGGACGGCGCCAGTGCCGTGCCGCGGCGCCGATCGGGCCGGCACGGACGGGAAAGGGGCGGGTGGCGTGGCCGCCATGATAGCGCAGCCGCCACCTGATCAGGTCGCGCAGGGCTGGTACACTACCGGCCTTTCCCCCCAAAGAGGCGGGGGGCAGTCGCCCCGTCTCGCCGGCCCCCCGGCCGGAACTCCATTGCAGCCGCCCCGCGATTGGCGCATCTTGATGCGGAACGGGTGGCCGAAGCGTCATTTCATGTCTTTCTCCGAACTAGGCTTGTCCGACAAGCTGGTGCGCGCCGTGGCCGAACAGGGCTACACCACACCGACCCCGATTCAAGCGCAGGCGATTCCCGCCATCCTCAAGGGCGGCGACCTGCTGGCCGGTGCCCAGACAGGCACCGGCAAGACCGCCGGTTTCACCTTGCCGATGCTGCAACTGCTGGCCGGCTCCAACGCCGCGGCGCCCGCGCGCGGCGCCCGCACTCCGGTGCGCGCCCTGGTGCTGACCCCCACGCGCGAACTCGCCGCCCAGGTCGAGGAGAGCGTGCGCAACTACGGCAAATACCTGCGCCTGCGTTCCATGGTGATGTTCGGCGGCGTCGGCATCAATCCGCAGATCGAGCAGCTCAAGCGCGGCGTGGACATCGTCGTGGCCACGCCCGGCCGTCTGCTCGATCACGTGCAGCAGCGCACCATCGACCTGTCGACCATCGAGATCCTGGTGCTGGACGAAGCCGACCGCATGCTCGACATGGGCTTCATCCACGACATCCGCAAGATCCTCAACGTCCTGCCGCCCAAGCGGCAGAACCTGCTGTTCTCGGCCACGTTCTCGGACGAGATCCGCGCGCTGGCCGACCGTCTGCTGGACAACCCGGCCTCGATCGAGGTGGCGCGCCGCAACACCACCGCCGAGACCGTGGAGCAGCGCATCTACCCGGTCGACCGCGAACGCAAGCGTGAACTGCTGGCCCACCTGGTACGCCAGCACGACTGGCACCAGGTGCTGGTGTTCACCCGCACCAAGCACGGCGCCAACCGCCTGGCCGAGCAGCTCAGCAAGGAAGGCCTGTCGGCGCTGGCGATCCACGGCAACAAGAGCCAGTCGGCGCGCACCCGCGCGCTCTCCGAGTTCAAGGCCGGCACGCTGCGCCTGCTGGTGGCCACCGACATCGCCGCGCGCGGCATCGACATCGACCAGTTGCCGCATGTGGTCAACTTCGACCTGCCCAACGTGCCCGAGGACTACGTGCACCGCATCGGCCGCACCGGCCGTGCCGGCGCCGAGGGCGAGGCAGTGTCGCTGGTCTGCGTGGACGAGCATGGCCTGCTGCGCGACATCGAGCGTCTGATCAAGCGCAAGCTCGAGCAGATCGTGCTGCCGGGCTTCGAGGTGGATCCGAGCATCCCGCCCGAACCGATCCAGAAGGCCCGCCAGTCGCGCGGCCAGGGCCAGGGCCAGGGCGGCCGTGGCCGGAGCGGCCAGGAAGCGCGCGCACCGCGTGCGCCGCAAGGCGGCGCGCCGGCCCAGCCAGCGCGCGCGCGTGGCGAAGGCCAGGCCGCGCCGCGGCCGGCGGCCGGCGCCAACGGCGCACGTCCGGCCGGCGGCCAGGGCGGCCGCGGTGGCAACGGTGGCGGCCAGGCCGATCGTGCCGGCAATGCCGCGCGTGGCGGCCAGGGCGGTAATGGCCACGGCGGCGCCAACGGTAACGGCGGCAACCGCGGCAATCGCGAAGGAGGCCGCGAGGGTGGTCGTGAAGGCGGCCGTGAAGGTGGCCGTGAAGGTGGCCGTGAAGGTGGCCGCCCCGGCGGCGCGCGCGGCAACGCGACGCCGCGTCCGCCGCAGGATGGCGCGCAGGCGCCTGCCCGCGGCCGCCGCCCCTCGCAGCAGGCCGCGCTGCTCGGCGGCCGTGCCAAGACCACGTCCTGATATCCTGACTGCCTGAACCGCGGAGGCCGGCTGCGATGCGCGATACCGATGGCGACCCGGGCGGCAACGGTACCCCGCAAGGGGCCGGGGCTGACCTGCCCTATGCCGGCCTGACGCCGGAACTGATCCTCGACGCGCTGGAGGGGGCAGGCTTCGCCGCCGATGGCCGCCTGCTCGCCCTCAACAGCTACGAGAACCGTGTCTGGCAGGTCGGCATCGAGGACGGCCCGCCGCTGGTGGCCAAGTTCTACCGCCCGGGGCGGTGGAGCGACGCGGCCATCCTGGAGGAGCACGCCTTCGTCGCCGAACTGGCGGAAGCTGAGGTGCCAGCCGTGCCGGCGCTGGCCGTGGGCGGCAGCACCCTGCTGCACCATGGCGGCTTCCGCTTTGCGGTCTTCCCGCGCTGCGGCGGCCGGGCGCCGGCGCTGGAGCGGTCCGACACGCTGACCTGGCTGGGCCGTTTCATCGGCCGCATCCATGCCATCGGCGCGCGCCTGCCTTACCAGGCACGTCCCGTGCTCGACGTGGATACCTTCGGCGTGGCGCCGCGCGACTGGCTGCTGGCCCACGACTGCCTGCCGCCCGACCTGCTGCCGGCCTGGAAGGCTGCCGCCGATCTCGCCCTCGATGGCGTGCGGCGCTGCTACGAACGCGCCGGCGATGTTTCCCTGCTGCGCCTGCATGGCGATTGCCATCGCGGCAACGTGCTGTGGATCGATCCCGAGGATGCCCGCGGTGCCGAGCCCGGCCCGCACTTCGTGGATTTCGACGACAGCCGCATGGGGCCTGCCGTGCAGGACCTGTGGATGCTGCTGGAGGGCGACCGTGCCGCCATGCAGGGACAACTGGCCGACGTGCTGGCCGGCTACGAGGATTTCGCCGAATTCTCCCCGCGCGAACTGCACCTGGTGGAAGCCCTGCGCACGCTGCGCCTGCTGCACTACAGCGCCTGGCTGGCCAGCCGCTGGCGCGATCCGGCGTTTCCGGCGGCGTTCCCCTGGTTCGGCACGCAGCGCTACTGGCAGGACCGAATCCTGGAATTGCGCGAGCAGATCGCGCTGATGGACGAGCCGCCACTCTGGAGCTAGTCTCCGGGGCTGGTGCAGGGTGGGCAGTCTCTGCCGGGTCTTCCTGGACGGGCGCGAACCGCACCCATCGTCCGCCACGAGCGAGCTGCCCGCACCGGCGCCGCAATGGACAAGGCGCCGCAAGCCGCGGCGCCTTGTTGATTCCTTCCTTGTATCCCGCCGGCGGCCGCCGGCCGGGACAGCGCCGCGCTACTTCGCGCGCTCTCCCTTGATCAGCAGTACCGGGCACGGTGCCATCGCCAGCACCCGGCCGGCCACCGAGCCGATCACGGCGTCGAAGAAGGTGCCGCGCCCGTGCGTGCCCATGACGATGGCCTCGGCCTTGGTTTCGCCGGCGTGCGCGACGATGCGCTCGGGCGCGAAGCCGCGCAGCGAATGGGCCTCGAAGGGGATGTTGCCGGCCTTGAGGATGTCGCACACCGACTGCATGGCCTTTTCGCTCTCTTCCTTGTGCCACTCGTCGATGGTTTCCTTGCTGACGAAGGCGCGTACCTGGCCGGTGACGTCGGGGGTGACATGGACCACGTGGACGGTGAATCCGGCCTTCAGCAGGCGGCCTTCGACGATGGAACGGGCAGCGGCATCACTGAAGGGCGAACCGTCGGTCGCCAGCACGATATTGCTCATGGCATCTCCTGTCTTGGGGGCTGAGAGGAAGCCGCGGGCGCTTGCGCCCCCGACCTATGGCCATCATCGCAGCTTGCCGGCACGCCTGCCACGATCTGGATCAAATCCCGCCGCGATCACGGCAGCCGCGCGGCGCTGAGCGCTTCGGCTAATCGCCTGACAGATTCGGCCATTGCCGGCGGCGCCGGTCCGCGGCTAGCATCGTGGCAGCCGGCTCGGCCGGAACACAAGCGGAAGACAAGCGGAACACAAGGAATCGACGGAGACAACGATGAGCGGACAAGGCGGCATCCGGCCCCTGGGCGGTGTCAAGGTGGTGGAATTCGAGGGGATCGGCCCCGGGCCGCTGTGCGGCAGCATGCTGGCGGGGCTCGGCGCCGAGGTCACGCTGGTGGCACGGCCGGTGCCGCCGGATGCGCGGCGCGTCCTGAAGGGCGCGGCGGTGCCGCCCCAGATGGAGCAGGAGTACGGCAAGCGCGTGGTCCGCCTGGATCTCAAGCAGGCCGAGGGGGTGGCCGCGGCGCTGGAACTCGTGGCCGGTGCCGACGTGCTGATCGAAGGGCTGCGCCCGGGCACCATGGAGCGCCTGGGCCTCGGGCCGGCCGCGTGCCATGCCCGCAACCCGCGCCTGGTCTACGGCCGCATGACGGGATGGGGGCAGAGCGGCCCGCTGGCCCACAGCGCCGGCCATGACCTCAACTACGTGGCGCTGACCGGCATGCTGTCGCTGGCCGCGCGCGACGGCGCGCTGCCCATGGTGCCGCCGACCATGACCGGCGACGGTGCCGGCGCGCTCGGGCTGGCCTTCGGCATCGTCAGTGCCGTGCTGCATGCGCGCGCCAGCGGGCAAGGCTGCGTGGTCGATGCCGCCATCACCGATATCGCTGCCATGATCGGCTCGCTGGCGCAGGTGGCCCACGCCGCCGGCACCATCGGCGGGCCGCGCCCGAGCCCCTTCCACGATTCACCCTTCTACGATGTCTACCGCTGCGCCGACGGCCGCGCCATCACGCTGGGCGCCCTCGAGCCGCAGTTCTACCGGCTGCTGCTGGAGAAGCTGGAGTTCGACGACGTCGATCCTGCCGCGCAGTACGACAGCAGCCACTGGCCCGCGCTGAAGGCGCGCATCGCCGCGCGCATCGCGCAGCGGCCCAGCGCGTACTGGTGCGAGCGGTTCGAGGGCAGCGATGTCTGCTTTGCCCCCGTGCTGACGCTGGAGGAGGCGGCGCGCCATCCCCACAATGCGGCGCGCGGGACCTTCCTGCGCTATACGCTGGACGGGCGCGAGTTCGCCCGCGCCGCACCGGCGCCGCGCTTCCTGGCTCCGGGCGCGGACTGAGCATCGGTGCACCGGCGGGCGCCGGCCGGGCACGGAACGGTGCCCGGCAGCCAGCGGCGTGCTCCGGCCTTCGGCTATGCTTGCGGCATCCCGGTCCCTTTCCCCTACGCGAGGCATGCCAGCATGAGCACCCTGTCCCCATCGACCACCACCGCGCCGGACGGCTACGCCCCCACGCCTGCATTCCAGGACGGCTTGCGCGTGCGCACCGAAGTGCTCGGCCCAGCCCACGTCCAGCGCGCGCTGGATGCCGCCCAGGCGCAAGGCGACACCAGCCTGCAGCAATTGGTGACCGAATTCGCCTGGGGCACGGTCTGGACCCGGCCCGCGCTGGACCGCAAGCAGCGCAGCCTCGCCACCGTCTCGATGCTGGTCGCGTTGAATCGTCCGCAGGAACTGGCCGGGCATCTGCGCGGTGCGCTCGCCAATGGCGTGACGCCCGAGGAACTGCGCGAGTTGATGGTGCACAGCGCGGTCTACTGCGGCTTCCCTGCCGCCCTCGACGCCAGCCGTAGGTTGACCGAGGTGCTCGAGGCCGCCGCGCATGAGCAGGGCGGAGCCTCCGGGGCGGCGTAGCCGGCGGGCACCCGCCAGGCGCCTGGCCGCAGTGTGGCGCTCGTGCCCGGCGCGGCGTGCTGCGGAGGCGCCCCGCATCCTCAGTGGCATCGGGCTGATTGAGAATATTCTCGTTGCGTTTCGGAATAACGGCCAATACATTGAGGGAGCTACTCAGGTGGCGGACCCTGCCTGCGTCCTATGCTTGTTCCAGCCTATTTCTCAGCCCTGATGAGGAAAGGCGGATCGCCGCCCGGCCCACCCATCGCCCCCGGCCGGAAGCCCGCCAGTGCGGCGCGCGGGCAAGCAGGCGCATCTCCCCCGGTCCAGCCGCCAGGACGTTCCGCCATGGCCGACGCGCTCATCGTCGACGATCATCCCGCCATCCGACTCGCGGTCAGCGCGCGTCTGGAGCGCGAACTCGGGTTCCACGAGATCCTGGAGAGCGACAATGGCGACGAGGCGTTCGAGCTGGTGCGCCAACACCTGCCCCCCTTGCTTATCGTCGATCTCGGCATTCCCCGCATGTCGGGCATCGACCTGATCGAGCGCGTCGGTGCGGCCCATCCCGAAGTGCGCATGCTGGTCCTGTCCGGTCAGGACGAGGACCTGTCCTGTTCCCGCTCCATGCGGGCGGGCGCGCACGGCTTCGTGGCCAAGCGCCAGAGCCTGGGCGAACTGATCAGCGCCGTACGCAGCCTGCTGGCCGGTTACTCGGTGTTTCCGCTGCACGCGCTCGGGGCGGCCCGCCACCAGGGCTATGCCACCGGGCGCGACGCCCTGACGCTGCTGACCGAGCGCGAGGTCACGGTGCTGCAATACCTGGCGCGCGGCTATTCCAACAAGGACATCGCCCGGGAGCTGCTGATCAGCAGCAAGACGGTCAGCACGCACAAGGTCAATATCATGGAGAAGCTGCACATCGCTTCGCTGATCGAGCTGGCCGACTTCGCGCGCCATCACAACCTGCTGCGCTGACAGCGCGCGCAGGGGCGGGGCGGCGCGCAACGCCTCAGTCCCCGGCGGCTTCCCGCGCGCGCAGTGCCGGCACCGGTTCGGCCGGGACGCTGCGCGCGGCCGGCTGCGTCATATCGCGCCAGCTCGCGTACCGTGCAGGCCGGGACGGGACAGGCCGCGGTGGTCGATAACAAGCCCCCGGCGGCGTCATCGGCGCCGATGCTGGCCGAATGCGGCGCCGACGTGATCACGATCGAGCCGCCCGACGCCGCCGAGGTGATCGGCCGCGCGGTGGCCGGTGCCGACGTCTTCCTGACCAAGATGCGCAACCGCGGCGACTGCGCGCCGCGCCTGGGCCAGCATACCCGGCAGATCCTCGCCGGACTGGGCCTGGGCGGATGCGCGCGGGCGCCGGAAGTTGCTCAGCGCCGGTGGTCGAAGCGCCGCGCCAGCCGTTCGCCGCCGAACTGCACCAGCGTCACCAGCACCACCAGGATGGCGATCACGTTGAACATCACAGCGGTCTCGTAGCGCTCGTAGCCGTAGCGGATGGCAAGGTCGCCGAGGCCGCCGGCGCCGACCGCGCCCGCCATCGCCGAGGAGCCGATCATGGCGATCACGGTGACGGTGGCGCCGCCGACCAGGGCCGGCATGGCCTCGGGCAGCAGCACGTGCCGCACGATGTGCCAGCGGCGGCAGCCCATCGCGCGCGCGGCCTCGACCAGGCCGGGATCGACCTCGTTGAGGCCCACCTGCGCGACGCGCGCGAAGAAGGGGATCAGGTGCGCGCTCAGCGGCACCACGGCGGCCCAGGTACCCATGGTGGTGCCGACGATCAGGCGCGTGAGCGGCAGCATTGCCACCAGCAGGATGATGAAGGGGATCGAGCGGAACACATTGACCAGCACCGACAGTACGCGGTGCAGGCGCGGGCGCGGCCACAGCCCGCCCGGCGCGGACAGCGTCAGCACGATGGCCAGCGCCATGCCGCAGACGAACACCACGGCACAGGCGCTGCCGGACATCAGCAGCGTCTCGCCCAGGGCGCGCAGGTACTTGTCAGCCAGCGGCGGAAACATGGCGCGGAATCTCCTGGTAAAGGGCGTGTGCGCCGGCCGCGTGGCCGCTCGCCTCATCCATGGCGCCGCGCGCGGCGCCCGGGTCCGGTTCGTTGGCGGCCGGCGGCAGTGCCTGGTGCAGCGCGCGCAGCGGCCGCAGCAGCGCCAGCGTGGCGTCGGCACGCGGCGCCAGGAAGACCTGGCGCACGGCACCCTGTTCCACCACGCGGCCGTGGTCGAGCACCAGCACGCGATCGCAGGCCTGGCGGATCACCGACATATCGTGCGTGATCAGCACCACGGTCAGGCCGAAGCGCTGGTTGATGTCGCGCAGCAGCGCGAGGATCTGCTCGGTGGTCTCCGGGTCGAGCGCCGAGGTGGCTTCGTCGCACAGCAGGATCTCGGGCTGGTGCACCAGCGCGCGGGCGATGCCGACGCGCTGCTTCTGTCCACCCGAGAGCATGGCGGGATAGGCCTGTGCCTTGCCGGCGAGCCCGACCAGGTCGAGCAGCGCCATCACGCGCGGTGCGATGTCCAACCGTGGCACGCCGGCCACGCGCAGCGGCAGCGCCACGTTCTCGAACACGGTCTTGGCCGACAGCAGGTTGAAGTGCTGGAAGATCATGCCGACGCGGCGCCGCAGCGCCACCAGGCCGTCCTCGTCGAGCCGGCCGATGTCGGCGCCGTCTATCCGCACGTGGCCGCGGCTGGGACGCTCCAGCATATTGACCGTGCGCAGCAGCGTGGACTTGCCGGCGCCGCTGCGGCCGATGATGCCGAAGATCTCACCGCGCGCGACCTGGAACGAGACGTCGTCGAGCGCGGCCGCCGGCGCGCCGGCATAGGTCTTGCCCAGGTGTTCGAAGACGATGTGGGCCGGCGCGGAATCCGGCGGGGGCGGGGAAGGGGCGAAGGTCACGATGGCTCTCCTTGCTCGGGGGCCGGTGGCGGGGCGGGGGGCGCTGCGCGCTCAGAATGCCGGGATCACCGATCCCTGGTACTTCGACAGGATGAAGCGCCGCACCTCCTCCGACTGGTAGGCCTTGACCAGCGGCGCCACCCAGGGTGCATTGCGGTCCTGCTCGCGCACCGCGATGACGTTGACGTAGGGGTTGTGTTCCTTCCGTTCCACCGCGATGCCGTCGCGCGTGGCGATCAGGCCGGCCTGGTAGGCGAAGGTATTGACGATGGCCGCGGCGTCCACGTCGGGCAGCGAGCGCGCCAGCACCACCGAGGCGCTCTCCACCAGTTCCAGCTTGCGCGGGTTGGCGGTCACGTCGGCCAGCGTGGCGGTGCCGGTGAAGGGGTCGAAGCCCTCGCGCAGCTTGATCAGGCCGTGATCGCGCAGGATCACCAGCGCGCGCGTCTGGTTGCTCGGATCGTTGGGGATGCCGATGCGCGCCCCTGCCGGCAGTGCCTCGAGGGATTTGAACTTGCGCGAATAGAAGGCGATCGGCGAGATCAGCGTGTTGCCCACGGTGACCAGCTTGTAGCCGCGCTGCTTGATCTGGTCGCGCAGGAATGGAATGTGCTGGAAGGAATTGGCATCGAGGTCGCCGTTGTTGAGCGCTTCGTTGGGACTGGCGGTGCCGGTGATGACGATGGGCTGGACGTTCAGGCCCTGCTTCTGTGCCACCTTGGTAACCACTTCCCAGATCTCTTCGTCGACGCCGCCGCGCACGCCTACCTTGATCACCTTGTCGGCAGCGGCCGCCGGCGCGCCGCCGAGCGCGAGGGAGAAGATCGTAGCGCCGGCCAGCAGCGCGGAAAGAAGCGAGCGTCGTTTCATGGGCGGGTTCACCTGGACTGGGAGGGTTTGCGGTGGAAGTCGGCCGGCACCAAGCCGGGAGACCCAGTCTAGGCAGGCACGCGGTGGCGGTCCAAGAAGGAATGCGCACTTGCAAATGCGGCGAGCGCGGCGAAGCGGCGCGCGGTGCGAGGGCGCGCCTGTGGCGATGCCGGAACCGCCGGGAGGCGGGTGGCAATACGGGCGGCCATATAGGCGGCCATACAGGCGGCCATACCGGGCCGCCCTGCATATCCATGCGCGGATTGCTTCGTTGGCGTCGCTGGAGCGGTGCCCTAAGGTGATGGCGCGATACGGCGGACGCAGCGCGCTCCGGACCCATCCGTCCGCGGGCCGTCCGCGCCGCCGCAAGCCGATGGCGCCGGATGCGGCTGGTCCGCCCGGTGCCGGTCCTACGCTACCGGGAACCTGCCAATGAGCACCACGCCGCCGCGACAACTGCACCTGAACGTCAATATCCTCCACTCGGGCTTCGTGCCTTCGGCCTGGCGCCTGCCGGACAGCGATCCGGCGGCCTTCACCGACGTGCAGCACTATGTGCGCGTGGCCCGCATCGCAGAGGCCGGCAAGCTCGACGCGGTCTTCCTGGCCGACAGCGCGGCCATCATCGACCAGATCCATTTCCGGCCGATCACCGCGCTCGAGCCGACCGTGCTGCTGGCCGCCATCGCCGCCGCCACGACCCGCATCGGCCTGATCGGCACGGCCTCGACCAGCTACAACGAGCCCTACAACATCGCGCGCCGCTTCGCCACGCTGGACCATGTCAGCGGCGGGCGCGCCGGCTGGAACGTGGTCACCACCGCCGACCTGCCGTCGGCACGCAATTTCGGCCGCGACAGCGTGCCCGACCACGCGCAGCGCTACGCGCGCGCCGACGAGTTCACCACCGTGGTCAAGGCGCTCTGGGATAGCTGGGAGGACGATGCCTTCCTCGGCGACAAGGCCGGCGGCCGCTTCGTCGATGCCGGCAAGGTGCATCCGGTGGAGCACCGCGGCGAGCACTTCGCCGTGCACGGGCCGCTCAACCTGCCGCGTTCGCCGCAGGGGTATCCGGTGCTGGTGCAGGCCGGCGGTTCGGCCGACGGGCGTGAGCTGGCCGCGCGCCATGCCGAGGCGGTGTTCTCGGCCTCGCAGTCGTTCGAGGAGGCGCTCGACTACGCGCGCGGGCTGAAGGCGCGCGCGCAGGCGCTGGGACGCGGCCCCGAGGCCGTACGCGTGCTGCCGGGGTTGACCACCATCATCGGCGCGACCGAGGCGCAGGCGCGGCGGCGCCGCGACGAGCTGGTCGATGGCATTCCCTGGGACTACAGCCTGACGCGGCTGGCCGGCACGCTCGGCATCGCGCCGGAGCGGCTCAAGCTGGACCAGGGCCTGCCTGACGACCTGCCCCTGCCGGCGGGCGGCAACGGCAATCACACCTTTTTCCGTGCCACGCTGGCGCGCGGGCGCGGCCTGACCGTGCGCCAGCTGATCCGCGAACTGGCCGGAGGCGGCGGCCATCGTGTCATCGTCGGCACGCCGGAGCAGATCGCCGACGACATCGCCCACTGGTTCCGCCACGGTGCCGCCGACGGCTTCAACCTGATGCCCGATGCGCTGCCGGACGGCCTGCAGGACTTCGTCGACGGGGTGGTGCCGATCCTGCAGCGCCGCGGCCTGTTCCGCAGCGAATACGCGGGCCACACCCTGCGCGAGCATTTCGGGCTGGCGCGCCCGCCCGGCAGGGGGGCACCGCATCGCGCCGCCGCCTAGCGCCGCCCAGTGCCGCCCAGTGCCGCCTAGGGCCGCCGTACCGGCCCGCCGCCCAGCGGCGGTGCCACTTCCTCGAGCGGCCGCCGTTCGGCATCGATGCCATGCCGCAGGGCGAACAGTCCTGCCGCCACCACCAGCGTCGCGCCGATGGCGTAGCCACCCGCCACGGCGGCGCGGCTGCCGCTCTGGATCAGCAGGCCGAACAGCACCGGCGCGACCAGGCCGCCCGCGCCCGTACCGACGGCGTAGAACAGGGAAATGGCCAGTGCGCGGATCTCCAGCGGGAAGATCTCGCTGGCGGTCAGGTAGGCGGAACTGGCCGCCGCCGATGCGAGGAAGAACACGGCCGCCCAGCACAGCGCCTGGGTGCGCGCATCGAGCCAGCCGGCCAGGAAGGCCCAGCCGGTCAAGGCCAGCCCGACGCCGGACATGACATAGGTGCAGGAGACCATGCGGCGGCGCCCGATCCGGTCGAAGGCGGGGCCGAGCAGCAGGGGGCCGGCGGCGTTGCCGAGCGCGAAGGGGAAGATGTAGAGGGCCGCGCGGGCATCCGGCACGCCGTAGAAGCGCACCAGCACCATGGCATAGGTGAAGAAGACGGCGTTGTAGAGGAAGGCCTGCGACACCATCAGCGACAAGGTCACGGCGCTGCGCATGCGGTAGCGTCGCATCAGCAGCCAGGCCACGTCGCCCAGTGTGGGCGGCGTGCGGCGGGCCGCGGGACGCTCTGCCGGCGCCGGCCGCGCCGGGGCTGCGGCAGCGCGTGCGGCAATGCTCTGCTCGATCTTGCGCAGGGTCGCGTCGGCTTCGTGGAGGCGTCCGTGCATGGCCAGCCAGCGCGGACTTTCCGGCACGTGGCGGCGCACCAGCAGGATGGCCACGGCCAGCGCCGCGCCCAGGCCGAAGCAGGCGCGCCACCCGCGCGCGGGGCCCAGCACGCGGGGATCCAGCAGGAACAGGCTGAGCCCGGCGCCGAGCGCGGCACCCAGCCAGAACGTCCCGTTGATGGCCAGGTTGACACGTCCGCGCACGCGCGCGGGGATCAGTTCATCGATGGCGGAATTGATGGCTGCATATTCGCCACCGATGCCCAGCCCGGTGCAGAAGCGGCAGCCTGCGAAGTAGGCGAAGCCGGGGGCGGTGGCAGTGGCAAGCGTGGCCAGCAGGTAGACCAGCAGCGTGAGCAGGAGCAGGCGCTTGCGGCCAAGATTGTCGGCGAGCCGGCCGAACACCAGGGCCCCGCCGATCGCGCCGGCAACATAGAGCGTGCCGGCCAGCCCCACCTGGGCAGCGCTGAGCGACAGGGTATCCGGCCGCTGCAGCACGGCGCCGAGCGAGCCGGCCAGCGTGACTTCCAGTCCGTCCAGCACCCAGGCGATGCCGAGCGCACCGCATACCTGCCAATGCCAGCGCGACCAGGGCAGCCGGTCCAGCCGGGCGGGGATGTCGTGATCGAGCTTGCCGTGCCGGCTGCCTGCGGCGGTGCCGGTCTGGCGTGGGGTCGGGGCATCGGGCATGGCGTCGGCGGGTTCTTGGGGCCGCGCGCGCAGCGCGCTCGCCACCAGGACAACTTACACCATCATCGGCCCGTGTGCCGCCTCCCCGCCCGGATCGCCATGCCGGATGCCGCGTCAACCATGCGGCGCCAGCCGCCCGCCGCCGCGCACGAAGCACATGCCGATCCATCCGCAGCTCATCAGGACCACGATGGCCCCCATGCCGGCCTGCTGCGAGTGGAAGGTCGCGGTGGCGTAGTGCACGAGGAAGGAGCCCAGCCACATGGTGGCGGTACCCGACAGCGCGAAGATGCCGAAGAAGGCCCCGCTTTCCCCCGGCGGCGACAGCCGCAGCAGCAGGGTGCGGCTGGACGAGTAGGATGCCGTGATGAAGGCCGCGTTGGAGAAGCCGATCAGCAGGTAGAGCAGGTCCGGCCAGGTGCGGAAGAAGGGCCCGTTCCACAGCGGCGCCGCGGTGGCGGCGTCGTAGTGCCAGAAGTAGAGGATGCGCTCGGGTGCCATGCCGATCACGCAGACCAGGCCCACCAGCGTCATCAGGACCTCGATGCGTACCGCGACCTTGGGCCCCAGCGCGGCGTCCAGGCGGCTGCCGAGGATGCCGCCGAGCGCCGCGAACACGCTCAGCAGCACGCCGTAGCTCAGCATGGTCAGCGTATGCCACTTCATCACGCCGGCGGCATAGACGCCGGAGAACAGCAGCACGGCGGTCATCGCGTCGACGTACAGCATGCGCGCCAGCAGGAAGGCGGTCATGTCGCGGTGGCCGCGCAGCTTGCCCACCATGCCCAGCAGCGTGCGCAGTCCCTCGCGCAGGGAACGCGCGATGCCGTTGCCCGTGCGCGCGGCATCCGGGGTGAAGAGGAACATGGGCAGGGCACCCAGCACGCACAGCACGCCGGCGATGGGGCCGACGATGCGCTCGGGTTCGTGCGCGGCGGGATCCATGCCGAACAGAGGCTGCGCCGGGATCCAGCCCCAGGGCACCTTGCCGGGCAGGGCGAAGGCCCACAGCACGAACACCAGCACCAGCACGGAGACGGCGTTCGACAGCGCCAGTCCCAGGCCGGAAGCCTTGTGCGCGAGCCGGGGGCCGGCTGCCTGCGCCAGCATGGCGTTGTGCAGCACCTCGGTGTAGCCGAACAGCACGTTGATCAAGGTGGCTGCCACCACCACGCCACCGATGCCCAGGCCGGTCAGGTCGGGGCGGGCCCACCACAGGGACATCATCAGCACCGCCATCACCAGCGTCGACACCAGCAGCAGCGGCTTGCGCGGCCCGATGCGGTCGATCGAGGCGCCCAGCAGCGGGGCGGTCAGCGCGATGATCCAGCCGGCCCATTGGCCGTAGGTGGCCACCAGCGCCTGCCCCTTGACCGGATCGCCCACCATCACGGTGGAGAAGTAGGGCATGAACACATAGATGGTCACCAGCATGACGAAGGGATTGCGTCCGGCCTCGAACAGCGACCAGGACACCGCGCCCAGGTCGAGGCGGTCGCCGGGGACCGCCGTGGTGGTCATGGGTGTGGCGCTCATGGTGCGAATCCTTTGCGTTCGGCCAGCAGGCGCTTGCGTTCGTCGCGCGCGCGCTCGGGTTCGGCGGTGACCTGCACGTCGAATGCCGCCAGCTCGGGCGGCACGTACCAGTGCAGCTTGTCCTCGTGATAGGCGGCCCACACGGCCTCGGCCACGGCGACCGGCGGCAGCAGCCGCCACATGCCTTCCGTCGCCGCTCCCGCCCGCACGCGTTCGGGCAGGATGGGCGTGTCGATCAGCCCCGGCAGCACGTCGGCGGCACGGATGCCATGGCGCGACAGTTCGACCGAGAGGGCCTCGGTGAAGCCCTTGACCGCATGCTTGGTGGCCGAATAGACGGCAATGCCGGCGGCGCCGAAGATCGCCGAGGCCGACGAGGTGCTGAAGCACAGCGCGTTCGGCGTGGCCTTCAGCAAGGGCATGGCGGCGTGGATGCCGCCGAGCACGCCCAGCAGGTTGACGCTGACGATACGCTCGATGGTCTCCCACGGCTGCTCGTCGAAGTAGCCGCCGGCGCCGATGCCGGCATTGTTGAAGAGCAGGTCCATGCGTCCGCCGCTGGCGGCACCGAAGCGCTCGATGGCGGCGAGATAGGCGGCGCGGTCGCTCACGTCGAGCGGCGCGAACAGGCCGGCATCGGGGCCCAGTTCGTTCGCCAGGGAGTCGAGCCCGGCCGCATCGATGTCGTAGGCGCCGACGAACCAGCCGCGCGCGGCGAACAGGCGGGCCGTCTCGCGGCCCATGCCGGAGGCGGCCCCGGTGATGAAGATGGCGCGGCGGGTGCTCATGCGCGCACCTCCTCGCTCACGCGGCCGAACTCCAGGCCGGCGCAGTCCCCGCTGGCGCGCCAGGCCTGCAGGATGTCGATGAAGGCGGCGGCGCCCGGCCCGTAGGGGCCGTTGCGGATCTCGCGCGCCGACAGCTTGCCTTCGGCGTTGTAGTAGCCGGGCGTGCACTCGGCCTGGTAGGCGGCGCGGCGCGTGCCGGCGGACACGATGGTGGCGGTCCACGCGGCCTCGCTCGCGGCGCTCGGCTCGACGGTGTCGGCGCCCTCGGCCACGCAGCGCGCGGCGACATAGGCGATGTGATGGGCCTGCTCGTTGAGCATGTGCGGGAAGTTGGGCGATTGCCCCGACTGCGTCACGCTGACGATGAAGCAGTTAGGGAAGTCGCGCGTCAGCAGCCCGTGCAGCGTGGAGGCGCCCTCGGCCCACTTGTCGGACAGCGACAGGCCGCCGCGCCCATGCAGTTCGAAGCCGGCGCGCCGCTCGAAGCCGGTGCCGACCTCGAAGCCGGTGGCGAAGATCAGGCAGTCCAGCGGATACTCGCGGCCGTCCACCACCGCGCCGGCCGGCGTGATGCGCTCCACGCCGCGGCCCGCCGTGTCGACCAGCGTGACGTTGGCGCGGTTGAACATGTCGAGATAGCCGTCGTGGAAGCAGGGGCGCTTGCAGAACTGGCGATACCAGGGCTTGAGCGCCGCCGCCGTGGCCGGGTCGCGCACGACGTGGTCGACACGGGCGCGGATCTGCTCCATCTTGGCGTAGTCCGCCATCTGCATCGCCTGGACCGGATCGGCGACGCTGCGGTCCGGCCGCACCAGCCGCATGATGTCGGTCCAGCCGTCGTTGACCAGGTCCTCGGCCTGCGGGATCCCGCAGACCAGGTTGTTGAAGTTGTCCATGCGCTGCTGCTGCCAGCCCGGCCCCAGGCTGGCGGCCCAGGCCGGATCGGTGGGCTGGTTGTTGCGCACGTCGATCGACGAGGGGGTGCGCTGGAACACGTAGAGGTGCCCGGCCGCCTCGGCCACGTGCGGAGCGCACTGCACGGCGGTGGCGCCGGTGCCGATGATGCCGACGCGCTTGCCGGCCAGCCCGGCCATGCCGCCGCGATGATCGCCGCCGGTGTAGGCGTAGTCCCAGCGGCTGGTGTGGAAGCTATGCCCGGCGAAGTGCTCCAGGCCCGGGATGCCGGGCAGCTTGGGCTTGTTCAGCGGGCCCGTGGTCAGTACCAGGAAGCGCGCCTGCAGGCGGTCGCCGCGGTCGGTGCCGACCTGCCAGCGCGCGCCGGCTTCGTCCCAGCGCAGCGAGGTCGCCTCGGTCTGGAACAGCGCGTCGCGGTACAGGTCGAAATGCCGGCCGATGGCCTGGGTGTGCGCGAGGATCTCCGGCGCCTTGGCGTACTTCTCCGTGGGCATGGTGCCGACTTCTTCCAGCAGCGG
This sequence comes from Cupriavidus malaysiensis, assembly GCF_001854325.1. Classification (NCBI taxonomy): domain Bacteria; kingdom Pseudomonadati; phylum Pseudomonadota; class Betaproteobacteria; order Burkholderiales; family Burkholderiaceae; genus Cupriavidus; species Cupriavidus malaysiensis. Next base: position 1,010,917 of record NZ_CP017754.1, read on the forward strand.
CAGGTACACATAGGACTCGATGTCGCAGGCCGCGCCGGGATAGCGGTTCCAGTACCAGGTGCCGCCGAAATCGGCGCCCTTCTCGATGATGCGGATGCGCGCGAAGCCGGCTTCGCGCAGGCGCGCGGCGGCCAGCAGCCCGCCGAAGCCGCCGCCGATCACGATCGCATCGAAGGTGTCGGACTGCGGTGCACGGCGCAAGGCCGGGTCGGCGTGCGGATCCGCCGCGAAGCGGGACAGTTCGCCCGCGATCTCGACATACTGCGCATTGCCGTCCGCGCGCAGGCGGCGCTCGCGTTCCTGCCGGTACTTTTCCTTCAGCGCGGCCGGGTCGAAGTCCCAGCGCGGGTCGTTGGCTTGCATTGTCTCGTCTCTCCGTGGCAGGTGCGGGGTCTGGTGGGCCGGCAGGCGGGGGCCGTATTGTCGTCTTGCGGCCGCGGCCGTCAAGTGGTGCGGGCCGCCGGCGGGGCGCCGTGCTTCAGGCATCGGCGGAGTGCGATGACCGGCCGCATGGTGGCCGGGGCCCGGGGCGCCCGGCCGGTTGGGCCGGGCATGCGGCGCGCAAGGACGCGGGATGGGGGGCGTGTTCGCTTGTCATGGGGGCGCACTCCAGCGACCCATTCTAGGTGCGCCGCCGCGCTTTTCGTCATGCATATCGCGCATCAGAAAATAGCGCGCCTGCATGCTGCGCTCGCATATCCCCGCGCTGGCGCGAGTAGGCAGGGCTGGCGCCGTGCCGCGCGTGCAATGCAGCAAGGGCGGGGCGCCCGTGTGCGGGCTCAGGCGCCGCCCGTCACCGGCCAGCCGGCATCCCTGGCTGGCTGCTGCGCGAGGCGCCGCGCGGTGCTGCGCAGTTCCTTGACGAAGGCGCGCATGATGGGGGTCTGGCTGCGTCCCTTGAGCAGGTGCACGCCGTCGTTGGTGCTGAGGTGGCGGTCGGCCGTGAGGTAGCGCAGGCGGCCGTCGGCGGCGGCGCGCCGTGCCAGTGACAGCGGCACCAGCGTGAGCGCGGTGCCGCTGCGCGCGAGGTCGAGGCAGGCCGCGGTGGACTGCAGCTGGAACTGCGGGAAGGCGCCGCCGGCGCGCATGGCCACGCTGGCCGGGGTGAAGTCAGGCTCGCCGCCGGCCGGTACCCGGGGCAGCGCCCAGGGATAGGCGGAGAAGTCGATCGCCTCGCCCTGCATGGCGGCGATCTCATGCTCGGCCGAGAAGACCACCGCCAGCGGCTCGGTGGGCAGCGCCAGCATCAGGATGTCCTCGGCGAAGCGCGAGGCGTCGAAGCGGCGGCGATCACATACCACCAGGTCGAGCTCGCGGTCGAGCAGGCGCTGCAGCAGCGGCGTGGTATCGCCGCTGGTCAGCGTGAGGTGCACCAGCGGATGGCTGTGCGCGAAGGCCGTGACGGTCTCGGTCAGCAGGGGCTGCAGCGGATAGGCGCCGCAGCCGACGCGCACGGTGCCCTGGCTGGACGCCTTCAAGCCCGCGGCATCCTCCTTGAGCGCGGCGGCGGCCGCGATCACGGTCTCGGCCTGGTGGATCAGCCGGCGCGCCGCCTCGGTCGGCGTGACCGTGTGCGTGGTGCGGTCGAACAGGCGGCAGTCGAGCGCGCGTTCCAGGTTCTGGATGCTGCGGCTGAGCGCCGGCTGGCTCATCGCCATCTCGTCGGCCGCGCGGGCGAAGCTGCGCAGGCGGTAGAGCGCCTGGAAATGCCGGAGTTGTCGCAGGTCCATGTCGATTCCGCTTGCTGATGCGCGCGATGCATGAAGGAGGACGCGCCGGTGGCGCCGGCGCCTGTCGTGTCCGCCCTGCGCGCCCGACCGGTCTCAGGCCGCCTGCCAGCGGCCGTCCGTCTCGCGCGCACGCCCCTCGGCGGCGAGCTTGAACAGGTGTGCCAGCAAGGAGCGCTGCGCCACCGGATGCATGCGCGGCGGCACGTCGTCGTAGACGCGCGCCAGCAGGGCGCCGAGCTCGGCCGCGCCCAGTTCGGCCAGCGCGTTGACGACCTTGGCCTCGCGCTGCAGGCGGTGGCGCACCAGCACGCGGATGGCGTCGGCGGGGCGCGGGATCAGGAAGCCGTGGCCTGGCGCCAGCCATTCCAGGTCCTCCTGCAGCAGGGCGCGCAGCGAGTCGAGGTAGGCCTGCATGTCGCCGTCGGGCGGATTGATGACGACGGTCGAGCCCTGCATCACGTGATCGCCGGTGAACAGCGTCTTCTCTTCCTCGAGCAGGTAGCACAGGTGATTGGACGCGTGCCCGGGCGTATGTACCACGCGCAGCGTGCAGCCTTCGCCCAGCGCGAGGCGCTCGCCATGCTGCAGCTCGCGTGCCGGGGCGAAGCCGGCATCCTGCCGGGCGCCCGGCGGCGCCGCGCGGCCCAGCACGGTGGCGCCGGTGGCGGCCTGCAGCTTCGGCGTCGCGGGCGAGTGGTCGAGGTGGGTATGGGTGGCGAGGATCCAGCGGATCGGGCCCGGCGCCGCGGCCAGCACGGCCTGCACATGCTTGTCGTCGTCCGGGCCGGGGTCGATCACGGCCCAGGCATCGCTCGCGGCATCGCCTACCAGGTAGGTATTGGTGCCGGGGCCGGTCATCACGCTGCCATTGCCGGCGGTCACGCGCCAGACGCGCTCCGACAGCCGCACCGGCGCGCCGGCTTCCAGCTCATAGCGCGCTTGCGCGCTGCCGTGCGGGTCGATGCGCCCGATCTCGGCGTAGCAGGCCTCGTCCGGCATGACCGGGCGCGGGCCGCCGGCGCCGAGGCCGATGCGCGGCATGATGCAGGCGATGTCGCGCCGCTGCGCGGAAAAGTCGAAGCAGGCCTGCGCGCTCTCGAAGTGCGCGATCGCCGCCAGGTTGCGGCGCGTGGCATTGACGAGCTTGAGGCCATGGTCCGGATGGATTGCTTCGGAGGGCCGGATCCAGCAGTGCTCGACCACCTCGTCGCCGTCGTGCAGCGCAACCTGTCCGGGCGGAGCGATGGCGACGAAGAAGCGGGTATCGAAGCGCTTGGGCAAGCCTGGCGGCGTCAGCCAGTAGCTGTGGTAGGCCAGGCGATCGACCGCCAGCCTCAGGCCGATCTGCGCGCAGGCCTGGGCCAGGCCGGGGCCGCCGCGGCGTGCGGCGGCGCGCAGCAGCGCGAGCTGGTCGGGGAGAAGCTGGTCGGGCACGAGCGGCTCGGGACCGGTGCCGTAGGCGAACAGCAGTCCGGCCTCTTCGAAGCATTCGCGCACCGCGGCGAGATAGAAGTCCAGTCCGCCCGCGGCCAGGCCGAGGCGCTGGCTGGCGCTGCTGTCGTCGAGGCCGGCGGCGTGGGCGTGCAGGTCGCGGTCCTGCGCGTCCAGCGTGCCGCCGGGGAAGACATAGGCACCGCTGCTGCGGTCGTTGTCGCGTTCGGCGCGGCGCACCATCAATACCTCGGGGCCGGCGGGACTGTCGCGCAGCACCAGCACGCTGGCCGCGCTGCGCAGGGAGTGGGGGGTGGTCTGGCTGCCGCTCTTGTCTGTGCTTGTCATGATAGGCGGATTGTCTCCTGGGGTCGGGCCGCGCCGCCGGGGCGGCGCGGCCAGCCCATAGTGTAGTCGGGTTGCCCTGCGCGCGCCCGCGGGGGCCACCGATTCACGCCTAGACAGAATGTATTGAAATGGGAGGTGAAAGACATGGCATGCGGGAATCAGCGCTAGGCGCCAAGCGCAGCCATAGCCCGGCTATGGCGAGCATCGGCAACGACGCGATGAGCCCGCATGCCATGGCAGGCACCGACCGACTTCAGTGATTCAGTGGACTAGAGTCAGGCATCCAGTGCCCCGAACGCCCGCAGCCGGTACGATAGCGCGGGCGCTACCGCCTTCGCATCCAACCGAGGAGACAACACGATGAAGACGCGCATCACCGAACTGTTCGGCATCCGGCACCCGATCATCCAGGGTGGCATGCACTATGTGGGCTTCGCCGAGCTGGCGGCGGCGGTCTCGGCCGCCGGCGGCCTGGGCATCATCACCGGCCTCACGCAGAAGACCCCCGAACTGCTGGCGCGCGAGATCGCGCGCTGCCGCGACATGACCGACCGGCCGATCGGTGTCAACCTGACCTTCCTGCCGACCTTTTCGGCGCCACCGTACGCCGAGTACATCGCGGCCATCGTCGAAGGTGGCGTGCGCATCGTCGAAACCGCCGGGCGCAGCCCCGAGGCCTATATGCCGGCACTGAAGGCGGCCGGCATCAAGGTGATCCACAAATGCACCTCGGTGCGGCATGCGCTGAAGGCGCAGCAGATCGGCTGCGATGCAGTCAGCGTCGATGGCTTCGAATGCGGCGGCCATCCCGGCGAGGACGACGTGCCGAACATGATCCTGCTGCCGCGCGCCGCCGACGAACTCAGCATCCCCTTCGTCGCCTCGGGCGGCATGGCCGATGCGCGCAGCCTGGTGGCGGCGCTGGCGCTCGGCGCCGATGGCATCAATATGGGCACGCGCTTCATCGCCACGCAGGAGGCGCCGGTGCACGAGAAGGTCAAGCAGGCCATCGTGCAGGCGAGCGAGCTCGATACGCGGCTGATCATGCGCCGGCTGCGCAATACCGAACGGGTGCTGCGCAATGCCGGCGTCGACCGCCTGCTGGAGATCGAGCGCGAGAAGGGCGAGGCGCTGCAGATCGCCGACATCTACGACCAGGTGGCCGGGGTCTATCCGAAGGTGATGGCGGAAGGCGAGCTGGACGCCGGGGCGTGGAGCTGCGGCATGGTGGCCGGCCTGATCGACGATGTGCCGACGGTGCAGGCGCTGATCGACGGCATCATGGACGGCGCGCACCGCATCATCCGTGAGCGCCTGGAGGGCATGCTGGGCTGAGGCGACGGGCTAGGGCGCAGGCTCAGGCTCAGGCCCGCATCGCCGCATCGCATACCGCCACCAGCCGCGCGGCCAGGTCGCGCGTATGGGCGGCGGTCTCGGCCTGCACGTGCAGGCTCAGCTCCAGCGCCGGCGCCGGCGCGAAGCCGTCCGCCGCCTCCAGGATGCGGTGCCCGTCGGCGGCCAGCCGGCGCGGCAGCATGGTGATACCCAGCCCGTCCGCGACGGCCGCGCGGATGCCGGCGAGGCTGGCGCTGGCATAGGCGATGCGCCAGCGGCGGCCGGCGGCATCGAGCAGGTGGGTCATTTCGCCGCGGTAGAGCCCGCCCAGCGGGAAGGCCACCAGGGGCAGCGGGTCGCGCCCGCGCGCGGGGCGCTCGCGGCTGTCGAGCCAGCACAGCGGTTCGGCCCAGCTGGCCAGGCCCGGCGCGCTGCCCACGCGCTGCTTGATCAGCACCAGGTCCAGCTCGCTGCGCTGGAAGCGCTGCCACAGCTCGTGGCTCAGTCCGCTGGTCACTTCCAGGCGCACGCCGGGGTGCGCATCGGCGAAGGCCGCCAGCGCGGGCGTCAAGGCATGGGCGACGAAATCCTCGGGCACGCCCAGCCGGATCTCCCCCTGCGCATCGCCTTGCGCCAGCTGGGCCACGGCCTCGTCCATCAGTTGCAGGATGCGGCGCGCATAGCCGAGCAGGTGCTCGCCCTCGGGCGTGGCCGTCACATAGCGCCCGCCGCGGTGCAGCAGTTCGCAGCCGAACTGGGTCTCCAGCCGGCGCACCTGCTGGCTGACGGTGGATTGCGTCAAGTGGACGCTGTCCGCGGCACGCGTGAAGCTGCCGGTGTCGGCAACCGCCACGAAGCTGCGCAGCAGTACGGGATCGAGCATCGCTGGTATTTGAAAAGCCACTGATCGGCATTTCATCATTTAATTTCCCAATCAGCAAGGCGCTTCCTAGAATGGCCTGCCACGACCGGGCCGGCTGCCGCCAAGCCGTCGCCAAGCCGCTGTCACGCCCGGCCGTCTCATCTCATTTCCGCGGGGAGTTTCCATGTCCACCCATCCAGACCTGCTGCGCGAGGCCGTACGCCTTGCCCAGGACAATCGCGCGCGCGGCGGCCGTCCGTTCGGCGCGGTGCTGGCCAGGCACGGCGAGATCGTCGCCACCGGCGTGAACGGCATCGTGCACAGCCATGATCCGACCACGCATGCCGAGATGGAGGCCCTGCGCGCCGCCAGCCGCCGCCTGGCAACCCCCGACCTGTCCGGCAGCGTGGTCTACGCCAGCGGCCATCCTTGCCCGATGTGCCTGGCGGCGCTGGTCATGGCGGGCGTGGAAGCGGTCTACTACGCCTTCGACAATCCCGATGCCGCGCCCTTCGGCCTGTCCAGCGAAGCCGCCTACCAGAAGCTGCGCCTGCCGCTGGTGCCGCCGCCGCTGGCGCTGACCAAGCTCGATGTGGGCGTCAGCGCGATGGCCGTGTACGGCGCACGGGCCGGCCGTGCCTGAGCGGGCAGTACGCGCGCGGCCCGGGTCGCGCGCCGCCTGGCTCGCGCTGGTGGTGCTGGTCGGCATGAACCTGCGGCCGTTCCTGACCGGCGTGGGGCCGCTCGCCGAGCAGATCCACGACGGCACCGGCCTGACTTTCCGCGGCATGGCCTGGCTCACGCTGCTGCCGATGTGGCTGATGGGGGTGGGTGCCCTGCTGTCGCCGCTGCTGTGGCGCGCCGTGCCGGCGCGCCACGCGGTGTTGGGCGCCCTTGCCTTGCTGGGGCTGGGCTCGGCACTGCGCGCCGCCTGGCCGCAGGGGGGCGCGCTGATTGCCGCCACGGCGGTGTGCGGCGCCGGCGTGGCCGTCATCCAGGCGGTGTTCCCCGGGCTGATCAAGCAGCGTTCGGCGGGGCAGGTCGCTGCCGTGATGGGTTTGTATTCGGCCGCGCTGATGGGGGGCGGTGCGCTCGGTGCCCAGTTGACGCCGTTGCTGGCGCAGTGGTCCGGCAACTGGCGCGGCGCGCTGGCCGCCTGGGCAGCGCCTGCCTGGCTGGCGCTGCTGTTCGCGTGGCGTGCGCTGCCCAGGCCGGCGCCGGCACGTCCGGGGCCGGCACCGGCGGGTGCCCGCTTGCTGCAGCGCCCGCGCACCTGGCTGCTGATGGCCTGCTTCGGCCTGGTCAACGGCGGCTATGCTTCCCTGGTGGCGTGGTTGCCGGCCTTCTACCAGTCGCGTGGCTGGAGCGGTACGCACAGCGGTGGGCTGCTCGCACTGATGGCGTTGGCCCAGGCCGGCGCGGCGCTGTTGCTGCCCGCGCTGACGGCGCGCTGGCGCGACCGCCGGCCCTGGCTGTGGCTGACCCTGGCGCTGCAGGCGGCAGGCTTCGCCGCCTTCGCCGCATGGCCGGACCTGGCGCCGCGTGCCTGGGCCGCCATCTCCGGTGCGGGGCTGGGTGGTTGCTTCGCCTTGTGCTTGATCGTGGCGCTCGATCACCTGCCCGACGCGGAGCAGGCTGGCGAACTGAGCGCGCTGATGCAGGGCGGCGGCTTCCTGATCGCCGCCACGGCGCCCTGGGTCTGCGCCGCCCTGCGTGACGCAAGCGGCGGCTTTACCGCAGGCTGGCTCGCCCACCTCGGCTGTGTCGCCGTGGTGTCCCTGCTGGTCGCACGGCTGGCGCCGCGCGGCTATGGCGTGGCGCTGTCACCGCCGGGGCGTGCCTGGCATCCCCCCGGCGAACCGGGGCGAGCGGGCAACGGCCCCCGCGTGGCGGACCAGCCTCGGGGCTAGTCCATTGCGTCGGAGAAAGCGCACCCGAGCGGCGGGGCCTTTCGAATGACGCAGTGGGTTAATGCACCTGCATGCCCCGCATCGCGTGGATGCGCTCATGGTGTCGCTGCATGCCTTCGTACTGGCGCTGCACCACGTTGCGGATCGCCTCCGGCATATCGAGCTTCAGCGCGGAGCGGTATTCGCGGCGGGCGGCGGCCTCGCCGCGTTCGCATTGCTGCAGCACCACGTCGTCGTTGTTCGGCGCGATCACATGAAGGATTTCCATCCAGCTGCGCAGCATCGTGCCGCCCATGGTGCCGCGATCACGCGGCGCGGCGCCGAGTGAAGTCACCAGCGCCTGCAGTTCGCTGACCGAGGTGCGGCAGGACTCGGCGGTCCCGCTCAGGACGGCGCGGATCTCCGCATCCTTCACTTCGCGCGCGCCCGCGCTGCAATTGAGCTCACCATCCTTGCCGACCTCGATCAGGTGGTTCAGAGTGGAAACCAGTTGGCCTTGCGCTTGATCCATGGCAGTCTCCTTTGCTGTCACCGGATGACGCGATGCGCTGCGCACCCGGCGCCGGGGCGATGCCGGCGCGGCGGCGCTGGCTCGCGCGCCATCGTCAGCACCAGTATAGGCAGCGGGCCGGCGTTCGCGGCGGGGGCATATCGAGAGGGGCGGTGCGCCAGGGGCCTCGGCTGCCGCCCGCAGCGGGCGTTCGGGCCGGTGCTACCGAAATGCGCCAGCAAGCAAGGAGAAGCAAGATGGCAAAGCTCCGCGAAGCCTTGATCCATGATCTGCATCCGACACAGATCACCGTCGGCATGATCGAGGTGCATGACAAGAAGAAGCATCTCGCTGCCTTGAGCGCGGCGGAGCAGAAGGCCTTCATGCAGGCCCATCCGATCCCGGCCGTGGTAGGCCCTGCCGGCAAGCTGTTCATCACCGATCACCACCATCTGGGACGCGCCGCGCTCGAAGCGGGCGTCACCAGCGGCTTTTTCACGGTGGAGGCGGACCTGTCCGACCATGCGATCGATGCATTCTGGGCCGAGATGAACAAGAACCTCTGGGTCCATCCGCTCGACCAGAACGGTGTGCGCCACTACTACGCGCAGATCCCGTCTCACCTCAGCAAGCTGGTCGACGATCCCTACCGCTCCCTGGCGGGTTATGTGCGCGACGCCGGCGGCTACGAGAAGACGCCGACGGCATTCGCGGAGTTCGTCTGGGCGGACTTTTTCCGGCGCGCCATCCCGGTGGAGGACGTCAGCACGGATTTCCAGCGGGCGGTGCAGGCAGGGATCGCCCTGGCCAAGGGCAGCCTGGCCTCCGGACTGCCGGGGTGCAAGACACGCTAGGCAATCTGCCCGGACCTGCCGCAGGTCGCCGCGGCTGGCCTCGCGGCGGCGGGCTTGTTACAGAGTACATAGACAGTTACAAAGCGAACCCGCGTGGCTGTCAGCGGGGCATTTCCGGCCCACGTTAGTTGGGGCATGCCGGGCGATCCGCGCCCGGCATCGACAAACCGGGAGTGCTTCATGCAAACGCGCAAACTGATTGGTGGCCTGACTTTCGCCCTGCTCGCCGCCGGCCTGGCAGGCGGCGCCATGGCAAGCGAGAGCCAATGGGACAAGAACCATCCGCGCCGCGAAGAGGTGAACCAGCGGCTGGCCAACCAGAACCAGCGCATCCACAAGGAAGTGCGGGAGGGCGAGATCTCGCACGCGCAGGCCGCCAGGCTGCATCGGGAAGATCATCAGATCCGCCAGGAAGAGCGTGTGATGGCCAGCCACGACGGCGGCCACATCACGCGCGCCGACCAGCGCGCGCTCAACCAGCAGGAAAATGCCGTGAGCCGCCAGATCGGCAAGTGACGCGCCGCGGTCCGCCGGCCGGTGCCGGACGCCGGGCGCGCGGACCGGACCACGCGGATGGGAGAAGGGAAGAGGGGCTGCGGCCCCTCTTTTTGTATCCGGCTCAGGGCTGCTTGATGGCATGGGAGGCGGCGTGTGAGGCGGCGTGTGAGGCGATAGAGGGGGCGGCAGTGCCGGATGGTATGCTTGGCGCCACCCAATCCATGGCAGGGACGAGGCCGCCCGGGCCACACAGGCCGCCCGCAAGGCGGAAGGCATCGTCCGGCCATGCCGTCCCCGACCTCCCATGCCGGAACTTAACCAGACGTTCACGCTGCCGCGCTGGCGCTTCACCCGCTGGCTGGTGAAGATCGACGCCGATGTCCCGGACGAGATCCGGCATGCCCTGATCGGCAGCCTGTTCGGCACACTCTCCATCTTCGTCGGCGGGGTCGTCAACACGCTGCTGGTGGCGGCCCTGATCGCCTGGCATCTCCAGCGTCCGCAGTTCTTCGCCTGGCTGGCACTCGAATGCCTGATCTGCGTCGCGCGTATCGGCGTGCTGCTGTCAGCCTCGCGCCGCGCACGCGCCGGCCGCTCGACGCATACCGATATCCATATCCTGCTCAGCCTGGCGTGGGCGTTCAGCGTCGGGCTGGGGACCTTCCTCAGTATCACCAGCGGCGACTGGCTGGCGGCCGCGCTGGCCTGCTTGTCCTCCGCCGCCATGGTCGGCGGTATCTGTTTCCGTAATTTCGGCGCGCCGCGCATGGCCGGGCTGATGATCCTGCTGGCGCTCGGGCCCTGCTGCCTGGGCGCGGTGGTCGCGCGCGAGCCGCTGTTCCTGCTGACGCTGGTGCAGTTGCCCGTCTACGTGGCCAGCATGACCAGCGCGTCCTTTCGCTTGAACGCGATGGTGGTCGCCACCATGCAGTCAGAGCGTGAAAATGCCTATCGCGCCCGCCACGACTCGCTGACCGGCCTGCTCAATCGTGCCAGCCTGCTGGCGGAGATCGGCGCCGCCATGCGGCGCGGCCGCGCGGTGGCGGTGCGGCCGGTGTTGCTGTATCTGGACCTCGACGGCTTCAAGGCGGTCAACGATGCCTACGGGCATGGCTGCGGCGATGACCTGCTGGAGCAGGTGGCAGTGCGCATGCGCGCTGCCGTGCCTGCCGGCGCGCAGGTCTCGCGCATCGGCGGCGACGAGTTCGTGATCCTGCTCGCCGGCCATGGTGACGATGGGGTGCGGGCGCTGGCAGGAAGGTTGCTGGTGGAGATCGGCGCGCCCTACCAGCTGCACGGTGGCGTGCAGGCGGTCATCGGCGTCAGCATCGGTATCGCGCCGGTGCCGGCCGATGGCCAGAGCGCGGATGCCGTGCTGAAGACCGCAGATCGCGCGCTATACACCGCCAAGGCGCGCGGCAAGGGGCGTTTCCACATGGCTGGCACGGCGTAGCGCCGCGCCTGGACACGCGAAGCCGGTCGGCCAGCCGCCATCCGCGGGCAGGAGAGACGGACTTCCCCTGTCCGGCCGAAGGAAGCGATCCAGCCAACTGCTGCGCTGTGCTAGGTCGTGGACCGCGCCAGTCCGGCGCACCGTGGGCGCATCAGGTCAAGGCTCGCCGAGCGGGGCGTAGGCGACGGCGCCGGAGCGCTGCCAGTTCCTATGGAGGTCGGGGTAGAGGCGCGCGGCCGAGACCAGGCTGTCGCGCAGGGCCTTGTCGTGCCTGGCCTCCTCGTCGAGTGCCGGTGCGGCGGCGCGGCGAGGATGACCAACCGTGGCCGGCCGGCTGCCTTGGGGCGCGGCGCGTGGTCGCTTGCTTGCCGGCAATGCCTTCGCACTCGCGTCCGCTTCCTTCGGCGCGGGCGGGGCTGCCTGCGCCGGCATGGCTTGCGTGGTGCCTTGCGGCGCGGGCGCTACCGCCGCCTTGGCGGAGGGCGATTTGTCGGAGGCCGCCGCCGGAGGCGGCTCGGCTCGCCCGGGCGAGGGCGTGGCGGCTTTGTCCGCATGAACTTCCGCTGCCGCAGCGCCGGCCGTGACAGGTGCCTGCGTTGGCGCGGGCGCTGGTGCTGGTGCTGGCGCGGACGCGGCCATGGCGGCGTCGGCCGTCGCCGTCTCCTGGGGCACAGCCAGCGTGACCGGGGCAGCAGGGATGCTGGCCGGTTCGGCCGTTGCCGCCGTTGCTGCCATTTCCCCGGTTGCCGCAGTTGCCGCCGTGCCGATTGCCGCCTCGGCCGCCGGGTGCTCCGTGTCCTGGTACCAGACCACGGCCCCGCCGAGGAGGGCAGCGGCGATCGCGGCAAGGGCGGCGAGCTTGCCATAGCGGACCAGGGTACGCCGGCGCCGCTGGCTTCGCCTGTGCGCCTGCTGGCGGCGTGCCGACTCGTGTCTCGCTACCGCATCCGCGCGGATCGCGTTCAACGCTTGCGTGACCTCTTCCGCCGGCCCGTACGGCGGCGGCAGGGGCAAGGTGGAGAACAGCTGAGGAAAGGTGGTGGCGGACACTTGAGTCCCGGCTCCCGAAGCAGAGGTCCGCGCATCACTCGCACGGATCGGTCGATTTCAATGCAGGCCATGCTAGCAGCAGGTTCTGTCTATCCACCATGGGATTCGTCTGATTTTGCGGAGGCCAATATCTGCCATCCAACAGGCGGAGAGCCGGTCCGCGACCGGGGAGAGCGCGATGTCGAGCCCATGATTTCGTATCGGATTGCTCATCCGACTGCGCATGCGATTGATGGAGCTACTTCCTACTAAAAATCAGAAAACGCTTAATCTGATGCAGGCGCATCTTCGCTAATTTGCACGGACGTCAACTTAGTGAACCGATGCGCCATGAACGTCCTCCCCTCCCCCAGGCGCGCCAGGCTGGCGCACCTCGCGATGGCCGCCGCGGCCTGTGTCATGCTGCATGGTTGTGGCGGTGGCGACGGCGGCTCCACCAGCACGCAGGCCGGCCCCGGCCCGGCTCCGGTCACGCCCGCGCCCGATGGCGGCGGCCGGCCGGATGTCGCAACGCTCGCCGTGCACGACATCACGCCGCAGTCCGGCGTGCCCGGCACCAGCGTCACCATCAGCGGCGAAGGCTTTACCCGCAGCACCAGCCTGTCCTGGGGCGACAAGCCGCTCGACGGCGTGTTCCAGTCCGCCACGCAGATAACCTTCGTGCTGCCGTCCACGCATGCGGCGGCCGACACCAGCCGAGCGCTGACGTTGCGGCGCGAGGATGGTGCCGAAGCGAGCGGGGCGCAGCCGCTCACCATCGAGGCCGTGCCCGAGCCGGTCGCGCTGAGCATCGCCTCGGCAAGTGTCGGCCAGCTGGTGCGTGTGCGCGGTGCCAACCTGCAGCTGGCCACGCGCATCGCCATCGGCGACCAGTCAGTGGCGGTCAGCGCCACCGCGGCCGACGGCACGTGGCTGGATTTCGTCGTACCGGCGCAGGCGGCGAGCGGCTCCGTCGTGGTGATCGATGCCAAGGACCGCCGCTTCGCGGTGGCGCCGCTGGAGGTAGGCGGCACGGGCCTGGCGGTGAAGATTTCGGACGTGCAGGTCGCGCAGGCCCAGCTGCACTCCGTCAGTGGCGCCGTGCCCAGCCGCTATCTGCGGCTGGTGCCGGGCAAGCCGTTGCTGGTGCGGGTGCGCCTGGAACCCGGCGACGGGGCGCAGACGATCGAGCCGGAGGTGCGCCTGACCGTACGCAACGATGCGCTCGGCACGCGCACCGTGGCCATGAAAGGCCCGCCGAAGCTGGGGGCGCAGGCCGTGGCCGAGGACGACCTGGCCGGCAGCTATACCTACGAGCTGCCGGGAGAGTGGGTGCAGCGAGGGCTGAGGCTCGACGTCGAGGCCAATGAGAAGCGCTTCCCGGGCGTCACCGCACGCTTTGCCTATGAGCCGCCTGCCGGCGTGCTAGGTGTCGGTACCTATATCCGCCTGCACCTGGTGCCGATCCAACCCGATTCCGGCGAGACGGTCGACCTGGATCTCGACACCTTCCAGCGCAATGTGCGCGGGCTCTATCCGCTGTCGGAAGTGGAGTTCATCGTCGAGCCGCCGCTGAAGCAGCCTGGCACACGGCTGAACGACAGCGAGGCGTGGCTCGGGGCTGTCGGCGCCCTGCGCAAGGCCAGCGCGCCGACGGGGAGCGACTTCTATTTCGGCGTGCTGCCCTGCGATGGCTGCACCGGCCTGGGCTGGACGCCCGGCCGTACGGCGGTGGCCTCGCACCGCTGGTACGGCAGAAAAGACTACGCCACGGGCGGTGTGATGATGCATGAGTTGGGCCACAACTTCGGCCGCGAGCACAGCTTTGAAGATGCGGCCTTTCCTTACCACACTATTAGTGCCAATCGTCTCGGCGGTCCTTGGGTGATCAACCTGCTGCGCGACCGCGTCCTCTATGACCCGGCCGAGCAGTATGACGTGATGTCCTACAGCTATCCCAAGACCGTTTCGGACTACACGTATAGCGGCGCCTATGCCTACCTCGAAAAGGCGGCGCCACTGTCCCAGAAGCCTGCGGCGCGCGAAACACGGTCGGCAGACGCCAAGGATGCAGCGGCAAAATCCGCCGACGCGCTCTACATCGCTGGCAGTATCGGCAAGGATGGCGTGGCGGCCACGCTGTCGCCGCTGCTGCGCATGCCGATCGTGCCCGATACCGTGGCGCTCGCTCCGCAGGCGGTCGTGCAGCAGGGAGACCTCGTGGTGGAAATCGACGCGGCCGGCGGCCGCTTCCGCTATCCGGTGCACCCGGTCGGCCTGAGTCACGGCGAGGGGGCGGCAGCGCTTGCCTTCGAGCTGGCCGTGCCGCCCATCGAAGCCATCCGCTCGATCCGGGTCCTGCGCGATGGCAGCCCGCTGCTGACGCGCGACGCCACGCAAGGCGCGCCACGCCCGCTGATGGCCGCGCGGCCGGGGCCGGGGGCCACGTCTACCGACTGGGGCAGCTACCTGCTGCGCGACGGCAAGCTGACGCTGACCTGGGATGCGCGGCGCTGGCCCTGGCTCAGTGTGTGGCAGGACGGTGAGGGCGGCCTCAAGCCGCTCGCGGTGAGCCGCACCGGCGGCAGCCTGGAGGAAGCGCTGCGAGGGCAATCGGTGCGCGGCCTCGTCATCGGTCTGAGCGACGGCCTCAACGGACGGCTCGAACGCATCACGCCGTAAGGGCTCATGGCAGGGTCCACCACGGGCCCGCCATGGGTCCCACATCAGGGTGTCGGCGCAGGCCGGCACCCTGATGCTCTGAATCACAGATTCGCGGACTGAGTCCGCCCTCAGTTCACCGATGGGCCGCGCAATGCGTCACCACGAGGGCTCGCAAGGCCCCAGCCTTCCCGCATATCGTCCCTCGCCTCGCACGACATCCCCGAAAGACTGAGTTCTTCCACGAACCCAAGACGCTGGACACCAGCGGTGGATCGCCCTCCAGCCGGCTTCTCGCTTGTGCAGGCGATATAGGGAAAGGCCCTCGAAGTTCATCGCTCGGTGCGGCAATGGCTCACACAATTCCTCCGAAATTCCGGACGCGTCTGATGTGCATCCCTTGTGCCGCTACCTAATATCGTGGTTGCAAACCGATAGCTTTTCCATCGGTGTCGCACAAGCGCTTTCCTGTTCATTCCTCCAATAGTCCAAGCAAAAACATCATGAAACCACTGCGCAATATCACCTTGAAGAGCCTGAAGCAGCAGAAGGGCCAGGGCATGACCGAGTACATCATCATCGTCGCGCTGATCGCCGTGTCGGCGATCGGCGTGTACTCGCTGTTCGGCCAGACGATCCGTAACCAGACTGCGGGCCTGACCAAGGAAATGTCCGGTCAGAGCGGCGCGGGCGAGATCAGCCAGGCGAAGGCAAACGCAGGCAAGGCTGCGACGAACGCCGAAAAGACGAAGAACCTGGGCAACTACGACCTCGACAACAACGTGGGCGGCGGCAAGTAAGCCAAGCAATCGCTCATATGCATCGTCCTGCCCACCCGGGCAGGGCAGGCCGCGTCGCCCGCTCCCAGGGCGGGCAGACGCTGGCCTTCGCCCTGGCCTTCCTGCTGACCGGTTGCGTGGCCGTCTACGTGGTCTTCCATGCCTTCCAGGGCACGACCGCCAAGATCAAGCTGCAGAACACCGCGGACGCCGCCGCCTACAGCGCAGCGGTGCTGCAGGCGCGCGACTACAACTTCGCCGCGTACACCAACCGTGCCATGGTGGCCAACCAGGTGACCGTCGCGCAGGCCGTCAGCCTGAGGTCTTGGATCGACGACCTGGACAACACCTATACCCGGGACTGGTCCGACCTCGACGCCCTGATCAACCAGTACGCCGACCATCCCGAACAATGGAATTCACCGAAGCGCGCGGGCAAGCAGCAGATCCGGCCGGTGCGCGAAGCCTTTGACGCCCTGATGCCTACCCTGGTCACCGGCGTGGACAAGATCATCCACGCGCTCAGCCTGGCCCAGGCCAACTACCACGCGGCCACCTTCCTGGCCGTGCCGGAAACGGCCGACCTCGTCGCCCGCGAGAACCAGGGCGATACCCACGTCACCGGCGGCTACTTCTCGAGCGCCCGCAATGCCGCGCAGCTGGCCGAGTGGCAGCAGTACACCATCACGCTCGATCCGCAGCAGGGCGGCATCGACGTGCGCGACCGTTTTGCCGAGGTCACCACCGACGGCAAGACGCTGGACGGCTTCATCAAGGACCGCACCGCGCCGCGCAGCATGCCGCCCGGCTACCAGCAGATCGATGACAGCGCCAACCGGGCCTGTGGCTGGAGTTCGACCGCTTCGCGCATCGTCACCCATACTTCGCACAAGGGTGGCACCCAGTTGCGCATGAACCTGAAGGGTTGGGCCGCGATCGATGCCACCACGGCGAGCAGCCGCATCGAATGTGTCTACTTCGGCTACCCGCGCAATGTGTCGTTCGACATGACCACCGGGCGCGGCGGCGCTGCCAACGGCGAACTGCTGCGCGTCAGCGGCGTGGATTCGTACATGGTCATGCCAGTCCCCTTGCCGGCCAACTGGAAGGGCTACGGTGGCTACTACAACTTCAGCGACCATCGCAGCGGCGTGCCCGGCCGCAACGTGCTGGGCGGCATCGCCGACCAGTTCCAGGCCGGGCCCGGCAAGTCGCTCGACGCGGTGCATGGCGGGCTGCAGCCCTATATGGAAGTGCGCGGCAGCGCCGGCTCGCGTCCTGGGCGGGACCTGCCGCCCAACCGTGCGCCGCGTATCACCATCGAGGTCGAACGCAGCGCCGCGTCGCTGGTCAAGACGCCTGGCCTGAACGGTGGCGGACGCATGCGCGTCGAAGACCGCAGCGCCGGCGGCGTGATGCGCTCGCTGGCGAGCGCCAATGCCTATTTCCTCCGGCCCGACGAGCCGGGCCTGGTGGGCAAGGCGGCCGGCATGCTGGTCACGCCGGCGGGATGGCGGCGCGACGATGCCAAGATCGAGTATCCGAACCTTTTCAGCCCCTATTGGCAGGCGACGCTGGCACCGACCAGCGACGCGGAGCGCCAGGCGGCGATCGCCGCGCAGGCCGGCGGGGCACAGGACGACGGGAAGCGCCGATGATCAGGATGCAGAAACCATTGCGCGCCGGCCAGCACGGCCAGGCGATGGCCGAGTTCGTCGTGCTGGCCGTGTTCGTGCTGAGCGTGCTGCTGCTCGCCATCGTCTCGCTGGCCAAGCTCAACGATGTCCGCAACAAGGTGCTGATGGGTTCCCGCTACGCGGCCTGGGAACGGACCCTCTGGATCGACGGCAATTTCAACAAGCCGGAGAGCGGGCCGCCGGCCTGGGAGGATCCCGCGACCGACCAGGGCTGGTACAGCCAGTACGGCCCCAACGCGCTGGCGGCGAGAAAGGACGATATCGAGCTCAAGGCGGAGTTCCTGCGCCGCGTCGTCACGGCCAACGGCGAGCCCCTGCGCAAGACCGACCGCGAGGTGAGCTACTCCCTGCCGAAGAACCTGCAGGCCATGTGGCACGACCACAGCGGCAAGGCGCTGGTCGGCCGCTCGGACGAAGTCCGCGTGGTGTCCGACGTGCGCGATCCCGGCGCGGAAGCGCTGCGGGCGCAGACCGCCGGGCCCTTCGGCTCGGTCAACGACTCCCGCGGCCGCGCCGTCGTTGCGCGCATGAACCTGAGTACCCGCAATCTGCAGCGCGCCGCAGTATCGGTGGATGCCGGCGCACGCAATCCCGCGCTGGTGCGCTTGTGGCCGACCTTCAAGGGGCTGACCTTCACCGACACCACGGTCATGCTGAGCAATACGTGGATGCCGGAGGGCACGGACTCCCACCAGGCACTGTTCGCCCAGGCCGTCCCGGCCAGCCGGGCCAACCTGGTGGAGCCGGGCCAGTACCGGCAACTGGCCATCTATGCCCCTGAAATCGCCGATCTGCAGTTCGGGCGCTTGGCCCCGGACGTGGTGCCTTACGAGCGGGTGAGCCAATGAACGCCATGCAGATGAACGCCATGCAGATGCGTGACATGAAATCGGTCGAAGGGCTGCGGGGCGCATGCCGGCAGGCACTGTTGTCCGCCTGCTTGTTGATGCTGCCGTTCGCGGCGCCGGCTCAAGAGCGCTGCGACAAGCAGCCGGTCGCGCCGGAGCGCATCGAAATGGTCGGGCGCGACATGCTGATCAATGGCCTGGAGAGCACGGTGACCGCCGTGACGCTGCCGGGCTCCTCGCAGGACGTGTCGGCCGCCTTCCGTGACTTCTGGTCGCGGGAAGACGTGCCGGCCAAGGGGCGCAGCCTCGGTGCATCGCTGGCGTTGAGCGCGCTCGACGGAGACTGCTTCTACCTGCTGCAGCTTCCGCGGCAGTCCACGGCCGAGGCGGTGCGGGGCATCCTGAGTGTGACGCGCCTGACCCCTCGCGCGCGCCAGCATCAGATCCGCGCGGAGCAGGTCGCCCTGCCGGCCGGTGGCCGCACCCTGTCCGATATCGAAAGCCGCGATATCCGGCAGACGGGCCGTACCTGGGTGCTGGACGTGCCCGGCCGCGGCAAGGAGGGCATGGAGGCCTACCAGCGCCGGCTGGCCGGCGAGGGCTGGCGCCTGGTTGCGCAGGCACCGGCCTATGCGCTGGATGGCAGCAATGCCGTGAACGGCCATGCGCTGGCCATGCAGCGCGGCAAGGACCGGCTCGACGCGGTGTTCTCCGACGGCGGCGCCTCGAGCCGGGCCGTCGTCAATGTGATCCGGAGTTTTTGAATGACGTTCGTTGCAACCCGATCCGGCGCGCCGCGCCGGCGCACCGGCCATGCAAGGTGCGCGGGACCGCGGGCCCAGGCCGGACAGGCCTATGCCGAGTACATCGTGCTGCTGTCCTGCACCGTGTTCGGCTTCCTGCTGTTCTTTCGTTTCGCCTGGACCGAAGAGGCACTGATCACCGCCCTGAAGTCCTTTTTCCAAGCCTACAGCTTTTCCTTGTCGCTGCCCTGAGCGGGGCAGCCCAGTCTTATGCTTAAAAAAATCAAGATCGGGTCCATCCTTGGCAATCCCTGGGCGTTGCTGCTGTTTGCCGCACTGATCGCCTCAGGTCTGACCTACCTGTCCTACCAGTACCTCGCCGCCCGCGAGGAGCGACTGAAGGAGTCGATGGCGCAGCAGCGCCAGGCCGGCGTCCAGGTCGTGGTGCCGGTGCGCGATATCGAAGCCGGCACCTCGCTGGCGTCGGGCGTGTTCGCCATGCGCGAGATTCCCCCTGACCTGGTCTATGACGACATGGTGCGCGCGGAGGATTTCGCCGCGCTCGAGGCCTCGCAGACGATCAAGCCCGTGCTCCGCGGCAGGCCTCTGCGCCGCGCCGATGTGGAGGCCCTGCGCGGGCGCGACTTCTCCGATCGGCTGGCCCCCGGGCAGCGCGCGGTGACGCTGGAGATCGACACTATCAACTCCACGGCCAAGATGGTCAAGCCCGGCGACCGGGTCGATCTCTACTGGACCGGCACGCCACGTGTCGTGAACAGCGAGGGTGCGAGCCGGGAAGAGCCGCGCATGATCCGCCTGATGCTGTCGAACGTGCTGGTACTGGCGGTCGGCCAGGATGTGCGCCCGCGCGATGCCGGCGAGGCGCTCGACGAGCAGGACGGCCGGCGCCGGACGGACTACGACACGGTTACCGTGCAGATCGCCGTCGAGGACGCGCCCCGCGTGGCGCTGGCGCAGCGTATCGGCGGACTGCGCCTGCTGTTACGCAATGCGGATGAAGAAGGCTTCACCGTTCCCACCGGCCTCAACGAGAGCAACCTGTTCTCGGCGGGTGGGGAAGCCGAGCGCGCGGTGGAGATCATCGCCGGCGGCATGGGACGCCAGATGATGCGCGTGCCGGACGAAGCCGAGCCGGCGCGCCGCACCGGCCCCTCCGCACCCTCCGCGCCATCCACGGCCGCGCCCGCCGCCGCGCCCCAGGCGCCCACCCACAGCCTTGTCGACCAGGCGAACGCCATCGTGCAGCAATTGCAAGAGCGCGCGGCGCCGGGTCAGAACCGATAACGAGTCGCGCTCATGTCATTCGTAGAAAAGAAACCGGTGCGCCAGCCGCGCCGCGGTACCCTGCTGCCGGCGTGCATCGCCGCGGTACTGATCGTCCAGTCGCTGCCCGTGGCCCATGCGGCCGGCAATGCCGGCTGGGTCCAGGCGGTTCCCGCCGCTTTCACGCAGACCTCCGAGGGTGTGCTCGAGATGTTCCGCGGCGAAGCCCGGACGCTGTCCATACCCGGCACCATCAAGCGCATCGCGGTCGGCAACGGCCGCATCCTGTCGGCCAGCGTGGTCGATGGCCGCCTGCTGCTGCTGGGCGATGGGGCGGGCGTGACCTCGCTGATCGTGTGGACGGAGAAGGGGGTCGCCCTGGAGACCAAGGTGCGTGTGGCCAAGGCCAACGTCGAGGAAAACGCGGCCCAGTTGCGCCAGGTGCTCGGCAACATCCCCGGCCTGCGGGTGAGCGCTACCGGCCCCAATATCGTGCTGTCCGGACCGGTGCATCGCGACAAGCTGCCGCTGATCAAGGCGGCGATCGACGGCCTCGAGCACGTGATCGACACCACGACGATCGAGGAAGGCGATGCGCTGAAGAAGACGGTGCACTTCAAGGTGCAGATCGTGGAGATTTCCCGCACCGCACAGAAGAAGCTCGGCATCGCCTGGGATACGCAGATTGCCGGGCCGAACATCGGCGGGCAGGGCCATATCGCCACCGGCATGGCCAGTGCCGCCTTGTCGGGGACCGGCTATTTCCTCGCCGGCATCTCGACGCAGCTCGCTTCCCGCATCAACCTTGCCGTGCTCGACGGCGACGCCTATATCCTGGCCGCCCCCGAGCTCAACGCCAAGAGCGGTGGCGTTGCCACCTTCCTGGCCGGTGGCGAGGTGCCGATCCCGCGCGCCGGCGCGCTCGGCACCATCGATATCCAGTACAAGCCCTACGGCATCAAGCTGGACATCAGCCCGGTGGTCGATTCGAACAACGTGATCTCCGCCAAGCTGCAGACCGAGATCAGCCAGATCGATCCCTCGGTCAGCTACGGCGGCATGCCCGGCTTCCTGACGCGCCGTACCGAATCGGACGTGTCCATCCGAGCGGGCGAGACGCTGGCGATCTCCGGCCTGGTCAGCGCGGATGCATCCGACATGGCGTCCAAGCTGCCCTTCCTGGGCCAGATTCCCATCCTCGGCCGGCTGTTCCGCTCCGACGACTTCCGCGCCAAGAAGAGCGATCTCGTGATCTTCGTCACGCCGTTGATCTCCGATCCATCGCAGCCGGGGCAGGAGCCGAACGCCGGGCTGATGTCGCGCGCCAGCCAGATCGACGAGAACTACCGATCCCGCTATGGCGATCCGAGCCCCTTGTCGGTCATCAAGCCGGACGGCCAGCGTGCCAAGGCGGTGCCCGTGGAGGCGGCGCCCGTGGAAGAGGCCGGGAAGTTCGCGCCAGCGCCGCTTCAGGCCCCCGTGGAGGCACCGGCACCGGCACCGGCACCGGCACCGGCACCGGCGCCGGCCGAACCGGCGGGTACCTCGGCGGGCATTGCCGCTATCAAGCCGCGCTTGCTCGATGGCGCCATGCCGCGGTCGGCAAGCGCGGACGAGGCACGAGTGACTGCTGTGCGCCAGGGGCAGGAGCAGCCGCAGGCGCGTAGCGCCCAGCGGCCTTTGCTGCCGGGGGGCGCCAAGCGCATGCCGCAGCAGGTCGACGTGCTCGGCGGCGGCGCCGTGCCGATGCGCTGACGCTCAGGAGGAAACGGACTATGTTGACTATCCAGGTGAATCGGCGCAATGAGGCGCCGCAGGAGATCGAGTTCGACCAGGCCTGCGTGATCGGTAAGGACGCATCCTGCGACGTCATCGTCAAGGGGCTGCTGGTCGGCCGTGTGCACGCCCGCATCGCATTGGAGAACGGCGCGTACTACATCGAGGACCAGGGCGGCATGGTGGCCACGCTGGTCAACGGCGAGCCGGTGACCCGCTACGGTCCGCTCAATGCCTCGGACACCATCGAGATCGGTACCGCCACTATCCGTGTCCTGCGCTTCTCATCGCGCTCGCACGCCGCGGCCGCCGCGCAGGCTCCAGCCAGCGGGACCGTCGACGCGGTGGCCTATGCCGCGCGGCTGAACGGCGCCGTCCCCGGTCAAGGGGACGCGCCGCAGTTGCCGCGCGACCCCTTTGCCATGCCACGCCCGGCCGATGACCTGCCGGCGCCAGCGCCGGCGGTGGCGCCGAGCGGCGCCACGGCAAGCGTTGCCAAGCCGTCGCCGGCGGTCGCCACCGAGGTGCAGCCGCGCCGACGCGCGACCGCCAGTCCGTCCGCCGAACCGCAGCAGGTAGCGCCGATCAACAGCCCGCTCGGCATTGAACTGCGCAAGCGCGCCCACCAGAAGGTGATCGGCGCGCTCGACCTGCGCCGGCTCAACGTCGCACGCATGGATGAGCGGGAACTGCGCGAAACGGTCGGCGCCACGCTCGACGAGGCACTGGGTGGCGACCCGCGCTTCAAGGTGCCGGAGATCCCTCTGGAGGTGCTGAAGAAGTCAGTGTTCGACGAGATCATCGGACTCGGCCCTTTGGAAGAGCTGTTGGCCGACGACTCCGTGTCGGAAATCATGGTCAACTGCCATGACGAGATCTTCATCGAGCGCTCCGGCAAGCTGCAGCGAACCCCGGTGATATTCACCGACGACCGCGCTGTGGTGGGCGCCATCGAGCGCATCGTCGCGCCGCTGGGGCGGCGCATCGACGAGAGCTCGCCGATGGTCGACGCGCGCCTGGCCGACGGCTCACGCGTCAACGCCGTGATCCCGCCGCTGGCGCTCAAGGGGCCGAACATCACCATCCGGAAGTTCTCCAAGCGCAAGCTGGTCGGCGAGGACCTGATCCGCTTTGGCTCGATGTCACCCGATATGCTCGAGTTCCTCGAGGTGGCGGTCGAGCGACGTGCCAATATCATCATCTCCGGCGGTACCGGCTCGGGCAAGACCACCTTGCTGAACGTGCTGTCCAATTTCATTCCCGATGACGAACGCATCGTCACGGTGGAGGATGCCGCCGAACTGCAGCTCACCCAGCCGAACCTGGTTTCGCTGGAGGCCCGCCCGCCCAATATGGAAGGCAAGGGGGCAGTGCACATCCGCGAACTGGTCAAGAACTGCCTGCGCATGCGCCCGGACCGCATCGTGGTCGGCGAATGCCGCGGCGGCGAGGCGCTGGACATGCTGCAGGCGATGAACACGGGCCACGACGGCTCGCTGACCACCGCGCACGCGAACTCGCCGCGCGACTGCCTGGCCCGTCTCGAAGTCATGACCCTGATGGCCGGGCTCGACCTGCCGGTGACCGCCATCCGCGAGCAGGTCAGCTCCGCCATCGACATCATCGTGCAGCAGACCCGCTTCTCGTGCGGTTCGCGCCGCGTGACGCACATCACCGAGGTCAGCGGCATGGAGTCCGGCGTGATCCTGCTGCAGGATGTCTTCGTGTTCAAGGAAGAGGGCTTCAACCGCGACGGCAAGATCCAGGGCCGCTTCACGCCGACGTCCTACGTGCCGGACTTCTACCAGGATCTCCTGCGTCGCGGCATCCCGGTCAATACGGATATCTTTACCCACACGGGGGAGTGAGGCGCTGCCATGAGTCTGACCGTCGTCCTGCCCGTCATCTTCTGCGGCATCCTGCTGATCGGCTGGATCCTGATCAGCCAGGGCAAGAAGTTATTCACTTCCCGTACCGAGCACGTCGCCGGCGAACTGGCCGCCTCGCTGGCCGACACCTTCGTCTTCGTCAGCCGCCAGAAGGTGCTGGCCTGGACCACCGGGGCGGTGGTCCTGCTGCCGCTCGGCGTCTTCGTCGCCACCGGCAACCTGCTCGCTACCGCGGTGGCCGCGCCGATGGCGTTCATGGTGCCGCGCAAGTACATGGCCTGGATGCGCAAGCGCCGGCTGCAGATGCTGGAGCAGCAGATGCCAGATGCCCTGCTGATGATGGCCGGCGCCATGCGTGCCGGCGCAAGTTTCCCGATCGCGCTGGAGAGCGTGGTGGCGGAAGCGCAGCCGCCCGTTTCCCAGGAGTTCGACCTGCTGCTGCGTGAGCTGCGCCTGGGCGTCGATCTCGGCATCGCCATGCGCAACATGGAGAAGCGCGTGCCGCTGGCGGACTTCATGATGGTCACGGCGGCGATCGCCATCTCGCGCGAGGTCGGCGGCAACCTCGCCGAATCGCTGGAGTCGGTGGCGCGCACCTTGCGCGAGAAGTCGATGATGGAGGGCAAGATCCGCGCCCTCACCGCACAGGGCCGCATGCAGGGCATCGTGATGACCTGCCTGCCCTTGCTGATGATGCTGGTGCTGCGCCACATGGAGCCCGAGGCAATGGTGCCGCTGTTCTCGGAGCCAGTGGGGTGGGCCACGCTCTCGGTCATCGCGGTGATGGAGTTCCTCGGCTACAAGTCGATCACCAAGATCACCCATATCGATGTGTAAGCCATGCTGCTGCTGATCGCCTTTCTTATCGGGGCAGGATCCCTGTCCGCCGTGGTCATTATGTTCCTGTCGATCAAGCGCCTGACCGGCGCGGTCCCGACGGAAGACCGCCTTTACCTCGACCCGCTGCCGCCGATGCTGCGCGCGCTCTGGCCCCTGGTGAATTTCGTCGACCACCATTTCGGCGTCCTCGTGCGTCCTGGCACGCTGAGCCGGATCGAGCAGCAGCTGCGCGTGACGGGCCTGCTCTTCCTGCTGTCGCCGCGCCAGTTCGCCGCGCTGCGCATCCTGTCGACGCTGATCGCCATGATGATGGGCATCCTGCCGATGGTCTTGCTGTCGTCGTTCTCGCCGTGGATCCTGCTCGGCATGGCATTGCTGGGCTGGTATTACCCGCGCATCTGGGTCCACGACATCCGCCGCCGCCACGTTGCCCGCATCCTCAAGCAACTGCCGATCTATCTCGACTTCCTGACCCTGGCGGTGGAGGCCGGCCTCAACCTGAACGGCGCGCTCAAGCATGCGGTGGAGAAGGGGCCGGACGGGCCGCTGCGGCGCGAGTTCGAGCACATGCTGCGCGACCTGAAGTCGGGGCTGTCGCGTACCGAGGCGCTGCGCCGGCTCGACGAGCGGGTCGAGATCCGTGAGATCAGCAACTTCGTCGGCGTGGTCATCCAGGCCGACCGCATGGGTTCCGGCATGGCCGCCGCATTGCGCTTCCAGGCAGACCAGCGTCGCGTGGAGCGCTTCCAGCGTGCGGAGAAGCAAGCCATGGAAGCGCCGGTGAAGCTGGTGTTCCCGCTGCTGGTCTTTATTTTTCCCATTACCTTCATCGTGCTGGCTTTCCCCATCGTGATGAAATTCATGCAGGAGGGATTGCTGTGAAGCTGACCTTGTTGAACGTTGCCGGCCGCAGCACGCCGGTGCTGGTCGAGGTGGCGCAGACCTCGGTCGAGCGCATGGTCGGGCTGCTGGGCCGCGACGGCCTGAGCGACGACGCCGGCCTGCTGCTGCGGCCATGCGGCGCGGTGCATACCTTCGGCATGCGCTTTGCCATCGATGTGGTCTTCCTCGACCGCAAGCAGCAGGTGCTGGAAATCCAGCATGAGGTGCCACCGCGCCGCGCGCTGTTCAAGATACGTGCCCTGCAGGTACTCGAACTGGCAGCAGGCGCGGCGGAGCGGCACCGCATCCGGGTCGGCGATACGCTCGCCTTCGAGGAACGGCAATGCGAGCCAATCTGAGGCCTCCCGCCCGGCAGCACGGGCAGGCCGCGGTCGAGTTCATCGTGATCGCGCCGCTGCTGCTGTTCTTCTGCCTGGGCATCCTCCAGTTCGCGCTGCTCTACCAGGCCAAGGCGACGCTCGACTACGCCACGCTGCAGGCTGCGCGCGAGGGGGCCGTCAACCACGGTTCGCTGGAGAGCATGCGCATCGGCCTGGCGCGCGGCCTGGCGCCGCTGTACGCGCGCGCCGCGGATGCCGACGGCAGCCAGGCCGCCTTCGACAAGGCAAGAGCCGACGTGCGCGCGCACAGCGTGATCACGCTGGTCAGCCCGACGCCTGCCATGCTGCGCGACTTCGGCCAGCCGGTCGGCTACGACGGGAAGACCTTCACCGAGATCGCCAACGATACGCTCTATTACCGCAATACGCGGGCGGGACGGGAATCCGGCGTCAACATCCAGGATGCCAACCTGCTCAAGATCCGCGCCCTGTACTGCTACGACATGTACGTGCCACTGGCCAACAAGGTCTTCTACTACGTGGCCAACGTCATCGGCAATATCGGCAGCGGCGGCATTCTGACGCGCGAACCGGCGGAGCCGGGCGATCCCTACGGCAGGCCCGCCAATCCCGATTCGCCTTGCCTGGTGAAGCTGGAAGACGGCATCGAAACCGGCCGCTGGCCGCTGGCGCTCGAATCGGAGGCGCTGGTGCGGATGCAGTCGCCGTTCCGGGGTGGCAAGTGAGGCCGAAGGTGGGAGGGCAATCGGGACGGCAAGCCTGCGGCGTGCGGCAGCTGTGCGGCGGCCGGCGTCTGCCGCGCTGGGCGCTTGCCGTACTGCTGGCCGCTGCCGCTGCGCAAGGTGCGCACGGTGCGACGACTGGCACACCATCGGGCGCGGTTCAGGTTATCCGCGGTGGCCTGGGCGAGGGCGTCGGGCCCATGCGCGAACCGGAGCCGGACGAGCGGCTGGCGCGGATCGTGGAGATTGGCGCGCAGTCAGCTCCGCGCGGCTTAGCGGGCCCGCCCGCCGTGGCCACGGCCGCGCGCATCGGTCGCCTGGCGCCCATCATCAGCGAGGCCGCGCTCGCCACCGCCGTCGACCCGTCGCTGCTGATGGCCGTGATCGACGTGGAATCGCGCGGCAACCCGCGCGCGTTGTCGCCCAAGGGGGCGACGGGCCTGATGCAGCTGATGCCGGCCACCGGCGCGGAGCACGGCGCGGCCGATCTCTACGATGCGCGGCAGAACGTGATGGCCGGCGCCCGCCACCTGGCCATGCTGCTCAAGCGCTTCGGCAGCCTGCCGCTGGCGCTGGCCGCCTACAACGCCGGCAGCGGGGCCGTGGCACGGCATGGCGGACGGATCCCCCCGTACACCGAGACGCAGGCCTACGTGCCGATGGTGATGGAGCGCTATGCGTTCTATGACCGCATGAACCTGCGGGCCAGGTAGCCGTCGTCCGGCGGCGGCCTGTCGGCGCATCGTCTTGGGAATCCGGCCTGCGCCGGTCTTCCTTCCGCCCGCCGCCAGCGCACCGTTTCCTCTCGTCTTCCCCCTCGCTCTCCCTTTCCCTTCTCCTCATCCTTTTCCGAGCGCCTGCTTCCGCGGATTCGTAGCGGTCTGATGGTTCCCTTCGCCGCGAGGGGCTGGGAAAAGGCGCCGAGGCGCTCGGATCGCGGGCTTCGCATGCCTTGCAGGCCGCGGCTGGACAGCAGGTATGCCCAGGCGCCGGTGCTGCGGCAAATCTCCGTCGGTACCGGTCTTTTCGTAAGACGCTTCGCAGCGAAATCCTCTGCACTTTCAGACTCGTCCAATGCCTTTCCAGCGAGGCTTTCGCTATCGTTTTCATGCCTTGAAGTGGCACTTCCACACGCCGCAGTTCTATTTTCCAAGGCCGACGCAACGATCTCATGCAATGCAATTCGGCCGTTCAGATTAGGGAAGAAACACCTTGAACAAGTCATACAAGATCATCTGGAGCGAAGCCCAGAACGGATGGGCCGTGGCCTCCGAAATCACGGCCGGGCGCGGCAAATGCAAGGGTGGCCGCGCGGCCGTCAGGCGCAGCCGCGCCGCCGGGCTCGCCGCAGGCGGACTGATGCTGGCGGCGGGGAGCGCGCAGGCGGCGCCCGCAAGCGATCAGTTGATCCAGATCCGGCCCGGTCTCGATGCCGGTGCGAGTTCCGTCAAGCCTGCGCAGGCCAGGGATCCCGGCGACATGGCCATCGGCGCCAGTTCCGTCGCACAAAGCTCGACGCCGAGCGGGAGCGGCGATCCCAACTTCTGGCACGCAGCCACCGCGGTCGGCTATGGCTCCCATGCGATCGGAGACCGCACCTCGGCCTTCGGCCTGCAGGCAGACGCCAGCGCGGAGCACGCCACCTCCATCGGTGCGCAGTCCAAGGCCGTCGGCAAGACCTCCACCGCGCTTGGCGCGCGGGCTCAGGCCAGCGGTGACAGCGCAATCGCAGCGGGCGCGGATGCGCGCGCCAGCGGCTACCGGAGCGTAAGCATCGGCACGCGCTCGTCGGCGACCGCAGACAGTACCTTGTCGCTCGGCAACGATGCCGCCGCGCTGGCGGCCTACAGTGCCGCCATGGGCAACCAGGCTACCGCTACCGGGCGCAACAGTGTGGCGCTCGGCGCCAAGTCCGTGGCGGACCGTGCCGATACCATTTCGGTCGGCACCGACAGCTACAAGCGGCAGATCACCAACGTCAAGGCGGGCGTGCAAGAAACCGACGCCGTCAACGTCGCCCAGCTCAGCGAGGTCGCTGTGCTGGCCGCGCAGGGCAACCGCTACTTCAAGGCGCAGGGTCTCAGCGACGGCTCCGACGACGCCCAGGCCAGCGCCCTGCGCGCCGTGGCCATCGGCGCCGGTGCGCACGCCAACGCCACGAACACCGTCGCGCTCGGCGCCGGGTCCGTAGCCGACCGCGACAACAGCGTATCGGTGGGCACCCAAGGACAGCAGCGCCAGATCACCAACCTGGCGGCGGGGTCCTCGCGCACCGACGCCGTCAACGTCGGCCAGCTGAACGATGCCATCCAGAATGTCACCGGCGGCGGCAACAATTCGATTGCCGATGCGGTCATGTACGACGACGCGGCCAGCCATGCCAGCGTCACCCTGAAGCGCAACGGCGGCGGCAGCGTGGCCCTGCGCAATATCGCTGCCGGCACTGCCGATACCGATGCGGTGAACCTGAAGCAGCTCACCGATGCCGGCCTGAAAGTGGACGGCAACGGTAACGTCAAGGGTGCGTTCGTCGCCTACGACAGCGAAACCAAGGACCTGGTGACGCTGGCCGGCGCCAAGGGCGGCACCACCATCACCAACCTGAAAGCCGGCAAGGCCGATCTCGATGCGGTCAACATCAGGCAACTGAAGGACGCCGGCCTGCTCACCGAGGACCCGGTGACCGGCGACCAGGTCGGGCTGGCCGTGTCCTACGACAACGGCAATCGCGACGACATCACGCTCAAGGGCAAGACCGGCACCATCATCCACAACGTGGCCTCAGGCAAGGCGCAGCACGATGCGGTCAACGTGCTGCAGATGCAGCAGGCGGGCGTTCTCGGTGACGATGGCGTGGCCAACCAGGTGGTGCTGTTCAACGGCGCCAACGGCGAAGCCAATGCCGCCGGCAAGAAGCTGATCAACCTGAGCAAGGGCGAGTCCGACACCGACGCCGTCACCGTCAAGCAGCTCAAGGATGCTGTCGCCAGCGGCATGGTCGAACCCACCAAGCTCGACTTCCTTGCCGTCAACAGCAAGGGAGGCAGTCCGGTGGCAGTGGCCAAGGGCTACGACGGCATCGCCCTCGGCACTGACGCCCAGGTGGCCGAACGCGCTACCAACGGCATCGCCATCGGCGCTGGCGCCTCCGCGGATGGGAGCAATTCCGTCGCCCTCGGCGCAGGCGCCAATACTGCCGGCCGCCAGAACGTGGTATCGGTGGGTTCCATCACCACGTCGACCAATCCTTCTATTCCGCCGGTGGAAGATACGCGCCAGATCATCCACGTGGCCGCCGGCACCCAGGCTACCGACGCCGTCAACGTCTCGCAGCTCACCGGCGTGACCCAAGCGCTCGGCGGCGGCGCCGGCATCGACAGCGCCACCGGCAAGCTCAACGCGCCCAAGTACACCATCGGCGGCAAGGACTACAGCAACGTCGGCGACGCGCTGCAGGCAGCCAGCACGGCGGGCGGCGCCAATCCGCTGGCCGTCAGCTACGACGACGACACCAAGGCCAAGATCACGCTGAACAGCGGCGGTTCCGCCGCCGCCATCACCAATGTCGCGAATGGCCGCAGCGCATCGGATGCCGTCAACCTGGCCCAGCTCAAGGACACCGTGTCCACGCTGGGCGGCGGCGCCACCATTGACGCCGAAGGCAAGGTCAAGGCACCCACCTATACGGTGAAGGGGCTGGATGGCAAGGATGGCACTTACAGCGACGTGGGTTCGGCGGTTGATGCGCTCAATGCGAATATGAGCAATATTGCGCCGAACTTGAAGTATATGAAGTTCGGGGTTTCCGACGCAGCGCAGGCGCAGGCCAGCGGTACCGATGCGGTGGCGATCGGCGGTAATGCGTTTGCCATGGGCGAGCACGCCAGTGCCATTGGCCGCAATGCGCGTGCGCAAGGGGATGATGCCGTAGCGATCGGCTATCGCGCGAACGCCTCGGCGGATCGGGCAACGGCCATCGGCATCGGTTCGGTGGCTGTGCAGACGGGGTCCGTGGCGCTCGGCGCCAATTCCGTGGCGGACCAGGTCAACGTTGTCTCAGTCGGCAGTTCTTCGAACGCACGCCGCATCATTAACGTTGCGGATGGCGTAGGCGAAAACGATGCGGTGAACCTCGGGCAGGTCAATAGTCTGCTGAAAGGTATCAAGCCTAATCCGGAAAACTACTCGACTCTGTCGGCGGAGACTAGGGCCGCACTTCCCCCGCTGGACAAGCTCATTGCGATCGGAAGCACAAACAAACTCGAAGGGACTGAGGCTCAAGGCGCCGAGGCACTGGCGATTGGTCTGAATGCCAAGGCCACTGCCGACAGCGCAGTCGCCATCGGTTCGAACGTGACCTCAGGGCAGGCGGGCAGCGTCGGCATCGGTCAGAACGTCTCGACGGGTGGCACGAACTCTATCGCGATCGGCAGCGTTGCCACCTCGGCTGGAAAAAGCGCCGTGAGTATCGGCTATCGGGCCAGTATCGATGGAGACAGTTCGGTCGGCATCGGCGATACCGTCGCGATTGCAGGTGATAAGAACGTCGCAATCGGATCGCGCATTGCAGGCACCGCTACGAACAGCATCATCCTCGGCGATTCCAGCGATGCGAATGTGAGCAATGTGATGTCGATCGGAGCCAAGGGCAACGAGCGCCGCATCATTCACGTCGCAAAGGGTACCGGGGGCACAGATGCTGTCAACGTCGATCAACTCAATGAGGCGATCAAGTCGGTCCCGACCAATGCGCTAGCGGTATCGTATGACGATGACAAGAAGTCGAAGATCACGTTCAACAAGGGCGGTGAGGCGACGACGCTGACCAATGTTGCCACGGCCAAGAACGATACCGATGCGGTGAACCTGAAGCTGCTGAAGGATGCGGGCATGGACTTCGGCAACAATGGCGAAGTCAAGGGTGGGGTCGTGACCTATGACGACAGCACCAAGACCAAGGTCACCTTCAACAGTGGCGGCTCCGCTACGACGCTGAGCAATGTGGCGGCTGGCGTGTCGGAAAACGACGCGGTCAACGTCAAGCAACTGACAGACGCGGGCCTGGACGTCGGCACGGGCGGCAAGGTGAACAACAAGGTGGTCACCTACGACGACAGCACCCAGACCAAGGTGACGTTGGGCGGTAAGGATGCCACGACGGCAGTCCAGTTGACTAACGTTGCCACGGCCAAGAACGACAGCGATGCGGTGAACCTGAAGCTGCTGAAGGATGCGGGCATGGACTTCGGCAGCAATGGCGAAGTCAAGGGCGGGGTCGTGACCTATGACGACAGCACCAAGACCAAGGTCACCTTCAACAGTGGCGGCTCCGCTACGACGCTGAGCAATGTGGCGGCTGGCGTGTCGGAAAACGACGCGGTCAACGTCAAGCAACTGACAGACGCGGGCCTGGACGTCGGCACGGGCGGCAAGGTGAACAACAAGGTGGTCACCTACGACGACAGCACCCAGACCAAGGTGACGTTGGGCGGTAAGGATGCCACGACGGCAGTCCAGTTGACTAACGTTGCCACGGCCAAGAACGACAGCGATGCGGTGAACCTGAAGCTGCTGAAGGATGCGGGCATGGACTTCGGCAGCAATGGCGAAGTCAAGGGCGGGGTCGTGACCTATGACGACAGCACCAAGACCAAGGTGACGTTCAATAAGGGCGGCTCCGCTACGACGCTGAGCAATGTGGCCAAGGGCGTGGACGGTAGTGATGCGGTCAACGTCGACCAACTCAATGACGCGATCAAGTCCGCGCCGGGCAGCGCACTGTCCGTGGCCTACGATGACAGCAACAAGACCAAGGTGACGCTCAACAAGGGGGGGGCGGCGACGACGCTGACCAATGTGGCGGCTGCCAAGGCTGACAGCGATGCGGTGAACCTGAAGCTGCTGAAGGATGCCGGTATGGACTTTGGCAGCAATGGTGAAGTCAAGGGCGGGGTCGTGACCTATGACGACAGCACCAAGACCAAGGTCACCTTCAACAGTGGCGGCTCCGCTACAACGCTGAGCAACGTCGCCGCAGGCTCCCTTGACAACGACGCGGTCAACCTGAAGCAGCTCAACACCGGTATGGGACACGTTGCCGCCGCGCTGGGAGGTGGTGCCGCGGCCGACGGCAAGGGCGGACTGTCGTCGCCCTCCTATATCATCAACGACGCGAATGGCAATGCCCACACCTATCAGGACGTCGGATCGGCCCTGTCGGCGGTGACCGAAAGCATGCAGGGCATCGCGCCGAACCTGAAGTACATGAAGTTCGGTCCTTCGGACGCCGCGCAGGCGCAGGCCACCGGAACGGATGCGGTCGCCATTGGCGGTAACGCATTCGCTATGGGTAATCAGGCGCTTTCGGTTGGCCGCAATGCGCGTAGCCAGGGCGATCAGGCAATGGCGATGGGCTACCGTGCCAACGCCAGCGGGGATCGTGCTCTAGCTCTTGGCTACGGAGCAGTGGCAGCGCAGGACGATGCCATCGCAGTCGGCTTTGGCTCTGTAGCCATGGAGAAGAATACCTTTGCCGTTGGGGGCACCAGCAATCTCCGTCGTATAGTCAACGTCGCGGAGGGCACTGGTGATACCGACGCGGTCAATCTCGGACAGGTCAACAGGCTGCTGGCCGATTTGAACACGGCACCAGCGAAGGAGTCGCGCATGCTGAGTGCGGAGTCCTCGGCTAAACCAGAGCAACTGATCATGGCTGGACCGACCAATAAGCAGAATGAGACGTCGGCGACGCACAGGGACACCATTGCAGTTGGACTTAGCGCACGAGCCAATGCGGAAGAGGCCGCCGCATTTGGCTACAGCGTGTCGGTCGGCGGCAAGGGATCTGTCGGCGTCGGCAGCAAACTCGCAGTTGACGGCACCAATTCGGTGGTGATCGGGCAAGGAGGCTCCTCCTCGGCTGATGAGGTCGTGGCAATTGGTGCCAAGGCGGCAGGAAATGCAGTGCGTTCGGTCGTTATCGGTTACAACTCTTCCACTCGGGACACGGCAACGGATACCGTCCTGATCGGCAGTAACCTGATTAACGCCGAAGGCAAGAACAGTGTCGTCCTCGGCGCCAACAGCAATGGCGCGCTTGACAACGTCATCTCCGTCGGCGCCAAGGGCAACGAACGCCGCATGGTCTTCCTCGCCGCCGGTACCGGTGACACCGACGCCGTCAACGTCTCGCAGCTCAAGGGCGTGACCAAGGCCCTCGGCGGCGGTGCCGAACTGAATGCGGACGGCAGCGTCAAGTCGCCGACCTACAACATCGGCGGCAAGACCTACACGGACGTGGGCTCGGCACTGGCGGCGGCGGCCAACAGCGGCGGTAGCGGCGGTGGCGGCACGGACCCGTTGTCGGTTCTCTATGACAACGACCAGCGCACCACGCTGACCCTGAACAAGGGCGGCAGTGCCACCACGCTGACCAACGTGGCCGCCGGCAAGGCCGACAGCGACGCCGTCAACATGAAGCAGCTCAAGGACCTCGGCGTCACGATCGACGGCGATGGCAATGCGACCAATGCCTTCGTCGCCTACGACGACGCGAGCAAGGAGCACGTGACGTTCAACAAGGGCGGCAAGGCCTCCGTGTTGTCGAACGTGGCCGCCGGCCGCTCGGATGGCGATGCGGTCAACCTGAAGCAGCTGACGGATGCTGGCCTGACGTTTGACGACACCGGCAAGTCGACCAATACCTTTGTCGCCTACGACGACAAGGGCAAGGGTTCGGTGACCTTCAACAAGGGCGGCGATGCGACCAAGCTGAAGAACGTTTCCGCCGGCAAGGACGAGACGGACGCGGTCAACGTCAAGCAGATGAACGACGCCATCCGCGCCAGCGCCGGCACCGGCGATCCGCTCGGTGTGATGTACGACGACGACACCAAGGAGGCGCTCACCCTGGCCGGTACCAAGGGCAAGGGCACCAAGATCCGCAATCTTGCGGCTGGCACGGAAGATACCGATGCAATCAACCTGAAGCAGCTGAAGGATGCCGGTCTGTTGGGCACCGATGGCAAGACCAGCCTGGCGGTGACCTACTCGGATGATAAGAGGCAAGCCGTCTACTTCGGCAACCTCGGCGGCGCTCCGGTCCTGCTGAGCAATGTCGCCGATGGCAAGATCTCCGAAGGCAGCACGCAGGCCGTGAATGGTGGCCAGCTCTTCTCGCTGACGAAGCGGGTGGACACGCTGGAGTCGATCACGGGCGGCGGCAATGGCGGCGGCACTGGCGGCGGTAACGGCGGTGGCACCGGCGGCGGCACCGGCGGTGGCAGCAGCGGTACCGGCAGCAACGGGCTGTTCGCCGCACACGGCGATGCCAGCACCGAAGGCGCGGTGGCCACGGGTACCCACTCGACGGCCTCCGGCGCCAACGCCAACGCCACGGGTATGCACGCCACGGCGACCGGTGCGAACTCGGTGGCCAGCGCCACCAAGTCGACGGCGATCGGCCATGGCTCGACCGCCAAGGCGGAGAATTCGGTGGCGATCGGTGCCGGCGCCGTGGCTGACCGTGCCAACACCGTCTCCTTCGGTTCGGCAGGCAACGAGCGGGAGCTGACCAATATCGCCAGCGTCGACCCGACCGTGGCTGCCAACGCGATGAGCGCGGTGAACGCGACGACGATGAATAGCGCGATCGCCCGCAGCGCGGCCGATACGCTGCAGTCGGCCAATCAGTACACGGACCAGGCCGTCAGCGGTCTCAATACCCGCATCGACGGGATGGACCGCACGCTGAGCCGTGGTATCGCTGCGGCTGCCGCGCTGAACAACGTCACGCCTTACCTGCCGGGCCGGACTTCGCTCAACGCTGGCATCGCGGCTTACCGCGGCCATCCGGCGGTGGCGATCACGGTCTCGCGCTGGAACAGCAAGGGGAACATCAACCTGAACGCAGGCGTGTCCTCGGCTGGCGGCAACAGCACCATCGTGCGCGCTGGTGTCGGCGTGGTCTTCGGCCAGTGATCCTCGGTAGAGGTCGATAAGCGAAGGGCCGCGGAAGCTCCGGCTTCCGCGGCAATGCCGTTCGGTCGGGCGGAGCGGCTTGTGTCCCACGCCTATGCAAGACGGTGGCCGCGCAGCCACGGCGCCAATGCCGTGACTGCGCGGCCCGCTTGCCGGGCGTGAACCGCAGGCCCGCTTCCCTCGAATACCTACATCGAACGGCAAGGCCGCCTGCGCGGCCTTTTCTCGACAGGGACAACACGTGATGAAAACACCAATCTTGGTGCTGGCCATGGCGGCGGCGACGCTAGCCGGCTGCACCAGTACGACAGTACGGGACAGCCTGGGCATCCAGGATCCCACCGTGCTGAAAAGGGGGCTGGGCGCCGAGCAGAGCGTCAACGCCGGCGCGGTCACCGATCATTGGGTGGCCGCCTACGGCGCCGTCGGCAAGCCTGCCGAAGCGCTTGCCAATGCCGCCCAGCGCTTCGAAGCGCTGCCGGACGAGGCCAGGGGCAGCTACTTCGCGGCCAAGGGCCGCTGCTGGGTCGAGGCCGGCAAGGCCGAACTGGCGGCCAGCAACCGCTGGGGCTTCGTGGAAGAAAGCATCGGCGAAGCCGCGCGCCAGCTCGCCATGGTGGAAGGCCGCGAGCCGCTGTCGGCCGCCAACCAGGAACTGCGGACCAGTTCCGTCGTGCGGCCCGACCTGTGGCAGGCCATCAACGGCTACAAGGCCGACCCCCGCATCAACGCCTGCCCGACACTGCAGCCGGAGCTCGCCTGCGCCGAGGTCAAGTTGATCCACGCCGGGCATGACGCCTGGGCACGCAATTTCACCAGCGCCAAGCAGCGTGCCGACGACGTTGCGCAAGGGCTCGCCAAGGTCGCCGCCGGCATCGAGGCGTGCAAGCCGCCGGCACCGCCTCCGGTCGCCGTGGTGCCGCCCAAGATCACGCTGCAGGCCGACGCCACCTTCGGCTTCGACGAAGGCGACGAATCGGGCCTGCTCGCAGCCGGGCGCTCCACGCTCGACAAGCTGGCGACCGACCTGCGAGGGAACCAGGACGTCACGCGTATCGACATGATCGGCTACACCGACCGCATCGGCTCGGCAGCCTACAACCAGCGCCTGTCCGTCCAGCGCGCCGAGACCGTCAAGCGCTACCTGGAGCAGCGTGGCGTCGGCGTGCCGATCAACGCCCGAGGCGCAGGCGCGGGCAACCCGCTCGTGTCCTGCGAGCAGCGCAACCGCACCGCGCTGATCCAATGCCTGGCGCCGAACCGCCGGGTGGAAATGTTCATCCGCAAGGACTGAACGCGGAGCGGACGGGCCCGCGGGCCCTGATCCGCGCCATTTCCCACAGGCCTCCGCCATCCGCCGCGACCCAGCGGCGCTGGCGCGAGGCCGTCAGCATCCCTTGGTGTGCGCCGCACGCCTCGCGGCAGCCGCCGCCAGCGCCAGATGTCACGTCCCACCACTCGCATGGAGACCTGATGAAGCACCGCAGGCAACAGCAGCAACAGCACGGCAGGCAAAAGCAGATCGTCTCCCGCCTCGGCTCCGCCCTCATCGCCTTCGGCCTGGCCTACAGCGCCGCTGGCATGCAACTCAAGCGCGAGGGCTCGATGCTGGCCGGGCTCGCGGTGCTGGCATGCGGCTGGCAGATACGGCGGCTGGGGGATTGAAGAGAGAGGTAGTTACGCGGACTTCGCGTTCGCAGGAGGAGGTAAGACACATTCCGCTGTTTCCGTCGAATCTGATCATTCGACACAGTGCCTCTCAGGAAGAGGGGGAGTGGCCTGTGGAGGATAGGGCAATAGGAGGGTGAAGAAGGGTTCAGAAAGAATGGATGCATTGCGCATTTCCCAACTGCGTCGTGTCGTGACGGGCTATGCCCCGCAAGGACGCATGTGAAACAAAGCTCTTGAGACAACCATGCAAAAGAACTCCTGTGCAAGCCTGCTGCTTGCGGCCGCCATCCTCGGCGGTTGCGGCGGCGGAGACGGCGGCAGCCCGTCCCTCGACACTCAATCCTCCCTCCACGCACCGGCCGGCCTAGCCTACTCCGACGCCAGCATCGTCTACGTGCAGAACCAGGCCATCGCGGCGAATCGTCCGAACGTTGCCGGCAGCAGCCCCATGCGCTACAGCGTCGCGCCGGCCTTGCCGGCGGGGCTTGAGATCGATCCGCAGTCCGGCTTCATCACGGGTGTGCCGTCGGCGGTGACCGCTGCGGCTCACTACACCGTGACGGCGACCAATCCGGCAGGCAGTGCCACCGCGCGCGTGCAGATCGAGGTCAAGGCAGAAGCCGTTGCGCCGGAGCAGCTCCGCTATCAGGACGAATCGGTCGTGTACGAGGCGGGCACCAGCATTCCGCCCAACGCGCCGCGCAATCTCGGTGGCGAAATCACGTCTTACGAGATCAGCCCCGCGCTGCCTACCGGGCTGGCGCTCCATCGTGGCACCGGCGTCATCAGCGGCACCCCCCGGGCGGCGGCCGCGCCTGTGTCCTACGTCGTCACAGGCAGCAACGCCAAAGGCAGCGTGTCCGTGAGCCTGCGCATCGAAGTGAGCGAGCGCGTGGTGGCGCCGGTATCGCTGCAGTACGGAGCCGCTTCGGTCGTCTACAGCCAGGGGCAGGCCATCGCCGAGAATGTGCCGCAGAGCACAGGGGGCAAGATTACCGCGTACTCGGTGACCCCTGCGCTGCCAGCCGGCCTCAGTCTTCATCCATCGACCGGTGTCATCAGCGGCACCCCCGCGCGGGCGCAGGGGGAGTCTGTCCATACAGTGCTGGGCAAGAACGCCGCCGGTAGCGTCTCGGCAACGGTGCGGATTGCCGTTGCCGCCACCGGCAGGTGGGAGACGGCCGGCAGTCGGCTCCAGGGCCCTCAACGGACGACTGCCACACTGCTGCCCGATGGCAAAGTCCTGGTGGTCGGCGGCGTTGTGTCCGTTCCCGGACCTGGATCGACGCGTGCAGGCCATCAGGCGGGGATATTTCCACCGCAGAGTCTTATCAATACGGCCGACGTGTACGATCCGGCAACGCGACAATGGACGTCGGCCGGTGAAGTGGCAACCATGCGGACCCATCACACTGCGACGCTTCTGCCGAATGGCCTTGTGCTGCTTGTTGGCGGATGGATAGGCCCCTCGGCCACGCTCTACGATCCGGGCACCGGCACCTTCAACACCATCACCGGCAACAAGATCTACGAGCCCCATACAGCAACGCTGCTGCCCAACGGCAAGGTACTCGTCATCGGGAACGTCGATAAGCTGAACGGCGAAGGCGACGGCAACGTGACCATGGCCGAACTCTATGATCCCACCACGGGCACCTGGTCCCAGGCAGCGGCCATCGATCAGGCGGATCCCGGCTACCGGTCCCACAGGAAGCACACCGCCACGCTCCTGCCCGATGGCAGGGTACTGGTCATGCTTGGCGCGAATGCCAGGCTCTACGATCCGGCAACTGATACCTGGACCAAGACAGCGGGCCCGACGGCAGAGCATTCCATGCATACCGCGACATTGTTGCCGAATGGAAAGGTCTTGATCGTCGGCAACGGTGGCACGCAGACCGAGTTGTATGACCCTGCCTCAGGCCAGTGGGCGAGCGGCGGAACGCTGCCCGATCCCGTTGGCGAACATGCCGCCGTGTTGCTGCCGAACGGCAACGTCCTGATTGCGGGCGGTAGGCGCTCGGTACTGAATCTTCTCGCCCGCGACGACAACTCCGCCTTCTTGTATGAGCCTGATTCGGCAACCTGGATCCAGGCCAGCAGCATGGCGGTCAATCGCTCGCAGCATGCAGCGGTATTGTTGACCGACGGGGGAGTCCTCGTCGTCGGCGGGGCGTGGACATCGTCTGCGGAGATCTACCGCTGATCCAGATGGTCCTCGCGAGCGGACATCGTGGGGCATCGGGTGTCCGCTCGTTGACTTCGGTTTTGCGCTGACGCGTCCTGGCGGGAGGATACCAGCCAAACCAATCGCCGCCATCTGGTCTTCCTGGCACGCCATGTCGCGATGGCCAAGCCCGTCCAGGACGCAGAAGCGGTGATTGGGTCGACCGCTCGACGGCTATGCGCTCTTCCAGTCGCATTGCTATCTCCCGACTGGAGGAGCAATCCTGGCGCCAAGGGTCTTGCCGCCATCAAGTCCGGTATTTCGAGTCTCCTCGGGAAGCTATCTCGGATGTCCATCTGCGCGGCACAGGGCGCCATTGTCGCGATGGCTCTGCACTGCACAACGACGCCCGCTTCGCCTCCTGGAGTCCCATCCTTGGGATCCGCCACTTCAGAAGATGTGTCAGGTGCCCACCCAAGAGAAAGTGGGTCTTAATTCTGTCTTAAAAACAATTAAACAAAAAGCAGAAGCGTCCCACTCCTGTGAGGTGGTACCTCTTGCTAATTTGTTGCCTGGCTGAGCGGAACCTTCAATGTCTGAGTGTGTTTGTTGGAGGCGTTGCCGCTTTACGCCGCGGTGTTCGTCATTAGGTTCGGGATGATAAGAATTCGCTCTTTTTCCCTCGGAGAATGATGGAGCTGCGATGAGATGCTTGTCGGAGGGGCATGGATGCGTACGTGGATATTGCTTGCTTTGATGGTTCCGGTTCTGCAGGCCTGTTCAAATAAAGATATGAGGAATTTTCCCCTTGAGCCAATTCCGCTCAATGTGGGTCTAGCGGGGGCGCGTGCGGCGTCTGATTTTTTTGTCAAAAGAGAGCAGCTCTATGCGGTAGATCTTACATATAACGTTCGGGATAGAGATGAAAGAGAGGCCGTTATGGCGCTGGCGGAGCTTGGGGCTGAAATAGAGATTAGCGTCGCTATATTCAGGCGCGACGAGAATGGCTGGGAATGTGTCCTCGATCAGAATGTGTCCATGCCAAAGGTCTCTTCTTGGAGCACCTACTACCTCAATTCAGAGCTTCTCGCCGTAAGGTTGGTTCCCGGGGAATATAGGCTGCGTGCCGAGACGTTGATAGGACTGCCGACATTCTCGTCTGTGGATACCACGATCAGGGTTGTTAAGGCATATCGCGGAAAATAGTTTGATGGAGATGAGTGTGCGAACAGCTTTGTCTCTAGCTTCCAGAGCAACATCTGACTTGATTCAAGGTGCTGCACTGAAAGCTAGAGGCAAAGGGTTGCTGCCGAATCTATTCTTCCTGGCAGCTCGACGAACTGTTGGGGCGGCTTTGATGATGTGGGAATTTCTGCCTTAGTTCAGGGGTCGGATTTCTACGGGGGCATATAGATGCTTAGGTTGTGGGGCATTATTTTTTTCAGTGGAAGGACTGGTCATCTTCGAATTTTGTCAGTCGCAGCCCTGATTCTTCTGGCATCGCTTCTTGTGGGGTGCTGGCGAGATCGTAACGAAAATCGACCATTGGCGCCTATCCCGTTTGACGCGGGTAAATCCGGCGATGGCATATTGGCTGGGTTTTGTGTTGAAAGGGCTCAGGAATACGCGGTTGTGCTTTCGTTTTTGTACGATTCGGAGGATGCGTACGGGAGAAAAATGATATGGGATGCAATTGAGGGTCTTCCTGGATCTGAGACGCAGCCTCGATATCGGATTATTGTTGAGCGATTTGAAGAAGGGCGAGTTGTGAGTTTGGTGGATAGCGAGGTTGAAATTTCGAAGCCGTATTCGTCAGGCTGGGGGCGGGTTAATTCAAGGCTCTTAGTGATGGATCTGGTGCCTGGGAACTACATTTTAAGGGTCGATGGGCTACGGAATTCGGTCCAATTTTCCTCGTTAAGGGCAAATGTGTTGGTAATCAAGCCATATCGGGGGAAGTAGTGTGGGGATTGATCTTCTTTTGCATTCGGAGGGAGTGAGGAAATGGGCTGGTCTGCGCGTGTCGTCGGCGGGGCGTCGGCTGGCCGAGGTTGGGATGCCAGGCAAGCCGATCGCCGCGGTAGGGTTCCCTTGGCACAGTACGACGCGGCGGCCTAAGCGTGATCCACCTGGCCGAGGGGACAGGAGCGGGTGTTCCAGTCGATCGATCGACGATTAGACGCTCCTGACTGGCTCCCAACTGCAACGTGATTGGACGAGCGATTCCGGCACCAATGGCCTTGCGGTTGTCAATTCCGGTGCTTCAAGTCTCTCCAGGGAGCTATCTCGAATAGCTCTCTGCGCGGAATAGGATATCCCGGATCCAGTGTGCCGCCCCCTGGATAGAAATATTATTGATAGATTCGGGTGATGGTGTGATTTTGTGTGAAATGAGATGAAGAATATCTATTTTCTTCCTGTGATTTTGGTCGTTATCCAGTTGCTTTTTCTTTTGGAAAAATTAAAGATAAAGAGGTTTCGTGACGTTGATAGGATGTCTGAAAAAGAGATCAAGGATTTCGTGAGGGAAACGGGTATCGGGCGGCTCTATTTCTTTTGGAGAAATATGGGTGCCGGGCTCGGCGTGATTGCTCTTGTCCTGTACGGAATCCTGTTCTTTGGCGGGAGATGACGTGTTTGCGGCGGATGGGGCTCGTCAGTTTTGTGAGAAAAAGTGGATTTTGCCCGCCCGAAGGCAACCGGATCTACTCGAGCCGGATCCGCCTCGACCGCAGCACCATGCAGGTGGACGGCACCGAGGTAGGCCTGTCGCCAGGCATGTCGGTGGCGGTCGAGGTCAAGACCGGCAAGCGGCGCGTGATCGAGTACTTCCTGAGCCCGTTGATGACGTACCGGAAGGAGAGCTTGCGTGAGCGTTGAGGGGGGGCGGGGCACCGCTTCCCTGGCGAGCGGTGCTGTGCCCTTTGGGTGGATGTGGCGCTGCCCGCCCCGAGCAGGAGCGCGGCAGCGACGCGGCGTAGATGCCGCTTGGTAGAGCCTTAGTAAAGCGTACGCGCCAGGAACGTCAGCGTACGGTCCCAGGCCATTTCCGCCCAAACCGGGTCGAACTGCGTCGCCGGCAGGCGGCCGGGGCCGACGGCGGTTTCGTTGGCGAAGGCGTGGTGGGCCAGGTAGCGGTGGAAGGTGAAGTCGACCTTGGCTTCGCTGAGCTTGGCTTCCAGCGCGTCGACCGATTCCGGGGTGAAGAAGGTGTCCTGGGTGGCCCAGTGGCCCATCAGCGGCACGCGGATCTTGGCGGGGTCGATGTATTCGAGCGGCGGCAGGCCGTACCATGCCACGCCGGCGGCGAGGTCGGGGTTCTGGCCCAGTGCCAGCAGGGTCAGGGCGCCGCCCATGCAGAAGCCGGTGATGGCGACGCGGCTGGCGCGGGTCTTCAGGTATTGCACGGCGCCGGCGATGTCTTGCGAGGCGGCATCGCCGAAGTCGAGCCCGCTCATCAGGTGGTGGGCTTCTTCGGCCTCGACGGTCGACTTGCCGCGGTACAGGTCGGGCACCAGCGCGAGGTAGCCGCAGCGCGCGAGCCGGTCGGCGACGCCGCGGATCTGGTCGTTCAGGCCCCACCATTCCTGGATGACGACCACCGCGGGCGCGCCTTCGGTCTTTTCCGGGGTGGCCAGGTAGCCCTGGAGTTCTTTGCCGTCGGGGCGCTGGAACGTGATCGTGGTGCCGTTTGCTTGCGTCATGGATGGTCTCCTGTGGCTGTGGGAGCGTTGGGGCGGAGGCCGCGCCTTGGCGCGGGCCGGGGAAGCGCGGCGGTGGCGGATGTGGCGGCCACCGGTTCCCGGGCGATTGTAATGCCCATCGTGCCACGGCGTGGCCGGTCGCGGCGCAGGAGGCGGTGAAGGGGCGGCGGACGAGCCGGCCGGCGCCCGCTACAACACTGAGCCGGCCGCCCGCGCGCCCGGCGCCATGTCAATGGCGGTCGCTTTCCGGGTACCAGTAGACGCGCTTGCGCTTGCCGGCGCCGGCGATCTTCACCTGCTGCACGCCGATCGGCGAGGTGGCATCGCCGCCTCCGGTGGCGGTCTGGCTGCCGCCGCCGATCACGACCGGCACCAGCGTGGTGCTGCTGCCATTGGTTACCGGCACGATGCCGAACACGGCCG
Source organism: Cupriavidus malaysiensis (assembly GCF_001854325.1). Lineage (NCBI taxonomy): Bacteria > Pseudomonadati > Pseudomonadota > Betaproteobacteria > Burkholderiales > Burkholderiaceae > Cupriavidus > Cupriavidus malaysiensis. Next base: position 1,054,284 of record NZ_CP017754.1, read on the forward strand.
AGGGGGGGAAGCCGCCACCGTCGAGCACGATCGAGCGCGCGGTGTTCTGTCCCGCGCCGGTGACGAAGTTGAAGGAATAGGTCCGGGCCGCGCCCAGGTTGGGGAAGCACTGGTTGGGGCTCGGTACCGTCGGCGTGTTGGTGCCGATGGTGGTGTAGCCGGCGACGGTCAGCGCCGCGTTGACGGCTTTTTCGCCGGGATTGGTGAGCGTGATGTAGAAGCCGGAGCCGGCGCCGCTGTAGGGCTGGGTGCTGGTCGTGATGTCGGACAGGCCGGCCTCCGTGATTGGCGTCCAGGCGAACGGCATGCCGGAGATATTGCTGTCCTTGATCATATAGAGCCGGTTGACCACGTTGTAGGCGAGGCCCGGGGTGGGCGAGGTCGAATAGAGCGGATGTTCGCGGTCGCCGGAGCCGATCATGACGGCATCGTAGCCCGCGGTGGATACCACGTCGGGCGGATAGAAGAACTTGCGCGCGTTGTTGCTGCCGGCCGAGCCGCCCAGCGCGGCCAGCTTGGTCATGGTCCAGTTGGCCGGTGCATTGCCGGCCGCAGCCTCGAAGTCGGCCCGCCACAGGTTGCCGCCGAGGTCGCCGACGTAGAGGCGCTCGCTATAGCCGTCGCCGTTGCGGTCGAGCAGGGTAACGTCCGAGGGAATGGCGCGCGTGAGCCCGGCCACCTTGACGCAGGCGCCGCTCATGCCGGTGCAGTCCGGCAGCGCGCTCCAGACGAGGCTGCCGCTGACCGCATCGAAGGCGAACAGGCCGCGCCCCATGGTGTCGCCGCCGGTGCTGGCGTTCGCGTTGTAGGGATCGCTGTCTTCCGTCGAATCGTAGCCCGCCCCCATGATCACCAGCGGGTTCGCGTAGCCGCGCACGCGCAGCACGCGCGGCTGCGACCAGGTCTGGCCGAGTTCGGGCAGGTCCGCGTAGCTGTGCCGCCATAGGAAGCTGGGGCTGAGCGGGTTGGTGACGTCGATGGCGTAGAGGAAGCGGCCGCCGCGCCGGGCGGTCAGGTAGATGACCACGCGGGGGCTGGACGGATTGCGCAGGTCCTGCATCACCGCCGTGCTGCCGTCGAAGAAGTAGTCGCGCGGCAGGGGCGTGGGCGTGATTCCGCCGGGGGTCGTGGACAGCTGGATTTCCGGGGAGTTGACGTAGAGGCGGCCTAGCTTGCCGAAGAAGTCGGGCGCCACGAAGCCCCATAGCTCGCCGCCTGGCCGCACCCCGTTGATACCCGCGCTCTGGTTACCGTTGATGGCGTGGAACACGCCGTCGTTGGTGCCGTAGTACACGACCACGCCGGTGCTGCCATAGTTGACCACCGCGGGGCGCGAGTGCAGCACGTCCGCGTGGATCGAGCTGCGCACGGTGACCGGCGAGCCGGGTCCGGCTTCCGCTTCCTTGCCGGCGATGCTGGTGGAGTCGGCTGCGTTGGTGTCCTGTCCGCGCATCCAGGCGATCAGCTTGGGCAGCTCCGTGCTGGTGATGGTCGGCACGCCGGCTTCGCCGGCATTGATGGCGGCCAGTCCCGCCGAACCGGTCAGCCAGCTGTTGCTGGTGTCGAAGAAGGTGAAGGCGGTGCTGGCCTGGCAGCTGGCGTTGCAGGTCAGCAGCGTGCGCCCTTGCTGGCTGGTCAGGTTGGTGGCGCGCAGCATTTCCCCGGCGCCGCCTTTTTCGACGATCTCGCCGTCGGGGAGATCCAGTTTCCAGCCGGCGCTCGACGGGCTGTTCTGCCAATAGCCCTGCGCCGGCCAGTTGGCCACCGAACCCGTGCCGTAGCCGCTGGCACCGTACGTGGGGGGCGGGTCGGCGGTCCAGAAGCTGACCGCGTTGGGCGAGATGAATCCGGTGGAGGCGTTGCTGATGGCCTTCTGCCCCTTGGCGTCCTGCAGCACGATGTTGCCGTTGGCGTCGTAGCCGATCTGGTACTGCTTGAGGTTGCCCAGCCAGCGCGGTGCCGCGCTGGCATCGGGGCGGAACATGCCGACGTAGACCTGGTTCAGGAACTGTCCCTGGGCGTTGACGGAGGCCGGGAGGCTCACCGAGGCGAACACGCTGTTGACGGCCTGCACTTCATTGAAGATGCTCATCAAGGCGTTCTGCAGGGCCTTGGCGTCGCCCACGCTCACCGTGAAGTTGGAACCGCCGCCGTTGCTGGACATGCTCTTGACCAGCGCGTCGTAGGACGGATTGCTGCCATCGGTCACGTCGATGGTGTAGGTGACGACATTCTGCTTGTAGGCTGTGTTGGCACCGCCGGACAGGTCGCTCTGGTACATGAAGCGCGCCCACTCGTCGCCCCAGTTCTGCTGGTACTTGTTGGCGTTGGACGGCAGGACGAGCTGCGCCTGCTGTGCCGAGGTGGCGCCGGCCGTCTGCAGCGCTGCGAGCGCGGGCGGTGTGCCGTTGGCGGTCTTGGGGGCGTTGTTGTTGAACGACCCGGCGATATAGATGATGAAGGTCTTCTGGCAATGGTCCGTCAGCGGCGAGGTGTACTTGGTGCCGGAGATGCCGGTGCCGCCCGTGAAGTAGGCCCAGGCTTCGGCCATGGACTCGTCCAGCAGGTTCTTGCTGGCCTTGGCAGTCACGTTGATGTTGTTGCGTACCAGTGTCTGGAAGTTGGCGATGGCCGTACTGTCCATCACCGGCAGGGGGCCGGGCGGCACTGGCGACGGGTTCGGATAGTAGAACAGGCCGCCACCCGTGCTGGCCGGTGCGAACATCATCAGCCCGAGGCGGATCTTGCCGAGCAGGGCCGGGTTGGAGCCGATCGCGCCGAGCGCGTTGTACAGCGCGCAGGCCATGAAGTCGGCATCCTTGGCGCTGGACGGGGTCCAGCTCGGGCACCCTGCGCTGCTCGGGATGGTCACGGAGGCGTCCCAGGCGGCGGCATTGTCCATCACCAGCAGGATGTTCGGCTGCCCCGCGCCGGTCTGCAGCCCGGTGTACAGGTCGATGTCCTCGGCATGGGCGGGCGAGGCCGCCGAGAAGGCGAGTGCGGCGATGGCGGCCAGCCGGAAGGCGATGAGGAAGAGATGGCGCATGGCGGCAGAGGGCAGGCAGCGGGAGTCGGTGGGCGCGCCGGATCGCAGGCCGGCGCGGCGATGGATCATGGGCATGTGGTGCCGACCGGCACGCGTACGGCAACGCCCTGGTGCAAGGTCACGTTGGCGCCGGTCGTGCTGTCGTTGACGCTCGCCTGCACGTCCCACTGGGTGGAATTGCACAGGGAATTGCCGCCGCTGGCGGTCGAGGTCAGGATGCCGGTGTTCTGGTTGCCATTGCCGAGGTAGCAGGACACGTCGTCGGCATTGGTCGTATCGAGGTCGGTGTCCTTGATCGGCTGGCTGCTGGTGCACACAGGCGCCGAGGCCTGCGCCACGTAGTCCGCGGTGCCGTCGCCGTTCACGTCGACCGCCACGCTGGAGGCCGCCGCGGCCGGGTTGGCGGTGAAGTCCTGGCTGATGGTCTGTTCGATGGCCTGCTGCGCCGCGCTGCGGGCTTCCACTGTGTGCTGCTGGTTGCCGGCCACCTTCACGTTGACCACGCTGGAATGGATCAGGGAGATCACCAGCAGGAGGAAGATGACCATGAAGATCAGCGTGACGACGAGCGTCATGCCCTGCTCGCGCGCCTGCTTGTGCTGTCGCAGCGATGGCATGGCCTACTCCCTCGGGCCGGCTACGTTGGCCAGCCGGGCAACCTGCGCGTAGACATGGCGCTTGTAGCCATCGTTGAACGGCCCGCTCGGGCTGCTCCGCCCGAGGTCGTACTGGCGCGTGTCGGTCCAGCCGTTGGCGCGGGTGGTGGTGCGCGCCAGCAGGCTGATGCGCACGGACGTCACGTTATGCCAGTTGGCCGACGGCGTAGCCCACGAATAGCCGGTGACGCTCGTGCAGGCGCCGCTGTTGTCGATGCCGGGATTGTCGACGTAGCAGTCGGCGGAGCCGTTGTTGTCCTGGTCGACGCCGAAGGAAAAGTGCATATCCTGGATGCCCTGCGCGATAGAGTTGACCTGGAAGGCGCCGTTGATGAGTTCGGCCATCTTCAGTGTGGGGATCCCGTCGCCGCTGCCGGCGCAGTTGTCGCAAGCGGCGAGATAGAAGATGCGGACCACGGCTGCGCGCAGCGGCGCGAGCGCGCTCGAGGTGCAGGCCTTGGTCTGCAGGGTGAAGGCCGCCGCGCTGGTGTCGAAGACGAAGGGAACCGGGTCGCCGCCGCAGGCGGAGTTCTGCAGGTAGGCCTGGCCCGTGGTGGCCGACGCCGTTGCGGCCGCGGCGCTGGTGGTCGAGACACGGCGGATCGCCAGGATCTCCGATTGTGCGCTGAGGTTCGGCAGGCAGGAGGCGACCGTGCCGGCCGCGAATCCCTGGATGGGCACCGGCATGGTCACCGGGCTGTTGGCGAAGCCGAGCGCGGTACTGGTGGTGGCGCACAGCGACGGCATCGATACCGTCGCGCTCCTGGCCTGGCCGGTCTCGCCATAGAAGCCCGCCAGTTCGGTTTCGTGCCCGATCATGTCGAGCGCATAGCGCGCGCTCTCGATCTGGTCGGAGACGGACGCCAGCAGGGAGCGCGACTGCGTGGTCGAGAAGTAGAGGCTGCCGAGGGCGATGAGCATGAGCATCCCGATCGTGATGCCGATCATCAGCTCGACCAGCGTCCATCCTCGCTGCGAGGGGCGGTGGAGGCGGAGGCGGTTCATGACAAGGTGGCGATCCGGACCTGGATGCTGACGACGCGGCGCGTGGTGTCATCGCCGAAGCTGCCGCTGCCGCACGGCAGCGCGGGCGCCACGGTCTTGGCCAGGCCTTGCCAGGCGACCGAGATGCGGTAGACCTGGTTGACCGGGTCGACGGATTCGATGCAGCCCAGCGCACCGATCATGGCGCCGAGGGATTTCCCGCCGCTGGTCTCGGCGCTGCCGAGCAGGGCGGTGTTCCAGGCGGCGAGGTCCGTCGTCGTCAGCGCCTGCTGGGCGGCGTTGCCCAGCGCGCAGGCCGGTGCCGAGGTCGAGCCGCTGCCCAGCACCGTCATCGGGGATCCCGCCGCGTAGCAAGGGGCGACCTGGCGATTGGCGTTCAGCCGTGCCGCCATGTCCTGCAGCAGCGTCAGGGCCTGGACACGCTGGTAGGTCTCCATTTCCATCTGGTTCGAGCGGGCCAGCAGCCCGGCGGCACCGAGCAGGGCCACCAGCAGGATCACGACCGAAACGAGGATCTCGATCAGCGCGAAGCCGCGCGCCGGCCTGCGTGGTCGGGGGCGTCCTCGGTGGGAAGGGATGGCCCTCATGCGCAAGCTCCATTGACGACCGAGACGCGCCCGGTGCCGCTCAGTACGACGCAGAGCACGGTCGTGCTCTGCGCGGGGGCGGCCGTGGAAAGCTGGAAGCTGGTTCCGCCGGCGACGGGACGGCCGTCGTTGCCCATGGCCAGGGACGTGCCGCTGGTCGTGGAGATGGCGATGCCCTGGTAGGGGCCGAAGCTGCGCACCTGCGTCGTGCCTGCCGTCACCGCCCAGCCGCCGCTCCAGCTGCTGGATGCATTCACCGAAACGCTCGTATTGCGCGTTACCGCTTCGCTGCGCGCGAGCGTGAGCGCGGCCGCGAGATCGAGCGAGGCATTCTTTATGCGCTGCGTGGCAACGAAGCTGGCAAAGGACGGCGCGGCCATGGACGCGAGGATGGCCAGCACGGACAGCGTCACCAGCAGCTCGATGAGGGTGAAGCCCGCCGGCTTGGCAGGGCGGCGGGTCCGCTCGGCGAGGCGATGGGTCCGATGCGTCATGGCCTACTGCCAGCAATCGGACGCCGGTCCGGAGGCGGACTTGACGCCTGCGTTGGACAGGGAAAGCGTACCGCAGCGCGTGTCGTTGCTGGACTGAGCGCCGATCGGTGTGGCCGTCAGCGTGTACGTGGGCGGCGGGCCGGCATTTGCCGAGACGCTGACCTGGTAGCTGGCGGCAATGCTCGAGGGCAGGGCGGAATAGCCCAGTGCGGCCAGGCTGGTGCCATAGGCGCGGTTGTCCAGCAGGTAGCGCTCCTGCGTGGCGGAAACCTCTAGCAGGAACGACTCCGCCGCTGCGCGATTGGAGTGCACAACGTACTGGATATACGAAGGGTACGCCACAGCGGCGAGAATGCCGACGATGGCAACCGTCACCATCAACTCAATGAGGGTGAATCCCGGCTGCTTGCGCGGCAGGCCATAGCGCCATCGCGCGACGCCTGGGAGGCGTGCGGCTTTGACCCATGTTTCCCGATAAAAGCGACAGTCATCCCATCGCTGTGGCACTGCCGGGCTTCTTTGGCCCATGCTCGCGCTCCTTGACCCGAAAATCTATCGCGGGCTTGTCATGCAAGCCCGCTTGTAGTTGCAGCGAGTGTAGACGGGAACCTCGTGGTGGTCAAAGTTGAACCGCAAGATGGGTGTGCGCGTTGTATGGATTCAACTGGCAGGGACCGAAGGGGGGGGCGTGGCTCCTTGCCGCCGTGCTCGCGGCCACCTTCGATCGGGGGCCGTCCGGGTTCGTCCGGGTTCGTTTGGACTGAGGGGCGGTGAATGCCGCGGAGCGGCGCCCGGGAAGAAACGCAAAGGGGCCCGCGCAAAAAACCGGCGGAGCCCCTAGTGAAAAATGAAAAACCCCGGTAGATCGTGGATCTACCGGGGTTTCATATTTGGTGGCGAATCAGGGACTCGAACCCCGGACCTGCGGATTATGATTCCGTCGCTCTAACCGACTGAGCTAATTCGCCGTTGAAGACCGCAATTATACGTGGACTTCAGAGCCTGTCAACACCTTTGTGCAAAGATTTTTCCTAGGCGTTTTTCCGCCGGGGTGGCCGGGGCCGCCGGCCGCCTCCGGCGCCCCCGTCCGCGCGCGGCGGGGGTGTCGGGGGCCGCGGGGCTCAGTCGTGGGCGTAGATGTTGACGTCCTTGGTTTCGCGGACGAACAGGGCACCGATCACGAAGGTGACGGCGGCGATGATGATCGGGTACCAGAGGCCGTAGTAGATGTTGCCGTTCTGCGCCACCAGCGCGAAGGAGATGGTGGGCAGCAGGCCGCCGAACCAGCCGTTGCCGATGTGGTAGGGCAGCGACATCGAGGTGTAGCGGATCCGGGTCGGGAACATCTCCACCAGCATGGCGGCGATCGGCCCGTAGACCATGGTCACGTAGATCACCAGGATGACCAGCAGCACCAGCACCATGATGGTGTTCATCTGGGCGGGATCCGCCTTGCTCGGGTAGCCGGCGGCGCTCATTGCTTCGCCGACCGACTTCTTGAAGCCGGCGATCTGCTTCTTGCTGTCTTCGCTGAAGCTGTGGCGGTCTTCGGTCAGGCCGGCGTTGAAGGCGGGGATCTCCTTGTCGCCGATCTTCACCGAGGCCACCGTGCCGGCCGGGGCGCTGACCACCTCGTAGCTGGCGCTGGCCTGGGCCAGGGTGCGCTTGACGATGTCGCAGGAGCTGCGGAAGTCGATCTCGCGGGCGATCGGGCTGCCCTGGAAGGAGCACTGCGCCGGGTCGGCGGTGACGACGATCTGCGCGGACTGCTGGGCGCGCTCCAGCGCCGGGTTGGCGTAGTGCGTGATCGCCTTGAAGATCGGGAAGTAGGTCAGCACGGCCAGCGCGCAGCCCGCCATGATGATCCACTTGCGGCCGATCTTGTCCGACAGCGAGCCGAAGAAGATGAAGAAGGGCGTGCCGATCAGCAGGGCGCCGGCGATCAGCAGGTTGGCGGTCTTGGCGTCGACCTTCAGGACCTGGGTGAGGAAGAACAGGGAATAGAACTGGCCGGTGTACCAGACCACGGCCTGGCCGGCGGTCAGGCCGAGCAGCGCCACGATCACGATCTTCAGGTTGCGCCATTGGGCGAAGGACTCGGTCAGCGGCGCCTTGGAGGTCTTGCCCTCGGCCTTCATCTTCTGGAAGGCGGGCGATTCGCTCATCGACAGGCGGATGTAGACCGACATCCCCAGCAGCAGGATGGAGACCAGGAAGGGGATGCGCCAGCCCCAGGTGTCGAAGGCCGGGCCGGTCAGCTCGCGGCACAGCAGGATCACCAGCAGCGACAGGAACAAGCCCAGCGTGGCGGTGGTCTGGATCCACGCCGTATAGGAGCCGCGCTTGCCGTGCGGCGCGTGCTCGGCCACGTAGGTGGCCGCGCCGCCGTACTCGCCGCCGAGCGCCAGGCCCTGCAGCATGCGCAGCGCGATCAGGATCACCGGCGCGGCCCAGCCGATGGTGGCGAAGCCGGGCAGCAGGCCGACGATGAAGGTCGACATGCCCATGATCAGGATGGTCACCAGGAAGGTGTACTTGCGGCCGATCATGTCGCCCAGCCGGCCGAACACCAGCGCGCCGAAGGGACGCACGATGAAGCCGGCGGCGAAGGCGAGCAGGGCGAAGATGAAGGCGGAGGTCGGGTCCAGGCCGGCGAAGAACTGCTTGGCGATGATCGCCGCCAGCGAGCCGTACAGGTAGAAGTCGTACCACTCGAACACCGTGCCGAGCGAGGAGGCCAGGATGACCTTCCTCTCCTCCCTCGTCATGGGTGCGTTCTGAGTGCCGCCCCCCGGCATCGCAACGTGCTGCGCATTGGCCATGATGTCTCCTTCGATTGTCGTAAGGTCTCCGTGCGGGCCGGGGGCGACACTGCGCGAGCACTTGCGGAGGCTCCCGGCCTGCCGAAGTTGCTTGGATTGTGGGAGGCGAAACTTACTGAGTTCTGACAGATTCCCATCGGAAATGGGGAGTTTCGTCGGGGTATACGCTAGGCCGGAAGCAGGCCTGCGCAAGGCCTCCGCCTGCTGCGCCGCGCAAGGAAGAGAGCTTGGAAAACGGGAGGAAAAGACGGCTGGCGCGATGCAGGGAATGCCGCTACGCAGCATCGTCGCGCCAGTTCTCGGGTGCCGCTTGCGCCGCGGCTGCGGCGGCCTCTGCATCGTCGGCGCGGTTCATGCGCCAGGCGTAGATGGCTGCCATCAGCACGTAGACGATCAGGGCGCCCTGGGCGCTGACCCAGAAGGAGAAGGGCCAGCCGAAGAAGTCGAAGCGCAGTTCGCGCGCGAACCAGCTCACCACGAAGGTGACGACGAACCACACGCCCAGCAGCGCGCCGATCCAGCGCACATTGCGGTACCAGGCGCGCCGTTCGTCCGGGGTGTCGCGATGGCCTGCCATGCTCAGTGCTCCGCGTCCTCGGCCGGCCGCCGCAGCGTGATGTGCAGGCGGGCGCCGGCGCGGCGCGGCTCCTGCTGGTAGACATGGTCGAGGATGCGGATCTCGCCGCCGTGCTGCTGCACGATCTCGCGCACGATGGGCAGGCCCAGCCCGCTGCCCTCGGTATTGGTGCCGAGCACGCGGTAGAAGCGCTCCATCACGCGCTCGCGCTCGGCCACGGGGATGCCCGGGCCGGTATCTTCCACGTCGAGGTAGGCGAAGGGTTCGAAGGGGTCGGCGCTGACCCGCACGGTGGCGTGGCCGCCGGGCGGGGTGTAGCGGATGGCATTGTCGATCAGGTTGTTCAGCATCTCGGTCAGCATCAGCCGGTTGCCTTGCACCATGACCGGATGGTCGTCGGCATCCAGGCCCAGGTCGATCTGCCGTTCCCACGCACGCGGCAGCCAGTCCTTGACCACCTCGCGCGCCAGCGCGGCCAGGTCCAGCGGCGCCATGCCGGCGCTGCTGGCCAGGTTCTCCATGCGTGCCAGCGACAGCAGCTGGGTGACCAGGTGGGCAGTGCGCTCCGAACTGCCGGCGATCTGCGCCAGCGAGCGGCGCAGCTCCTCCGGCGATTGCTCGCGCTGGGCCAGCTCGGCCTGCATGCGCAGGCCGGCCAGCGGCGTCTTCATCTGGTGGGCGGCGTCGGCGATGAAGCGCTTCTGCGTCTGCACCGACTGGTCGAGGCGCGCCAGCAGTTCATTGAAGGAGGACACCAGCGGCGTGATCTCCTGCGGCGCCGTCCCCTCCTCGATGGGGCTGGTGTCGCCGGGATTGCGCGCGCGGATGCGCTGCTGGATGGCGTTGAGCGGGGCCAGCCCGCGCGTCAGGCCGAACCACACCAGCACCACCGCCAGCGGCAGGATGACGAACTGCGGCAGGATCACGCCCTTGATGATCTCGTTGGCCAGGCGGGCGCGCTTGTCCAGCGTCTCGGCCACCTGCACCAGCACCGGCTGCTCGCCGGACACGTTGCGCAGTTCCACATAGGTGTAGGCCACGCGCACATCGTTGCCCTTGACGCGGTCGTCGCGCAGCGAGACCAGGCCGGCGTGGCCCTGTTCGTCCTCGTTCGGCAGCGGCAGGTCGCGGTCGCCGGCGATGTACTCGCCGCGCGTGCCGACCACCTGGTAATAGATATTGTCGGTTTCGTCGGCACGCAGGATCTCGCGCGCGGACAGCGGCAACTGCAGCGTGACGCGGCCGTTCACCTCGCGCACCTGCTGCGACAGCACGATGGCGCTGGCTTCGAGCGAGCGGTCGTAAGGGCCGTTGGCGATGGACTTGGCGACCAGGTAGGTCACGGCGATGCTCATCGGCCACAGCAGCAGCAGCGGCGCCAGCATCCAGTCGAGGATCTCGCCGAACAGGGAGCGCGCCGCCGGCTGGCGGGCATCGTCCTCCAGGTGCGGCAGGGCGTCGGCCAGGGCGACGTCGTCGGGCAGGGCCGCGCTATCCGCCGCGGCCGGCGGCGGGCTGGCGGCGGCGCGGCGGGCCTGCCGCGCGTGTCCACGCCGCCAGGGCAGTCTGAGCAGGGTCATGTCGCGTGCGGGCAGCCGGCCTGGACGGGGGAGGGCACCAGCGCGGTCCTCAGGCGTGCACGGTGGTCGAGGCGCCGGCCGCGCCGGCCGCGTCCTCCGGTAGCGGCGCGGCCTGGAACTTGTCCAGGCAGTAGCCGAGCCCGCGCACGGTGGCGATGCGGATGCCGCCCACCTCGATCTTCTTGCGCAGCCGGTGCACATACACCTCGATGGCGTTGTTGCTGACTTCCTCGCCCCATTCGCACAGATGGTCGACCAGCTGCTCCTTGGACACCAGGCGGCCGGTGCGGCTCAGCAGGATCTCGAGCAGGCCGAGTTCGCGTGCCGACAGCTCCAGCATCTGCTCGTTCAGGTAGGCCACGCGGCCGACCTGGTCGAAGGCCAGCGGGCCGTGGCGGACCAGGGTGCCGCCGCCGCCGGCGCCGCGCCGCACCAGGGCCCGCACGCGCGCCTCCAGTTCGGTCAGGGCGAAGGGTTTGGCCATGTAGTCGTCGGCGCCCAGGTCCAGCCCCTTGACCCGCTCGTCGACGCTGTCGGCGGCGGTCAGGATCAGCACCGGCAGCATGGCGCCGCGCGCGCGCAGCCGCTTGAGCACTTCCAGGCCGGACATGCGCGGCAGGCCCAGGTCGAGGATGAGCAGGTCGAAGCTCTGGGTGGACAGCGCCGAATCGGCTTCCAGTCCGCTGGCGACATGGTCGACGGCATAGCCCGACTGGCGCAGCGAGCGCGTCAGTCCGTCAGCCAGCACGTCGTCATCTTCGGCGATGAGAATGCGCATAGTCAGTGTCTCCTCCCTGGCCAGGCCCGGGCGCCTTTACTTTTTGCGTCCGTGGCGCGGGCGGGGCTTGCCAAGCATACTGTTTTTTTATACAGTACTCGCACGTTCGGCGAGGACCGGCATCGGGGCGGCATGGCCTGGCGGTCCTGCCGGGTCGGTGCCCCGCGGCGCCCGGCAAGACGGCGGCGCGGGAGCGGGATCGCCCTGGCGCCTGCGCCGGGGCCAGGATGCGCCGGCGGGCCGGCGCGGCACGCACGGAAACCAGGCGCCGCGCCACATGCGGCCTATTTATACACCATTGACGGAAGGACGACCATGGACGACAAGAAGGCGGGTGCAGGCGTGAGCGCGGAGAAGCAGAAGGCGCTTGCCGCGGCGCTTTCCCAGATCGAGAAGCAATTCGGCAAGGGCTCGATCATGCGCCTGGGCGACGGTGACGTCGAGCAGGACATCCAGGTCGTGTCCACCGGTTCGCTGGGCCTGGACGTCGCGCTCGGCGTGGGCGGCCTGCCGCGCGGCCGCGTGGTGGAGATCTACGGTCCGGAATCGTCGGGCAAGACCACGCTGACGCTGCAGGTGGTCGCCGAGATGCAGAAGCTGGGCGGCACCTGCGCCTTCATCGACGCCGAGCACGCGCTCGACGTCAACTATGCCGGCAAGCTGGGCGTCAATGTCGGCGACCTGCTGATCTCGCAGCCCGACACCGGTGAGCAGGCGCTGGAAATCGCCGACGCGCTGGTGCGCTCCGGCTCCATCGACCTGATCGTGATCGACTCGGTCGCCGCGCTGGTGCCGAAGGCCGAAATCGAAGGCGAGATGGGCGATGCGCTGCCCGGCCTGCAGGCCCGCCTGATGAGCCAGGCGCTGCGCAAGCTGACCGGCACCATCAAGCGCACCAACTGCCTGGTGATCTTCATCAACCAGATCCGCATGAAGATCGGTGTGATGTTCGGTTCGCCCGAAACCACCACCGGCGGCAACGCGCTGAAGTTCTACGCCTCGGTGCGCCTCGATATCCGCCGCATCGGCTCGATCAAGAAGGGCGACGACGTGATCGGCAACGAGACCAAGGTCAAGGTGGTCAAGAACAAGGTGTCGCCGCCGTTCCGCGAAGCCTTCTTCGATATCCTCTACGGCCAGGGCATCTCCCGCCAGGGCGAGATCATCGACCTGGGCGTGGATGCCAAGATCGTCGAGAAGTCGGGCGCCTGGTACAGCTACAACGGCGAGAAGATCGGCCAGGGCAAGGACAATGCGCGCGAATTCCTGCGCGAGAATCCCGATATCGCCAACGAGATCGAGAACAAGGTGCGCGTGGCGCTGGGCGTGGCCCCGCTGAACGGCACGGCGGTCGCGGCGCTCGAGGAATGAGCCGGCGCCGGGGCGGTCGGGCGGCGCGCATCGCCGGCTGTCATGCCTCGGACTGCCTGCCCGGACTACCTGAGCCGGGCTGCCACGAGGGCGCCGGCCTTGCCGGTGCCCTCGTTGTACCTTAGTCGCTGTGCCTTTGTTGTACCTCTGGGTAACTTGCAGTGCCTTCGCGATGCCCTCCGCGTGGCATTCCGCTGGAGGCGGCCTCACGCGGAGCCGGCACGCCTTCCGCCACCGCTGTCACCGCTGTCACCGCTGTCACCGCTGTCACCGCTGAAATCGCTGCAGCCGCTCTATCCAACCTCCGCTTCCTTCCGCTGCCCGGCCTCGGGCATCCCGCCCCGCAGCCATGTCCACCCGTCCCCCGCTCTCCCTCAAGGCCCGTGCCATCGGCTACCTGTCGCGGCGCGAGCACAGCCGTGCCGAACTGGCGCGCAAGCTGGCGCCGCATGCCGAGTCGCCCGAGGAGGTCGAGCAACTGCTGGACGCGCTGGAGCGCGAGAACTGGCTGTCCAATGTCCGTTTCGTCGACAGCCTCGTGCATCGGCGCGCGGCGCGCTATGGCGCGGCGCGCGTGATGCAGGAGGCCAAGACCCACCAGCTGGGCGGAGAGCAGTTGCAGGCGCTGAAGGAGCGGCTGGCCGATACCGAACTGGCGCGCGCCCGCGCCGTCTGGCAGAAGCGCTTCGGCGTGGCGCCGGAGTCGCCGGAGGCCCGGGCCAAGCAGATCCGTTTCATGATGGCGCGGGGCTTTTCCCGCAGCGTGATCGGCAAGGTCATCGCGGGGCAGGGCGATGAGCCGTCCGATGAGTGGCCAGGGGACGACTGATTGCCCCTGACTGCCGGAACGCCGTGGCGGGAAGCGGCCAGCCAGCCAGCTGTCCGGCTCCGGTCCTTCCATCCATGTCTGCTGGGAAATACCAATGACGCCGGCAGGTGTATTGTGCACGCCGGTACGCGCCAGTACGCGCCGATGTGCAAGTGGCCGCCGGCGATGCCGCCTGCCGCTGGGCGTCCGTCCGCCCGGCATGCCGCGCCGGGCTTCGCCGTGCGACCGGTGTGGCGCGGATGGCCGGGTAGCGGCCGCGGTGCGCCAATGTGCTGCCGACAGCGCGACCTGCGCGCAGTTCCCGGCCAATGCGGCCCGGCATGTTAAACTCCTCGGGTTTTTCGGCTCCGCCGTCCGATTTCTGCCGTCCATCTGTCCTCGCTTCAGCCTGGTTTCATGCCCCTCTCCCCGCCCGTCAACCGCGCCCTGCGGCATCGCCGTGCCATCACGGCCGAGGCCTATCTCAGGGAAGATGGCCTGTGGGACATCGAGGCGCGCCTGACCGACACCAAGCCGCGCGAGATCGAGCTGGCCGGCGGCCGCGTGCGCCCGGAGGGCCAGCCCTTGCATGACCTGTGGCTGCGCGTGACGATCGACCTGCGCATGAACGTGGTCGACGCCGACGCCTGCTCCGACTGGGTGCCCTATCCCGGCCATTGCGACACCATCGGCCCCGCCTACCGCAAGCTGATCGGCCTGAACCTGATGAAGGGTTTCCGCAAGGCTGTGCGCGAGCGCCTCGGCAGCGTGGCCGGCTGCACGCACCTGACCGAACTGGCCGGAGTGCTGCCCACCACCGCCATCCAGGCCTTCGCGGGCGACGTCATCAGCATCCGCGATGGCGAAGACGATACCCGGACCGATCCCCCCTACCAGTTGCACGGCTGCCATGCCCTGCATTTCGAGGGCGAGGTGGTCCGCCAGTTTTATCCGCGCTGGTATGGCTACCAGCCGAAACCGAAGACCGGGCCCCAGGGGGCGCAGACTCCCACGGTGCCGCGGCCCGAAGCCGGCGAATCCGGCGAAACGCGGTCCACGCCCGGCAGGTCCACGGTGCCCGCCGGCTGACGCCGGCGCCGCGGACCCGCATCAACACTTTCCCTCTTACGCCTACCCGAAAGGAAACACGCATGAATATCCATGAGTACCAAGGCAAGGAAATCCTGCGCAAATACAATGTGCCGGTTCCGCGCGGCATTCCGGCCTTCTCGGTCGACGAGGCCCTGAAGGCCGCTGAAACCCTGGGCGGCCCGGTGTGGGTCGTGAAGGCGCAGATTCATGCGGGTGGCCGCGGCAAGGGCGGTGGCGTCAAGGTTGCCAAGAGCATGGACGAGGTCAAGACCTACGCCAGCAACATCCTGGGCATGCAACTGGTCACGCACCAGACCGGCCCGGAAGGCAAGAAGGTCAACCGCCTGCTGATCGAAGAAGGCGCTGACATCAAGAAGGAACTGTACGTTTCGCTGGTGGTGGACCGCGTGTCGCAGAAGGTGGCCCTGATGGCCTCCAGCGAAGGCGGCATGGACATCGAAGAAGTCGCTGCCCACACCCCGGAAAAGATCCACACCCTGATCATCGACCCGGCTGCCGGCCTGCAGGATGCCGACGCCGACGATATCGCGCGCAAGATCGGCGTGCCCGACGCCAGCGTGGCGCAAGCCCGCCAGGCGCTGCAAGGCCTGTACAAGGCCTTCTGGGAAACCGACGCGTCGCTGGCCGAAATCAACCCGCTGATCCTGACCGGCGACGGCAAGGTCATCGCGCTGGACGCCAAGTTCAACTTCGACTCCAACGCCCTGTTCCGTCATCCGGAAATCGTCGCCTACCGCGACCTGGATGAAGAAGACGCCAACGAAATCGAGGCCTCGAAGTTCGACCTGGCCTACATCTCGCTGGACGGCAACATCGGCTGCCTGGTGAACGGCGCCGGCCTGGCCATGGCCACCATGGACACCATCAAGCTGTTCGGCGGCGAGCCGGCCAACTTCCTCGACGTGGGCGGCGGCGCCACCACCGAGAAGGTGACCGAAGCCTTCAAGCTGATGCTGAAGAACCCCGGCCTGAAGGCCATCCTGGTCAACATCTTCGGCGGCATCATGCGCTGCGACGTGATCGCCGAAGGCGTGATCGCCGCCTCCAAGGCCGTGTCGCTGTCCGTGCCGCTGGTGGTCCGCATGAAGGGCACCAACGAAGAGATCGGCAAGAAGATGCTGGCCGACTCCGGCCTGCCCATCATCGCGGCCGACACCATGGAAGAGGCTGCCCAGAAGGTGGTGGCCGCTGCCGCCGGCAAGTAACAAGCCGCGCAGTCACGCCAACCATTCGCGAACGCACGCGGCGCGCCGGGGCTTGAGCCCGCGCGCCGCCTGAAGCCAAGCAAAGGATTACAGCATGTCGATTCTGATCAACAAAGATACCAAGGTGATCACCCAGGGGATCACCGGCAAGACCGGCCAGTTCCACACCCGCGGCTGCCGCGACTACGCCAACGGCAAGAACTGCTTCGTCGCCGGCGTGAACCCGAAGAAGGCCGGCGAGGACTTCGAGGGCATCCCCATCTACGCCAACGTCAAGGAAGCCAAGGACGCCACCGGCGCGACCGTCTCGGTGATCTACGTGCCGCCCGCAGGCGCCGCCGCCGCGATCTGGGAAGCCGTTGACGCCGACCTCGACCTGGTGGTCTGCATCACCGAAGGCATCCCCGTGCGCGACATGATGGAAGTCAAGGACAAGATGCGCAAGCAGAACAAGAAGACCCTGCTGCTCGGTCCGAACTGCCCCGGCCTGATCACCCCGGACGAAATCAAGATCGGCATCATGCCCGGCCACATCCACCGCAAGGGCCGCATCGGCGTGGTGTCGCGCTCGGGCACGCTGACCTACGAAGCCGTGGGCCAGCTGACCGCGCTGGGCCTGGGCCAGTCGTCGGCCGTCGGCATCGGTGGCGACCCCATCAACGGCCTGAAGCACATCGACGTCATGAAGATGTTCAATGACGATCCCGATACCGACGCCGTCGTCATGATCGGCGAGATCGGTGGTCCGGACGAGGCCAACGCCGCCTACTGGATCAAGGAAAACATGAAGAAGCCGGTGGTCGGCTTCATCGCTGGCGTGACCGCGCCCCCGGGCAAGCGCATGGGCCACGCCGGCGCGCTGATCTCGGGCGGTGCCGACACCGCCCAGGCCAAGCTGGAAATCATGGAAGCGTGCGGCATCAAGGTCACGCGCAACCCGTCCGAAATGGGCCGCCTGCTGAAGGCTGCGCTGTAATTCGGCGTCCGATTCCCGGTGTCCCGCCGCGCCCCGCGCGGCGCCGGCACCGACCGCCGGCCCCGGCCGGCCATGCAATGCCCCCGCCTCATGCGGGGGCATTGTCATTCTGGCGGAGGCAATCCGGGGGCCTGGACGCCCCGGCCTTGCACGACTTCCCGCCAGACTAAGCTGCTCAAGGAACTTGAGACCCGGGACACTAGGGTATCTCCCAGGTCTGCTGGTATCCTGATTGAAACCTAATCGAAAGGTTCATACGGTAAATCTCCATGTCTGAATTTTCAGACATCCGAAATGCCGCAGTCGCGCGCCGAGCCAGCGCGCGGACCTGTCGTTATCCATCAACACCAAGTCATAGAAACCGAGGAGCTTCACCGTGGAATTGCTGTCCTCCACCGCGTTCTGGATCGCGCTGGGATCGATCATCCTGACCAATATCGTCTTGTCGGGCGACAACGCCGTGGTGATCGCCCTGGCCTCGCGCAACCTGCCGCCCGCCCAGCAGAAGAAAGCCATCTTCTGGGGCAGCGCCGCCGCCATCATCATGCGCGTGGTGCTGACCGTGGCGGCCGTCAAGCTGCTGAGCCTGCCCTACCTGAAGATCGTCGGCGCCCTGCTGCTGGTCTACATCGGCGTGCAATTGCTGACCGGCGACGATGACGAGGACGGCCACGATGCCAAGGACAATATCTGGGCCGCCATCCGCACCATCCTGATCGCCGACCTGGTGATGTCGCTCGACAACGTGGTGGCCGTGGCCGCCGCCGCGCAGAAGGGCCCCGAAGGCAGCCAGCTGATGCTGCTGGTGCTGGGCCTGGGCCTGTCGATCCCGCTGATCGTGTTCGGCAGCACCATCCTGCTCAAGGTGATGGAGCGCTTCCCCATCATCATCGTGCTGGGTGCCGCCCTGCTGGGCTACCTGGCCGGCGAGATGCTGGTCAGCGACCCGGTCGACGCCGCCTGGTTCGAGGCCAACGTGCCGCACGCCCACCTCGTGTTCGGCGTCGTCGGCGCCGTGCTGGTGGTGCTGATCGGCAAGCTGCTGCAGCGCCGCGGCGCACAGACCGCCTGACCGACCCGTCCTCTCAGCGGCGACTGGGCGTGAAGCCCGGGCGCCGTCGTTCCGGGCGGCCGCAGCGATGCGGCCGCCCGTTTTTCTGCAGGAGCGGGGAGCAGCGCGCTGCCCGGGAGGCGCCGGATTTCAGTTGGATTCGTTTCTGATCGAAACGGCGCTTCCATCGCCTGCCGCAGCCTGTCAGCCTGGGTGACAAAATTTGCGCCAGCGCAAAGCCATCGGCCGCCCAACTGCCGAAAATTGTCACTTCGTGCCTTCACATACCCTCCAAAAGGCTGGCATGAAGACTGCTTTATATGTCCCGCATCACATGAAACACGATGTTTCATCACATCGGGAAAATACCTTCAAGGGGTCAAATCACCATGCAACGCGTACAACAACTGAAGAAGCTGGGCCGCCGTGCCCAGAAGGGCTTTACGCTGATCGAACTGATGATCGTCGTGGCGATCATCGGCATCCTGGCGGCGATTGCGATTCCGCAGTATCAGGACTATACGCAGCGCTCCAAAGCGAACGGCGCAGTTGCCGGTCTGGAAAGCTTCAAGACGGCTATTGCAATGTGTTCTCAAGAGCAAGGGACTCTGACGGGTTGCAATGCCGGCGCGAATAATATTCCCGCCATACCCGCTGGTACTGCGGCAGATCCGCTGCCCAAGTATGTGACGGCTATCGCATCGATCACGAATGGTGTTATCTCTGCGACGCTCGAAGCAACTGACGCCGCTGGCGCCGCAGATACGTTGACGCTGACCCCGACGGTCAATGCGACCAACGTCACTTGGGTCTCTACCGGCACCGCTTGCGACGGCGGCAAGCGCGGCCTCAAGTGCTGATCTCGCTCTGAGCCAATCCGGGGGGGGGAGCGACATGCAATCCATGCATTGTCGTGGATATCGGAATACTAATGATGGCTTCACTCTGATCGAATTAATGATCGTGGTGGCGATTGTTGGGGTTCTCACTGCTGTCGCGCTTCCCCAGTATCAGGACTACACACAAAGGACTAAAGCGAACGGTGCTGTTAGTGCACTTGCTGCGTTCAGGACTGCAATCGCGACTTGCTTGCAGGAGCGGGGCACGACTGCAGGATGCAGTGCTGGCTTGAACAATGTGCCGGCCATTCCTGCTGGCACTGCTGCCGATCCGCTTCCCAGCTATGTGCAGTCGATAGCGTCAATCACTGATGGCATCATTACGGCGACGTTGGAGGCGAAGGATTCGTCGGGAATGAGGGAATCCCTGGTGCTGACTCCTCTTACAGGTACGGCCGGCGTGAATGTAACTTGGGTGGCGAGCGGTACCGCCTGTGACGGTGGTGTACGCGGATTGAAGTGCTAAGAACTGTGCTTCTTCGCGATCGCAAGAAGAGCATAGTTTCGATCTGGAGGCGCCTTAGGGTGCTTCTTTTCAATTTTAGGGTCTACGTTACCTCTCCGTTTGTTGGGGCGCTGGCGTACTGCTGAGAGCGCAGTCAGCAGGAATGCCTAAAGACGGACGAACGCCGAGTTCATTTTCTTTCCCCACCCCCCCAAGCTATCATGCGCCTTTGCCCCCACCAGGCACCCGCATGCCGCCTCTCAGGTTCTCGCTTCCGGCCCTAGCCGTTTTCCTCGCTGTCGCGTTTCCCCCGCTGGTTTCCCGGCATACCCTGCCGCTCGCTACTTTCTACGGCGAATGGGCCTCGCTGCTGCTGTTCGCGTTGAGCGCCTGGCTGTTGTGCAGCCTCGCCACGCGCGCCGGCCAGCGTAGCGAGGCGCCGCTGCTGCCCATCGCCGCGCTGTTCCCCCTCTGGTTGATCCTGACCGGCCTGCTGCAGGCCGCCGCCGGCATGCCCGACATCACCGGCAGCCGCCTGCTGACGCAGCTGGCGCTGGCGCTGGGCGCGGTGGTGATGCTGGCCGCCTGGCGCTACGGGCAGGCCGCGGGCCGCGACGGGCGCCGCCACCTGCTCGATGCGCTGGCCGCCGCCTGGCTGGTGGCGGGGTTGCTGGGCACGCTGGCGCAATGGGCGCAGGTCTTCCACCTGGAGCCGGGTAGCCTGGGCCTGGTCTCTTCCTATTTCTACGATGACAACCGCCGCCTGTGGGGCAACCTGAACCAGCCCAACCACCAGGCTACGGTCGAGGGGCTGGCGCTGGCGGCCTCGGTCTGGCTGGCCGCGCGCGGCCGCCTGGGCGCGCCGGCCTGGCTGGCGGCGGCGCTGCTGCTCGAGAGCGGCATCGTACTGTCCGGCTCGCGCACAGGCGTGCTGCACGTGGGGCTGGCGACCTTGTGCGCCTTGCTGATGGCCTGGCTGGCGCGCGCGGGCGCGATGGATGGCGAGCGTGGCCGACTGGGCGCCAGCGCGCGCCGCGCCGGACCGCTGGCGCGGCCGGCCGGCCTGTTGTTCGCGGCGGTGGCGCTGGTGGCGGGCCTGCTGGTGCTGCAGCCCCTGGTCAAGGCGGCGGGGCAGGCCTTCGGTTGGAACCTGTTCGACACCATCGCCCAGCTGCAGGCGGCCGACCAGATCTCTTCGCGTGGCGCGCTGTGGACGCATGCCTGGGCCATGTTCCGTTCCCACCCCTGGCTGGGGGTGGGCTGGGGCGAATTCGGCTGGGCCCAGTTCGAGCAGCTGGCGCTGGTCGGGGTGACGGCGGAGATGTCCCTGCACGCGCACAATGCCGTGCTGGACCTGTTGGCCAAGACGGGGCTGGTGGGCACGGTGGGCGTGCTGCTGGTGCTGGCCGGCTGGCTGTGGCGGGTGGTGCGCGCGCGCCTGTGGCGCGGCGATGCCGACGAACGCGCGCAGAGCCTGCTGGCGCTGACCTGGCTGGCCATGCTGTGCGCGCATTCGATGCTCGAATACCCGCTGCACTATGCCTACTTCCTGCTGCCGTTCTGCTTCCTGATTGCCTGGCTGGAGCCGTCCGGCCTGGTGCGCTGGCAGCCGCCGCGCGCCGCGCGCCGGCTGGCGGCGGCCTTGTTCGTGCTGGCGGCCGGCGTGGTACTGGCCACCATGTGGCAGGATTACCGGCGCCTGGAGGCGCGCGAGTATGCCGGCAGCGCCAAGCGTGCCGGCCTGCCGCTGCCGCGCTTCTGGTTCCAGACCCATGCCGGCGCCGAGCGCGCCGAGCTGGCGCGCATCACGCCGGCCAATGCGGCGGCGCTGTTGCCGGGCCACCTGGCCGCCGTGCACCTGCTGCCGACGCCGGAGATGATCGCGCGCACCGCGTGGCTGATGGCGCTGACGGGCAAGGAGGCGCAGGCGCGCGTCTGGCTGATGCGCCTGCGTTTCTACTACGCGGGAGATGAGGCGGCGCAGTATGCCACCGTGAACAAGGCCTGTACCGGCGTGCGCGCCGAGGACCGGCCGGAGGCCTTCTGCGACTGGGTGCGCAAGCAGGCCGCCTCGCACCAGGAAGACTGAGCGGGCCGCCGATTGCGCCGGCAGCGCCGGCCCGCCGTGCGCCGGCAGCCGGCGCTCAGCAGGCCGATATGCCGGGTGCGCCGAGGCTCAGTAGGCCGGCGGGGCGTAGTAGCCCGGCGGCGGAGGCGGCGGCGCGGGCTGGTAGTAGGCGGCGCCGGCCGGCGGCGCGCTGCGGATCGCCATATTGCCGTAGACCGGCACCTTGTTGCCGCTGGCGTACATGCACTGCACGTAGGCCGCATCGTAGCGTCGCTGGCTGCCATAGCCCGAGTAGTAGGCGTTGTTGGCGCCGATGGCCGAGCCGGTAAGCAGGCCGGCACCGGCACCGATGGCCGCGCCGCGGCCGCCGCCGAAGGCCGCACCGGCGGCCGCGCCGACCGCCGTGCCCAGCACGGCGCCGCCGACCGCGGTATTGGCGGCGGCCTGGTCGGCGCTCACCCCGCCGATTTGCGCATAGGCGAACTGGCGGCAGCTGGCGTCGTCCGCGCGGAACTGGTCGAAATTCTTGCCGGTGCCGGGCAGCGCCATCACGCTCGGGCCGGTCGGCATCACGGTGCAGGCGCTCAGGGCCAGTGCCACAAGCGGCAGGCCGAGAAGGGGGAGGGCTTTCATGGCGATTCCTCTGGCATGGGGACGGCGCGTGCGCGGTGCTCCGTCGGGATCAGGCTGGTCAGGCCGGCGGCGGGGCGCCGTCGGCGCGGCTCGACGGCGGCTGCGCGGGCACCTGCTGCCAGCCGCCCGGGCAGGCCTTGATGTAGGGGTAGTAGCCCTCGGGTTTGCTGCAGTGGTACCAGTAGGATGGCCCCTGGTCCGGCGCGCCGCCGGCCGCGGCGGGCGGGATGCCGGCGGGATCGACGTCACCCTGCTCGATATACTGCGGCGGCGCGCTCGGCTCCGCTACCACCGCGGGCGGGTAGTAGTAGCCGGGGTAGTAGTACGGATAAGGGTAAGGGTAGAAGCCGGGCCCGACATAGACACCGACGCCGACCCGCCCGCGGCCGTACCAGCCGTGGGCCTGGGCCGGCAGGCTGGCCCCTGCGGCAGCCGCCAGCGCGGCGGCAAGCAGGCCGATGCGGCCGAGATCTCGCGCGTTCATGTTGCTCACCTTGGTATCTCAGGGCACCGCGTGGTGCGGCTTTCCCGATGTGAATTGAATACCAATTTAACGCGCAAGCCCACGCCCCTGATGGCGTGGAAATGGGCCGTTACGCTTATTACAGAGCGGCCTGTGATGTTGTAAGCCTGTGACATCGGCGCTAAGAATCGCCGACGCCACGCCACACGCGTTCACCGCCCGGGCGCAGGCGGGCGGTGAGCCGGAATGATCGGGAATGGCCCGGAATGATCCAGGTCGTCCGGAGTCGTCCGGAGTCGTCCGGAGTCGTCTGGGTAGTCCGGGGTAGTCCGGGCGCGGCCGCCTTCAGCCCGCCACCCAGTCCCCCGACTTGCCGCCATGCTTTTCCAGCAGCCGCACATTGCCCATCACCATGCCCCGGTCCACCGCCTTGCACATGTCATAGATGGTCAGCAGCGCGACCTGCACGCCGGTCAGCGCTTCCATCTCCACGCCGGTCTGGCCGCGGGTCTCGGTGCGCACCGTGCAGGTGACGCTGGCGCCGGCCGCGTCGAGCGCGAAGTCGACCGCGACCTTGGTCAGGCCGATGGGGTGGCAGAGCGGGATCAGGTCCGCGGCGCGCTTGGTGGCCATGATGGCGGCCACGCGTGCGATGCCCAGCACGTCGCCTTTCTTCGCGCTGCCGTCGCGCACCAGCGCGAACGTGTCGGGCTGCATGGTGATGGTGCCGCTGGCCACGGCGACGCGATGGGTGCTGGCCTTGTCGCCGACGTCGACCATATGGGCTTGTCCGGCGGTATCGAAGTGCGTGAGCTGGCTCATGGCGGGACTGGAGAGTGGAGGGTGAAGGCCGCGGCGCTGCCGCCGGCGTAGCGGCCTGCGCCGCGGCCGGGCAGGGCAAGCCCCGTGGGAACGGCATGGGAAGGCCGCTATCATAGCAATATGCTACCGTCCCGACCGCTCCGCACCGGCTCCGTCCGCGCCCGCCACGACTCCGGCCATGACCCGCTCCGCCGTATTGCCGCGCGGCCGTGGCGTCTGCGCCGGCCGCTGGCGGCGCTGCTGGCCGTGAGCCTGCTGGCGCCCGGCTGGGCGCAGACCGTCCTGCCGCCCGGGCTTTCGGTGGGCGGTGCGCCGGGCGCCGAGGTAAGCGACCAGGTCTACGACAACCTGAACCGCAGCGTGAAGGCGGGGCAGAAGTCGGACTTCGTGCACGGCGGCAACACCGTGGTCGAGGGCAGCGGGCCGCAGTTGCCGGACCTGGGCGATCCCTCCAGCGCGGCGCTGTCGCCCGATATGGAACGGCGGCTGGGCGATCGCATCATGCGCGAGATCCGCCGCGACCCTGACTACCTGACCGACCCGCTGCTGACGGAGTACCTGAACGCGCTCGGCTTCCGCCTGGTCGAGGCCGCGCGCAAGCAGAACATCTCGGGCGCCAACGGCGCCGGCACCTTTGCCACCGGCTTCGAACTGTTCGGGGTGCGCGACCGCACCATCAACGCCTTCGCCATGCCCGGCGGCTACGTCGGCGTGCATACCGGGCTGCTGGTGCAGTCGGAGACGGAATCGGAGCTGGCGTCGGTGCTGGGCCACGAGATCGGCCACGTGATGCAGCGACACATCGCGCGCGGCATCACCAAGCAGGACCAATCGATGTGGATCGCGCTGGCCGCGATGGCGCTGGCCGGCCTGGCTGCCACCAAGAGCGGAGATGCCGCCGCGGCGCTGGCCATCGGTGGCCAGGGCATGGCGGTGGCCAACCAGCTGTCGTTCTCGCGCAGCGCCGAGCGCGAGGCCGATCGCGTGGGTTTCCAGATCATGACCGCGGCCGGTTTCGATCCGCAGGGCATGCCGGACTTCTTCCGCCGCCTGCAGCGCGTGATGGGCATCTCCGAGAACTCGCTGCCGGCCTATGTGCGGACCCACCCGCTGACCTCGGAGCGCATCGCCGACATGCAGGACCGCGCCAGCCACGTCAGCGTGCGCAAGGTGGTCAGCACGCCCGACTATGAGTTCGCCCGCGTGCGCGCCCGCGTGCTGCAGGAAACCACGCCGAGCGACCTGCAGAACGTGCGCAATGCCATGCAGACGCAACTGGCCGGCGCCGCGCCGGCGCGGCAGCCGGCGCTGTGGTACGGCATCGCTTTCGCCGAGCAGCGGCTGGGACGCTATGCCGCCGCCGAGACCGCGCTGACCGAGGCACGCCGCCTGTACGGCAATATCCCGGGCGCGACTTCCGGCACGCCGATGCTGGACGTGATGACCATCGAGCTGGCGCGCGAGCAGGGCCGGACCGCACAGGCGCTGAGCCAGGCGCAGGCGTCGATGCGCGCCTTCCCGCTGTCGCACGCGGTGGCCCTGTGCTATGGCGAGACGCTGTTGTCGGTCGGCCGCTGGAACGAAGCGGTGGCCTATCTGCGCGAGCGCACCCGCGAAGAGAACACCCGTCCCGAGTGGTGGGGCCTGCTGGCGCGCGCCTATGCCGGCAGGGGCCAGCAATTGCTGCAGCACCAGGCACTGGCCGAGCGCTATGCGATGGACGGCTCCTACCAGGAAGCGATCGAGCAATTGCAGATCGCGCGCAAGGCGGGCGACGGCGACTTCTACACCCTGTCCGAGGTCGATGCGCGCCTGCACCAGCTGCAGCGCCTGGCGCGCGAGGATCGCCAGGACAACAAGGGCATGCCGAACTGAGCCCGGGCGGGCGCTGCCGGCCGTCTGCCTTTCTCGCTTATCCCTGCTTTCCCGCCCCTTTCGCTTTCTCGGCTTTCTCGGCTTTCTCGGCCTTCTCCGCCTATCCGGCCGGCTCCGCCTGCGGCGTGCGCACGAAGCCGAAGCGCGCTGGCACTTCCTTGTCCAGGATGGGTTCGATCGGCAGGTCCGCGCTGCCGTGATGGAACGCGCCCAGCGCCGCGCCGCAGGCTTCGCCGTGCCAGGTGCTGGCGCTGCTGAAGGCATCGAGGTCATGGTCGTGCAGCAGCACGGCCTGCACGCCGCTTGCGCCCGTCAGTTCCTCCTCCATCCGGCATGCCAGCACCACGTTGCCATGCTCGTCGGCGTAGCAGGCGACGGGCACCAGCGCGTGGCCACTGGTGGTGGCGAGCCGGCCCTGGTGCAGCCGCGCGACCCACGGCGCATAGCCCAGCGCGACGAAGACCCGCTGCGGGCCGTTCTGGAAGTACCAGGCGCCGCGCGCGTCGCGCTGGTAGTTGCGCTCGATGAAGCGGACCAGCGCCTCGTTCCGGACCGGATCGCCGGACAGGCCGTGCTGCTGCGCGTATTCGTTGCGGATGCGCCATTGCCCGCGGCGGTCCAGTGCCAGCCAGCCATAGCAGTTCGGCACGTCGGGCCAGCGGGCCATGGCCTGCTTGACGATCTCATCCATCTGTCTTGTCTCCTGCGCGGGCGTGCCGCCCGCAAGCATGGGCCTCCGGCGCCACCGTGCACCGTGGCGCTCCGGGGCATCGCCGGATCTCAGGCGACGCTGTCGAAGAAGCGCAGCACGCGCTGCGGCAGCCAGCCGATATGCCCAGCATACGGCAGCAGCGGCAGCTGGCGCAGCAGGCCTTCGCGCGGCGTCATGAAGCCGACGTGGCCGCCGTGCTCGGGCTGCTCCAGCCAGACCGCGGCGCTGACCTGCTCCGGGCCGGGCAGGTGGCGCGCCGGCAGGAAGGGGTCGTTGCGCGCATTGAGCACCAGCGTCGGCACGGCCACGCTGCCCAGCACGGGTTTGCTGGCCGCCCGTGTCCAGTAGTCGTCGGTGTCGCGGAAGCCGTGCAGCGGCGCCGTCACCACGTTGTCGAAGGCATAGAGGTCCTGGCTCGCCAGCATGGCATCGCGGTCGAACAGGCCGGGATACTGCAGCAGCTTGGCCAGCGACTTGCGCTTGAGCGTCTGCAGGAACATGCGCGTGTAGACGCGGTTGAAGCCGCGCGCCAGCGCAGCGCCGCCGGCGGCGAGGTCGAGCGGTGCCGACACCGAGGCGGCCGCGGCGACCAGCCGCCCCGCGGCCTGGCCCTGCTCGCCCAGGTAGCGCAGCAGGGCATTGCCGCCCAGCGAGATGCCGACCGCCAGCAGCCGGCGCGCCGGCGCGCAGTGCTGCGCGTGCAGGCGCTGCAGGATCCAGCCGATCTCCTCGGCATCGCCCGAGTGGTAGAAGCGCGGCGCGAGATTGAGTTCGCCCGAGCAGCCGCGGAAGTGCGGCACCACGCCCTGCCAGCCGCGCGCCGCCAGCGCGTGCATCAGCGCCTGGGCATAGTGGCTGCCCGAGTCGCCCTCCAGTCCATGGAACATCACCACCAGCGGCGCATCGGGCGCGGTGTCATGCGTGGTCCAGTCGAGGTCGATGAAGTCCCGGTCGGGCGTGGTCCAGCGCTCGCGCCGGAAGCCGACCTGCGGACGGCGCGTGAAGCGCGCCGGGATGATGGTCTGGGTATGGCCGTCGCACAGCCACCAGGGCATGCGCTGCCCGGCGCCGAAGTCGGCCTCGGCCTCGGTGGGGGCGGCCGGCGCCGGGGGGCTGGCGAAGGTCGGATGCCGCATGCCTGCAGGGCTGCCGTGGCGGAGCGCCGGGCAGCCCTCCCGTTTCAGTGCAGCGCCTGGCCCGGCACGGCGCTGCTGGCGCCGGCGAGCTGGGCCGCATTGGCCGGGCTGCAGTGGATGTGGGCGATGCGCCAGCCTTCGTGGTTCTGCATCAGCACGTAGGTGGTATGCACGTAGAGGTCGGCCTCGACGCGGTCGCCGCCGAAGCGCAGCGCCTCGGTCACGTCGAAGATGGAGACGCCCAGCGAGGCATGGCTGCTGGCCTCGATCACGTCGACCAGCACCGGTTGCTCCTCCAGCAGCTGCGCGTAGGCCTGGCGCAGCTGTTCATGGCCGATCAGGCGGTGGCCGTCGGGCATCACGCAGGTGATGGAGTCCTCGTCGAGCCAGAGCCGCAGCGCGCCTTCGGCGTCGCGCAGCTTGAGGGCGTCGCGGTAGGCCTCGACGATGTCTTCGGCGGAATCGAACAGGCGGGCGAAGCGGGGCATGGGTGGCGATGGTCTGGGAATCGATCCGGTGGGGTCCGGGCTCAGGGCTGCTGCAGCAGCTTGCGCAGCTCGACGAACACCATCTCGGGCTGGATGTCCTTCAGGCAGCGCAGGTGGCCGAGGGGACACTCGCGCTTGAAGCATGGGCTGCATTCCAATTGGAGCCACATGATACTAGCAGCCTGCGACAGCGGGGGCGTATGGCGCGGGTCGCTGGAGCCGAACACGGCCACCTGGGGCCGGTTCAGGGCGGCGGTGACGTGCATCAGCCCGGAGTCGTTGCAGACCGCGGCCTCGGACAGGGCGAGCAGGTCGACGGCGTCGTCGAGCGAGGTCTGGCCGCACAGGTTGCGCACGAAGGGCGCGCCCTGCACGATCTCGGCGGCGATCTCGGCATCCTTGCCCGAGCCCAGCGTGATCATCTGCGCGTAGGGGAAGGAACGCCGCAGCATCTGCGCGAGTTCGGCGAAGTGCGCGGCCGGCCAGCGCTTGGCCGGGCCGTATTCGGCACCCGGGCAGAAGGCGATCAGGCGCGTCTGCGGCGGAATGCCGAAGCGCTGTGCGGTGGCGGCCACGCGCTGCGGGTCGATGCGCAGGCGCGGCTCGGGCAGTGCTTCGGGCAGCCGCGCGCCGGGCTTGAGCGCCAGCCGGGCGTAGTGTTCGACCATCGGCGGGCGCTGGTCGCGCGGCGGGTTGGCGTGGCGGATGTTGAGCAGGCCGAAGCGCGCTTCGCCACGATAGCCGATGCGCAGCGGAATGCCGGCCATCCAGGGGATCAGCGCCGACTTGAAGGAATTGGGCAGCACGTAGGCCGCGTCATAGCCTTCGTTCTTGAGCTGCTGGGCGAACAGCAGGCGTGCGGAGAGCTGCAGCTTGCCGTGTGCGAGGTCGGTGGGAAAGACCTTGCCGATCTCGGGCATGCGGGCGAGCACCGGGGCCACCCATTTGGGTGCCAGCGCATCGATCTGCATGCGCGGATGCCGAGCCTTGAGCAGCGCGAACAGCGGCTGCGCCATCAGCGCGTCGCCGATCCAGTTCGGGGCGATGACGAGGGCTTTCTTCATGAGCGGGGGGCGGCAGGCCGGCCGGCGCCCGGCACGCGCGCCGCCAGCACCGATACCCCGGCGCGCCCGCGGGCGCGTCGGGGAAGGGGGCGGGGTACGTGCGCCGGGCGGGGGCGGGATGCGGTCAGTGGTGGCCCTTCAGGACGGTGCCGGGCTTGAGTTTGTACACGGTGCCGCAGTAGGGGCACTTGACTTCACCCGTGTCGGCCACGTCGAGGAAGACGCGCGGATGGTAGTTCCACGCCGGGGTCTTGCTGGTGGGGCAATGCAGCGGAATGTCTTCTGCGCCGATCTCGATGGTGCTGGCGGTTTGCGTCATGGTGTTGCAGGGAGGGGTGTTGTTCGTCGTCGGCTGGCCGGTCCGGGATCAGACCTGGGTGAGCCAGTGCTTG
Source organism: Cupriavidus malaysiensis (assembly GCF_001854325.1). NCBI lineage: Bacteria > Pseudomonadati > Pseudomonadota > Betaproteobacteria > Burkholderiales > Burkholderiaceae > Cupriavidus > Cupriavidus malaysiensis. The sequence continues at coordinate 1,083,350 of NZ_CP017754.1, forward strand.
TTGCGTTCGTCGGTGCCGCCCACGGCCGCGCAGAAGATGCCCGGCAGAGGAGGGGAGTCCGGCAACCGTTGGCGCTGCGCCAGTCGATCAGCTTGCCGTCCATCCGGATCCTGCCGGCGGGAGCCGCCATCGACATGGTCTTCTCCCGCACGCCGTAAAAGCTGCAAAACCCACATTGTAAGCCGCGGGAACCGAGGTGCCAACGCACGCGGGCGCGCCGGGCTAGAATCAGCGGTCGGTTGCCGTGCCGCTTGCGTCTCTCGCGCGTGCGCGGGACGGCACCGCCGGGGCGTCCGGACTCCCCCGCGTCGCACCCGCCGGTCTTTCCGTTCATTTCGCTTACGTTTATTCCGCTTACGTTTATTCCGCTTATCTTGCCCTTCGGTTTTTCTTGACCTTCTTCTTGACCCTCTTTCCCTGTTGCCAGCACCCATGTCCGCATCCCGGCCACCTTCCGCGCTGACGCCGGACCCGTCGTCCGATCCCGGCGCGGGCACGGCACGGACCGATGACTGGCGAGAGGCGCTGCAGGCACTGCGCGCGCTGGCCGGCGAGCCGGGCGCCGCCCCGGAAGACGCGGCCGGCGGCGCGCCCCGCACCCGCCTGCTGTGGATGGTGAGCCTGGAGCCGGACGGGGCGGTGGCCGCCATCGAGCCGCTCGAACAGAGCCAGGGCGCGCGCGGCTGGGGCAAGCCGCGGCCGGTGGCGCTGGCGCGGCTGGCCGAAAGCGAGAGCCTGGGCCCGGACGACGCGCGCGTGGCGCGCGCGATCCGGCCGGTGCGCGGCTACGGGCGGCGCTTCGTGCTGGATCGCGCGGCCGCCATGCTGGCGCTGATCGGGCATCCCGGCGTGGTGCTGGCAGGCCGTCCCGAGCAGCCGCTGGCGGTGGAGGCCGGCGAGCCGGTGCTGGAGGTGGTACGCGAACCCGGGCACTACCTGCTGCGGGCCTGGCCGCCGGTACGCGAATCGCGCCTGCTGGAAGGCTATCTCGACGCGGCGGCGCGCCAGGAAGCGGAGACGCTGCGCCAGATCACCGTGGTACGCGACGGGCCGCAGCGATTGCGCGTGGTCCGCCATACGCCGGCCCAGCTCGCCGCCGGGCGCGTGCTGGCGCGGGGGCTGCCGGTGCCGCTCGAGGCCCAGGCCGAACTGGACGGCGCGTTGCGCGCGCTTGCCGCGCACTTCCAGGTGCAGGCCGACCAAGGTGGCCTGGCCTTCGAAGTGGCGCCCGAGCACCGGCTGCGCGCCGAACTGGCGCCGCACGGCCGCGGCGTGGCCTTGCGCCTGGTGGTCACGCCGCTGGGGCCGCTCGGCCCCCGCCTGGCGCCGGGTGCCGGCCGCGAACGCCTGCTGGCCACCATCCAGGGCGAGACGCGCGCGACGCGGCGCGACCTCGCCGCCGAGCAGGCCCATGTCGCCGAGTGCTTCCACGCGCTGCCCGAGCTGGTGCCGCTGGCGTCGGACGATGGCGAGCTGCAGTGGACGCTGGACGATCCCGAGATCGCGCTGGCCGTGCTGGAGCAGTTGCCCGGGCTGGCCGGCGTGCAGGCGCTGGAATGGCCCAAGGGCCGCGCCATGCGGGTGCTGGGCGCGGGCCTGCCGCAGCTGGCGGTGCGCGTGGCGGCTGCCGGCGAATGGTTCAAGCTGGCCGGCGAGCTGACCGTGGCCGAGGGCATGGTGCTCGAACTGGAACGCCTGCTGGCCTGGGCCGCCGGCCATCCCGGGCGCTTCGTGCCGATGGGCGACGGTCTCTACGTGGCGCTCACGCGCGAACTGCGCGGCCGCCTGCGCGACCTGGCCGCGGTCGCCGCCCCGGCCGCCCGCGACGGCGGCCTGCGCGTGCCCGCCATGGCCGCGCCCTGGCTCGATGACGTGCTGGCCGGTGCCGGCATCGACCCCGACCGTCATTTCCGTGAGCGCGTGGCGCGCCTGCGCCAGGCGCGCGCGGCGGCACCGGCGCCGCTGCCGGCCACGCTGGCGGCCGAGCTGCGCCCCTACCAGCAGGACGGCTACCGCTGGGCCATGCAACTGGCGCAGGCCGGCTTCGGCGCCTGCCTGGCCGACGACATGGGCCTGGGCAAGACCGTGCAGGCGCTGGCCGTACTGGTGGCACGCGCCGGCGGCGGCGCGGCCCTGGTGGTGGCGCCGACCTCGGTATGCGGCAACTGGCTGGAGGAGGCGCGCCGCTTCGCCCCCTCGCTGCGCGTGCACGACTACGCCGGCGACGGCCGCCAGGCGGTGCTGGCGCAGGCCGGCGCGGGTGACCTGGTGGTGGTCTCCTACACCCTGCTGCAGCAGGCGCGCGCCGACTTCTGCGCGCAGGCCTGGCATACCGTGGTGGCCGACGAGGCCCAGTCCTTCAAGAACGCCGGCGCCAAGCGCGCCCAGGCCATGTTCGCGCTGCGGGCCGATTTCCGCCTGGTGCTGAGCGGCACGCCGCTGGAAAACCGCCTGGCCGAGCTGTGGTCGGTGATGCGCTTCTGCAATCCGGGCCTGCTGGGCTCGCTGGTGCGATTCAACGAACACTTCGCCGCGCCGATCGAACAGGCCGGCGCGCGCGAGCCGCGCCTGCGCCTGCGCCGCATGATCGCGCCCTTCGTGCTGCGCCGGACCAAGGCCGAAGTGCTGGAGGAGCTGCCGGCACGCACCGAGCGGGTGCTGCGCATCGAGCCCGATCCGCTCGAGGCCGCCCACTACGAGGCGCTGCGCCGCCAGGCCGAGACGGCCGCCGAGCAGGCGCTGCGCGCCGCGGCCCGGGCCAGGCGCCCGGGTGCGCCGTCCGCGGCCGGCGGCACCGCTGCGCCGGCGGCCGGCGCCGCCGCAAGCGAAGCCGAGGCGCGCCTGCACGTGCTGGCCCAGCTGACGCGCATGCGGCGTGCCGCCTGCGATGCCCGGCTGGTCACGCCCGAGCTCGAACGGCCGGGCGCCAAGGTGCGTGCCTTCGTCGCGCTGGCGCAGGAACTGGCCGCCGCCGGCCACCGCGCGCTGGTGTTCAGCCAGTTCGTCGATTTCCTGCAACTGCTGCGCGCCGCGCTCGACGAGGCCGGGCTGCGCTGGCAGTACCTCGACGGGGCCACCCCCGCGGCGGAGCGCACCCGGCGCGTGGCCGCCTTCCAGGCGGGCGAGGGCGACTGCTTCCTGATCAGCCTGAAGGCGGGCGGCTTCGGCCTGAACCTGACCGCGGCCGACTACGTGATCATCACCGACCCGTGGTGGAACCCGGCCGCCGAGGACCAGGCCATGGGGCGCGCCCACCGCATCGGCCAGCAACGCCCGGTGACGGTTTACCGGCTGATCGGCGCCGGCACGGTGGAGGAGGGCATCGTCGCCCTGCACCAGGGCAAGCGCGAACTGGCCGACGGCATCCTGGCGGCGGGCGAGGGCGCGGCGGCGCCGCTGCCGGACGTGGACGAACTGGTGATGCTGCTGCGGCGCTGAGGGGGGGGCGTGGTGGCGCCAGGGTGGGCGCGGTGTGGCGATTCCTGGCACAGAGGCCCGGCACGGCTGGCCCGTGGCTTGCGTGACACCAAGGGAGCGCTGGCCATGCCGCCCCATTCCAGTGCAGCAAGGGGCGCTTATGCCCCGCCGGCATACCTTCAAGCGATATGCATCGTTGGTAATGTGCCCGATCGTTGGTATCTTGCTGCCTTCGGCCCGCTGCGCGGCGGGCCGCATCAGCAGACGCCACGACGAGCCACGACGAGCCACAACGAGCCACAACGAGCCACGACAAGACAGCCGGTCGGAGCGGTACGCCAGGAAGCGCGCTTGCGCGCCGACGAGCCTGGGCGCACCGGCATCGACACGGCCCGACCGAATACCGCATCACACGATCCACGCATCACACGATCCACTCAGCCAGGCTGCCCCCGACATGATCCGTTCCGCTTCCCGCCTGTATTCCCCGCTCGCCCTGCTGGCCGCCGTGCCGGCTGCCTTGTCGCTTGCCCTGCCGCTCGCCCTGGCGCCGGCTCCGGCGCGGGCGGCGGAATGGCCCGCCCAGCCGGTCACCATCCTGACCGGCTTCACCGCGGGCTCCGGCGTGGACATGGTCGGGCGCACGCTGCAGGAGTCGCTGCAGAAGACGCTGAAGACGACGATCATCTTCGACTACCGCCCGGGCGCGGGCGGCAACGTGGCCTCGGAAGTGGTGGCCCATGCCAGGCCCGACGGCTACACGCTGCTGCTCGGCACGGCCGCCACCCATGGCATCAATCCGGCCCTGTACAAGCACCTGGCCTTCGACGCGGACAAGGACTTCACCCCGATCGCGCCGCTGGTGGAAGTGTCCAATGTGCTGACCATCAATCCGGCCGTGATCGACGTGAAGTCGGTCAAGGAATTCATCGAGAAGGTCAAGGCCAACCCCGGCAAGTACAACTTCGCCTCGACCGGCAATGGCACCGGCACCCACCTGGCCTTCGCCGAGTTCAACGCGCGCGCCGGCCTGGACATGGTGCACGTGCCCTACAAGGGCGGTCCCGACGCGCTGCAGGCCGTGCTCAAGGGCGAGGTCTGCTGCATCTTCAACCAGGTGCAGAGCGTGCTGCCGCAGTACCGCGCGGGCAAGGTGCGCCTGCTCGGCGTCAGCACCGCGCGGCGCGTGCCGGCCATTCCCGAGGTGCCGACCGTGGCGGAGAGCGGGCTGCCCGGCTTCAACAGCGCGATCTGGTTCGGCTTCTTCGGCCCCAAGGGACTGGATCCGAAGGTGGTGCAGAAGGTCAGCGAGGCGGTCAAGGTGGCGCTGGAGGACCCGGCCGTGCGCCAGAAACTGGTCGATGCCGGCAATACCCCGCGCATCGAGACGCCTGAGCAGTTCCGTGCCACCGTCAAGGCCGACCGCCAGAAGTGGGCCGGCGTGGTCAAGTCGGTCGGCGCCTCCATCGACTAAGCGTGCGGGCCGGCATCGCCTGCCCGGGGGCGAGGGCGGGTCCGGTGATCCGCCGCGATCCGCGGCGGTCCGGGCAGGGCGCCATGGCATGGCACACAGGCGCCTTGTCGAATGTGATGTTTTCGCAATAATTTCTTAAGCGGGTGCTTAGCAGGGCCGGCCCTGGCCCTATAATGGTGACGCGTCCGCCGTCCGGCGGGCGACGTCCCCCCGACCGGCCTTGCCAGCCGCTGCGGCCTTCCCGGCCGCGCGGCGGCGCCAGCCATCCGGTCGTGCTGTCTCGCGCCCTCTGCCATGATCCTCCGATTGCGCCAGGCCCTGTTGCGGCCCTGGCACCGCATTGCGCCCGCCGAGCGTTCCGCCTTCGTCGACGGTGCCCGCTATTTCGCGGCGTCGTTGCCGGCCACCTTTTCCTGGGGGCTGGTCACCGGTATCGCCATGAGCAAATCGGTGATGACGGTACCCGAGGCCATCGGCATGTCGCTGCTGGTCTACGCGGGCTCGGCCCAGCTCGCCGTGCTGCCGCTGTTCGCGGCCGGCATGCCGCTGTGGACCGTGTGGATGACGGCGGCCGTGATCAACCTGCGCTTCGTGATCTTCAGCGCGGCGCTGCAGCCTCACTTCAGCTACCTGCCGCTGTGGCGGCGCACGCTGCTGGGCTCGTTCAACGGCGACCTGCATTTCGTCTACTTCATGCGCCGCTACAGCGAGCCGGGCTACGAGCCGGGCAAGGAAGGCTATTTCTGGGGCATGGCGCTGACCAATTTCCTGGCCTGGCAGACCTCCTCGATCGCCGGCATCCTGCTGGCCAGCCTCGTGCCCGATGCCTGGGGGCTGGCCGTGGCCGGCACGCTGGCCCTGATCCCGGTCATGGTGGCCACCATCCAGACCCGCTCCACGCTGCTGGCGGTCGCGGTCTCGGCCGTGCTGGCGCTGCTGTGCTTCGACCTGCCGTACCGCCTGGGACTGGTGGTGGCCGTCTGCGGCGCGCTCGCCGCCGGCATGGCCAGCGACGAGTTCGCCGCGCGCGCCACGCTGCGCGGGCTGCGCCGCCGCCGCGCCGGCAGCGACGCCGGAGACCGCGCATGAGCCATCTCGAGATCTGGATCGCGCTGGTCGGCATGGCCGTGGTGACTATCGTCACGCGCGCCTTCTTCCTGATCGCGGGCGAGCGCGTGACGGTGCCGGACCGCCTGCAGCGTGCGCTGCGCTACGCGCCGGCGGCGGCCCTGGTGGCCATCGTGCTGCCGGACCTGCTGACCTGGCAGGGCCACTTCACGCTGGCGATGGACAACCTCAAGCTGCTGGCCGGCATCGCCGCCACCGCCTTCTACCTGGTGACGCGCAGCATGATCGGCATGATCGTGGCCGGCATGGCCGTCTACACCGGCCTGCGCCTGTTCGGCTGATCAATGATCGGCGGCCGATGACAAACGACTGACGGCCGCCTGCGCCGGTGGTCAGGCGTCGACCAGCGCCGCGCCGAGCTGCGTCAGCAGGTGGGCCAGCCGCGCCTGCGTGCCGGTGCCGGTCTTCTGGAAGATGCTCTTGAGCTGCGAGCGGCTGGTCTCGCGGTGGATGCCCAGGCGGGCGCAGGCCTCCGGCAGGCCGGTACCGCCCGCCAGCGCCGTGGCCAGCCGGATCTCGGCCGGGGTCAGGCCGTAGAGGTCGCGCAGCAGGCTGCCGAGCAGCGGCGGCACCTCCTTGACCTCATGCACCATGACCAGCGCCGCCGGTTGCTGCCAGTCCTGGGCGAGCCGGTGCTGGGGCGGCAGCGGCACCACCACCACGCTGGCCTCGCAGCCGTCGGCCGCGCGGGCGCGGGCGCCGCGCGCCGGGATCGGCGCAGCCGGGTCGCAAGCGGCCTGCAGCATCTCGTGGAAGGAGCGCGACAGGGTCCATGCCGTGGTGCGGCCGGCTGCCGGCAGCAGCCGGCGCAGCCAGTCCTTCCCCTGGCGGTTGCCCATCAGCAGCCGGCCGTCGGGCAGCAGTACCAGCACGGCAAAGGCGAACTGGTCGAGCAGCGTGGCCGACAGCGCGCTCATGGCCAGGCAGGCCTGGGCATGCTCGCGCAGGGCGATGGCCTGGCGCAGGTGGGGAATGGCCCAGTCGATCCCCTGGACTTCGTGCGGCAGGTAGCTGTCGCGGCCGGCGGCGCGCTGCAACGCGAGGAAGACATCGTAGTCGGGGCGCCGTTCCACCAGGCAGCCGGCCACCGAGGACATGCCGTAGGCACGGATGAATTCGCCATAGAAGGGCAGGCGGTACATCGCGTGGTGGCCGCCCAGCTCGCGCGTGTCGACGTACCAGTCGCCCGCATTCAGTTCAGCGGTGAAGCGATGGGCCGGGTCCACCGGCTCGAAGTCCCGGTGATAGGCGGCCGCCGCTTCCGGCACCGGGTTGACGACCTGGTTGACGGTGAAGCGGTCGTGGATGGTGTCGAGCACCACCAGCGAGCCGTACGCGCTGTCGGTGGCGCGGCACAGCGCGGCCAGGCTGCGCTGCCAGGCATCGGGTTCGACGATGCCCTGGTAGAGGCCGCGGATCGTCTCGTGCATTTCGGTCTCGTACTTGTCGCGGTGGTCCATGCTGCCGGGCCCTCGTCACGGTGCGCCGGGGCCGCTGGCACCCGGCGGGAGTTCAAGCCTGCGCCAGGGCGGCGGCAAGCTGGGCCAGCAGATGGGCCAGCAGCGCTTGCGAGCCGGTTCCCGTCTTCTGGAAGATGGCCTTGAGCTGCGAGCGCGCGGTCTCGTGCCGGATGTGCAGGCGCGCGGCGGCCTCCGGCAACCCTTTGCCGGTGGCGAGTTCGCAGGCCAGGCGGGTCTCGGCCGGCGTCAGCCCGTACAGGCTGCGCAGCACGTCTGGCAGCAGCGGCGGGGCGCCGCCGCGCTCATGCACCACCACCAGCGCGGCGGGCTTCTGCCAGGCGCTGGCGAGCCGGTGCGAGGGCGCCAGCGGCAGTACGATCACCTGGGCATCGTTGCCTGTGCCGTCGGTGGCCAGCGCGGCCTGGGCCGCGACGGGCGCGGCAGGGTCGCAGGCCGCGCGCAGCATGGCGTGAAAGGGGCGGGTCAGCTTCCAGTCCGAGACCTTGCCGGCCGGATCGAGCCGGCGCGCCCAGCGCTCGCCGATGCGATTGCACAACAGCACGCGCTGGGCGGGCGAGTAGACGACCACCCCGAAGGCGAGGCGCTCCAGCACCGCGTCGGCCATGCCGGCCAGCGAGGCGACCTCGACGGTGCGGTCGCGCAGGCGCATGGCGCTGCGCATATGCGGGATGATCCAATCCAGCGCGCGGGCATCCTCGGGCCGCCAGGCCGGCCGCGGGAAGGCGCGTTGCAGCGAGAAATACACCTCGTAGTGCGGCTGGCGTTCGACCAGGCAGGCCGCATAGGAGCGCAGATCGAAGGTGTGGAAGAACTCCTGGTAGAACGGATGCCGCGCCATCGCGCCTTCGCCTAGGTCGCGCGCGTCCACGTACCAGTCGCCGACGCCCAGCCGTGCGGCGAAGTCCTTGGCGGGATCGATCGCCTGGTACTGCCGCTCGTAGCGCTCGTGCAACTCGCGCACGGGGTTGTGCGTCTCGCCCAGGGTGACCTGGTCGTGTACCGTGTCGTACACCAGCATCGAGGCATGGGCGCTGCCGGCCATGCCGCTCAGGATGCGCAGGCTCGCCTGCCACGCATCCGGCTCCAGAATGCCGTCGTACAGGCCGCGGATGGCCGCGTGCATGTCCGGCTCAGTCATCATCAACCCCTTGTGCCAATGGCAGTCGCGCTGGGAATCTTCGAGTTGTGTCGCGACTTGACCGGAATATTCTTGGTCATGAGTGCAGCCCTTCTGTGAGGGCTTGCGGATCTGCCTGTACCTATATGCAGACGTTAATTACATTATCCCAACGACCGTGGGGATGCTCGAATTGGTAACCCTTCCTAGGAAGGGTAGGCAGGTTGAGATTGAAAGCGTAACCGCCTCGGTTGTGATGTAGATAGCACTTTACTGCGAGGGGCACCCCAGGAATCCGCGAATCAGGGGGCTCGTTCGGGTAAAATGCCGGATTCCCGCGATTTCTCTCCCATTTTTCCGTTTCCGTCTTTCTCGAAACTGATATGTCCACTGTCCTGCGTCTTTCCGATCTCATTTCCCAAGGCAAACTCTCCGGCAAGCGTGTCTTCATCCGCGCCGACCTGAACGTGCCGCAGGACGACGCAGGCAACATCACGGAAGACACGCGCATCCGCGCCTCGGTGCCGGCCATCGAGGCCTGCCTGAAGGCCGGCGCAGCCGTCATGGTCACTTCGCACCTGGGCCGCCCGACCGAAGGCGAGTTCAAGCCCGAGGACTCCCTGGCGCCGATCGCCGCGCGCCTGTCCGAGCTGCTGGGCCGCGAGGTGCCGCTGGTGCAGAACTGGGTCGACGGCGTGCAGGTCGCGCCCGGCCAGGTGGTGCTGCTGGAGAACTGCCGCGTCAACAAGGGCGAGAAGAAGAACAGCGACGAGCTGGCGCAGAAGATGGCCAAGCTGTGCGACGTCTACGTCAACGACGCCTTCGGCACCGCGCACCGCGCCGAAGCCACCACGCACGGCATCGCCAAGTACGCGCCGGTGGCCTGCGCGGGCCCGCTGCTGGCCGCCGAGATCGATGCGCTGGGCCGCGCGCTGGGCCAGCCGGCCCGCCCGCTGGTGGCCATCGTGGCCGGCTCCAAGGTGTCGACCAAGCTGACCATCCTCAAGTCGCTGGCCGACAAGGTCGACCAGATGATCGTCGGCGGCGGCATCGCCAACACCTTCATGCTGGCCGCCGGCCTGAACATCGGCAAGTCGCTGGCCGAGGCCGACCTGGTGGCCGAGGCACGCGCCATCATGGACGTGATGAGCGCGCGTGGCGCCTCGGTGCCGATCCCGGTCGACGTGGTCTGCGCCAAGGAGTTCAGCGCCACTGCGACGGCCACCGTCAAGGACGTCAAGGACGTGGCCGACGACGACATGATCCTGGACATCGGCCCCAAGACGGCCGCGCAGCTGGCCGAGCAGCTCAAGGCCGCCGGTACCGTCGTGTGGAACGGCCCGGTCGGCGTGTTCGAGTTCGACCAGTTCGGCAACGGCACCAAGGTGCTGGCCCAGGCCATCGCCGATTCCAAGGCCTTCTCGATCGCCGGCGGCGGCGACACCCTGGCCGCCATCGCCAAGTACAACATCGCCGACCGCGTGGGCTACATCTCCACCGGCGGTGGCGCCTTCCTCGAGTTCCTGGAAGGCAAGAAGCTGCCCGCTTTCGAGGTGCTGGAGCAACGCGCGGCGGGCTGAGCCCGACGCCGGGGCGCCGAGCGGCGTCCCTGGCGCGCCGCACGGGTCCCGCGGGCCCGCGGGCGCGCCGCCTCTTCCACGGAAACCCGGAACCCGTCCATGACCCGTTCGACCAAGATCGTCGCCACCATCGGCCCCGCCTCCAGCACGCTGGAGATGCTCACGCGCATGATCGCGGCCGGTGTCGACGTGGTGCGCCTGAATTTCTCGCACGGCACCGCCGACGATCATCTCGAGCGCGCCCGCATGGTGCGCGAGGCCGCCCATGCCTGCGGCCGCGAGGTGGCCATCATGGCCGACCTGCAGGGGCCCAAGATCCGCGTCGGCAAGTTCGAGCACGGCAAGATCACCCTGAAGCCGGGCGACGCCTTCATCCTCGATGCCGCCTGCACCCTGGGCAACCAGGAGCGCGTCGGGCTCGACTACAAGGACCTGCCGCGCGACGTGGGTCCGGGCGACCTGCTGCTGCTCAATGACGGCCTGATCGTGCTGGTGGTCGAGCGCGTATTCGGCGGCGAGATCTTCACCACCGTCAAGGTGGGCGGCGAGCTGTCCAACAACAAGGGCATCAACCGCCTCGGCGGCGGCCTGTCGGCGCCGGCGCTGACCGCCAAGGACATGGAAGACATCAAGACCGCGATGGCGCTGGGCGCCGACTACGTCGCGGTCAGCTTCCCCAAGAACGCCACCGATATGGAAATGGCCCGCCAGCTCGCGCTGGTGGCAGGTCAGCCGCACAACCACAAGGCCCGCATGATCGCCAAGATCGAGCGCGCCGAGGCGATCCGGCCGGGCGTGCTGGAAGAGATCCTGCAGGCCTGCGACGGCATCATGGTGGCGCGCGGCGACCTCGCGGTCGAGGTCGGCAACGCGGCGGTGCCCGCGCTGCAGAAGCGCATGATCCGCCTGGCGCGCGAGGCCAACAAGCTGGCCATCACCGCCACGCAGATGATGGAAAGCATGATCGTCAACCCGGTGCCGACGCGCGCCGAGGTGTCGGACGTGGCCAATGCCGTGCTGGACGGCACCGACGCGGTGATGCTGTCGGCCGAGACCGCCGCCGGCCGTTTTCCGGTCGAGACCGTCGAGGCGATGGCCGCGGTCTGCATCGAGGCGGAGAAGTCCGAGGTGGTCCAGCTGGACACCGACTTCCTGAACCAGACCTTCACCCGCATCGACCAGTCGATCGCGATGGGCGCGCTGTTCACTGCCTATCATCTGCAGGTGAAGGCCATCGCCGCGCTGACCGATTCGGGCGCCACCGCGCTGTGGATGAGCCGTCACCGTATCCATGTGCCGATCTATGCGATGACGCCCAACCTGACCTCGCAGCGCAAGATGCAGCTCTACCGCAACGTGGTGCCGCTGCCGCTGGACGCCAGTTCGGACCGCGACGTGGCGCTGCAGCAGGCGGAAGACCTGCTGCTGGCGCAGGGCGTGGTGCAGCGCGGCGACTTCATCGTGCTGACGGTGGGCGAGCCGATGGGCCAGCCGGGCGGAACCAATACCTTGAAGATCGTCCGGGTGGGCGGCTGAGCGCGCGGCGCCGGAAGCCAGCGACCGCCACGGACCGCCGCGGACGAATCCGATCAGTAGAAGAAACCCCAGATACCCCAAATCTTTCCCTTTAGGAGTCTGACATGCCACTCGTATCGATGCGCCAGCTGCTCGACCACGCCGCCGAGAACGGCTACGGTCTGCCGGCTTTCAACGTCAACAACCTGGAGCAGGTCCAGGCCATCATGCAGGCGGCCGACGAAGTCAACGCGCCGGTGATCATGCAGGCCTCGGCCGGTGCCCGCAAATACGCCGGCGAGCACTTCCTGCGCCACCTGATCGAGGCGGCGGTGGAAGCCTACCCGCACATCCCGGTGGTGATGCACCAGGATCACGGCCAGTCCCCGGCCATCTGCCAGGCCGCGATCGACCTGGGTTTCTCCTCGGTGATGATGGACGGCTCGCTGCGTGAAGACGGCAAGACCCCGTCCGACTACGAGTACAACATCGAAGTGACCCGCAAGGTGGTGCAGCTGTCGCATGCCATCGGCGTCACCGTGGAAGGCGAACTGGGCTGCCTGGGCTCGCTCGAGACCGGCGAAGCCGGCGAGGAAGACGGCATCGGCGCCGAAGGCAAGCTGGACCATTCCATGCTGCTGACCGACCCGGAACAGGCCGCCGACTTCGTCAAGGCCACCCAGCTCGACGCGCTGGCCATCGCCATCGGTACCTCGCACGGCGCCTACAAGTTCACCCGCAAGCCCACCGGCGACATCCTGGCGATCAACCGCATCAAGGAAATCCACGCCCGCATCCCCAACACCCACCTGGTGATGCACGGTTCCTCCTCGGTGCCGCAGGAACTGCTGGAAGAGATCCGCCAGTTCGGTGGCGACATGAAGGAAACCTACGGCGTGCCGGTCGAGGAGATCCAGGAAGCGATCAAGTACGGCGTGCGCAAGATCAACATCGATACCGACATCCGCCTGGCCATGACCGGCGCGATCCGCCGCTTCTTCGTCGAGAACCCGAGCAAGTTCGACCCGCGCGAGTACCTGAAGCCGGCCCGCGAAGCCGCCAAGCTGGTGTGCAAGGCGCGCTACGTCGCCTTCGGCTGCGAAGGCCAGGCAAGCAAGATCAAGCCGGTCGCGCTGGCCGACATCGCGGCGCAGTACAAGACGGGCAAGCTCGCCCAGGTCGTCCAGTAAGGTAAGGCCTGCCGGCCGCGCCTGCCTCGCCTTGCGGGCAGGTGCGCGGCCCGCCAGTTTTCCGTGTCCCCGCCCGTGCGGGGACGACGCATTTTTGAGCGCCACGCTTTTCCTCCGCGCGACGCAAGATCGGAATCACCATGTCCAACGCTCTCTACCAGTCCTCCATCGACTCGCTGCCCCTGCTGGGCCGCGGCAAGGTCCGCGACAACTACGCCGTCGGCGAAGACAAGCTGCTGATCGTCACCACCGACCGGCTGTCCGCCTTCGACGTCATCCTGGGCGAGCCGATTCCGGCCAAGGGCCGTGTGCTGAACCAGATGGCGAACTTCTGGTTCAAGAAGCTGGCGCACATCGTGCCGAACCATGAGACCGGCGTTGCTGCCGAGAGCGTTGTCAAGCCCGAGGAAGTGGAGCAGGTGCGCGGCCGCGCGGTGGTGGTCAAGCGCCTCAAGCCGATCCTGGTCGAAGCCGTGGTGCGCGGCTACCTGGCCGGCAGCGGCTGGAAGGACTACCAGGCCACCGGCAGCGTGTGCGGCATCGCGCTGCCCGCCGGCCTGCAGAACGCGCAGAAGCTGCCCGAGCCGATCTTCACCCCGGCCGCCAAGGCCGAGATGGGCGAGCATGACGAGAACATCTCCTTCGCCGAGGTGGAAGCCCGCATCGGCAAGGAGCTGGCCGAGAAGATGCGCGACATCTCGATCCGCCTGTACAAGGAAGCCGCCGACTACGCCGCCACGCGCGGCATCATCATCGCCGACACCAAGTTCGAGTTCGGCCTGGACGAGGACGGCACGCTGACGCTGATGGACGAAGTGCTGACCGCCGATTCCTCGCGTTTCTGGCCGGCCGACTCCTACCAGGTCGGTACCAACCCGCCGTCCTTTGACAAGCAGTTCGTGCGCGACTGGCTGGAAGCCGTCCGCATCGACGGCAAGCCCTGGCCGAAGACCGCACCGGCGCCGAAGCTGCCGGAAGACGTGGTCGAGAAGACCGCGGCGAAGTACCGTGAGGCGCTGACGCGCCTCACGGGAGAAGAACTGCAGTAAGGAAAGGATGCGCCAGTGCCGCTAGAACTGGCCGACAGGTGTGCCCCCTCTCCCCTCATGGGGAGAGGGTTGGGGTGAGGGGTGGTCTAGCAAGGCGCCACATACAGACGAAGCCATTGGCATTGTCCAGCACGTCGCCGCCAGCCAGCGCCCACCCTCACCCCCAACCCCTCTCCCGCAAGCGGGAGAGGGGAGGCCACCGCCGCGATGCCGGACGCGCTCGTGTCGGTGACTGTTTTCTCCCCTCTCCCACCCAGTGGGAGAGGGGCCGGGGGTGAGGGCCGGCGCCCGCGTAGAGCGAGTCCCTTCGTTCTGGCGAAGGCCCGTCCTCACCCCCACCTCCTCTCCCGCAAGCGGGCGAGGGGAGTAGATTGCCGTAATGCCAACGGCGCCGCTCGAGCCGGCGCCGCCAGAAACTGGAAGGATCCAACGTGAGCAATACCGCGAAGCCGCTGGTCGGCGTGGTGATGGGAAGCAGTTCCGACTGGGACGTGATGCAGCACGCCGTGGCCATGCTGAAGGACTTCGGCGTGCCCTTCGAGGCCCAGGTCGTGTCGGCCCACCGCATGGCTGACGACATGTTCCGCTATGCCGAGACCGCGCGTGCGCGCGGCCTGCGTGCCATCATCGCCGGTGCCGGCGGCGCTGCCCACCTGCCGGGCATGATCGCCGCCAAGACCATCGTGCCGGTATTCGGCGTGCCGGTGCCGTCGAAGTACCTGCGTGGCGAAGATTCGCTGCTGTCCATCGTGCAGATGCCCAAGGGCGTGCCGGTGGCCACTTTCGCCATCGGCGAGGCCGGCGCGGCCAATGCGGCGCTGCATGCCATCGCCACCCTGGCGGCCACCGACGACGCGCTGGCCGCCGCGCTCGAAGCCTTCCGCGCCCGCCAGACCGAGGCCGCGCGCGCCATGACCCTGCCGGTCTGAGGCCGCCGCCCCGCCATCCGTCCACCAGGAACTCCAGCATGCCCACCGATATCCATCCCAACCTGGCCGAAGCCCACACCCCCGAATCGCGCGCCGAGTTCGGCGTCGACCGCCCCGACGCCCCCATCCTGCCGGGCGCCTGGCTGGGCATGCTGGGCGGCGGCCAGCTCGGCCGCATGTTCACACATGCTGCCCAGGCGATGGGCTACAAGGTGTGCGTGCTCGATCCCGACCAGGACAGCCCGGCCGGCACGGTGGCGGAGAAGCATATCTGCGCGCCCTATACCGACGAGGCAGCACTGGCTGAAATGGCTGCGCTGTGCCCGGCGGTGACGACCGAGTTCGAGAACGTGCCATCGATCTCGCTGGACCGGCTCGAACAGCTCGGCGCCTTCGTGGCGCCGCGCGGCTACTGCGTGTCGATCGCGCAGAACCGCATCGGCGAGAAGAAGTTCTTCGCCGCCTGCACCGAGCGCACCGGCGTGCCGCCCGCGCCGCACTGGGTGATCCAGCACGATGCGGACGTCGACCAGCTGCCCGAGGAACTGCTGCCCGGCATCCTCAAGACCGCGCGCATGGGCTACGACGGCAAGGGCCAGGCCCGCGTGAAGTCGCGCGAGGACGTGCGCGCCGCGTGGAAGGCCATGCAGCACGTACCCTGCGTGCTGGAGAAGATGCTGCCGCTGGCCTATGAGGTCTCGGTGCTGGCCGCGCGTGCCGCCAACGGCAGCACGGTGACCTGGCCGCTGGCCGAGAACGTCCACCGCGACGGCATCCTGTTCTCCACCGTGATGCCCTCGACCAGCGTGTCGGACGACATTGCCGACCGGGCCCGCGCCGCCGCCGCCGCCATCGCCTCCGAGATGGGCTACGTCGGCGTGCTGTGCATCGAATTCTTCGTGCTGACCGACGGCACCCTGGTGGCCAACGAGATGGCGCCGCGCCCGCACAATTCCGGCCACATCACGATGGACGCTTGCGAGACCAGCCAGTTCGAGCAGCAGGTGCGCGCCATGGCGCGGCTGCCGCTGGGCCGCACGCGCCAGCATTCGGCCGGCAAGATGCTGAACCTGCTCGGCGACGTCTGGTACGAATTCGGCCTGGAGCGCACGCCTGCCTGGGACGAGGTGATGGCATTGCCGGGAACGAAGCTGCACCTGTACGGCAAGAGCGATGCGCGCCCGGCGCGCAAGATGGGCCATGTCAACTGCATCGGCGACAACGCCGAGGAAGCGGCGGCGGCCTTCGCCGGCGCAGCGGCGGCGCTGCACATCCCGAGCTGACCGCAAGCGGGCCGCGCGCCGCCGCCGTGGCGCGCAGCCCCGCTTTCCTGCCCACCGACCACCGCATCACAAGGATCCCCATGTCGCCGCGCACGCCCACGGCCGCCGAACTGGACGAAGCCGTCCGCCTGCTCGAAGCGGGCCAGCTCGTCGCCTTCCCCACCGAGACCGTCTACGGCCTCGGCGCGGACGCCGAGAACCCGGAGGCGGTGGCGCGCATCTTCGCTGCCAAGGGGCGGCCCTCCAACCATCCGGTGATCGTGCACGTGGTCGACGGAGCCGACATCAGCTACTGGGCCGATGAGGTGCCGGAGGTCGCGCAGAAGCTCATCGACGCCTTCTGGCCGGGACCGCTGACGCTGATCCTCAAGCGCGCGGCCCATATTCCCGCGGCCGTCGCGGGCGGGCAGGACAGCCTCGGCCTGCGCTGTCCCTCCCATCCGGTCGCGCAGGCGCTGCTGTCGCGCTTCAAGCGCGGCCGCGGCGGCATCGCCGCGCCGTCGGCCAACAAATTCGGCCAGGTCAGCCCGACCACCGCCCAGCACGTGCGCGACGAATTCGGCGACAGCGTCTACGTGCTCGAAGGCGATGGCGTGGAGGTCGGCATTGAATCGACCATCGTCGACCTGTCGCGCCTGGCCCAGGGCGTGGGGCCGGTGCTGCTGCGCCCCGGTGCGATCACGCCGGAAATGATGGCCGCCGTGCTCGGCAGCGCGCCGCAGCCGCCGGACGCCGCCGCGCCGCGCGCCTCCGGCACGCTCAAGGCTCACTACGCGCCGCGCACGCCGCTGCTGCTGGCCGAGGCCGGCACGCTGGCAGCGCGGCTCGCCGGCTTCCCCGCCGATGCCCGCATCGCCTGGGTCGGCGCTACCGCGCCGGCCGATGCGCGCTGCAGCTGGGTGCAGGCCCCGGCCGAGCCCGAGGCCTACGCACGCGAGCTGTACCGCCTGCTGCGCCGCCTGGACAAGGAAGGCTTCGCCTGCCTGGCCTTCGAACGCGTGCCCCCGGGCCACGCATGGGACGGCGTGCGCGACCGCCTGCAGCGTGCCGCCGCGGCGTTCGAGTTCGAGTAGCACACGCCGGGAGCATCGGGGCGCGGCATCGCC
Source organism: Cupriavidus malaysiensis (assembly GCF_001854325.1). Classification (NCBI taxonomy): domain Bacteria; kingdom Pseudomonadati; phylum Pseudomonadota; class Betaproteobacteria; order Burkholderiales; family Burkholderiaceae; genus Cupriavidus; species Cupriavidus malaysiensis. The sequence continues at coordinate 1,100,619 of NZ_CP017754.1, forward strand.
GTGGCGAGCGCCCGCCCTCTCCCCCGGCGCCTACCGCGCCTCCCGGCGCCTACTGCGCCCCCCGATACACCCACTGCATCAGCGCGTCATGCGCTTCCTGCGCGCGCGCGGCATTCGGGTGGTTGATGTAGGCCACCACCACATAGCGGCTGCCGTCGAGCGCGTCGACATAGCCGGCGAGCGCGCGCACGTCCTGCAGCGTGCCGGTCTTCAGGTAGGCGTTGCCGGCCGCATTGCTGCGCGTGAGCCGGCGGCGCAGCGTGCCGTCCACGCCGAGGATCGGCAGGGAGTCGATCAGCGCCGGGCCGACGTCGCTGGCTACGGCCTGCTGCAGCAGGCGTGCCATGTCATAGGCGCTGATGCGTTCCTCGCGCGACAGGCCGGAGCCGTTGTCGAGCACGAGGTCGGGCATGTCCAGGCCCTGCTTGTGCAGCCAGCGCTGCACCACGCGTGCCGAGCGCGCCGTATTGGCGGGACCGCTGCGGTCCTGTTCGGCGCCGATGGTCAGGAACAGCTGGCGCGCCATCACGTTGTTGGAGAACTTGTTGATGTCGCGCACGATGTCCGACAGCGGGGCGCTGTAGTGCCGTGCCAGCAGGAAGGCGCGCGGCGGCACCTTGCCCAGGCGCAGCGCCGGCGCGTGGGCGAAGCGCCCGCCGGCCTGCTGCCATTCGGCGACGAAGCCTCCCCAGGCGAAGTCGTTGTGCGACAGGGCGGCGATATTGACCACGTGCTCGCCGCACTCGGCCGAGTAGCTGCCGTTGAAGGCGGCCAGCACGGTGCCGTCCGGCTGCGCTGACAGCACCGGGTCGGCGTGGGAGCCGCCGTCGCGGCACTTGCCGCGCGAGAGCGTGAGGCGGTTGTCCAGCTTGAGCTGGGCCAGCGCCGGCGTGACCGAGACGGCGACCGATTGCGTGGCCGGGTCGGGCACCACGGTGAACGACAGCGTCTTGAAGGCATAGAGCAGCGCATCGGGCTGCACGTTGTAGGCGCGCAGGCTTTCGCCATCGATGGTGCTGCCGTTGTCGAGGCTGCCGTCGAAATAGCTGCGGTCGAGCACCAGGTCGCCATTGATGGTGGTGGCGCCGGCGGTGCGCGCGGTGCCGATCAGCTTGGCCATTTCCTCGGGCACCAGCTTGGGATCGCCGTGGCCGCGCAGGTACACATTGCCGTTGATGGTGCCGTTGTTGTCCGGCTGGTTGTCGGCGTAGAGCGAGGTCTGCCAGCGGAAGCCGGGGCCGAGCAGCTGCAGGCCGGCGAAGGTGGTGACCAGCTTCATGGTCGAGGCCGGATTCATCGGCGCCTGGGCATTCCAGCTCGCCACCGGCTGGGGCGCGCCGACCTTGATGACATAGAAGCTGGCGGCCGAGGGTGACACCTGCGCGCGCGTCAGTGCGGCGACCACGGTGGCCGGCAGGCCGCCGAGCCGCTGCGCCGGCTCGGCGCGGCGGGCCTGGCCGGCATGGCGGGTCTTGCCGGCGGCAGCCTTGGCGGTGACGGGCTTGGCAGCGGCGGTGGACAGGTGGCCTGCGCACAGCAGGGCGGCGGCACAGAGCGGCAGCAGGCCGCGGCGGAGCAGGGTGGAGCGATTGGGCATGGTGGCGATGTTAACGCATGCCCACCGGCTTCCGGATGACCGCGCGGTGCGGAACGGCTGCGGGCGTTGCAAAGATGCCGAGACCTTGCCGGCGCGCGTGCGCCAGGCGGCGCAGGCGTCGCCCGGTGCGCCTGGCCGGGCGCCTGTCAGAGCGCCTGTCAGAGCGCCATTCAGGCCGCCGGAGGCGGCATGCCCAGCCGCGACAGCAGTGACTTGAGCGTGGCCTGCTCCTCGGGCGACAGCGCCTGCGCGATGCGCGCATCGTGCGCGCGCACCGCCTCCGTGACCGCCTCCAGGGTCTTGCGTCCGCCATGGGTCAGCGCCAGGCTGTAGGCGCGCCGGTCAGCTGGTGCGGGGCGCCGCTCGACCAGTTGCATGGCCTCCAGCGCGTCGACCAGCAGCACGGCGCCCGAGCGCGCAATGCCGAGGATGCGGGCGAGGTCGGTCAGCTTCAGGTGCGGATTGCGCGCGATGATGATCAGCGCGGAAAAGCGCGGTGGAGTGATCTGCCACGGTGCCAGCGAGGTGACGAAGTCCTCGTAGATGCGGATCTGCGCGCGCCGGATCGCATAGCCCACCAGGCTGTCGAGCACGCCGTAGTCGACGTCGGGCAGGTGCGGGTCGAAGCCGGCATCCTGCAGTGCCGGATCGGGCGCGAGCGCCTCGCGGTTGCCGTGCTGGCGCGGCGTAGCTGGGGCCATGGTGTGAGGAGGGACGGGTCGATGTGAGGCGCGGCCGGCGCGGGGCGGCTAGCGGACGCGGAAGTATCGCATGTCGACCCGGTCCGGATAGCGTGCGCCGGTGGCGACGAACAAGTGCTGCATCAGCCAGGCATAGCGCGGCGCGCCGGTCTCGAAGCGCGGCGTGGTGCGGAAGTAGAGGCGGGCCGGATCGACCGCTTCGCCGGCGGCGAGGCGCGCGACCAGCGCCTGCGGTCCGCTGCGCAGGCCGGCGTTGACGATGTAGATATGCGCGCCGTCATCGGTCTCGAGCACGTAGCGCGCCTCGATGTCGGCCACGCTGATGGCGTCGCTTCCATCGTCGGCGTCCGGCGCGTCGTGGCGCATCAGCTGGAAGTCGGCACCGCCGGGCAGGATGCGCCCGCGCAGCAGCGGTCCCTCGACGGTGCCGTCGAGGATGGGGATCACGCGCCGCCGCCCGAGCACGCTGGTGCCGGCTTCGAGCGCCGGCGCCAGCCGGAAGGAAAAGTCCGCCACGTGTTCCAGCGTGGGCGCGGGCAGGACATGGCCGTCGGCCGCAGCGGCGGCGCTCACGGCAGCAGCTTCCAGTTGCCGTTGTCGATGGTCAGCATGACGCGGCCACGCTGGTCGAAGCCGAAATGATCCTGCGCGCTGTAGTTCAGCACACCGTGCGAGACCACGATGTCGCGCTCGTGCTCCAGCGCGTCCTTCAGCGCCTGGCGGAAGGCCGGCGTGCCGGGGCGCGCCTGCTTCAGCGCGACCGGCACGATGCGCTGCAGCACCAGGCCGGCATCATAGGCGTGCGCCCCGAACTGGGTGCGGCTTTCGGTGCCGTACTGTTTCTCGTAGCGTCCCACGTAATCGAGCCCGGCCGCCTTCGACGGCGTGCCCGCCGCCAGCTGCTCGGCCACGATCACCGGCCCGGCCGGCAGGATGGCGCCGTTGACCGCCTTGCCGCCGATGCGGATCAGGTCCTTGGTGGCCGCGCCGTGCGTGTGGTAGACCGGGCCGTTCCAGCCGCGCTCGCGCAAGGTGGTGTGCGGCAGCGCCGCGCCGGTGCCGGCGCCGGCGATCAGCACGGCATCGGGGCGGGCGGCGATCAGGCGCAGCACCTGTGCCGTGACGCTGCTGTCCGAGCGCGCATAGCGTTCCGTGTCGACGATGCGGATGCCGTTGGCCGCCGCCGCGCTGGTGAACTCCTTGAGCCAGGTCTCGCCATAGGCATCGGCGAAGCCGATGAAGCCGATGGTCTTGACGCCGTTCTTGTGCGCGGCCGCGGCCACCGCCTGGGCCATCAGTCCGGTGGGCTGCGCCAGCCGGTAGGTCCACTCACCGCGCCCGGGGCGCAGTTCGATGGGCGAGAAGGCCAGCTGCACCGTCTTGCTCTCCTCCGCCACCTCGGCGATGGCAATTGACGGCGCCACCGCCGACGAGCCGAGGATGATGTCGACCTTGTCCTCGGTGACGAAGCGGCGCGCCAGCTTGGTCGCCTGGGTCGGGTCGGAGGCGTCGTCGAGCACCACATAGCGGATCGCCTCGCCGCCGATGCGCTCGGGCAGCAGCGGCATGCTGTTGCGCTGGGGAATGCCCAGCGAGGCCGATGGCCCGGTGGTGGACAGGCTGACACCGACGGTGACGTCGGCCAGTGCGGCGCCGCAGGCGAGCGTGGCGGCGAGCGACAGCAACAGGCGGGCAAGGCGGGGGCGCGGCATGGTGGTCTCCTCTTTCATACAGTCTTTCTAGTTGGTCCGGTCCACGGCATTCTCCGCTGCAGTGGGCCGGCCAGGCGTCGCGGCCGGGCGCGGACGTGGCGCCCGCGCCGGCGGCATCAGCGGCCGCCGCCCTGCAGCGACTGGCGGTCGAAGCCGGCAAGCTGCTTGTAGCGCAGCGCGATGGCTTCCAGCTCGCTGTGCGCGATCACCTGCCCGATCTCGGCGAAGCCGGCGGGCGCGCGCTCCTCGGCCAGCTGCATCACCTGCTCGGGGCCGTTGAGGCGGTTGCGCAGCACGATGCCGGCGGTGCGCGGCAGGCGCTCGGCCTCGTACTCGCGCAGCGCGTAGGCGACATCGGTGCTGCCCGCCAGGCAGTCGACCAGGTGGCGCGCGTCCAGGATGGCCTGGGCGCTGCCGTTCGAGCCGATCGGGTACATCGGGTGCGCGGCGTCGCCCAGCAGGGTGACGCGGCCGAAGGTCCAGCGCGGCAGCGGGTCCTTGTCCACCATGGGGAATTCATAGATGGCCGCGGCGCCGTCGATCAGGGCCGGGATGTCGATCCAGTCCCAGCGCCAGCCGGCGAAGGCCTCGCGGAACACGGACTTGTCGACCTGCTTGTTCCAGTCGCTGCGCGGCGGCGTGTCGTCCACGTGGTCCGGCACGCGCAGTTCCGCGATCCAGTTCACCAGCGAGCGGCCCTGGCGGCGCAGCGGTTCGGAGATCGGGTAGGCGACGAACTTCTGGTCCTGGTGGCCGGCCATGAACATCGAGCGTCCATCCAGGTAGGGCGCGGACTCGGTGACCGCGCGCCACAGCATGCGGCGCGAGAAGCGCGGCAGGTCGCCCTCGGGATAGAAGTGGCGGCGCACCGCCGAGTGGATGCCGTCGGCGCCGACCAGCACATCGGCCTGGGCCAGCACCTCGGCCTGGTCGGCGCGGCGGCGCAGGCGGAAGGTCGCCGCCTCGCCCGGTCCGCGCCGGCGTTCGCCGGTATCGAGCACCGCTTCGAACGCATGTCCGGTGTGCACGCGCGCGGCGCCCAGCCGCTCCACCGCGACGCGGTGCAGCAGCATCTGGAACTCGCCGCGGTGGACCGAGAACTGCGGCCAGTCGTAGCCGGCCGCGCGCCCGCGCGGCTCGTGCCAGATGCGCTGGCCCAGCTTGTTGTAGTAGGACAGGGAAGCGGTCTCGACGGCGATCTCGGCCAGCGCGTCCTGCAGGCCCAGCTCGGCCAGCTCGCGCACGGCGTGCGGCAGCAGGTTGATGCCCACGCCGAGCGGACGCAGGGTCTCGCTGGCTTCCCACACCTCGGCCTCGATGCCGCGGCGATGGCACATCAGCGCCAGCACCAGCCCGCCGATGCCGCCGCCCGCGATGGCGATCTTCATGATGTCTCCCCCTGCCCATGAGCGCACCTGGAACGCAGGACGCGCGGGCTCCGGTTGCTGAAATATTGTTATGCAGTATAACAATCGGAGCCGTGCCCGCAAGGCGTGCGGGCCCTGGGGGAAACCCGCGGGTACGGCGTCAGCCGAGCGCGGCCTTGCCGCCCTTGCCTGTGCCGTCCGCGCCGGCATCGTCCGGCTGGCCGGATTCCAGCGGGAAGACCGCGTCGTAGGCGAGGTTGTAGAAGAAGGCGTAGACCATGTAGAAGATCGCCACCGCGATGTCCATCAGCAGGGCCTGCAGCAGGCTGATGCCCAGGTACCAGGCCACTGCCGGCAGGAACACCACCAGCAGGCCGAGTTCGAACAGGACGGCGTGCAGCACGCGGACCGCCGTCGATTTGCGCAGCTGCCCGGTCAAGCGCAGCATGGCCTTGTCGAACAGCAGGTTGTAGACGTAGTTCCATACCGCGGCGATGGCCGAGGCGACCACGGCCATCAGGCCCATCTGGGGCAGTCCGTAGCCGAACACCCAGCTGGCCAGCGGCGCGAAGATCAGCAGGCCGATCAGCTCGAAGCCGACCGTATGCCGGATCCTGTCCATGGGGGTGCGCATCTTCATGGTCTTGTCCACGCGAAAGCAAAGCGGCCAGTCTATCCGGGCGCAGTGGGAGATCAAGTTAGGTAGTATCCGGAAAACAGATGGATCGGGAATCTGCGTGATGAGTCTTTCACTCGAACAATTGCAGGCCTTTGTCGCTGCGGCCGAATGCGGCTCCTTCTCGGCCGCCGCGCGCCGCCTGGGCAAGGCCCAGTCCGTGGTCAGCACGGCGGTCGCCAATCTCGAGATCGACCTGGGCAATGCCTTGTTCGACCGCAGCGGCCGCTATCCCGTGCCGACCCCGGCCGGTGAACGCCTGCTGGCCGAGGCCAAGGTGATCCTGGAGCGCTGCGAGCATTTCCGTGGTGTGGCCGCGAGCCTGGGCGAGGGGGTCGAGACCCGGCTGGTACTGGCAGTGGACGAGCTCTACCCGGAGGAGACCCTGGGAGTCATGCTGGAGGAGTTCTCGACGCGCTTCCCCGCGGTCGAACTCGAACTGCTGTTCCCGCTGATGGAGGACGTGAGCCGCCTGGTCAGCGAAGGCTGCGCCGACCTGGGCATCATGTGGCGGCAGGAAGTGCTGCCGCCGGCGCTGGCCTTCCATGGCCTGGGCTGGGTGCCGATGCAGATCCTGTGCGCGCCGGACCATGCGCTGGCGGGGCAGCGCGTCGGCTGGGAAGAACTCAAGCGGTACCGCCAGCTGATGGTGGCGACGCGCAGCGACAGCGAGGAGAAGATGCGCCTGCGCGTGGCCGCCGACGTGTGGTGGGTGGAAAGCCAATGGGTCATCGTGGAACTGGTCAAGCGCCGGCTCGGCTGGGCCTTCGTGCCATGGCACGTCGCCGCCAACTCGCCGGCCGCGGCGGCACTGGTGTCGCCCGCGCTCGATTTCGACGAGCAGGACTGGCCGGTGGCGATGGAGCTGGTGTGGCACAAGCAGCGTCCGCTGGGCAAGGCCGCGGCCTGGCTCAAGCAGCGCATCTGCCGCCAGCCGCTGCCCCGTCCCGCCGCGCTGCCGCGCCGCCAGGCGGGATGAGGCGCGCGGCCGTTACCAGACCCGCACCTTGATCTGCAGCGACACGCAGCCGGTGCCCTTCTCCTTGGTGGTCGGCACCACCACCAGGTTGGCGCCGATGCGGCCGAATTCCACGCTCAGCACGGGTACCGCCAGCGGGAACCAGCGGCCATGGTCCACGTCCGGATAGCCGCGTATCGCGCCCACCATCACCCCGAGCCGGAACGGCCCCAGGTGCAGCGGCTGCCAGGCCAGGCCCCCGTAGGTCGACTGGGCGCGCATGCTGTTGCGGTAGGTGCCGGCGACCAGGGTGAAATCCTCGGTGAAACGCCAGGCCGCGCCGAAGCCCCAGTTGAAGGCATTCAGCGTACCCCTGTCCTTGAAGTGGTAGGAGAGGAAGCCAGCGTCCAGCCAGATCTGGCTGTGGAAGGGTTCCTTGGCGGCCTTGGCCGGGGCTGGGGCCGGAGTCTCGGGTTGGGTCTGGGCCGGGGCCTGATCCGGGGGCGGCGCGGTGTCCGCGGCAGCCACCTCACCTGCGGCGGAAGCGTCTGCCGCAGCAACGGAAACGGGTCCGGTGCCCGGTGCGCCCGGTGCTCCGGGTGCGGTCGATGCACTCGACGTGTCTGGTGTGGCCGATGCGTCCGGCGCGCTCGGTGCGTCCGGTGCGGTCGAGGTGGCCGACGCCGCCAGCAGGTCCTCGGCGCGTGCGTTGCTTGCGCCGCTCTCGCCAGCCTCGTTGACCGGGCCCGCCGTATCGGCCGCCCAGGCCGGCGCCGGTGGCAGCGCGACGCACAGGGCCAGGCCGGCCAGGCAGGCACACACGGGTGCGAGGCGATAGGGGATACGCCACGGGCGCGCGCTGGCGCCGTGTCGGGGGGAGCGTTGCATGACGGCTCCTTCAGAAAGCGGATGGTCCGCGGGGACGGCCGGCGGCATGGCCGCGGGCCCCTGGAGCGGGCGTGGTCCGGCTGGCTATGGGAAGGCGCTGGTCATGGCAAGGTCCCCCGGTCGGTCGGCCGGTGCGGGGGTGGCACGTCTGCCGCGTGCCGACCCCGGCAACCGGCATGATGTTGATGGCACAGCCGCGATGCGCGGCTGTGCATGGATGGCATCCGTTGCTGCCTGTGACTGGAGTGTGGTAGACGGGGCGGGGTGTCGCTATCGGCCGGAAGCCTTAAGGCTGGCGTACTAGGCCGAAGCGTCTAGGACGAAGGTGCGGGGCGGGGATGAGCGCTGCGGGGATGCCTGGTGTGCCGGCGGTCAGGCCGCCGGCCTTGGTGGGGGCAGGGCGCTAGTGTCCTGAATCACGAATTCCTGGACTAAGTCAGCCCTGGTTCCGTCGATGGGCCACGCGATGCGCCGTCACGAATGCTCGCAAGGCTCCAGCCTTGCTGCGCTCTGCTCCTGGCCTCGCCCCGATGTCCCGACTTCCAGTATCGAGAAATAACGTCCTGACGCTTCACAACTAGCGACCCAGCCCGATGTCGCGCGCCAACGCATGGTAGCGCGCCACGCGTTCCCGCACATAGGCGGCGAGCGCATCGCCGTGCCGGTCGAAAGGAAAGAGGCCGGCCTGCTCGCGCAGTGCGGCGAAGGCGGGGCTGGCCTGCAGCCGTGCCAGCCGGTCGACCCAGCGGCGGTAGTCGGCCGGCGCCACCTGCGGGCCCATATAGACGCCGCGCGCGATCTCCCAGACGATGTCGTAGCCCTGCTCGCGCGCCGTCGGCACCGCCGCCAGCCGGCCGGGCAGCCTGGCTTCGGACAGCACTGCCAGCAGGCGCACCTGGCCCATGCCGAGCTGGGCCACGGCCTCCGACGCGTCGCCGGAGACCGCCTGCACGAAGCCCGCGCGCAGCGCGGTGAAGGCTTCGCCGCCGCCTTCCACGCCGATGAAGCGGAAGCGCTTGAAGTCGACGCCGGCCGCGCGTGCCACCAGTGCCGCCTTCATCCAGTCCTGGTTGCCGATGGTGCCGCCCGCGGCGAACACCACCCGCGACGGGTCGGCCGCGAGCGCGCGGACCAGGTCGCGCAGCGTGCGGTAGGGCGAGTCGGCGCGCACGGCGATGACGCCATAGTCGGCGCCCAGCGTGCCCACCCAGCGCACGTCGTCGATGCCATAGGTGCCGAACTTGCCTTGCGCCAGCGCCAGCAGCGAGCCGCCGGAGAAGGCCACCAGGGTGTCGGGCTCGGCGGCGCGCTGCGTGATCAGCGTGTTGTAGGCCACCGCGCCGATGCCGCCGGGCAGGTAGCTCACCTGCATGGGCGGCGAGGCCGGCGCCACCAGCGGCAGCGCCGCGCGGGCCAGCTTGCAGGTCAGGTCGAAGCCGCCGCCGGGTTTGGCCGGCACGATGCACTCGGGCGGGGCCACCGCGCCGGCGGCGGGCGTGGCGGTCGGCGCCAGCATGGCGCAGGTGGCGAGCAGGAGGCCGGCGGCGCGGCGCGCCGCGGCGGCGGGACGGTGGGTCATCGTGGTATTCCAGACAGGGCGGGCGGGTGCGGCGCCGGCTGCGGCGCCGGCGCGCGTCGGTGCGAGAATAGCGCCTGTCGGCGGCGCGCGCAGCATCGCGTGCGGCGCGCGCCGCATCGCGGCCGGCACCCGGTGCGGGACACCAGGGCACCAGAAGAACGAGGAGGAGCAGCGGGCATGAGAGTACTGTTGGTCGAGGACCACGATGAACTGGCCACCTGGGTGGCGCAGGCGCTGCGCGCCCTGCATTTCACCGTGGAGCACGCGCCCGATGCCGGCAGCGCCGAGGCGCTGCTGTTCAGCACACACGCCGGCGGCGGCGTCGGCGCCGCCGGGCCCGGCAGCGACTATGCGCTGGTGCTGCTCGACCTGACCCTGCCCGATCGCGATGGCCTCGACCTGCTGGCCGCGCTGCGCCGGCGCGGCTGCCGCGTGCCGGTGATGATCCTGACCGCGCGCGGCGCGGTGGGCGAGCGCGTGCGCGGCCTCGACCTGGGTGCCGACGACTACCTCGCCAAGCCGTTCGACCTGGCCGAGTTCGAAGCGCGCGTGAAGGCGCTGCTGCGCCGCTCGCGCCAGACAGAACTGCCGCAGGTCGCCTGCGGCGGGCTGCGCTTCGACACCGTGGCGCGTACCTTCAGCGTGCACGGCGAGCCGCTGCCGCTGACGCCGCGCGAGCATGCCGTGCTGGAGGTGCTGATGAGCCCGCCGGGGCGCACCGCCAGCAAGGACAAGATCTTCGCCAGCATCTTCACGCTGGCCGAGGATACCCAGCCCGACGTGATCGAGGTCTACGTGCACCGCCTGCGGCGCAAGCTGGAGGGCTCGGGCGCGGCCATCGTGACCCTGCGCGGCCTCGGCTACCTGCTGGAGGCGGCCGGTGCCTGAGCGGGTACCTGAGCGGGTACCTGGGCGGGTACCTGAGCCGGCCGCAGGCGCCGGCGGCGGCGCCCGGCCGCGTCGCGGCACCAGCCTGCGCGCGCGCCTGCTGTGGTGGCTGATCCCGCCCCTGCTGCTGCTGCAGGCTGCCTATGGCGTGGTGGCCTATCGCAAGGCGCTGGCCTCGGCCGACCTGGCCTACGACCGTACCCTGCTGGCCTCCGCGCGCAATATCTCCGAGCGCGTCTCGCTGACGCCAGCCGGCGTGCGCGTCGACGCGCCCTACATCTCGCTCGACACCTTCGAGGTGGGCATGAACGCCACCATGTACTACCGCGTCAGCGGCGTGCACGGCGAATTTGTCTCCGGCTACCGCGACCTGCCGCCCTACGACGACAGCCAGCCGCGCACCGCGCTCTACCCGGCACTGGTCAGCTTCTACGATGCGCAGTACCGCGGCGAGCCGGTGCGGGTGGCCGCACTGCACCAGCCGGTCATGGATGCCACCGGCGCCCATGGCGGCATGGCCCTGATCGAAGTGGCCGAGACGGTCGGCTCGCGCCAGGCACTCACGCGCAAGATCCTGTTCGAGGTGCTGTGGGGCCAGCTGATCCTGACGCTGGCGGCGGTCCTGGTCATCTGGCTGTTCACGCGGCGCGCGCTGGCGCCGCTCGATGCGCTGCGCGATGCCGTGGCCGCCAGCCAGCCCGGCACCACCACGCCGCTGCCGCTGCACGCCGCCCCGCGCGAGGCGTTGCCGCTGGTGCAGGCCCTGAACGGCTATATGGGCCGCCTCGACCAGGCGCTGGCGGCGCAGCGGCGCTTCATCGCCGATGCCGCGCACCAGTTGCGCACGCCGGTGACGGTACTGCGCACGCAGGCCCAGCTCGCCGCGCGCGAGACCGATCCGGCCGAACTGCGCCGCATCGCGCAGAGCCTCGCCGACAGCAGCGCGCGCATGGCCGCGCTGGCCGACCAGCTGCTGTCCAGCGCGCGCGCCGCGCACGGTGCCGCCGCGCCCGCCACGCCGCTCGACCTGACGGCGCTGGCGCGCCAGGTCTGCCTCGAACTGATGCCGGCGGCGCGCGCGCGCGGCATCGACCTCGGCCTGGAAGCCGGGGGTGGGCAGTGGGTGGCGGGCACCGAACTGCTGCACGAGCTGCTGGTCAACCTGGTCGACAACGCCTTGCGCCATGCCGCGCAGGGCGGCACGGTCACGGTGCGCACGCTGGCGGAAGACGATGCTTGCGTGCTCGAAGTGGAGGACGACGGTCCGGGCATCCCCGAGGCCGAGCGCGACGCCGTGCTGGAACCCTTCTACCGCGGCAAGGGCGCCGGCCCCGGCGGCAGCGGACTGGGGTTGACGATCGTGCGGGAGATTGCCACGGCCCACGGCGCGGCGCTGCAGCTGCGGGACGGGGCCGGCGGCAGGGGGTTGCGGGTGCGCGTGGCGTTTTCCCCCGCCGTGGGCGACGGGGTGCCGCGCGGCTGAGGGCGACGGCATGCCTGCCCGCGCCGCATGCTAGCAGCGGGCAGCGGGCAGCGGGCAGCGGGCAGCGGGCAGCGGGCGCGGCCCCAGTGCCGCCTCGTTATTCCTTGGTCGTTGCCTGTGCCGTGCCCTGCGCCGCGGGCTGATCCGCGCGGGCCAGCGGCGTCCACGCCGGTGTGGCGGCAGCCGGCGCGGCGCCGGCTGGGAGGGCTCCGCCCGCCCCGGCGGGCGCGGCGCCTTCCACGTGCCAGCCGCCGCCCAGCGCGCGCATCAGCACCACGCTGGAGGTGAGCTGGCGCCCGTAGATGGTCAGCGCCGTCACCTCGGCGTTGTAGGCCGTGGTCTGCGCGGTCAGGACGTCGAGCAGCGCGGCGGTGCCGGCGCGATAGCGGTTGTTGACCAGCGACAGCGCCTCGCGCGCCGAGCGCAGGGCGTCGTTCTGCACCGTCGCCTCCTGTGACAGCAGGCGCGTCGCGGCGAGGTTGTCCTCGACTTCCTGGAAGGCGGCCAGCACGGCCTGGCGGTAGTTGGCCACCGACTGGTCGTAGGCGGCCACCGCCTGGGCCTTGGCCGCGCTGCGCAGGCCGCCGTCGAACAGCGTGCCGGCCAGTGCCGGGCCGAGCGACCAGACGCGGTCGGGCAGCGACAGCCAGCGCGCCAGCGTGGCCGCCGACAGGCCGCCCGAGGCTGACAGCGTCAGGGTGGGATAGAAGGCGGCCTGCGCCACGCCGATCTGCGCGTTGGCGGCGGCCATCTGGCGCTCGGCGGCGCCGATGTCGGGGCGGCGCTCGAGCAGGGCGGACGGCAGCGCCAGCGGCACATGCGGCACCCGCGCGGTGAAGTCGCGCGGGGGCAGCGAGAACGAGGCGGGCGGCTTGCCGGTCAGCATGGCGATGGCATGCTCGTACTGCGCACGCGTGATCTGGATGTCGATCTGCTGGGCCTGGGCGCTCTTGAGCTGGGTTTGGGACTGCAGCACGTCGGAGCGCTGGGCGGTGCCGGCCGCATACTGGTTCTGCACGAGCTGCAGCGAGCGCGCGTAGTCGGCCACGGTGTGGTCGAGCAGCGCCTTCTGCTGGTCGGTGATGCGCAGCAGGAAGTAGGTCTGCGCCAGCGTGGCCTGGGTCGACAGCAGGGTCGAGGCCAGCGTCGAGGCGCTCGCCTGCGCGCTGGCTTCGCTGCTCTCCACCTGGCGCCGCACCTTGCCCCACAGGTCGGGCTCCCAGCTCGCCGTCAGCGCGGCGCTCTGGCTGTTGGCGATGCGCGTCGCGTTGCCGCTGATGCCGCCGTTGCCGCTGCTGCTGCGGCTGGCGTTGGCGGAGGCGCCCACGGTGGGGAAGTAGCCCGCGCGCGACGATTGCAGCAAGGCCTGCGCCTGGCGGTACTGTGCCTCGGCCGCCTTGATGTTCTGGTTGGAGATCTGCACCTGCGCCATCAGCCGGTCGAGGTCGGAGTCGCCGAAGATGGACCACCAGCGGCCGCGCTCGCTGGCATCCTGCGGGTCGGCCGGCTTCCACTCACCCCATTGCGACGTGTCCGCCGCCGCCGCCGCGCTGCCGGCGCCGCCGGCCTCCTTGAAGGCGGGGGCGATCGGCGCGTCGGGCCGGTGATAGTCGGGACCGACCGCGCAGCCGGCCAGGAACAGGGCGCAGGCCAGGGCCAGCGGGGCGTGGCGTCGGAAGGGGCGGAGGGAGGCGTTCATGTATCGCATTCAGGATTCGAGTCCGGCGGGACGCGCGCCGGGGCCGGCACGGCGGCGGCGCCAGGCCAGCACCTTGAGGCGCAGGCGGTCGAGCGTCAGGTAGACGACCGGCGTGGTGTACAGCGTCAGCAGCTGGCTCATCACCAGGCCACCGACGATGGAGATGCCGAGCGGCGCGCGCAGCTCGGCACCGTCGCCGTGGCCCAGCGCCAGCGGCACCGCGCCCAGCAGCGCGGCCATGGTGGTCATCAGGATGGGGCGGAAGCGCAGCAGGCAGGCACGGTAGATCGCCTCCTGCGGCGACAGGCCTTCGCGGCGCTCGGCGTCGATGGCGAAGTCGATCATCATGATCGCGTTCTTCTTGACAATGCCGATCAGCAGGATCACGCCGATCAGCGCGATGATGGTGAAGTCCGTGCCCGTGGCCAGCAGCGCCAGCAGCGCGCCGACCCCGGCCGACGGCAGCGTCGACAGGATGGTCAGCGGGTGCACGTAGCTCTCGTACAGCATGCCGAGCACGATGTAGATCGTGATCAGCGCCGCCAGGATCAGCAGCGGCTGGCTGCTGAGCGAGTCCTGGAAGGCGCGTGCGCTGCCCTGGAAGCTGGCGCGCAGCGTCTCCGGCGCGCCGATGCGCGCCATCGCCTGCTGCACCGCCTCGGTGGCCTGCGACAGCGAGAAGCCCTCGGCCAGGTTGAACGAGATGGTGGAGGCGGCGAACTGGCCCTGGTGGTTGACACCCAGCGGGGTGCTGGTCGGCAGCACCCGCGCGAAGGCCGCCAGCGGCACGCGCTTGCCGCCGCCCGTGACCACGTAGACGTCCTTGAGCGCCTGCGGGCTCTGCAGGTACTCCTGGCTCAGCTCCATCACCACCCGGTACTGGTTCAGCGGGTTGTAGATGGTGGCCACCTGGCGCTGGCCGAAGGCGTCGTTGAGGACGGCATCGACCTGCTGCGTGGTGACGCCCAGCTTGGAGGCGGTGTCGCGGTCGATGATGACCGAGGTCTGCAGGCCCTTGTCGTTGGTGTCGGTGTCGACGTCCTCGATGCCCTTGATATTGGAGAGCGCCGCGCGCACCTTGGGCTCCCAGTCGCGCAGCATCTGCAGGTCGTCAGACTGCAGGGTGAACTGGTACTGCGAGCTGCTCTGGCGCCCGCCGATGCGGATGTCCTGCACCGACTGCAGGAACAGGCTGGCGCCCGGCTCCTTGGCCAGCTTGCCGCGCAGCCGCGCGATCACCTGGTCGGCGCTTTCCTTGCGCTCGGACAAGGGCTTGAGCGTGACGAACATCTGCCCGGTGTTGCGCTGCGAGCCGCCGGTGAAGCCGGTCACGTTGACCACCGCCGGATCGGACTGGACGATGTGGATGAAGTTGTCCAGCTTGATGCGCATGGCCTGGAACGAGGTGGCCTGGTCGGCGCGGATGAAGCCGATCAGGCGCCCGGTGTCCTGCTGCGGGAAGAAGCCCTTGGGCACCGCGGTGTAGAGATAGACGTTCAATCCCACCGTGGCCAGCAGGATCAGCCACACCAGCTTGCTGTGGCGCAGCGCGAGGTCCAGGGAGCGGGCATAGCCTCTGTGCATCCAGTCGAAGGCCCGCTCGCTGGCCTGGAAGAAGCGGCCCTGCTTCTCCGGCTCGGCGCTCTTGAGCAGGCGCGCGCACATCATCGGCGTGGTCGTCAGCGAGATCACCAGCGAGACCAGGATGGCCACCGACAGCGTGATGGCGAATTCCTGGAACAGGCGGCCGACGATGCCGCCCATCATCAGCAGCGGGATGAACACGGCGATCAGCGACAGGCTCATCGACAGCACGGTGAAGCCGACCTCGCGCGCGCCGCGCAGCGCGGCGGCCATCGGCTTCATGCCCGCCTCGATGTGGCGCGAGATGTTCTCCAGCACCACGATGGCATCGTCCACCACGAAGCCGGTGGCGATGGTCAGGGCCATCAGCGACAGGTTGTTCAGGCTGAAGCCGGCCAGGTACATCACGGTGAAGGTGCCGATCAGCGAGACCGGCACCGCCACGCTGGGGATCAGCGTGGCGCGCACATTGCGCAGGAACAGGAAGACCACCATGACGACCAGCGCCACCGAGATCATCAGCGTGTGCTCGACCTCGCGCAGCGAGGCACGGATGGTGGGGGTGCGGTCCATCATCACGTCCATCTGGATGGCCGCGGGGATCATCTTCTGCAGCTGCGGCAGCACGGCGGTGACGCGGTCGACCGTCTCGATGATGTTGGCGCCCGGCGAGCGGTTGAGCACCAGCAGCACCGAGGGCTTGCCATTGGCCGAGCCAGCGTTGCGGATGTCCTCCACCGAGTCGACGATGGTCGCCACGTCGGACAGCCGCACCGGCACCGAGAAGGATCTGGGGCCCTTGCCCGCGGCGTTGCCGCCGGTGGCCCCGCTGCTGATGGTGCTGGTGCCGCTGCTGGTGGTGATGGTGGTGATGGTGACGCCGTTGATCGTCTTGGTGCTGACGCCGCCGCCTGCGGTGGCGTTGGCGGTGCTGGCGATCAGCGCGCCGGCCGAGGTCGACGAGTAGGTGCCCGGCGTGGCGTAGCGGATGATCAGCGGTGCGTACTCGGCCGCCGTGCGGGCCTGGTCGTTGGCGTAGACCTGCCAGTTCCTGGCGGCGCTCTCGACCGTGCCGAGCGGGCGGTTGGCGTTGGTGGCGCTGATGGTGTTGCGCACGTCTTCCAGCGCGATGCCGTACTTGTTCAGCGCGTGCGGGTTCAGCTCCACGCGCACCGCCGGCAGCGAGGCGCCGCCCACCGTGACCTGGCCGACGCCCTCGATCTGTGACAGCTTCTGCGCCAGGATGGTGGACGCGGCGTCGTAGAGCTGCCCCCGCGTCATGGTCGGCGAGGTCAGGCCGATGATCATGATCGGCGCGTCGGCCGGATTGACCTTGCGGTAGGTCGGGTTGCTCGGCAGGCTGGTGGGCAGCGTGCCGCGCGCGGCATTGATGGCGGCCTGCACGTCGCGCGCGGCACCGTCGATGTCGCGCGACAGGTCGAACTGCAGCGTCACGCGGGTCGAGCCGAGCGAGCTCGACGAGGTGATCTCGTTGACGCCGGCGATGGCGCCGAGCGCGCGCTCCAGCGGCGTGGCCACGGTCGCGGCCATGGTTTCGGGGCTGGCGCCCGGCAGCGAGGCCGATACCGAGATGGTGGGGAAGTCCACCTGCGGCAGCGGCGACACCGGCAGCATGCGCAGCGCCGCCAGGCCCGCCAGCAGGATGCCCAGCGTCAGCAGCGCCGTGGCGACCGGGCGGCGGATGAACGGAGCGGACAGGTTCATCGCGGCTCCGCCGGTTCGGGCACGCCGCCGCCCCAGCCACCGTCACCCTCGTCGTCCGGGTTGCCCGGATCGCCGATGTGGCGGCGGCGCCAGGCCGCAAGGCGCGCGGCGATGCGGTCGAAGGCCAGGTAGATGACCGGCGTGGTGAACAGCGTCAGCACCTGGCTGACCAGCAGGCCGCCCACCATGGTGATGCCCAGCGGCCGGCGCAGCTCCGAGCCGATGCCGGTGCCCAGCATCAGCGGCACCGCCGCCAGCAGCGCCGCCATGGTCGTCATCAGGATGGGGCGGAAGCGCAGCAGGCAGGCCTGGAAGATGGCATCGCGCGGCTTCATGCCGCCTTCGCGCTCGGCTTCGAGCGCGAAGTCGATCATCATGATGGCGTTCTTCTTGACGATGCCGATCAGCAGGATGATGCCGATGATGGCGATGATGCCGAGGTCCTGGCCCGACACCAGCAGCGCCAGCAGCGCGCCGACCCCGGCCGAGGGCAGCGTCGACAGGATGGTGACCGGGTGGATGGTGCTTTCGTACAGCACGCCGAGCACGATGTACATGGTCACCACCGCCGCCAGGATCAGCCACAGCGTGTTCGACAGCGAGGCGCGGAAAGCCAGCGCGGCGCCCTGGAAGTCGGTCTGCATCGAGATCGGCAGGCCGATCTCCTGCTCCACCTTGCTGATCTTGTCCACTGCCGCGCCCAGCGAGGCGCCCGGCGCGAGGTTGAACGAGATGGTGGAGGAGGGGAACTGGCCCTGGTGGTTGATCGCCAGCGGGCCGGTGCGTTCGCTGATGCGCGCCACCGAGCCGAGCGGCACTTGGCCGCCCGAGGAGGAGGGCAGGCGCAGCTCGGACAGCGATTGCGGGCCGGTGCGGAACTCGGGCATGGTCTCCAGCACCACGCGGTACTGGTTGGACTGCGTGAAGATGGTGGACACCAGGCGCTGGCCGTAGGCGCTGTACAGCGCGCTGTCGATCACCGCGGTGGTGATGCCGAAGCGCGCGGCGGCGTCGCGGTCGATCTCCACGTAGGCGCGCATGCCGTTGTTCTGCAGGTCGCTGGCGACATCGCGCATCTCCGGCTCCTGCTTGAGCCGCTCGACCAGCCGCGGCACCCAGGTGGCCAGGTTGGCGGGGTCGGGATCCTGCACCGTGAACTGGTACTGCGTGCGCGCCACGCGGTCCTCGATGGTCAGGTCCTGCACCGGCTGCAGGTATAGCGAGATGCCGCCCAGCTTCTCGACCGAGGCCTGCAGGCGGCGCGCGATGTCCTCGATGCTGTCGCTGCGCTGGTCCTTGGGCTTCAGGTTGATCAGCATGCGGCCGGCATTCAGCGTGGCGTTGGTGCCGTCCACGCCGATGAAGGACGACAGGCTCTCCACTGCCGGGTCCTGCAGCACCACCTTGGCCACTGCTTCCTGCTTCTGCGCCATGGCCGGGAACGAGGTGCTCTGCGAAGCTTCGGTGATGGCCTGGATCACGCCGGTGTCCTGCACCGGGAAGAAGCCCTTGGGCACCGCCAGGTACAGCAGCACGGTCAGCACGAGGGTGCCGATGGCCACCAGCAGCGTGCTCTTCTGGCGGTCCAGCACCCACTCGAGCGCGCGGCCGTAGCTGGCGATCACGTCGTCGAAGAAGCGGCCGGTGGCGCGGTGGAAGCGCGACAGCTCTTCTTCCGGCACGTGGTACAGCAGGCGCGCGCACATCATCGGCGTCAACGTCAGCGATACCACCGCCGAGATCAGGATCGACACCGCCAGCGTGATGGCGAATTCGCGGAACAGGCGGCCGACCACGTCGCCCATGAACAGCAGCGGGATCAGCACGGCCACCAGCGAGAAGGTCAGCGAGATGATGGTGAAGCCGATCTGCCTGGAGCCCTTGAGGGCCGCCGCCATCGGTTTCTCGCCCTCCTCGATGTAGCGCATGATGTTCTCGATCATCACGATCGCATCGTCCACCACGAAGCCGGTGGCGATGGTCAGCGCCATCAGTGTCAGGTTATTGATCGAGAAGCCGGCCAGGTACATCACGCCGAAGGTGCCGACCAGCGACAGCGGCACGGCCACGCCCGGGATGATGGTGGCCGGCACGTTGCGCAGGAAGACGAAGATCACCATCACCACCAGCGCCACCGCCAGCAGCAGTTCGAATTCCACGTCGCGCACCGAGGCGCGGATGGTGGTGGTGCGGTCGGTCAGCAGTTGCACGTGCACCGCCGCCGGCAGGGACTTCTGCAGCTGCGGCAGCAGCGTCTTGATGCGGTCCACCACCTCGATGACGTTGGCGCCGGGCTGGCGCTGGATGTTCATGATGATGGCAGGCTTGTCGTTGGACCAGGCCGCCAGGCGGGTATTCTCGGCGCCGTCGACGATGTTGGCGACGTCGGTGATGCGGATCGGCGCGCCGTTCTGGTAGCCGACGATGATCTGCTTGTATTCGTCGGCCGACTTGAGCTGGTCGTTGGCGTCGATGGTGGAGGCCCGCGCAGGGCCGTCGAAGCTGCCCTTGGAGCCGTTGACGTTGGCGCTGCCGATGGCCGTGCGCAGGTCGTCGATCGACATGCCGAGCGAGGCCAGCGCGGTCGGGTTGGCCTGCACGCGCACCGCCGGGCGCTGGCCGCCGCTGAGCGTGACCAGGCCGACGCCCTGCACCTGCGAGATCTTCTGCGCCACGCGCGTGTCGACCATGTCCTGCAGCTTGGGCAGCGGCAGGGTGTCGGAGGTGATGCCCAGCGTCAGGATCGGCGCGTCGGCCGGGTTGACCTTGCTGTAGACCGGCGGCATCGGCAGGTCGGCCGGCAGCAGGTTGCCGCCGGCGTTGATGGCCGCCTGCACCTCCTGCTCGGCCACGTCGAGCGACAGCGTCAGCTCGAACTGCAGCGTGATCACCGAGGCGCCGCCCGAGGAGGTCGACGACATCTGCTTGAGGCCCGGCATCTGGCCGAACTGGCGCTCCAGCGGGGCCGTGATCGACGAGGTCATCACGTCGGGGCTGGCACCGGGGTAGAGCGTGGTGACCTGGATGGTCGGGTAGTCCACCTCGGGCAGCGCCGACAGCGGCAGCAGCTTGAAGGCCACCAGGCCGGACAGCAGGATGGCGAGCATCAGCAGCGCGGTGGCCACCGGTCGCTCGATGAACAGGCGTGACGGGTTCATGCGCGGTCCTTACTGTCGGGCCGGCGCCGCGCCGCCGTGCGGGGCGGCGGCCGCGGCGGATGCACCGGAGGCCCCGTCGCCGCCGCGGCGGCGGCGCTCGGCACCGCCCGTACCAGCCGCCGCGCCCGCGCTGGCATCGCCCGCGCTGGCACCGCCTGCGCTGGCGCCGCTGGCGCCCTCGCGGCGATGGCGCCGCCCGCGCGGCTGGCTGGCCGGCACCAGCTCGGCGGCGCGCGCCGCCGGGTCGACCGTCTCCACCGTCATGCCGTCCTTGAGCCGGTCGGCGCCGTCGACCACCACGCGCTGGCCCGGCTGCAGGCCCTTGGAGACCGAGACGTGATTGTCGTCGCCCGGGCCCAGCGTGACCGGCTGCGACTTGACCTGGCTGTTGCCGTCCACCACGTAGACGAAGGTGCCCTGCTGGCCGCGCTGCACGGCGGCCACCGGGATCACGGTAGCGTCTTGCAAGGTGTCGACGCGCGTGCGCACGTTGACGAACTGGTTGGGGAACAGCATGCCGTCGGCATTGGGGAAGATGGCCTTGAGCTTGACCGTGCCGGTGGTGGTGTCGATCTGGTTGTCGGTGGTCAGCAGTTCGCCCTCGGCCAGCTTGTTGCGGGCCTGGCGGTCGAAGGCCACCACCGGCAGCTTCTCGCCGGCGTTCAGGCGCCGCAGCACGGTCGGCAGGTTGTCCTCTGGAATGGTGTAGAGCACGGCGATCGGCGCGACCTGGGTGATCAGCGCGATGCCGTTGGTGTCGCTGGGGCTGACGATATTGCCGGGATCGACCTGGCGCAGGCCGATGCGGCCCGATACCGGCGCCAGGATGCGCGTGTAGCCGAGTTGCAGGCGGGCACTGTCCACATTGCCCTGGTCGGTCTTGACCGTGCCCTCGTACTGGCG
This sequence comes from Cupriavidus malaysiensis, assembly GCF_001854325.1. Lineage (NCBI taxonomy): Bacteria > Pseudomonadati > Pseudomonadota > Betaproteobacteria > Burkholderiales > Burkholderiaceae > Cupriavidus > Cupriavidus malaysiensis. The sequence continues at coordinate 1,121,537 of NZ_CP017754.1, forward strand.
CACCAGCGCGTCCTGGGTGTCGGCCTGCTGCTTGGAGACCGAATCCTGGGCCAGCAGGGTGCGGTAGCGCTGCTGGTCCAGGCGCGCGTTGTCGAGCAGCGCGCGGTCGCGCGCCAGCGTGCCCACGGCCTGGTCGAGCGTGGCCTGGAAGGGGCGCGGGTCGATCTCGGCCAGCACGTCGCCGGCCTTGACCATCTGTCCTTCCTTGAACAGGACGCGCAGCATCGGGCCCGAGACCTGGACATGGACGGTCACGTTGGCCACCGGTGTGACGTTGCCGAGGCCGTTCAGCACCACCGGCATGTCGCGCTGCAGCACGCGGCTGACCACCACCGGAGAGCGCGGCATACCGCCCGGGCCCCCCGGGCCGCCGGGACCACCGCGGCCGCCCGGCGCGCCGCGCCCCGCCGGGGCCGAGGCGCCGGCGGCGGCATCGGCGCTCTGGCCGGCACGGTGCTTGGCCCAGTACCAGCCGCCTGCCGCCAGCGCGGCCAGCACCACGACGGCGATCAGCTTGCGGCGGGGCGAGCGCGCGCGCTGCCCGGTGGCTGCCGGAGGCGGATTGAGCGACGGGTCTTGTTCAGGTTGAGCCATGTCTGGGATCCAGGGGGCGACGCGCTGCGCGCATCGGCACGGGTTCGAAGAAGGAGGAAGCGGCAGTATGCCGTAACGCAATGGCAGACCGGCCGGACGGACGGTCCGGCCCATGGGGTCTGCGCGCATGTGCCGCATCGACGCTTCGCGGTTGGGGTCGGAAGGGGCCGGGTGTCAGGCGCGGCTGGGCGGCATCGGATATAGCGCTAGCATAATGTGCGGACCCGGGCGCATGTATTTCGAACTCTGAGGCAAATATTACAGACGATTACGCGCAGCCCGGGGGTGTAATGTGCGGAAACAAAAGCAACATCCCGTGCCGAGCAGTCTGATTATCATGTGCCTATGCGAGCCACCCAGCCTACCCAGATCCTGGTCGTCGACGACGATCCCGAACTGCGCGACCTGCTGCGCGAATACCTGAGCCAGCAAGGATTCGCCGTATCCGTGCTGCACGATGGAGACGGGCTTGCGGCCCGGCTCGAGCGCGAGCGGCCCGCGCTGATCGTGCTCGACCTGATGATGCCGAAGACCGACGGCCTCACCGCGCTGCGCAACCTGCGCGCCAAGAACGACGACATCCCGGTGATCCTGCTGACCGCGCGCAGCGACGAGATCGATCGCATCGTAGGGCTGGAGATCGGTGCCGACGATTATCTCGGCAAGCCGTTCTCCCCGCGCGAACTGCTGGCCCGCATCAACGCGGTGCTGCGCCGCAAGCTGCCGCGGCCCGCGGCGGCGCCGGAGGACCGCGAATCGATCGGCTTCGGCCCCTTCCGCGTCAATTTCCGCCAGCGCTCGCTGGCGCGCGGCAGCGAGGACGTGGCGATCAGCGACACCGAGTTCGCGCTGTTGAAGCTGCTGCTGATGCATCCGCTCGAAGTGATGTCGCGTGAACGCATCGTCGAGTCGATGTACGGCACCGCCAGCGGCATCAGCGACCGTGGCATCGACGTGCAGATCTGGCGGCTGCGCCGCCTGCTCGACGAGGATGCCCAGCGCCCGCGCTATATCCAGACGGTGCGCGGGCGCGGCTATACCTTTGTTCCGGACGAGGCCGATCCCGGCACGCAATGAAGTTACGCATCGACACGCTTTTCGGCCGCATGGCGCTGCTGATCGCCGCCGTGCTGGTGATCAGCCATTTCTCCTGGCTGGCCATCCTGCGCATGGATCGGCGCCAGCAGCAGGTGGACTATTCGGTCGAACAGATGCTGTTCCAGCTCAACAGCATCGAGCACGCCCTGGACGCCAGGCCGCCGCTGCCGCTGCCCAGCCTGGTCGAGGTGGCCGGCTCGGCCAGCGCGGCCGAGCATGCCACCGCCCCCAAGGGCGGGCGCTCGCGCCGGCTGGTCGAACAGTTCTCGCGCCGCCTGCCGGCCGGAACCCAGTTGCGCGTCGAGGAGGAGAGCACGCCGCGCCTGTGGATCAAGCTGCCGACACGGCACGAGTGGATCGCCATGCCGATGCTGTGGGTGGTCAATCCGCCGCCCGACAACCGGCTGGTGCCGGGTGTGATCCTGGTGGTGGGCGTGGCCATGGTGTTCGCCCTGCTGGTCGCCTGGCAGATCCAGCGGCCGGTGCGCGACATGGCCGGGGCCGCCGAGCGCCTGGCGCGCCAGCAGGGCGGGGTCCAGCCGCTGCGCGAGCGCGGGCCGCACGAACTGCGCCAGCTGATCCAGCGCTTCAACCAGATGGTGTCCGACCTGGCGCGCATCGACCAGGAGCGCAATACCATGCTGGCGGGCATCGCCCATGACCTCAAGACGCCGCTGGCGCGCCTGCGCCTGCGCGCGGAAATGCTGTCCGATCCGAAGGCGGCGGCCGGCGTCACGCGTGACGTGGAGTCGATGTCGGCCATCGTCGAACAATTTCTCACCTTCGCGCAGAGCGGCGAGCCGGCGGCGCGCCCGGTGCCGGTGGACAAGCGCATGACCGAGCTGGCCGCCTCGCTGTCCGAGCAGGACCGCCCGGTGGAACTGGCACTGGCGGCCGGCGAAGGCTTCCGCCTGATCGCCACCCAGCTCGACCGCATCGTCGGCAACCTCGTCGACAACGCCTATGCCTACGGCCTGCCGCCAGTGCGCATCGCCACCCAGCGGCAGGCCGACGGCTGGCACCTGATCGTCGAAGACAGCGGGCCGGGCATCCCGACCGACGCCGTCGAGCGCGTCACCCTGCCTTTCGTGCGCCTCGATCCCGCGCGCGGCGGCAATGCCCACTCGGGGCTGGGCCTCGCCATCGTCGACCGGCTGGTGCGGCAATCCGGCGGCAAGCTGGCCTTACGCAACCGGCCCGAAGGCGGGCTGATGGTGGAGATGGTGTTTCCGTTCGCGCCGGTGGCGCAGGCGGCCTGAGGCGTAGGGGAGGGGGCTGGCTGGGGCTGGCCGCCAGCGGCTTCGACCGGCGCAGTGAGGTTTCTCTCGCGTAGGTTCGCGCCCCTCTCCCGCAAGCGGGAGAGGGGCCGGGGGAGAGGGCAGGCGCCCGCAATCCGCCGGCGCCTTCCCCCCCGATCACTGCGCCTTCTTCTTCTCCCCGATGCGGCTTTCCTTGCCCGCCAGCAGCTTGGCGATGTTCTGCCGGTGCCGCACGATCAGCAGCACGGCGATCAGCAGCACGGCGCCGGCCGTGACGTCGGTGCCGAACATCAGCACATAGAAGAAGGGCGCGAACACCGCCGCGATCAGCGCGGCCAGCGAGGAGTAGCGGAAGAAGAAGGCGATCAGCAGCCAGGTCGCCAGCGTGCCAGCGCCCAGCAGCGGATGGATGGCGAACAGGATGCCGGCCGCGGTGGCCACGCCCTTGCCGCCGGCGAAACGGAAGAAGACGGGGAACAGGTGGCCGAGGAACACCGCGCCCGCGACCAGCGCGACGCCGGTCTCGTCGACGCCGTAGGCGGGGCCGAACTTCTGCGCCAGCCAGACCGCGACCCAGCCCTTGAGGGCGTCGCCCAGCAGCGTCAGCACGGCGGCCTTCTTGCTGCCCGAGCGCAGCACATTGGTGGCGCCGGGATTGCCGGAGCCGTAGGTATGCGGGTCCGGCAGGCCCATCGCCTTGCTGACGACGACGGCAAAGGAAATCGAACCGATCAGGTAGGCGGCGAGGGCGAAGAGCAGGTTGGCCATGTGGGGAGTCTGTGCTGAAGCTGGGCGCGATTGTAGCGCGGCGGGAAGCACGGCAAGGCCGGCGCGGTCTTGGTGACTTCCCTTAGCCGCGTTTCAGCCGCGCTCCAACCGCGCTCCAACCGCGCTCCAACCGCGTTTCCTCCGGGCGAAACGGGGGTGCTGCGGCCGGCCGTGCTCAGCCGTCCAGCAGCGCGCACTGCACAGGCGTCGCGCCCAGCAGGCCGGTCAGCGCGGCCGGGGCCAGGCTGACCAGGTAGCCGCGCTTGCCGCCGTTGATGTAGATGCGTTCGAGCTCGAGCACGCTGGCTTCCACGTAGACCGGCATGCGCTTGCGCGTGCCGAAGGGCGAGGTGCCGCCCACCAGGTAGCCGCTGTGGCGCTGCGCCACCTCGGGCTTGCATGGCTGCACGCTCTTGCAGCCGATCTGCCGCGCCAGGTTCTTGGTGGAGACCGAGCAGTCGCCGTGCATCAGCACCACCAGCGGCTGCGCGCGCTCGTCCTCCATGATCAGGGTTTTGACCACATCGTGCTCGGGTACGCCGAGCTGGCGCGCGGACTCGCCGGTGCCGCCGTGGTCGACGTAGTCGTAGACGTGCTCGCCGAAGGCGATGCGGTGCTGGCGCAGCATCTGCGTGGCCGGCGTTTCGGAAACGTGCTTGTTCTTGCTCATGGTGCGGTGGGCTGCCCGATCGCGAGAAGGATACACGAGGCGGGCCCGGTGCTCGCGGCCGGTGCTCGCGGCCGGCGATCGTCGGCCGCCCGCCGCCTCAGTCCTCGGCGACGAAGCCGGTGGCCTCGACGATGGGCTTCCAGGCGGCGCGCTCCGCCTTGATGCGGCGCTGTGCTTCGCTGCCCGGCTTGGCATCCACCTCCAGGCCCAGGGCTTCCAGCTTGGCGGCCGTGGTGGCGTTGCCGGACGCCGCCACGAACATCTTGCCGACGCTGGCGACCACCTCCGGCGGCGTGCCGGCCGGAAGGAAGGCGCCGTACCAGCTGGTGGCGAACTCGAACTGGTCGAAGCCCTGCTCCTTCAGCGTGGGCACCTCGGGCAAGGCCTTGGCGCGCCGCGTGCCGCTGACGCCGAGGAACTGCAGCTTGCCGCCCTTGTACAGCTGCATCATGCTCGCCACCGCGTCCCAGCCGATGGAGACATTGCCGCCCACCACGTCGACCAGCATCGGCGAGGCACCGCGGTAGGCCACCGGCGTGATCTGCGTCCCGGTCGCCGTGCCGAGCGCCACCGCGCCCAGGTGGCCGGCGCTGCCGATGGTCGCCAGGCCAAGGCTGGCCTTGGACGGGTTCTGCCTGGCCCAGGCCAGGTATTCCTTCATGTTCCGGTACGGCTGGTGCACGCCGGCGGCGACCACGGTCGGCACCTCGGTAAGCAGGGCGGCCGGCACCAGGTCCTTGTCCGCGTCGTAGGAGAGCTTGCGGTAGGTCAGCGGGAAGATGGTGAACAGCGGCGAGGGGCCGATGAAGACCGTCTTGCCGTCCGGCCTGGCGCGCTTGACGTAGTCCAGCGCCAGCCGCGCCGAGGCGCCGGGGCGGTTCTCGACGATGACCGTGCCGTGGCCGTCCTGGCGCAGTTGCTCGGCATAGATGCGGGCCAGGCTGTCGGCGGCGCCGCCCGGCGCATAGCCGACGATGATGCGCATGGGCGTGTCATCCTCGGCCGCGGCCGGGCGCGGCAGGGTGGCGACGGCGGCCGCGCAGGCGGACAGGGCCACGGCGTGGAGCAGGAATCGGCGACGGATGGGGCGACGGATGGCGGTCTTCATGATGGAGGCGGGGGCGGGCGCTGTGCGGTTGGGCGGAAAGGAGAGGGTGCGGCGGCAGCAGCGTTCAGCCGGGCCAGCGCGCCAGCAGGTCGTGGGTCGATTCGAACAGGGCGGCGGCGCGCAGCAGCATCGCGTCCTGGCGGAAGCGGCCGACCAGCTGCAGGCCGACCGGCAGGCCGTCGTCGCCGAAGCCGCAGGGCAGGCTGATGGCGGGGTGGCCGGTCATGTTGAAGGGCATGGTCCAGGGGAACCAGTGCGCGCGCACGTTCTCCAGCGACTGCCCGTCGATATCGATGGTGCCGAACAGGTCCTGGTCGAGCGGCAGCGCGGTGCGCGTCAGCGTGGGCATGGCCAGCAGGTCGGCGCGCTGCAGCAGGGCCTGCACGCGCAGGAACAGGGCCGAGCGCTCGAACATGGCCTGCTGGTATTGCACGCCGCTGAAGGCCGCCGCCGATTCGATCTGACGCTTGAAGGTGTCGCTGAGCTGGTCGCCGTGGGCCGCCACGATGGGGGCGAAGCGCGTACGCCAGACCGTGTGGTTGATGGCGCGCCAGATCGGCTCGACATCGAAGCCCTCACCGGAGAACGGCTCCAGCTCGGCGCCGAGCGTCTCCAGGCGGTGCAGGCTGGCCTCGAAGGCGCGTGCCACATCGGCCGCCACCGGGCGTCCGGGCGGCGCCAGGCAGTACAGCACGCGGCGGCCGCGCAGGTCGCCGCGCGCCTGCGCGGCCTCGAGATAGTCGGGCTTGGGCACGCCGATCGACCAGGGATCGCACTCGTGCTCGCCAGCCATGACCTGCATCATCAGGCCGGTGTCGGCCACGGTGCGGGTGGTCGGCGTGACATAGGTCTGGTTGCCGAACAGGTCCTGGGCCTGGCTGTGCGGGATCACGCCCTGGCTTTGCTTGATGCCGACCACGCCGTTGCAGGCGGCCGGGATGCGCGTCGAGCCGCCGCCGTCGGTGGCGACCGCCAGCGGCGCGATGCCGCTCGCCACCGCCACCGCGGCACCGCCGCTGGAGCCGCCGCAGGTGCGCGCGGCGCTCCAGGCGTTGCGGGTGCGGCCGAACAGCGGCGAATCGGTCAGGCACTTGGAGCCGAACTCGGGCGTGGTGGTCTTGCCGATCAGGATGGCGCCCTGCGCGCGCAGGCGCGCCACCGAGACCGCGTCCTGCGCCGGCACATTGTGCTGGTGAGGCAGCGCGCCGAAGGTGGTGCGCACCCCCTGCGTGTTGACGATGTCCTTGACGGTGAAGGGAATGCCGTGCAGCAGCCCCGTCGCCCGGCCCGCCATCTGCGCCTGCTCGGCGGCGCGCGCGGCGCCCATGGCCTGCTCGGCGCACAAGGTGATGAAGCAGTTCAGTTCGGGCTGGAGCCGGGCGGCTCGCGCCAGCACGGCTTCGGTCAGCTCCACCGGCGACAGCTCGCGGCGCGCGATGCGCTCGCGCAGCACGGTGGCGGGCAAGAGGCAGGGATCCTCGTGCATCGAGGCAGTCTCCGACGGCGAGGGCGTCCGGCCGGGCGGCTCGCTGGGCACCGCGCTCCCGCCATCCCCTCTTGTTTGTGTATCGCATTTCTGTATTCTGGATCCAGAATACAGGATTCCGACCTATAGTAGACGCGCGGGCGGCCCTTGTAAACTGCGCGGATCGGCGTCGCCCGCCCGGTCCTGTCCGGTGCCGGATCGCCGGCGCGGACACAGTGGCACGGCGCAATGGCGCAATGGCAGCAGGGGCACGGCGACAGAGACAAGAAGACTAGGCGAGGGGGAAGATGGACGAAACGTTCGCGTGGCAGAACCGGGTGCGTCTGGTGGAGGAGGTGGCGCAGGTCCTGCGGGAGCGTATCTACCGGGGCGACTATCCGCCCGGCAAGCCACTGCGGCAGGTGGAGATCTCGGCAGACCTGAAGATCAGCCGCACGCCGCTGCGCGAGGCGCTGCGGCTGCTGGAGCGCGAAGGCCTGGTCAGCGCCGAGACGGCGCGCGGCGTCAACGTCGTCAACGCCGACTTCAAGCAGCTGATGGATGCCTACGCCCTGCGCGAGATGGTGGACGGGCTGGCCGCCCGGCTCGCCGCGCAGCGCCTTGGTGAGCGTGCCGGCGCTGCCCTGCGCGCCATCGTCGCGCGCCAGCGCGAGGCCCTGGCGCCGTGGCAGCCGCAGGTGTACACCGCGGCCAATGTGGACTTCCACGCCACCATCATCGAGCTGGCCGACAATGCCTACCTGTCACGTCAGCTGCCGATCGTCCATATGACCTCGCAGGTGTTCGCGCCGCGCGTGCTGTTCGAGGCAGACCGCGCGCGCACGGCGATCGACGAGCACCTGCGCATCGTCGAGTCGATCGAGCAGGGCGACGGCGAGGCGGCCGAGGCACTGGCGCGCGCGCACATCCGCAATTCGATGGCGCGCCTGCGCGCCCTGGGTGCCGGCGGCGAGGACTGGGTCCATCCATCCAAGAACCAGGACTAACCGCGCGGGTGATGGTGGCGGTGCAGTTCGCGCAGCCGCTCGCGCGCGACGTGGGTATAGATCTGCGTGGTGGAGATGTCGGCGTGGCCCAGCAGCAGCTGTACCACGCGCAGGTCGGCGCCATGGTTCAGCAGGTGGGTGGCGAAGGCATGGCGCAGCGTGTGCGGCGACAGCGGCGCATGGATGCCGGCCTCGCGCGCATGGCGCTTGATCAGGTGCCAGAAGGCCTGGCGTGTCATGCCCTCGCCGCGCTGCGTGACGAACAGCGCGTCGCAGGCGCGCCCGGCCAGCAGCGCCGGCCGGGCTTCGGCCAGGTAGCGGCGCAGCCAGTCGCCGGCCTGCAGGCCGAAGGGCACCAGGCGTTCCTTGCCGCCCTTGCCGCCCACCACGCGCGCCACGCCCTCGTTCAGGCCGATCTCCACCGTGCGCATCTGCGTCAGCTCGGACACGCGCAGGCCGCTGGCGTACATCAGCTCCAGCATGGTGCGGTCGCGCAGGCCGAGCGGCGCGGCGGTGTCGGGCGCGTCCAGCAGCGCCTCGACCTGGGCCTCGCTGAGCGTCTTGGGGAAGCGCGGCGGCTGCTTGGCCGGGCGCAGCAGCAGGCAGGGATCGGCCGCGATCAGGTGTTCGCGCAGGGCCCAGCGGAAGAAGCGCTTGAACACCGTCAGCCGCCGGTTGGCCGACGATGCCAGCGTGTCGTGGTGGCGCGCGGCGAAATAGGCCCCCAGCGCCGTATCGTCGACGCCGGTCAGTTCGCCGCCGCCGCTATGGCGCAGCCAGCGCGCCAGCAGGGTCAGGTCGCGGCGGTAGGCATCGATGGTATTGCGCGACAGCCCGTCCTCGAGCCACAGCGCGTCGCAGAAGCGCTCGATCAGCGCGGTGTCGGCGGGGGCCGGCTCCGCCGCGGCCAGCGCCTCGCCCAGGTCCTGCGGATGGTTCATAGCAGCAGCACGCCTTCGTGGCGCAGCAGCCAGTGCTTGACGTCCAGCAGGTAGCCCGAGCTGTGGTGGGCGAAGCCGCCCAGCCCCTGCTGGCTGACCACGCGATGGCAGGGAATCACCAGCGGCAGCGGGTTGTCGCCGCAGGCCTGGCCAACCGCGCGCGGCATGCTGTCGAGCTGTCGGGCGATCGTGCCGTAGGTGGTGGTGGCGCCGCGCGGCACCGCGCGGATGGCCTCCCACACACGCTGGCGGAAACCGGTGCCGGCCAGGGCCAGCGGCAGGTCGAAGGGGGCGTCGGGGTCGGCGTAGTAGGCCTCGAGCTGCGCGGCCAGCCGGCACACCAGCGCGTCCGCGCTCGCCTTGACGGGCGTATCCGGCGGCAGGTAGGCGATCTCGCGGATGCCGGCGGCGTCCGCGCGCACGCCCACCCTGCCGAAGGGGGCCGGCAGGATGGCGTCGAAGCGGGCAGGAATCAGGGATGGCATGCGGGCATTCTAGTCCACTGCATCAGGTGAAGGGCAGCCCCGCTCGACAGCGCCCCGGGCCGCATGCAGCGCCGCAAGGGCTCGCCATCGCCGTGCCATGGCGGCGCTTTGCACCTGGCCTGCGACCTGCACTGCCGCGCGGGTACGTTCTTGGGGGGCGCTTTCGCTCTCCCTGACGCAATGGACCAGAGCGTTCCGCGCTGCCGGCGAACGCCAATGAAAAAAGCCCCCGGCCAAGGGGGCTTCAAAAGGGCCTTGGAGCCTGCAGCCTGGCGGCGCCGAGGCACCGCCAGGCACGGCTAGGGGAGGGCTCTCCCTGCCGGCCCGCTTACTGCTCCAGCTTGATGTTCTGCACCTTGACCAGGTTCTTCATCTTCTCGAATTCCTTCTTGATCTCGGCCGCGTGCTGCGCCGGCGTGTTGCCGGACGGCTCGGCGCCGGCGGCGCGCAGGCGTTCCTGGAAGCCCTTGTCCTGCAGCGCCTTGACGGCGGCGTCATGCAGCTTGGCGATGACTTCGTCGGGCGTGCCGGCCGGTGCCACCAGGCCGTACCAGGCCGGATCGTTCGGCTCCTTCAGGCCGACTTCGGCGAAGGTCGGCACATCGGGCATGGTGTCGATGCGCTTGTTCCAGGCCACCACGATCGGGCGCAGCTTGCCGGCCTTGATGAAGGGCATGGAGGAGGGCAGGTTGTCCATCATGATGGGCACCTGGCCGGCGATCACGTCGTTCAGGGCCGGGCCGGCGCCGCGGTAGGGCACGTGCACGATGAAGGTCTTGGTCGCAACCTTGAACTGCTCGCCGAGCATATGGCCGAAGCCGCAGGTGCCGGACGAGGCGTAGGAATACTTGCCCGGATTGGCCTTCAGCACGGCCAGGAATTCCTTGTAGCTCTTGGCCGGGAAGTTCGGGTTGACGGCGATCACGTTGGCCACGTTGGCCAGGTTGGTGATGGGCTTGAAGTCCTTGATCGGGTCGAACGGCAGGCGCGGGTTGCAGGCGGGGTTGACCGCCATGGTCGACACGGTCGAGATGCCGATGGTGTAGCCGTCCGGCGCCGCCTTGGCGATCGCGTCGGCGCCGATCGAGCCGCCGCCGCCGGCGCGGTTCTCGACCACCACCGGCTGGCCCAGGATGCGGCTCATCTGGTCGGCCGCGCCGCGGCCGACGATGTCGGTGGTGCCGCCGGGTGCGAACGGGATGATGAGGCGGATCGGCTTGCTGGGGTAGCTCTGCGCCTGCGCGAAGGAAGCGCTGGCGGCCAGCGCCAGGGCCAGTGCGATGTTGCTGTGCTTGTGCATGAGATCGTGTCTCCCGTCTGAGGTCCGGGCCAGGGTCGGGCCCGGGGTGTGAAAACCGGCGTGCCGCGTGCGCAGGTGGCGGGTGGCGCGCCGGACCTTTGTCATGCGCCGTTCGGTGCCGCGGAGCTGAGGTCCTGAATCACAAATTCGTGGACTCAGTCAGCCGACAAGCCACGCGATGCGTCGTCACGAATGCTCGCAAGGCTCCAGCCTTGCTGCGTTTCGTTCCTGGCCTCGCGCGTCTTCCCGACAGACTTAGTGCTTCCACGAATTCAAGACTCAGGACACTAGCCACCGAGCAGGCCGCGCTTGAGTTCGCGGTCGACCGGGTTGTTGCCCAGGTAGGTGCGCAGCACCGCCTGGTAGAAATCCTCGCCCGGGATCGGCCGGCCGCGCGGCGTGCCGTTGATGGCCACCACCATGCCGGTGTCCGGGGTGAAATCGATATCGATCACATCGCCCTTGTGGGCCGTGCCGATCAGGTTCATGGTGAGGCCGAACTGTGTCAGCCGGTCATGGATCTGCTGGCGCTGCGATTCGCTCAGGTTGATGCGCAGCCCCTTGTCGAGCGCCTTGATGAAGGTGTCGGGCTCGACTTCGCGCAGCGGGCGGATCTGCAGGCGCTTGGGCCCGCTGCCGCCCAGCACCATGGTGGCGTTGCGGACCTTCTCGGGCAGGTAGAGCGCGGCGACATAGCCCTTGTCGAGGAAGCCCGCGCGCAGGCCGGCACCATTGAGCTGCAGTGTCCTGCCGCCGACCCGGGCGGCGTCGTCCAGGCGCAGCCCCGCGATCATGCCGGCGCTTGCGCCGCTTGCCGCCAGGCACAGCAGCGCGGCCGCCGCGCATCGCGCGGCAAGCTGGCGGCGGCTGGCGCGCAGCGGCTTGGGAAGGGTGCTACCGGACGGCATTGCGGCAAGAAAGGTACGGCAAAGTGTGTCATGCTGCCGGAAATCTGGAACAATACCTATCCGTATCTGCCCTAGGGCGCACATTTCAGCAAGTGGCGTGCGCTCATCAGCCAAGGCCCGCCCCCCGGACCACAGCGGCCGCACACGGCCCGACCAGAACAATAAAGACAAGAAGGCCGACATGTCCTCCGCCTTGCTGCTGTTGCCCGACTTCAGCCTGATCCTGATCGGATGGCTGCTGGTGCGCTATACCTCGTTCGACCGCGTGTTCTGGTCCGGCGTCGAGCGCCTGGTCTATTTCGTGCTGTTCCCGGCGCTTCTGCTGCAATCGACCAACAGTGCCCAGCTGGATTTCTCCTCCACCTCGGCCATGCTCGGCCTGGGGCTGCTGGTGATGGGTTTCGGCATGGCGGCCGGCTACGCGGTCAGGTGGGTGCTGCGCCCGGACCCGGTCGCCTTCGCCTCCGGCCTGCAGACCGCCTTCCGTTTCAATTCCTACATCGGCCTGGCCCTGGCTGCGCGCCTGGGCGGCGGCACCGGCCTGGCCATGATGGCCCTGCTGGTGGGCTTCACCGTGCCGCTGGCCAATGTGGTGGCGGTGTGGGCGCTGGCGCGCCATGGCGAATCGCGGCTGCTCGCCGAACTGGCGCGCAACCCGCTGATCCTGGCCACCGCGGCGGGGCTGGGCACCAACCTGCTGGGGCTGCACGCGCCGGAGGTGCTGGCGACCACCTTGAACCGGCTCGGCTCGGCCTCGACCGCGCTAGGCCTGATCACCGTCGGCGCGGGCCTGCAGCTGCGCGCCGCGAGCGGCTCGGTGGGCGCCATGACCTGGTGGACCGTGGTGAAGCTGGTCGCCATGCCGGCGTTTGCCTGGCTGGTCGGCCGCCACTTGCCGCTGACCCCGCTGCAATTGCAGATGGTGGTGCTGTACGCCTCGCTGCCGACCGCCTCGAGCTGCTACATCCTGGCAGTGCGCATGGGCGGTAACGGCCCAATGGTGGCGGCCACCATCTCGGCGATGACGGTCGGTGCCATCGTCACGATGCCGTTCTGGATGGCCTTGCTGGTCTAGTTGCCGCCGGGCCCGGCGGCCGCTGCGCGGTCCTGCGCCAGGGCCCAGTCGATGTGCTCGCGCACCAGCGGGCTGGCGCTGTCCCTGCGCGCCGCCAGGGCGGCGCGCAGGCGCGCGGCGAGGGCGGCATCGCCGCCTTCGGCCGCGCTCGCCGCGCGCAGGCTGTTGCCCAGTCCCACCGCCAGGTTGCGCAGCCAGCGCTCGTGGCCGATGCGGCGGATCGGGCTGCCCTCCAGCCGCTGGTTGAATTCCGCCTCGCTCCAGCCGAACAGTTCGGCCATGTCCGGGGCGTCGAAGCCGTTGCGCACATCGAAATCGGGCAGCGTGGCGCGCCGCGCGAACTTGTTCCAGGGGCAGGCCAGCTGGCAATCGTCGCAGCCGTAGACGCGGTTGCCCATCGGCGCGCGCAGCGCCTCGGGGATCGCGCCCTTGTGCTCGATGGTCAGGTAGGAGATGCAGCGGCGCGCGTCGAGCCGGTAGGGTGCCAGGATGGCCTGGGTCGGGCAGATGTCCAGGCAGCGCCGGCACTGGCCGCAGTGACCGGGTTCCGGCGGGTCGGCCGGTAGCGCGATGTCGACCAGGATCTCGCCCAGGAAGAACATCGAACCGGCGGCGCGGTCGAGCAGCAGCGTATGCTTGCCGCGCCAGCCGAGCCCGCCGTTGCCGGCCAGCGCGACCTCCATCACCGGCGCCGAGTCGGTGAAGACGCGGTAGCCGAACGGCCCGATGGCCGCCTCGATGCGGCTGGCCAGCGCCTGCAGGCGGCTGCGCAGCACCTTGTGGTAGTCGCGTCCGCGCGCATACAGGGAAATCACCGCGGTGGCCGGGTCGTCCAGCCGCGCCAGCTCGCTGCGGCGCCAGCCGTCGCCGGTGCCGGCCGGCAGGTAGGGCATGCGGGCCACGATGGCGCGCACCGTGCCGGGCACCAGTTCGGCCGGCCGCGCGCGCCTGGTGCCGTGGTTCGCCATATAATCCATGTCGCCGTGAAAGCCCTGCGCCAGCCATTCCAGCAGCCCGGCTTCGGCATGGCTGAGGTCGACGTCGGCGATGCGCACCGCATCGAAGCCCAGCTCGGCACCCCAGCCGCGGATGGACTGGGCGAGCGCCGCCAGCCCGGCGGCGGCGGGCACGGTTGCGGTGCCGTGGCCGTCACCGGTCCCGGCCGGCGCGCCGGCGGCGCGTGAAGAGGAGGCGGCTGGCGCTTCTGCGACTCGGTCGATCATCCCTGAATTGTACGCAATGCCCCTGCTCGAAGAACGCTCCCTGCCCCTGCCCGACGAGACGGCCACCGCCGCCCTCGGCGCCGCGCTCGCCCAGGCGGTGCGCATCCTGCCGCCCCAGGCCATCCATGTGCAACTGTCCGGCGACCTCGGCGCGGGCAAGACCACGCTGTCGCGCGCCATCCTGCGGGCGCTGGGCCATGCGGGCAAGGTGCGCAGTCCCACCTACACGCTGTGCGAGCCCTACCAGGTGGCGCGCGCCGACGGCTCGCCGCTGACGGTCTACCACTTCGACCTCTACCGCTTCGCCGACCCCGAGGAGTGGATCGACGCCGGTTTCCGCGACTGCTTCGCGGAGCCGGCCCTGAGCCTGGTCGAATGGCCGGAGAAGGCCGGCACCCTGCTCGGGGAACCAGACCTGCATCTGTTGCTTCAAACGGACACGGCCGCGGCCGATATCGCAGCCGAGGGGCGCATCGCCTTGCTGCGCGCCTATACTCCCACTGGACTGACCTTGCTGAACGCATGCTGATCAAGCGACTCGCCACCGACCGACCCGATGGACCAGACGGCCTGCTGCCGGCCCGCCGCAAATGGATGGCGCAATGCCTGAAGGCGGGCGCCGGCACGGTGGTGCTGACGCTGGCCGGCACGCAGATCGCGCGCGGCGCCGGCATCGTGGCGGTGCGGGTCTGGCCCGCCGAAGACTACACGCGCGTCACCATCGAATCCGATGCGCCGCTGGCGGCGGTGCACCAGATGGTGCGCAATCCGGATCGCCTGGTGGTGGACGTCGACGGCCTCGACCTCTCGCCCACGCTGCGCGAGCTGGTGGCCAAGGTCACCCCCAACGATCCCTATATCCAGAGCGTGCGCGTCGGCCAGAACCGCCCGCGCGTGGTCCGCCTGGTGTTCGACCTGAAGGAAGACGTCACGCCCCAGGTGTTCACGCTGGCGCCGATCGGCAATTACCGCAATCGCCTGGTGTTCGACCTCTACCCGGTCAATCCGCCCGACCCGCTGTGGAAGCTGGTGCGCGAAACCGAGGACAAGCAGCGGCGCTACGCCGAGGCGGCGCCCCCGCTGGCGGACGGCACGGCCGCCGCCGGCGCGGGCGGCCTGGGCAGCGCCGCCATCGCGGGTGCCCAGGGTGCGGGCGAGGAGGATGCCATCGGTGCCCTGGTGCGGCGCTTCGACGAGAAGGGCCCGGCCGGCACGACGGCACCGCCGCCGCTGCCGCCGATGGCCGCGGCCAGGCCGAGGCCCGCACCGGTCCCGGCACCCGAGCGTGCTCCGTCCGCGCCCGCGGCGCCGCCGCCGATGGCGCAGGCCAATATCCCCGCCGAGCGCCCGCTCAAGATGCGCCGCCTGCTGACGGTGGCCATCGACCCCGGCCACGGCGGCGAGGATCCTGGTGCGATCGGCGCGGCCGGCTCGCGCGAGAAGGACGTGGTGCTGCAGATCGCCAGCCGCCTGCGCGCCAAGATCGACGCCCAGCCCAATATGCGCGCGATGATGACGCGCGATGCCGATTTCTTCGTGCCGCTCAACGTGCGCGTGCAGAAGGCCCGCCGCGTGCAGGCCGACCTGTTCGTTTCCATCCACGCCGATGCCTTCCTGTCGCCGGAGGCGCGCGGTGCCTCGGTGTTCGCGCTGTCCGAGCGCGGTGCCTCGAGCAGCGCGGCGCGCTGGCTGGCCAACAAGGAAAACTCCGCCGACCTGATCGGCGGCGCCAATATGAGCAACAAGGATGCACAGGTCGCGCGCGTGCTGCTGGACCTGTCCACCACGGCGCAGATCAACGACAGCCTGCAGCTCGGCAAGTCCGTGCTGGGCGAGATCGGCGGCGTCAACCGGCTGCACAAGGGCAGCGTCGAGCAGGCCGCCTTCGCCGTGCTGAAGGCGCCGGACATCCCGTCCATCCTGGTCGAGACCGCCTTCATCAGCAATCCCGAGGAAGAGCGCAAGCTCAACGACGACAGCCACCAGGAACAGCTGGCCAACGCCATCCTGCGCGGCATCCGCAACTACTTCGCGCGCAATCCGCCGCTGTCCAAGAACCCTTCGGTCTGATGATCTGAGGCGCTGAAGCCCTGGGCCAATCCCAGGACACCGGCCGGCCGTGCGTGGCACAACAAAACAAGACGGGGCGCCCAAGGGCGCCCCGTCCTGCATGCGGCCGGGGCCGCGCGGGAGGGTCGGATTCAGGCGCGCACCGGCGCGGCACCCGGGTTCCTGGCCTCGTCACGGTTGGCGTAGCGCGAGGCGATCACCGAGCAGACGATCAGCTGCAGCTGGTGGTAGACCATCAGCGGCAGCACCAGCAGGCCCAGGGCGGGGTGCCCGGCGAACAGGATCTTGGCCATCGGGATGCCGTTGGCCAGGCTCTTCTTCGAGCCGCAGAACACCGCCGTGATCTCGTCCTCGACCGGGAAGCCCATGCGGCGCGCGGTGAAGGTGGTGGTGCACAGGATCACGAACAGCAGCACGGCGGCCAGGGCCATCACGCTGGCGATCATCTGCCAGTGGTACTTGTGCCAGAGGCCGGCGGCGGTGGCATCGCAGAACGAGGAGTAGACGATCAGCACGATCACGCCGCGGTCGATCTTGTTGGTGACCTGCTTCTTCTTGGCCAGCCAGTTGCCGATCAGCGGGCGCGCAACCTGGCCCAGCGCGAACGGCAGCAGCAGTTGCAGCGCCACGCCGAGCAGGGCCTTGCCCAGCGGCATCGAGGCGCCGCTGGCGCTGATCACCAGGCCCATCAGCAGCGGCGTCACCAGCATGCCGATCAGGCCGGAGATGGTCGCGTTGAAGATGGCGGCCGGCACGTTGCCGCGTGCCATCGAAGTCATCGCCACCGACGACGACACCGTGGACGGCAGCGCGCACAGGTAGAACACGCCGAGCAGCAGCTCGGGCGGCAGCACCTTGCGCAGACCGATCATCAGCGCCACGCCCACGATGGGGAAGACCACGAAGGTGAAGCTCTGCACGAACAGGTGCAGGCGCCAGTGGCGCGCCCCGGCAACCAGCTTGTCGCGCGACAGCGCCGCGCCGTGCAGGAAGAACACCAGTGCGACACCGAGGTTGGTGACCAGGCCGAGATGCAGCGGACCATCACCGGTGCCGATCTCCGGCGCCAGCAGGGCGATGCCGATCGCGGTCAGCATCACCAGGATGAAGCCGTCGATCAACGCATACAGTTTCTTGAAAGGAAAGAGCAGGGTGGACATGTGGGTGGGGCGGCTGAAGATGGCTAAGGACGGCTAAGGACCGCTAAAGAGAGGGAAAGACGGACTGGGTGGTATTGAACGCCATCGATGTCTAGAATGCAAATTCATTTATCGAATCCATTGATGCATTAATCGTATGAATTACACCCTCCGTCAATTGCGTGTTTTCCTCGCGGTGGCCGCGCATGGCAGCTTCAGCCGGGCCGCTGATGCGGTCGGCCTGACGCAGCCCGCCGTCAGCCGCGGCGTGGCGGAGCTGGAAGACGTGCTGGGTGTGCGCCTGCTCGACCGCACCACGCGGGAGGTGGTGCTGACCGAGGCAGGACAGGCGCTGGTGCCGGCGCTGGAGCGCCTGCTGGAGCAGCTCGACGACACGCTGGAAGAAACGCGTCAGCTTGGCGAACGCTATCGCGGGCGCGTCGTGATAGCCAGTGCACCCACCATCTCGGCCAGGCTGATGCCGCTCTATGTGGCGGAATGTGCCCGGCGCTTCCCCGAGATCCGCCTGACGGTGCGCGACAACGTGCAGGCCGGCGGCCTCGAACAGATCCACGCCGGCGCGGTCGACTTCGGTGTGCTGGTCGACCCGCAGGCGCGCGAGGCGCTGACCATCGAGCCGCTGGCCACCGACCCCTTCTGCTTCGTCTGCCGCCGCGACCACCCGCTGGCGCAGCAGGCCACGGTGCCCTGGCGCGCGCTGGACGGCGTGCCGCTGGCCCTGCTCGACTTCGCCTCGGGCAGCCGGCCGCTGATCGACCGCATCCTGGCGCGGCACGGCGTGGTACCGCAAGTGGTGCAGGAGCTGGGCCACTCGGCGAGCGTGTTCGGCATGGTCGAGGCCGGTATCGGCGCCTCGGTGCTGCCTTCGCTGTCGCTGCCGCTGCCGGAGGCCTCGCCGCTGGTATGGCGGCCGCTGGTGCCGCGCGAGGAGCGCAGCATCGTGATGGTATGCCGCGAAGACCGCTCCTTGTCGCCCGCCGCCGCCGCGGTCTGGGACATGGTCCGTACCCTGCCGCTGCCGCAGGAGCCCGGCGCGGCGTGAGCCGTGCCGGGCCAGGGAGAGTGGAGGCCAGACGATGTCAGTCCTCGCTTACGTTTGCTCCGGTGCGGTGCTCAGCCCGGCTGGGCCGTGACCATCAACGCCTCCAGGGCGAAGCTGCCATCGGGCTGGACCCGATAGTGGCGGCTCACCTCGGCCGGCGCCAGCTGCCACAAGTGGCGGATCGCTTCGACGGCCACCGGCGCCGTGCGCATGCGCTTGACCCAGCTGTCGAACTCGATCTCGATGCGCCAGCCCGGCGACAGCGTGGCGGCGAAGCCGGCCTCGGCAAACATCTCCAGCCAGGCCGGGCCGGTGTAGTCGCGCACGTGCGAGGGATCGCGCAGCAGCTCGACCGACTGCAGCCAGGTGTCGCACAGCGGATCGGTCGAGCCGGCGATATCGATCAGCACCACCTTGCCGCCGGGGGCCAGCACGCGCCGCATCTCGCGCAGCGCGGCCGGCACGTCGCGCCAGTGGTGGGCGCTCATGCGCGAGATCACCGCATCGAAGGCGGCGTCGGCGAAGGGCAGCACCTCGGCCGCGCCGTGGCGCGTGCGGACATTGTCCAGGCCACGGTCGCGCGCGGCCTGCGCCACCACGCCCAGCATGTCCTCGGAGAGATCGTAAGCCGTCACTTCGGCGGCCACGGGCGCGGCGGCGAAGCTGGCATGGCCGGCGCCGCAGCCCAGGTCGAGCACGCGCGGACGCGCCAGCGTCGCCAGCTCGGCGGCCAGGCGCGGCAGGTCCGGGCCCTGCGCATGGACCGTGCTGGTGAGGTAGGCGCTGGCGGTGGCGCCGAACTGGGAGGCGACGAGTTCTTGTTGTTGCATGGCGGATTCCTGGATGGGGTTGCTCGGCGTGGCGTCCCGGCCACGCTGCGGCCTTGCGCATCGCATGGCCTGGAGCTACTGTAGGCAGGCCCGTTTCCCGGGACAAGTCGTCAATTTATCCTGGTATAAGAATCACCAGCCTGCCATGTCCCCACTGCCTTCCCACCCTGATGCCACAGGGTTCGATCCCGCGCCCGCCGCCGCCCCCGACGCCGCCCCCGACGCTGCCGGCGGCCTGCCCGGCACGCTCAGCCGTGAAGCCGCGCTCGGCGGCTTCCTGCGCGCCCACCGCGAGCGGCTGGCGCCGGCCGAGGTCGGCCTGCCGCCCGGGCGCCGGCGCCGCACGCCCGGCCTGCGGCGTGAAGAAGTAGCGCAGCTGGCCGGGCTCAGCGCGACCTGGGTGACCTGGCTGGAGCAGGGGCGTCCGGTGTCGTTGTCGGCCGGGGCGCTGGCCAGCCTCGCCGCGGCGCTGCGGCTGTCGCGCGCCGAACGGGCTTACCTGTTCGAACTGGCGGGGCGGCGGGATCCGCAGCTCGCCGGCGAGGAAGCGGCGCCGCCGGCGGTGCTCGCCAGCGTGCAGTCGATCGTAGGTCCTGCCTACGTTCTGGACCGGCAATGGAACGCGCTGGCCTGGAACGAGGCGGCGGCGGACCTGTTCGTCGGCTGGCTCGACGGCGCCTGCGGTGCCGACGGTGCCGGCACCGAGCGCAACCTGCTGCGCGCGATGTTCCTGTCGGCGCCGCTGCAGGCCCTGGTGGAGGACTGGCCGCACCGGGCAGCGCGCCTGGTGGCGGAGTTTCGTGCGCACAGCATCCGCTATGCCGGCGAAGCGCCGACGCGCGCGCTGGTCGAAGGCCTGCTGCGCGACAGCGCGGCCTTCCGTGCCGACTGGCTGTCGCAGGACGTGGAGGAGCGCCAGGGCGGGCGGCGCGGCTTCCGTCACCCGCGCCGCGGCCTGCTGCATTTCGAGCAGCTCACGCTGCTGCCGGCGGCGGCGCCGGGCCTGATGCTGGTGATGCTGCTGCCGGCCTGAGCCGGCCTGACCCGTTCCTGCCCGGAGGGTCCGGGGCAGGAACAGCCGGCGTTGCGGCGCCGCCTTACTTCGGCTGCATCCGGATCGCGCCGTCCAGGCGGATCACCTCGCCGTTGAGCATGGTGTTGTCGAGGATGGCGCGTGCCAGCTTGGCGTATTCGGCCGGGCGTCCCAGGCGCGGCGGGAAGGGTACCGAGCGCCCCAGCGCGTCCTGGACTTCCTGCGGCATGCCCAGCAGCATCGGCGTCTCGAAGATGCCGGGGGCGATGGTCATGCAGCGCACGCCGTCGCGCGACAGGTCGCGCGCGATGGCCAGGGTCATGGCCACCACGCCGCCCTTCGAGGCGGCATAAGCGGCCTGGCCGATCTGGCCGTCGAAGGCCGCCACCGAGGCCGTGTTGATGATCACGCCGCGCTCGCCTTCGGCGTTCGGTGCGTTCTGCACCATGGCGGCGGCGGCCAGGCGGATCATATTGAAGGTGCCGACCAGGTTGATGCGGATGGTCTTGTCGAACTGCTCGAGCGGGAGCGGGCCGTTCTTGCCCACGGTCTTGCCGGCGGTGGCGATGCCGGCGCAGTTGACCAGGCCGGCCAGCTTGCCCAATGCCAGGGCCGCCGCGACCACCGCCTGGCCATCGGCCTCGGAGGTGACGTCGCACTTGACGAAGCGGCCGCCGATCTCGGCCGCCAGCGCGCTGCCGGCGGCCTCGTTGAGGTCGGCGATCACGACTTTGCCGCCGGCTTCCGCCAGCATGCGGGCAGTACCGGCGCCCAGCCCGGAGGCGCCGCCGGTGACGATGAATGCGTTGTCGCGGATTTCCATTTGCTGTCTCTTCCTTTCGCTCTGGCGGCGGTTCGCCCGGCCGCTCGGTCCGTCGGATGTGCCGCACGCCGGGTCGGTGCCGGCGCGGCTTCTCGTCTAACGTTTACGTAAACGTCAATGCATCGGTATTGTACGGGGCGGCAGGCGCAGCGCAAGGGGGTGTCGCACGGGCACGGTGCGGGCGGCGACGAAAAAAAAAGCGACCCTTGCGGGTCGCTTCGTTCGCGGCGGTGCCGGCTTACTTGAGGGCGTCGAAGGCGCGCGCGGTGATGTCTTCCACGCTGCCCAGGCCCAGGATCTTGCGGTACTGCGGCGGAGCCACCTTGGCGGCGGCGTCGCCCTTGGCGGCCCAGTCCGAGTAATAGTCCACCAGCGGGCGGGTCTGCTGCGAATAGACGTCGAGGCGCTTGCGCACCGTGTCTTCCTTGTCGTCGTCGCGCTGGATCAGGGCCTCGCCGGTCTCGTCGTCGACGTTGTCGACCTTGGGCGGGTTGTACTTGACGTGGTAGGTCCGGCCCGAGGCCACGTGCACGCGGCGGCCGCTCATGCGCTCGATGATGGCGTCGAAGGGGACGTCGATCTCCAGCACGTAGTCGATCGCCACGCCGGCTTCCTTCATGGCCTCGGCCTGGGGAATGGTGCGCGGGAAGCCGTCGAACAGGTACCCGTTCTTGCAGTCGTCTGCCTGCAGGCGATCCTTGACCAGGCCGATGATGATGTCGTCCGACACCAGGCCGCCCGCATCCATCACCTTCTTGGCCGCCACGCCCAGCGGCGTGCCTGCCTTCACTGCGGCGCGCAGCATGTCACCGGTGGAGATCTGCGGGATGCCGAACTTCTCGCAGATGAACTTGGCTTGCGTGCCTTTGCCGGCGCCGGGCGCGCCCAACAGGATCAAACGCATTTACGGGTCCTCAGAGTTTTGAATCTGGTCAGGCGGGGGGAACAAGACGGAGGGTAGCGCCTGAACTTGACGCAGGGCTTACCGCGGGGCTGTTGCCGCGGGCCGCATCGGGTTCAGGTCAGGTGACGGTCGGTACGCCCGCGGCCCGCCGCAAGGGCAGGGGCCGGCGCCGCCGAACGGGCTCGATCTCTATCTCCCCACCGAGCCTTGTCCGGTCGCTCCCGGCGGCCGGCGGCTCTGTATGGTCAAGCATTATGCCACGAGGGCGCGGGAAATCGGCCTGCCGGCGGGAGTTAAGCTGTATTGACAGCAATGTTCCCGCTTGACAGGGCCCCGGCCCGCCAGGAATTTGCGCGCCCCCCGGGCGCTCAGGGCCCTTCCTGGGCCATGGCCTCGGCCCACAGCGCGCGCACGCGTTCCAGGTCGGCCCGGGTGTCGACGCCGGGCGCCGGGGCCGCGTCGGTCTGCAGCACGCCGATACGCTCGCCGTGCCACATGGCGCGCAACTGCTCCAGCGCCTCGGTCTGCTCGACCGGTGCCGCCGCCAGCGCCGGAAAGCGGCGCAGGAAACCGGCCCGGTAGGCGTACAGGCCGATATGGCGCAGCACCGGCATGGCCGGCAGCGGCACCTGGGCGCCGGCTGCCGGCTGGGTGGGCACCTGGCTCCAGGCATCACGTGCCCAGGGGATGGGCGCGCGCGAGAAGTACAGTGCGCGGTCGGCGGCATCGCACACCACCTTGACCACGTTCGGGTTGAAGACTTCGGCCACCTCGTGCAGCGGATGCGCTGCGGTACTGATGGCGCAGTCGGGATGCGCCGCCAGGTGCAGGGCCACTTCGTCGATCAGTTGCGGTGCGATCAGCGGCTCGTCGCCCTGCACGTTGACCACGATGGCATCGTCGGGCAGGCCCAGCAGGCCGACCACCTCGGCCAGCCGGTCGGTGCCGGTGGCATGGTCGGCGCGTGTCAGCAGCGCCTCCACGCCGTGCGCCGCGCAGGCCTGCAGCACGCTGTCGGCGTCGGTGGCCACCACCGTGCGGTTTGCCGACGACGCATGGGCGCGCTCGGCCACCCGCACCACCATCGGCTTGCCGCCGATGTCGGCCAGCGGCTTGTCGGGCAGCCGCGTGGACGCCAGCCGCGCCGGGATCACCACGGTGAAGGCGGGGATGCTCATGGCCGCACGCTCACTCGGGGTTGACCACGCGGCCGGGCACGGTCTGGCGTGCCTCGTCGGCCAGCATGACGGGGATGCCGTCGCGGATCGGGTAGGCCAGCTTGTCGGCGTGGCAGATCAGTTCCTGGGCGGCGCGGTCGTATTCGAGCTTGCCCTTGCACAGGGGGCAGACCAGGATTTCAAGCAGCCGGTTGTCCATCTCGGTGTTCCTTGGTGAGGCTTCCCGCCGCCGCTGCGGCCGCGGCGGCAGCCGGTGCGGCTGCCTGCGCGCGCGCCGCCACGGCGCCGCGGATCTTGTCGATCAGGCCCGCATCGATCACGGGCGTGGTGGGGACGACCCAGATACGCGGGTCGTCGAAGCGCTCGCATTTTACGGCATCCTTCTCGGTGATCAGGATGGCATCGGCGCTGCGCGCGGCTTCGTCGTCGGCAAAGGGGTCGATCGCGAAGTCATAGTGGTCGGGCAGCGGCAGCGTGGCGGGCGCGAGGCCGGCCGCGCGCAGGCTGGCGAAGAAGCGTTCCGGATTGCCGATGCCCGCCGCGGCCAGCACGCGCTGCCCGGCGAAACCGGAGAGCGGGCGGGCCATGGCCGGGTCGACCAGCTGCCAGGCGTCGCCGGGCTCCAGCCGCATGCCGTAGACGTCGGGGCGGTCCGGCGAAGCGCGGAAATCCGGGTCGTTGATCAGGGTGGCGTCACGCCGGCGCGACAGCGGTTCGCGCAGCGGGCCGGCCGGCAGCAGCAAGCCGTTGCCACCCATGCGGGTGTCGAACATGACGATCTCGAAGTCGCGCTGCAGGCGGTAGTGCTGCAGGCCGTCGTCGAGCAGCAGCACGTTGACGCCGGGGTGGCGTACCAGCAGCGTCTGCGCGCAGGCGGCGCGGTCGGGGAAGACCCAGACCGGCACGTCGGTGCTGCGCGCGATCAGCAGCGGCTCGTCGCCGACGTCGGCGGCCCGCGAGCTGGCGCTGACGCGGCGCGGCCGCTCCAGCTTGACGCCGTAGCCGCGCGAGACCACGCCGGGACGCAGCCCGGCTTCCTGCAGTGCCTGCGCCAGGGCGATCACCGCGGGGGTCTTGCCGGTGCCGCCCACGGTCACGTTGCCGACCACCACCACCGGCACCGGCAGCCGCGTCGAGCGCAGCCAGCCGCGCCGGAAGGCCAGCCGCCGCGCGGCGCTGATGGCGCCGAACAGCAGCGACAGGGGCCACATCAGCCAGGCGAAGCCGCCACGGCGCTGCCACTGGGCGGTGACGAAGTCAGCGAGATGGTGGCGTGGAACGGGCATGGTGCGGAGGGCAGGTGGGTGGAAGGGCGGATGGCAGGGCAGGTGGAACCGGCCCGCCCTGCCATGGCAAGGGCGCCGGCAGGCGGCCGGCACGGCGGCTCCAATCATTATGGGCATTGCGCAGCGCATGCTGCAAGCCCGCGGCCGGCGGGTCTCAGCGCGGCTGCTGGCTCTGCGTGGCGAAGGTCAGGCGCGGCAGGCCGGCCAGGCGCGCTGCCTCCAGCACATTGATGACAGCCTGGTGGGTGGCCTGCGCATCGGCGTTGACGACCACCACCGGCGGCTGGCCGCCGTTGTCCGGGCCGGCCGCACTGCGCAGGTGGTCGGCCAGGCTGGTGACATCCTTGAACTCCAGGATTTCCTTGTTGACCGCGTAGACGCCGCGCGCGGAAACCGAGACCAGGATCTCGGCCGGGCGCTGCCGGGTGCGTTCGGCATCGGCGGTGGGCAGCTGGATCTGCAGCTCGCTGAAGCGCGAATAGGTGGTCGTGATCATCAGGAAGATCAGGATCACGAGCAGCACGTCGATGAGCGGGATCAGATTGATCTCCGGCTCCTCGCGCCGCTGGCGGGAACGGAAGCGCATGATGGCGGATATCCGGGGCAGGCGGGGCGGGTGGGACGGCCGTCAGCCGCGCCGCGGCGGCAGGATCGCGTCGAGGAAGGAGGCGGCGCGGAATTCCAGCTCGGCCACGTAGTCGTCGACGCGGCGGCGGAAGAAGCGCCAGAAGATCAGCGCGGGGATCGCCACGATCAGCCCGAGCGCGGTGTTGTAGAGCGCCACCGAGATGCCGTGCGCGAGTTGCTCGGGGTTGGTGCCGGTGCCCCCCTGGCTGCCGAAGATCTCGATCATGCCGATCACCGTGCCGAGCAGCCCCATCAGCGGGGCGACCGAGGCGATGGTGCCGAGCGCGTTCAGGTAGCGCTCCAGTTCGTGGGCCACTGCCCGGCCGGCTTCCTCGACCACCTCCTTGGCGGCATCGCGCGTGGTGTGCGGCTGCAGCGCCACATGGCGCAGGCCCGCGGCCAGTACGCGGCCGAGCGGCGAACCCTGTTCCAGGGCATTGACCGCCTCCGGCGTGGCGCGCCGCTGCTGCGCCACCGCCAGGGCTTCGTCATAAAGCCTGGGCGGCAGCACCTTGCTGCGCTGGAGGCTCAGGAAGCGCTCGACGATGAGCGCCAGCGCCAGCACCGAGGCCAGTAACAACGGCCAGATCGGCCAGCCGGCCGCTTGAATGATGGAAAACACGTGGAACCCCGGAATCGACTGCAGCATGGCGCCGGCTCCCAAGTCCTGCGCCGGCTGTTATCAAAAAAATCAGGCGCCACTCTAACGCGCGCCCGGATGGTGGGCAAGCCGCCGCGGCGCAGTGTCGGGCCGGCGCATCGCCGCACGCGGCGCGCTTTCCACACGGGACAGGGACAGTCTTGTGGACGGATTGTGGAAAGCGCCCGGACAAGAGCGCTAAGTCATTGATGCCAAAGGGAAGAGGAATCTCTGCTTAAAAAATAGGCAGGCGCCTTCCCGATGCCGCCCGGGATGGCGGCATGGGCCTTTTCGCCCATCGCGGACCGCTGGCGGCAGCGCGGACGTGCCTGCCGGTGCCGTCAGGCGCCGATTTCCACATGGAAGCGGGACAGTGCTGTGGATCGGTTGTGGAAAGACTTCGGAGAAATGGCCTAAGCCTTTGATTGGAAAGAGTTTGTTTCATCCTGCCTAAATAATGGGCAGTAGCCGGCGCATCGGCGGCAAGACGATGCCCCGCGACGGCCTGCCGTACTTTCCACATCGCTCAGGGACAGTCCTGTGGAGCGGTTGTGGATAAGTTGGGGAGCGGAAACGTAAACCGTTGATTCCCAAGGCGGAAGCCCCTCCCGCTCAAAAATTGGGCAGTGCCTGCCGCGCCGCCCTCGGGGCCGGTCCGGATGCCGCAGCGATTCCCGTCGCCGGCCAGCAAGACGCTTTGAGGTATGTTTTGCGGCACTTGTTTGCCGATCCCCGGGCTGCGTCTCAGGGTTTTCCAGAGATACTGTGGATAACTTTGTGAACAAGCCTTGGGTGCGGCCGGTAAGTCGTTGACGCGTAAGGAATTTGCTTAACTTGCCTAATTTTTGGCTTGGGCGAATCCTCATAAGAATCAAGGGCTTGTCGAGTATCCCGCGGGTTTGCGGGAGATGCTGTCATATTTCGGTAGCCTACTTGACAGACCCGTTATGCTGTGGACATGTCCACTTCCAGCCGCTTGACAGGCCCCGAGCATGACCGATTTCCAGAACTTCCAGCGTGAAACGCGATCTCCCGCACCGGCCGGCGGACGCGAGGTGATCCCGGTCGGGGAGCTCAACCATGCCATTGCCTCGCTGCTGGAACGCAGCTTTCCCCTGGCCTGGGTGCGCGGCGAAATCTCCAACTTCACGCGGGCCGCGAGCGGCCACTGGTATTTCTCGCTGAAGGATGCACGCGCGCAGATTCGCTGCGTGATGTTCCGCGGCCGCAACCAGCATGTCGATTTCGCCCCGCGCGAGGGCGAGGCGGTCGAAGTGCGGGCCCTGGTCTCGATGTACGAGGCGCGTGGCGAGGTCCAGCTCAATGTGGAGGCGATGCGCCGCGCCGGCGTCGGCAACCTGTACGAGGCGTTCCTGCGCCTGAAGGAAAAGCTGGCGGCGCAAGGACTGTTCGATCCCGCGCGCAAGCGCGAACTGCCCGCCCACCCGCGCACCATCGGCGTGGTCACTTCGCTGCAGGCGGCGGCGCTGCGCGACGTGCTGACCACGCTGCGCCGGCGTGCGCCGCACGTGCCGGTGGTGGTCTACCCGGTGCCGGTGCAGGGCGCGGGAGCGGCCGAGAAGATCGCCGCCATGCTCGAACTGGCCGGCCGCCGGGCCGAGTGCGACGTGCTGATCCTGTGCCGTGGCGGCGGCAGCATCGAAGACCTGTGGTCTTTCAACGAAGAGGTGGTGGCGCGCGCGGTGGCGGCCAGCCCGGTGCCGGTGGTATCGGGCGTGGGGCACGAGACCGACTTCACCATTGCCGACTTCGTCGCCGACGTGCGCGCGCCGACGCCGACCGCCGCGGCCGAGCTGGTGAGTCCGGACCGCGCCCAGCTGCTGCGGCAGGCCGCGCGCGAGCGCGAGCGCCTCGTGCGCGCCATGCGCGCGGCCATGGACCGCCGTGCCCAGCACCTCGACTGGCAGGCGCGCCGCCTGCGCAGCCCGCAGGCGCAACTGCAGGAACACCGCGCCCGCGTCGACAACCTGGCGCGCCACCTGCGGGCCGCCCTGCAGAGCGGGCTGGTCGCGCGCCGCCACCGCCAGCAGCTGCTCGGCATGCGCTGGGCGGCGGCCCGTCCCGACGTGGCGCCGGTGCGCGCCGAGCTCGGCCGCCTCGCGCTGCGCCTGCAGGCCGCCGCCGCGCGCGGGCAGGAGCGGGCCGCGCAGCGCCTGCACCGCGCCGCCGGTGCGCTTGAGCTGCTGGCGCCGCAGCGCACGCTCGAGCGCGGCTATGCAGTGCTGCTCGATGCGCGCGGCAAGGCCTTGCGCGCACCCTCCGAATTGCGCGCCGGCAGCGTGGTGGAGGCCCACCTGGCGGAGGGCGTGGCCGATCTCGCCATCGCCAGCGTGCAGCCCAAGCTGTCCGACTTCTGAGGCGCGGCGGGGCGATCCGGAATGAAGGGGATAGGGACGCAGGGGCATTGCCGGGTGCGTTTGCGCGGGTCTGGCAAGTCCCCTACAATCTTTTATTCCTGACCCACAACCCGCAGAGACAGAACAATGGAACATACTCTCCCCCCGCTTCCCTACGCACATGATGCGCTCGCTCCGCACATCTCGAAGGAGACCCTGGAGTTCCATCATGACAAGCATCACCAGACCTACGTCACGAACCTGAACAACCTGATCAAGGGCACCGAGTTCGAGAACGCCACGCTGGAAGAGATCGTCAAGAAGTCGTCCGGCGGTATCTTCAACAACGCCGCCCAGGTCTGGAACCACACCTTCTATTTCAACGGCCTGTCGCCCAAGGGCGGCGGCGCTCCGGCCGGCGCGCTGGCCGACGCCATCAACGCCAAGTGGGGCAGCTTCGACAAGTTCAAGGAAGAGTTCACCAAGACCGCCGTGGGCACCTTCGGTTCGGGCTGGGCCTGGCTGGTCAAGAAGGCCGACGGTTCGCTGGACCTGGTCTCGACCTCGAACGCCGCCACCCCGCTGACCACCGACGCCAAGCCGCTGCTGACCTGCGACGTGTGGGAACACGCCTACTACATCGACTACCGCAATGCCCGTCCGAAGTACGTCGAGGCATTCTGGAACCTGGTCAATTGGGAATTCGTCGGCCAGAACTTCGCCGGCTGATTGCCGCCGGTGTCTCACGGGCCGCCAGCGGCCCGCGAGACACGTGCATGACAATCCTTGGCAATGCCGTCTGCCTTACCTGACGGCTGCCTGTCCGAGAGGCTGTTCACGCCCTCGGCAAGACAGCGCATCGAAGCCCCGGAGATTCCGGGGCTTTTTGTTTGTGCTCCGGCACGCTCCGGGGCCTGCCGTGGCTGAGGTCGCAGTTTGACTGCAGGCGCGCATCTTCCGGTATCTCCATTCGATTGTCTCCAGAAGTCCGTCGATCTGCGCAGAAGCTGCCGGGGGCAGGCGCTGGCCGGCCGCGGCGGCCTGGATCACCCCGTCGGCTTCGTCTCTATGCTCGCGTGCTGGACCACACCGACGGCTTCGCCATGCGTGGCACTTTGCTGAACCACCCCTCTCCCCCACCTTCTCCCCGTGCGGGGAGAGGGAGCCAAGACCTCGTGCTTGGCGATTGGTGTTGGCGCATCGCGTCGTCCCGACTTGCGGCGCAATTCAATTGAGCTTGACCACAGTTGATTTCTAGAATCGTCGCAGGCTGATAGACGGAGGGACACCGTGCGACGAGCAGTGAGAGAAGCCGCTGGCCAGCGCCGCGCCGGCGGCGCACACCGGGATAGCGGTTCGACGCGGGGTGCCAGATGACCGGCGCCATGGAGCAGATGGCCCTGGCCGGCATCCGGGTACTGGATCTGTCACGGATCCTCGCGGGCCCGAGCGCGACGCAGCTGCTGGGCGATCTCGGTGCCGATGTCGTCAAGGTGGAGCGGCCCGGCGAGGGCGATGACACGCGCAAGTGGGGCCCGCCCTATATCCAGGATGCGAACGGCAACCCGACCGACGAGAGCGCCTACTACCTGAGCGCCAACCGCAACAAGCGCTCGATCGCGCTGGACCTGGCGTGCGACGAGGACCAGGCCCTGATCCACCGCTTGCTGGAGCGCGCGGACGTCCTGGTGGAGAACTACAAGGTCGGCGGCCTCGCCCGCTACGGCCTGTCCTACGAGCAGCTCAGGGAGCGGTATCCCAGGCTGGTCTATTGCTCCATCACCGGCTTCGGCCAGACGGGGCCCTATGCGGAGCGGCCCGGCTACGATTTCCTGATCCAGGGCATGGGCGGCATCATGAGCCTGACAGGCGAGCCCGAGGGGCAGCCGATGAAGGTCGGTGTCGGTATTGCGGATGTGATGACGGGAATGTATGCGGCGGTCGGGATCCTGGCAGCGCTGCATCATCGGAACCAGCATGGCGAAGGCCAGCATATCGACATCTCCCTGCTCGATGCGCAGATCGCCTGGCTGGTCAACGGCGCCACCAACTACCTGGCCGACGGGAAGCTGCCGAGGCGCCTGGGCAACGGCCATCCGAACATCGTTCCCTACCAGGTCTTCGACACCGCCGATGCGCCGATGATCCTTGCCGTGGGCAATGATGCGCAGTTCGAGCGCTTCTGCCGCGTAGCCGACCTGGTGCCGCTGACGTGCGATGCCAGGTTCAGCACCAATCCGGCGCGCGTCGCGCATCGGGAGGCGCTGTGCGAGCGGGTCGCCGCCGCGCTGGGCCGGCGCGGGCGGGCCGACTGGCTGGCGGCGCTGGAAGCGGCCGGCGTGCCGTGCGGCCCCGTGAACAACCTCGAGGAAGTCTTCGGCGATCCCCATGTCAAGGCACGCGGGGTCGAGGTCCGCGTGCCGTGCGAGTGGGCCGGCGATGGACATGTCAGGCTGCTGGCCAACCCGCTGAAGCTGTCGCGCACACCGGCGACCTACCGCAGGCCGCCGCCGCGCCTGGACGAGCATCGCCGCGCGATCCTGAGCGACTGGCTGCCTGACTGACACGAAGACGAAGACGAAGACGAAGACAAAAACGAAAACGAAAACGAAAACGAAGGCGAAGACGACACCGCAGGAGAAGACATGTTCGAACTCACCGCACAACAGAAGGCACTTCAGGGCAGGGCGCGCGAGCTCGCGCAGGGCGTGTTCGCCCCCACCGCCGCCGCCACCGACGAGACGGAGGCCTATCCGTGGGCGAATGTCGAGCGCCTGCGCGCCGAGGGCTTCATGGGGATGACGATCCCCAAGGCGCTCGGCGGGCAGGGCCGCAGCTATCACGATACCGTCATCGTGATCGAGGAGATGGCCAAGGCCTGCGCCACCATGGGGCGCATCACGGTCGAGGCCAACCTGGGCGCGATCGGCGCCATCATGCGCTACGGCACCGACGCGCAGCGCCGGCTCGCGGCCGAGGCCGTGCTCGGCGGCGACAAGCCGGCCATCTGCATCTCCGAGCCGAACGCCGGCAGCGCGGCCAGCGAGATGACGACGCGCGCGGACCGCCTGGGCGATCACTACATCCTCAACGGCGAGAAGTACTGGATCACCGGCGGCGGCGTGTCCCGGCTGCATCTCATCTTTGCCCGCGTCTTCGACGATGGCATCGAGCAGGGTATCGGCGCCTTCCTCTGCATGCGCGACGGCGACAGCCCGCAGGGCCTGGTGGTGGGCCGGCGGCTGTATGCGATGGGGGTGCGGGGCATTCCGGAAACCCATCTCGAGTTCCACGACCTCAAGCTCCACAAATCCATGCTGGTGGTGCCGCCGGGCGGGCTGCAGCGCGGCTTCGCGGCCCTGATGAACGCCTACAACGCGCAGCGCGTCGGTGCCGGCACGGTGGCATTGGGCATCGCCCAAGGGGCCTATGAAGAGGCCGTGGCCTATGCGAAATCCCGCGAGCAGTTCGGACGCCCGATCGCGGAGTTCCAGGGCCTCCAGTGGATGATCAGCGATATGTCGATCCAGCTCGAGGCCGCCCGCCTGCTGCTGCACGCGGCCGCATGCAGCGGCGCAGATTTCCCCGACATCGCCATGGCCGCCCGCGCCAAGATCTTCGCCGCCGAGACCGCCAACAAGGTCGCCAGCGATGCCCTGCAGGTCCACGGCTCCTCGGGCTACGGCCGCCACCTGCCGATGGAGCGGCACGTGCGCGACGCCAGGATGTTCACCATCGCCGGCGGGACCGCGCAGATCCTGCGGACGCAGGTGGCCGGGAGCATCCTGGGCATGAAGCTGCCGCAGACCAGGCAGGGGTACCTGGCGCGGTAAGCCGGACGTCGCGGCGCGCCGGAGCGCGCTGCGCAGGCCTCAGGCCGTCTTCTTCGCCGGCAGCGTCTTCGCCTGCTGCCACAGCGCCCACGCCGCGGGCGAGAGGCGCTTCTCGCTCAGGCACGCCAGGCCGATGCGGCGCGATGCGCGCGGCGCGAGGCTGCGATACACCACGCCCTCGAACCTGGCCGGCGCGGCCAGCGCGGCGATGATGGACACGCCTTGCCCGCGCGCCACGAATTCCAGGATCGACAGCAGCTGGGACAGCTCGTGCGTCACCGTGGGGCGTATCTCGGAGCGCGCGAACAGCCGCGAGACCAGCTCCTGGGAACCCGCGTGGGTCAGGACCAGGGGATAGGCGGCGAGATCCTTCAGCGAGACCGTCGCGCGCGCGGCCAGCGGGTGCTGCTCGGGCAGTACCGCGACGAATTCATCGACCGCGAGGGGATGGGTGTCGAACTGCGCCTTGGGCAGCGTCACCACGCCGATCTCGATGCGTTTCTCCACCAGGTCCTGCTCGATCTCCGCATCCGGCTTCTCGGTGACATAGACCTCGATACCCGGATAGCGCGCCTTGAACTTCTCCAGCAGCGGCGGCAGCAGGTTCAGCGAAGAGCTGGGACCGAAGGAGCCGATGCGCAGCTTCCCCGTCTTCAGCCCCGCGCTGGCGGCGGCGGTCGTCTGCACCAGGTGCAGGGCCATGAAGACATCGCGCACATGGGGCAGGATCAGCTGTCCTGCATGGGTCAGCGCCAGGTGGCTCCCATTGCGGTCGACCACCGCGGTCCCGAGCACCGTTTCGAGCGCGCGCAGCGCATGGCTGGTGGCGGAGGGCGTCATGCCCAGCCGCGCGCCGGCACTGGCGATTCCGTCGGAAGAGGCCAGCGAGAGAAAGAGCTCGAGCTGGCGCAGCGTCGGCGTGCTTTGGGCGATGTCTGGCATTGAGTTCATTCTCAATTGAGTGTGACGGACTTGAATTCTAGACTGTGTTCCATCCGATCGCCCAGATCGATTCCAGCCCGGTCCCGGACCGATTCCTGCTGCAGAACCATGGAGAGTTTGAAGATCATGTTTTCGACAATGATGGCGTCGCTGCGACCCTCGCCCATCCAGGAAATGGCGGAACTGAGCCGACGCGCCGTCGCCGCCGGCCAGGACGTGGTCGACATGACGCTCGGCGAGCCCGACTTTCCCACCCCGCCGCACGTGGGCGAGGCCGCCGTCAAGGCCATCGCCGATGGCCAGACCCGCTACACGCCGATCAACGGCACGGTGAGGCTGAGAGAGGCGATCGTGGAGAAGTTCCGGCGCGAGAATGGCATCCACACCACCCCCGGCGAGATCAGCGTCGGCTGCGGCGGCAAGCAGGTGATCTACCAGGCGATGCTCGCCACGCTGAATCCGGGCGACGAGGTCCTGATCCCGGCACCTTACTGGGCATCGTACGGCGACATCGTCACCATGCATGGCGGCGTGCTCAAGCCGATCCGGACCAGCCCCGCGCAGGGCTATGCGATGCAGCCGGAAGAGCTGGAGGCGGCCATCACCGCGCGCACGAAATGGCTGATCCTGAATTCGCCGAGCAATCCCAGCGGCACGGCCTACACGCGTGCGCAGATGGAGGCGTTCTGCGCCGTGCTGCGGCGCAGTCCCAACCAGTCCTTCTTTATCCTGGCCGACGACATCTACGAGCACATCGTGTTCGATGGCGCCGTGTTCTCGACCCTGGCGAACATCGCGCCGGATCTGAAGGACCGCATCCTGACCGTCAACGGCGTGTCCAAGGCCTATGCCATGACCGGGTGGCGCGTCGGCTTCGCATGCGGGCCCAAGCCGCTGATCGAGGCGATGACGAAGATCCAGATGCAGGTGAATTCGCACACGTCCTCGGTTTCGCAGGCCGCGGCCGTGGCCGCGCTGGAAGGCCCGCAGGACGAGGTGCGGCGGCGGTGTGCCGCCTTCCAGGCCAGGCGCGACCTGCTGCTCGAGCGCTTCGCGCACATCGAAGGGCTGCGCACGCCGCGGCCGGAAGGGGCCTTCTATCTCTTCCCCGATGTGCGGGTCTTCATCGGCAGGTCCAGGGCGGACGGCGGCCGCATCGCCAATGACGTGGATTTCGCCGCCTATCTGCTGCAGCACGGCGTCGCCGTCGTGCCGGGGTCGGGCTTCGGCATGCCAGGCTTCATGCGCCTCTCCTACGCCACCTCGGAAGACAAGCTGGAGAGCGCGGCAGCGCGGATCAAGGCAGCCATCGAGCGGCTGCAATAGGCCGGCGCGCCGACCGCCGGCCGCTGGCCCCTGGTCGCGCTCGGCGCCGCGCCTTCACTCTTATCGACTGTATCAACCGGACTGCCTGTCCTACCTCGAGGATGCTTCATCATGACCACTGTGTCTGAATTGATTGGCCAACGTCTCCACGCCGCCGGTTGTCGCCGCGCATTCGGCATCCCTGGCGGTGAGGTGCTTGCCGTGATGCAGGGGCTCGACCAGGCCGGCGTCAGGTTCACCCTCGTCAAGCACGAGAACGCGGGCGGCTTCATGGCCGAAGGCGTTCATCACCGCGACGGCGCGCCGGGCGTGCTGGTCGCGACCCTGGGGCCCGGCGTGGCCAATGCCGTGAACGTGGTGGCGAACGCCTGGCAGGACCGCGTGCCCATGCTCTTCCTCACCGGCTGCGTCGACGAAAGCGAAGCGGCGACCTACACGCACCAGGTGTTCGACCACGCCCAGCTCATGCGCCCCATCACCAAGGCCTCGCTGCGCATGACGGCGGAGGCGGCCGAGGCCATCATCGACAAGGCCATCGCGATCGCCATGGACGACCCGCCGGGGCCGGTGCATATCGACGTGCCGATCTCGGTGGCCGTGCAGCCGGCGAAGCCCGCGGCCGGCAGCCGGCGCGCCGTTCCGGCGCCGAGCGTTCCCGCGGACTCGCCGGCCTTCGAGGAAGCCAGGCAGTGGCTGGCCGCGGCGAAGCGCCCGGTGATGATCGCCGGCGTCGAGGCGCTGCATCACGGCGCGCAGGACGAAGTGCGCGCGCTGGTGGAGGAACTGGGCATCCCGCTGATCACCACCTACAAGGCCAAGGGCATCGTCGACGAGCGCCATGGCTTCGTCATCGGCGGCGCGGGTTTGTCGCCCATGGCCGACAAGGTGCTGCTGCCGCTGATCCAGGAAGCGGACCTGGTATTGCTGGCCGGCTACGACCCCATCGAGATGCGCGTGAACTGGCGCAATGTATGGGGTGCGGACCAGCGGGTGGTGGAGTTCTCGGCGACGCGCAACACGCACTATATGCACCAGGCTTCCCACACCTTCGTGGGCAGTATCAAGGAAGGCCTGCGCAAGCTGCGCAGCGGGATCCGGCGCGCCTCGACCTGGTCCGCGGCGGAGGTCGGCACCATCGTCGGCGCGCTTGCCGCGATCTGCCGCACTGATGAAACGTGGGGGCCGGGCGCGATCGTCGACGTGGCGCGGCGCGTCCTTCCCGACGATACCGTGGCCTCGGTCGACAGCGGCGCGCACCGGATCCTGCTCAGCCAGAGCTGGAAATGCTATGAGCCGCGCGGCCTGATGCAGTCGTCCGGCCTGTGCACCATGGGCTGTTCGCTGCCGCTGGGCATTGGCGCCAAGCTCGCCGATCCGGCGCGCGCGGTCGCGGTATTCACCGGCGATGCCTGCCTGGAAATGACGCTGGGCGAGCTGGCCACCGCCCGCGACGCGCAGACGCCGGTCATCGTCTTTGTCTTCGCGGACGAGTCGCTCTCGCTGATCGAGATCAAGCAGCGCGCCAACGGGCAGGAGAACCTCGGCGTGGACTTCGCCGGCACCGACTTCGCCGCGGTCGGGCGCGCGCTGGGAGGCCTCGGCTTCGACGTCCGGTCCAGAGACGAACTGGAGCATGCGATCGGCCAGAGCCTGGAGGCGGATTGCTTCAGCGTGATCTGCTGCCACATCCCGCGCAAGGCGTACGACGGGCGCATCTGAGGACCGGCGCGCGGGGACGAAGGCGAGGCATGTCCCCGGCGCAAGCCCTGGCACCGGCAAGCTGACGAGGAGACAGAATGAGCAGGACGGAGGAGACAGTCCCGGAGCGCACGCGATACTGGCTGAAGACCCTGATCGGCTTCAAGACCGTATCGGGCAGCGACTCGAACCTGGCGCTGCTCGAATGCGTGGAGGCCGCGCTGGCCCGGTCGGGCTTCCGCACCTTCTACAGCAAGTCGCAGGATGGGGCGCGCGCCAATCTGTTCGCGTCGATCGGAGCCGGGGACGGCGGGCTGCTGCTGTCGGGCCACACGGATGTCGTGCCCGTGGCCGGACAGGCGTGGAGCCGGCCGGCATTCGAGCTCACCGAGGATGCGCAGCGCTTCTATGGGCGCGGAACATGCGATATGAAGGGCTTCATTGCCAGCCTGCTCGGCGCGGTCGAAGCGGTCGAAGCGGCCGACCTGAGCCGGCTGGGCCAGCCCCTGCATATCGCCCTGACCTATGACGAAGAGATCGGCTGCCTCGGCGTGCGCAGGCTGATCGAAGACCTGGCGGCGGCGCGCATACGGCCATCGGCCTGCATCGTGGGGGAGCCCACCGCCATGCAGGTGGTGCGCGCGCACAAGGGACGCCAGGCCTACCGCTGCCATGTGCAAGGCCAGGCGGCGCACTCGTCGCTGTCCGGCGCCGGCGTCAATGCGCTGCTTGCCGCCAGCCGGATCGTCGGCGCGGTGGGCGAGCGCGCGGACCTGCTGCGGCAGACCGAGCACGACGACGGCTTCTACGTGCCGTATTCGACCATGGCGCCCTGCCGCATGATGGCCGGCCACGCCAACAATGTCATCCCGGAGACGGCGGAGTTCGATTTCGATCTCCGCTTCCTGCCATCGACCGATCCGGAGGCCGTGATGGCGCCGATCCTCGACACGGCAGCGGCGATCGAGCGGGAGATGCGGTCCAGGGTGGCCGACGCCAGCGTGCGCATCGAGCGGCGGACCTCGGTTCCCGCGCTCGCGCCGGCAGACGGCGCGAACGGTGTCGCCGCCATGGCGCTGCAGGCGGGTGCGCGGCCCGGCCGGCACGTCGCCTTCACCACCGAGGGCGGGCTCTACCAGCAGGCCGGCATTCCCGCGATCCTCTGCGGCCCGGGGGATATCGCCCAGGCGCATACGGCCGACGAGTTCATCGACAAGTCGCAGATCGCCGCCGCGCACGTTTTCTTCGAGCGTTTGCTGGCGCTGCTCGGGCGCGGGTAGGGCTCGGGCAGGGCGCGTGCAGGGCGCGGGCAGCCCCAGCCTGCCGCCTCTCCCAGCATGCCGGGCGACGTCACGGCGTTCGCCTGGGCATGGTTCGCCATGCGGGTGGTTCCCGGCGGATAGTGCGGGCGTTCGCGGTGGGCAATGTCCTCGGTGTCATCCTTCCGCCGTCGGTGCTGAGCCAGATCGACAACCAGTCGGCAGCGCGATGCTGGCCGCCATCAACGCCGAGCATCCGCTGTGCAACCGCCGTGCCCGGCGGTTGCTCGATCCAGGTCGTGCAGTTCCCTTGGCGCCTGCGGGCGAGCCCCGGCGCGTTGTACGGTGCCGACACTAAGGCCGGTGGCAGCGCCGCGCCAGCCTGCCAGCGCGCGTGCGCGGCGCTGCCGCGTGACAGGCTGCAGGCAGTAGCGCCGGCATCACTGCCGCCCCCTTGAATGTGGTTCCCGCTGCCTGCACGCCATGCGCAAGTGCCGTTCATGGCGCCTGTGCAGGGTGTACGCATGACAGTGGCAATGTGATGCCGCTGTCATGAATTGCAGCCATCCGCTTCCGATCCGCAATGAAAGCCGGGGAATGCCGGCCAATTCCCCGTTTTGGCGTGTGGGCCCGGCTTGTACAGTACGCCCGCATTCAACGGGTCGGATCAAGTGATGGAAGCAAATCGCATTTCCAATGTCTGTGGCGCCGATGCCCGCCGCGCGGCCGGGTGGCCGCGCCGCCCGCGGCTGCCGGGGCCCGTGTGGCTGGCGGGCGCTGCCGCGCTGCTGGCCATGGCAGGCTGCGCCCAGCTGCCCGGCGAGGCGCCGGAGGGCGCCAAGCGTGGCAGCGAGGTCTTCCGCTTTGCCCTGCCCCCTGACGCGCTGGGCGCGCATGACCCGCAGCTCACCGCCGTGCTGGGCAAGGCGGGCGCGCTGGCGGCCGCGCAGAAGCAGCCCGCGACCATCCTGGTGAGCGCGCTGGGCCAGGATTTCCCTTACCTGAACCAGGCCTTGTGGGCCGGCGTGCCGGCACGTGCGGCGACGCGCGTGCGCCTGGAAAACCTCACCGTCGGCGCGGGCCAGCCCTATAGCGTGGCGATCCGCGTCGCCGAGTGACCGGAGTCCCGCCGATGCCTCGCGTCTTCGTATCCCTGCGTTTCCCCGTGCTTGCGCTTGCCGCCTGCCTGACGCTGTGGCGGCCTGCCGTGGCCGCGCCGGCCGATGGCGCGGCGCCGGACCGTGTCTATCCGCCGCTGCCGTCGATGTCCCTGCTGCCCGCCGGCACCGCAGCGGCGCCGGACGATGGCGCGGAGCCCGCGCCGTCTTCGGCGCACGCGCAAGGCCGCAAGCGGCGCGCTCCGGTGCTGCTGCCCGTGGCGCTGGTGCGCAAGCCGGCTGCTGTGCCGGCGCCACGCCTGGTGGTGTCGGAGGCATCGCATGCCTACCTGGCCGGCATCGAACAGCAGCTCGAGCAGGCGCTCAAGCGCTGAGCCGCGCCGAGCCGCGCCGAGCATCCGATGCGCCACACCATTCCCGCCACCCGCCGATCCTGGAGCCCGACCATCATGCCCTGCGCAGCGCCGTCCCGGCCCGAGTCCACGCACCGTCGATTACCGCGCCGCGCCGCCTGCGCGGCAGCCCTGGCCCTGTCCTTGTCCGCCTCGCTATGGAGCTTGTCCGCCCACGCCGGCGACTGCTTCGAGCAGGCCGGGGTCTACCAGGGCGTCAATCCCCTGGTCCTGCGCGCGATCGCCTGGCACGAATCGAAGGGCGATCCCGCGGTCGTGCACCGCAATACCAATGGCTCGGTCGACGTCGGCCAGGCGCAGATCAACTCGGTCCACTTCGGCACCCTGGCGCGCTACGGCGTGCCGCGGCAGGCCCTGACCGATGCCTGCGTCAACATCTACGTGGCCGCCTGGCTGCTCAAGCAGAAGATGGTCAAGTACGGCAACACCTGGCGCGCCATCGGCGCCTATCACTCCGAGTCGCCAGGCCAGCGCGACGACTACGCACGCCGCATCCAGCGCATCCTGGTGGCCTGGGGCGAGCTGCAGGCGGCGCGTTGATCCGGCGCCGACGCCGCGCTCAGGCGGCGCTCAGGCGGCGCTCAGGCGGCCTCGTCGAGCGCCTCGGCCAGCGCCGCGCGCAGTTCGCGCAGCGGCGGCGCCAGCCGCCCCGGCGTTTCGCGATGCACCAGCCAGGCCCGCACGCGCGGCTGGAAGTCCCGCACCGTCACCACGCGCAGCGCCGGCAGCCAGGCGCTGTCCGCCAGCGCCGCCGCGGTGGTGAGCCCCAGGCCGAGCCCGCGCGCCACCAGCGACAGGCGCAGTTCGTTGGCATGGGCTTCGATGCCGACCCGCAGCGGCAGCCCGGCCGCTGCCAGCCGCTGGCGGATCGCGCTGCGGAAGCCGCAGCCGTCGGGGTTCAGCACCCAGGCCTGCTCGGCCAGGTCCGCCAGTGACGGGTCCGCCGGCAGCGGCAGTTCGCGCGCGGCCACCACCAGCACGGGCTGGCCGCCCAGGTCGCAGGCTTCCAGGCCGGCCGGCAGCGGTGCCCCTTCGGGCAGGCAGAAGGCGGCCGCGTCGATCTCGTGGCGCCGGCACTGCTCGGCCAGCGCCTCCGGCCAGCCCGACTGCACGCGCAGGGCAAGGCGTGGAAAGGTCCGGTGCAGGCGGTCGAGCGGTGCCGCCAGTGCGACTTCCGACAGGTAGGGCGTGATGCCGAGGCGGAACTCGCCGGCGGCATCCTGTTCGCCGGACACGCCGCCGCGCAGCGCCTCGACCGCGTGCAGCACGCGGCGCCCGTGCTCATAGGCGGTGCGTCCGGCCCCGGTGGGGCGCAGCGGCTTG
The DNA here is from genome assembly GCF_001854325.1 of Cupriavidus malaysiensis. Classification (NCBI taxonomy): domain Bacteria; kingdom Pseudomonadati; phylum Pseudomonadota; class Betaproteobacteria; order Burkholderiales; family Burkholderiaceae; genus Cupriavidus; species Cupriavidus malaysiensis. Next base: position 1,161,300 of record NZ_CP017754.1, read on the forward strand.
GCCTGGCGGTCGAGCAGGACCGCGCCCAGCCGCTCCTCCAGGCTTTGCACGCGCCGGGTGATGCCCGGCTGGGTCAGGTGCAGGCGGGCCGAGGCGCCCACGATGGAGCCGGTCTCCACCACGGCCACGAAGGCTTCGAGATCATGCAGGTTCATGCCACTCTCGCATATCGAACATGACGCGGATTCAATGGCCGGATTATAGGGAGCCGGCCTAAAATCGGCCGCAGCGGCGGGAGGCGCGCAAACCGGCGGATGGGCCGCCGGCCGGCACCGCCGGGAGACCGTGCATGACCCTGCTGTTGGATACCACGATTCCGCGCACGCTGGACGTGCTGCTGGCCCGCTTCGCGCAGCGTCCCGCCACGCGCGTCGAGGCCTGGCTGTTCGAGGACGAGGCGGCCCGCCGCGAGGCCGAGGCAGTCCTGGCGGGCAGCGGTACCGAGGCGCGCTTGTACAGCGCCTACAAGCCGCTGCTGCACCATTTCCTCGAGACGGTGGCGCCGGTGCGGCCGCGCCGTGTGACGGTGCGCACGCCGGCGGGCGACTTCGCCCGCTTCCGCCTCGAAGCGTATCCGCTTGCCGCGCTGTTGCCGGACACCGCGCTGAGTTTCGTGCCGGGCGAGCTGCCGCTGGCGTACGAAGTGGACGTCGACGGGCAGGTGCAGCACGTCTTCGTGCCGCACCGTGCCGGTGCCCAAGGCGGCTCGTGCGGCTGGCTGCGCGTCTGGGAGGGCGAGGCGCTGGTCGAGGACGGGCCGCTCGAGACCGAGTTCGAGCAGGCCTACCAGGCCGTGATGGCGGCGGTCGGCGCGCATGCCTGGCCCGCGGCGGCGCCGTACTTCGGCACCTTGCAGATCGAGGTGGAAACCGGCGGCATCGAGCGGCGCCTGCCCTGGCAGGACGAGTGCCTGAGCACGCGCGAGGCCCTGCACGAGGAGTTCTATTTCGCCATCCTGGCCGGGTTCCAGCAGCGCGCCGGCAAGCCCGACGGCGACCGCACCCTGCAACCCGGCCAGATCGTGCCGCTGCTGCGCGCCGGCAGCGGCGACACCCGCGTGCGCGTGTCCGTGCTGCCGCTGGCGCCCGCCGCGCCGGCATCCGTGCCGGTACCCGCCGAGGCCGCGCCGGGCGGGCTGGCGGCGGCGATCGCGCCGCTCACGCCGGCACAGGCCGACGCGGCCATGGCGGCGCTCGGCGGCGAGCCCTTCCTGCACGCGTCGACGCAGGGCAGGCCGGTGCGCGGAGCCTACTTCGCGGGCGCCGGGCCGGCGCTGGTGGTGACCGGCGGCCAGCATGCCAACGAGACCTCGGGCGTGGTGGGCGCACTGCGTGCTGCGCAGGCGCTCAAGCAGCGCGGTGCCCACTTCGCCGTGGTCGCCAGCGAGAATCCCGATGGCGCGGCGCTGCACCAGCGCCTGCGCCAGGACCATGCGCGCCACATGCTGCATGCCGCGCGCTACACCGCGCTGGGCGACGACCTCGAGGCACGCCAGGCGCCGCCGTACGGCGAGAAGGGCGCCCGCCTCGAAGCCATCGCGCGGACATCGGCGCGCCTGCACCTGAGCCTGCACGGCTACCCGGCGCACGAGTGGACGCGGCCGCTGAACGGCTACGTGCCGCATGGTTTCAGCCAGTGGACCATCCCCAAGGGCTTTTTCCTGATCCTGCGCTACCACGCCGGCCTCGATGGCACGGCCTTCCTGGACACGCTCGCCGCCCGGCTGGCGGCCGATCCGGAGCTGGCCGCGTTCAACGCCGCGCAGCTCGCCGTGTGGGACGCGCATGCGGGCGAACTGCCGTTCGCGGCGCGCCACGGCATCCCCTGCATGCTGATGGAGGACCACCGTTCCACCGTGCCGTTCACGCTGGTGACCGAGTTCCCGGACCAGACCGTCTACGGCGCTGCCTTCCGCCTGGCACACACCACCCATATGCGCACGGTGCTGCATGCGGCGGAACTGCTGCAAGAGGGCTGGCTCGGCTGAGCGGGGCGGGAGGCGCCGCCACGGCGTTCGCGCCGTCATCGGCTCGTGCTAAGGTTGCATATCGCGTTTTCCGGATATGTCGCAATGCATGCTGGCCTGGTCGAATCCAACTATGGCTCGGACCCGGTAGGTCTGGTCAGTGGTTTCCGCTTCCGCGCCGGCCAGCCCGGCGCGGAGATCGACTCCGCGGCCGCCGTGGCCTGGCTCAAGGAAGCCGGCGCGGTGCCGCAGGCTGCGGAGCAGGGCGCAGCGACAGGCGACGAGGCAGCGCAGGACTTCGTCTGGCTGCATTTCAACCTGTCGCACAGCGCCTGCGAGCGCTGGCTGCGCACCACCCTGGGCCTGCCGGAGGCCTTCTTCGAAGCGCTGCGCCAGGGTTCCAGCTCGACCCGTATCGAACGGCTCGAATCCACGCTGCTGGCCGTGGTCAACGACGTCATCTACAACTTCGGCGTGGTCTCGACCGATATCTCCACCCTGTGGGCCTGCGCCGACCGCCGGCTGCTGGTGACCGCGCGCGCCAGGCCGCTGCGCTCGGTCGACCGGCTGCGCGCCTCGGTGCGTGCCGGCGAGCGTTTCCGCTCGCCGCTGGATGCGCTGGTGCACCTGTTCCGCGACCAGGCCGACGTGCTGGTGCAGATCGTGCGCGAGACCAGCGCCAACGTCGACAAGATCGAAGACCAGTTGCTGTCGCAGCGGCTGCAGGGCAACCGGTCCGCGCTGGGCGCCATGCGGCGCGGCCTGGTGCGGCTGCAGCGCCTGCTGGCGCCCGAGCCCGGCGCGCTGTTCCGCCTGCTGAACCGGCCGCCCGAGTGGGCGCGCGAGGACGACCTGCTGGAGTTGCGCGCCTCCACCGAAGAATTCTCGCTGGTGCTCAACGACCTCGCCGCGCTGGTCGAGCGCATCAAGCTGCTGCAGGAAGAGATCGCCGCCGCGCTCAACGAGCAGACCAACCGCACGCTGTTCACCCTGACCCTGGTCACCGTGCTGGCGCTGCCCATCAATATCGTGGCCGGCTTCTTCGGCATGAACGTGGGCGGCATCCCGCTGGGCGACCACCCGCACGGTTTCTGGATCCTGGTGGTGCTGGTGGCCACCTTCACGGTATTGGCGGGCCGCTGGGCCTTCCGCCGCAGCGCGGGTTGAGCCGATGGAGCCGCGCCTGCGTCACGCGCTTGCCATCTGCGTCGCTTAGCATCGGCGGAGGCCCGACGGCATCTCTGGGAGAACAATATGGAACAAAACGAAGACGCACTGATCCGGCGCATCTATCGGGAGCTGGCCGACCACTACGACGAGGAAATCGAGCTGGAGCTCGAAGACCGGCTGCCGGAGTCGCTCAGCGATGCCGGCGCCGGACCGGACGAAGCCGAGCGCGAGGCCCGGCACCAGTATTTCCACGAGCTGTTCCGCCTGCAGGGTGAGCTGGTCAAGCTGCAGAACTGGGTGGTGTCCAGCGGCCACAAGGTGGTGATCCTGTTCGAAGGGCGCGACGCCGCCGGCAAGGGCGGCGTGATCAAGCGCATCACGCAGCGCCTCAATCCGCGCGTATGCCGCGTGGCGGCGCTGCCGGCGCCCAACGACCGCGAGCGCACCCAGTGGTACTTCCAGCGCTACGTCTCGCACCTGCCGGCCGCCGGCGAAATGGTGCTGTTCGACCGCAGCTGGTACAACCGCGCCGGCGTCGAGCGCGTGATGGGCTTCTGCACCGACGAGCAGTACGAAGAGTTCTTCCGCTCCGTGCCCGAATTCGAGCGCATGCTGGTGCGCTCCGGCATCCAGGTCATCAAGTACTGGTTCTCGATCTCGGACGACGAGCAGCACCTGCGCTTCCTCAGCCGCATCCATGACCCGCTCAAGCAGTGGAAGCTGAGCCCGATGGACCTGGAATCGCGCCGGCGCTGGGAAGACTACACGCGCGCCAAGGAAGTGATGCTGGAACGCACGCACATCGCCGAAGCGCCATGGTGGGTGGTGCAGGCCGTCGACAAGCGGCGCGCGCGCCTGAACTGCATCCATCACCTGCTGGGTCAGATGCCCTACGTCGACGTCGAGCACGCGGAAGTGGTGCTGCCCGCGCGCGAGCGGCGCAAGGACTACGTGCGCCTGCCGGTGCCGGCCACGATGATCGTGCCGGAAGTGTATTGAACGAGAAGGCCGGCGCGATCGGGTTCGCGCCGCGCCGGGTTGCTCCCCTCTCCCGCTTGCGGGAGAGGGGCTGGGGGAGAGGGCAGGCGCCGGCTGGCCGCGGTGGTCGGGATCACACCGTCGGCTTCATTCTTGAACGGCTTCGATTCTGCGTGGCGCCTTGCTAAACCACCCCTCTCCCCAAACCTCTCCCCGTGCGGGGAGAGGGAGCCGAGACACTATGCTTGGCCGATGGCGTTGGCGATACCCGTTGGCTCTCTCGATCGGCTCAGGCGCATCCCGCCGCTATCCCCCGCTCCCCTCATATCCCGCGAACGCCTGCTCCAGCGTCAGCACCGTGCCTGTCAGCGTCGCGTCGTAGCCGGGCAGGGCGTCCACGCGTTCGCGGAAGCTGTCGCTGCGCAGCGCCGAGACGGCGCGCGCCAGGGCCGGCGTCTGCAGCATCTTTTGTTCGATGGCGAAGAAGTAGCGCTCCTTGAGCACCGGCACGAAGCCGAGGCCGAAGCGGCGCGCGGCGGTTTCCACGCCGAAGCCCACGTCCGCCATGCCGCTGCCGATATAGGCGGCCACCGCCGCATGGGTGAACTCACCGTTGCGGTAGCCGTCGATGCGCGCGGGCGCGATGCCGCGCGCCTGCAGCAGCAGGTCGAGCAGCAGGCGCGTGCCGGAGCCCTCCTGCCGGTTGACGAAGCGCACGCCGGGGCGGCACAGGTCCTCCAGCCCCACGATCCGCCGCGGATTGCCGGCTTCGACGAACAATCCCTGGGTGCGCACGGCCAGGTGCACCAGGCAGTGCGTGTCCGCCCGCAGCCAGGCGCGGAAGCGGGCCAGCACGGGTGCCTCGAACTCACCGACCGGCACGTGGAAGCCGGCGATGTCGCAGCCGCCTGAGGCCAGCGCCGCCACCGCTTCCAGGCTGCCGCAGTACTTCAGGTCATGGCGCACATGATGCTCGTCGAGGAATTCGCGCAGCGCCGCCACGGCGAAACCGTGGCTGGCGTGCAGGCGTACCGCGGGATCGGCGGCGCGCACCAGCTTGTCGAGTTCGATCTCCAGTTCCGAGGCCAGGCTCTCCAGCGTCGGCGACAGGCGCGCGCCGATGCGCTTGCTGGCCCACACCAGCTGCTGCGCCAGCGGTGTCAGCACGCTGCCGCGCCCGCGCGTCTTCTCGATCAGCGCCCCGCCGAACAGCGCCTCCGCGTCGCGCAGGATGCCCCAGGCATAGCGGTAGGACAGCTCCACCGACTCGGCCGAGCTGCGGATGCTGCCGCTCGCCTCGATGGCGTCCAGCAAGGCGACCAGCCGTGAGATATCCAGCGGCGCGCGTGTGTCGCCGTGTTCCTCGCGGAGCTGCAGCTGGGGGTGGATGGCGATGCGAAGCATGTCGTTTATGAAATAAAAAGCCTATTGATAGAGCACAGTTGGCTGCCTATAGTCGCAAAATCAGCCGTTGCTCGTTCGGTTCGAACGAGCAATATGAAAAAAATAGCATATAAGGCCGCCGCAACCCAGCCCGTTCCCTGTCCGCTCCCAGCCCGCCAGCGACTGGCCGCGGATGCGCTCCGGGCGCGGCCTTGCCCATGCCCACGGATGCCCATGCCTGACATCGCCCAGCCGGCCGCGCCGGCTTCGCTCGCCGCCGTGCCCCAGCCCGATGGCGAGCGCGCCGCGCAGATCGCGCGCCTCATCGACGCGCACCGGCAGCGGCCTGGTGCGCTGCTGCCGATGCTGCACGCCCTGCAGGATGCCTTCTCCCACGTGCCGGACGAGGCGGTGCCGCTGCTGGCGCGCGCGCTCAACCTGTCGCGTGCCGAGGTGCACGGCGTGATCACCTTCTACCACCATTTCCGCCAGCAACCGCCGGCCGGGCAGGTGGTGCAACTGTGCCGCGCCGAGGCCTGCCAGGCGGTCGGCGCCGAGGCGCTCGCCACGCACGCCCAGCGCGTGCTGGGCTGCGCCTTCCACCAGCCCAGCGCCGATGGCGCCTTCACGCTGGAGCCGGTCTACTGCCTGGGCCTGTGTGCCAGCGGCCCGGCCATGATGCTCGGCGAGCAACTGCACGGCCGCGTCGACGCGGCACGGTTCGATGCGCTGCTGGACGCCGCGCGCACGGCGCAGGCCGGGGAGGGCGGGGCATGAGCGCAGACCGATTCCTCGAGGCAGGCCGCCTGCCGGTCACCGTCTACGTGCCGCGCGACTCCGCCGCGCTCGCCGTGGGCGCCGATGCCGTGGCCGCCGCCATCGCCCGCGAGGCTGCCGCACGCGGTGAAGCCGTGCGTATCGTGCGCAATGGCTCGCGCGGCATGTTCTGGCTGGAGCCGCTGGTCGAGGTGGCCACCGCGCAGGGCCGGGTGGCCTACGGCCCGGTCGCTCCGGCCGACGTATCCGCGCTGTTCGAGGCCGGCCTCCTGCAGGGTGGGGCCCATCCCCTCGGGCTCGGGCCGACCGGCGAGATTCCTTTCCTCAAGCAGCAGGAACGGCTGACCTTCGCGCGCGTGGGCATCACCGATCCGCTTTCGCTCGACGACTATCGCGCCCACGAGGGCTATGCCGGCCTGGAGCGCGCGCTGGCCATGGCGCCGCGTGAGATCGTGCAGGCCGTGACCGACTCCGGCCTGCGCGGCCGTGGTGGCGCGGCCTTTCCCACCGGCATCAAATGGAACACCGTGCTGGGCGCGCAGGCGCCGCTCAAGTACGTGGTCTGCAACGCCGACGAAGGCGATTCGGGCACCTTCTCCGACCGCATGGTGATGGAAGGCGATCCCTTCCTGCTGATCGAGGGCATGACCATCGCCGGCCTCGCGGTGGGCGCGGAGCAGGGCTACGTCTACGTGCGCTCCGAGTACCCGCACGCCATCGCCATGCTGGAGGCGGCCATCGCCATCGCCACCGCGTCGGGCTGGCTGGGCGACGATCTCCGCGGTTCCGGCCGGCGTTTCCACCTGGAGGTGCGCAAGGGCGCCGGCGCCTACGTCTGCGGCGAGGAGACCGCGCTGCTGGAGAGCCTGGAGGGCAAGCGCGGCGTAGTGCGCGCCAAGCCGCCGCTGCCGGCGCTGCAGGGCCTGTTCGGCCAGCCCACGCTGATCAACAACGTGATCTCGCTGGCCACGGTGCCGGTGATCCTGGCGCGCGGCGCCGCCTACTACCGCGACTTCGGCATGGGCCGCTCGCGCGGCACGCTGCCGTTCCAGCTGGCCGGCAACGTGCGCCAGGGCGGCCTGGTCGAGAAGGCCTTCGGCCTGACGCTGCGCCAGGTGCTGGAGGACTTCGGCGGCGGCACGCGCAGCGGCCGTCCGATCCGCGCAGTGCAGGTGGGCGGGCCGCTGGGCGCCTACCTGCCCGAGGCCCGCTTCGACGAGCCGCTCGACTACGAAGCCTATGCTGCCTTCGGCGGCGTGCTGGGCCACGGTGGCGTGGTGGTGTTCGACGACACCGTCGACATGGCACGCCAGGCGCGCTACGCCATGGAGTTCTGCGCCATCGAATCCTGCGGCAAGTGCACGCCATGCCGGATCGGCTCCACGCGCGGTGTCGAGGTGATCGACAAGCTGGTCGCCGGCCGGCGCGAGCAGGCCGTGCTGCTGCGCGACCTGTGCGACACCATGCTGAACGGCTCGCTGTGCGCGATGGGCGGCATGACCCCCTATCCGGTGCTGTCGGCGCTGGATGCCTTCCCCGAGGACTTCGGCCTCGACGCCGGGGCGCAGCGCGCGGCCTGAGGCCGGGCAGTGCCACAGAGAACGGAACACGAGACACGCATGAAATCGATCGACGACATCGACTACGGCACGCCCCGCAGCGAAGCGGAGCGTGAGGTCACCCTCGAAATCGACGGCGTCGCCGTCACCGTCCCGGCAGGCACGTCGGTGATGCGCGCCGCGATGGAAGCCGGCACCCAGGTGCCCAAGCTGTGCGCCACCGACAGCCTGGAGCCGTTCGGCTCCTGCCGCCTGTGCCTGGTGGAGATCGAGGGCCGGCGGGGCTATCCGGCATCCTGCACGACGCCGGCCGAGGCCGGCATGAAGGTGCGCACCCACAGCCCCAGGCTGGCCGAGCTGCGCCGCGGCGTGATGGAGCTGTACATCTCCGACCACCCGCTCGATTGCCTCACCTGTCCCACCAACGGCAACTGCGAGCTGCAGGACATGGCCGGCGCGGTCGGCCTGCGCGAGGTGCGCTACGGCTTCGACGGCGCCAGCCATACGGCCATGGCCAAGGACGAGTCGAACCCGTACTTCACCTACGACCCGTCCAAGTGCATCGTCTGCAACCGCTGCGTGCGTGCCTGCGAGGAAACCCAGGGAACCTTCGCCCTCACCATCGGCGGGCGCGGCTTCGAGGCGCGCGTCACCGCGGGCACCGGCGGCAGCTTCATGGACTCGGACTGCGTGTCCTGCGGCGCCTGCGTGCAGGCCTGCCCCACCGCCACGCTGACCGAGACCTCGCTGATCCGCCTGGGCCAGGCCGAGCGCAGCACCGTCACCACCTGCGCCTACTGCGGCGTCGGCTGTACCTTCAAGGCCGAGACCAAGGGCGAGGAAGTGGTGCGCATGGTGCCGTACAAGGACGGCCAGGCCAACGACGGCCACGCCTGCGTCAAGGGCCGTTTCGCCTGGGGCTACGCCACCCACCAGGACCGCATGCTCAAGCCGATGATCCGCGCCCGCATCACCGATCCGTGGCGCGAGGTCTCGTGGGAGGAAGCCATCGCCTACGCCGCCGGCCAGTTCCGCCGCATCCAGGCCGAGCACGGCCGCGATGCCATCGGCGGCATCGTCTCCTCGCGCTGCACCAACGAGGAGGGCTACCTGGTACAGAAGCTGGTGCGCGCCGCCTTCGGCAACAACAACGTCGACACCTGCGCGCGCGTGTGCCACTCGCCCACCGGCTACGGCCTCAAGCAGACCCTGGGCGAGTCGGCCGGCACCCAGACCTTCCGCTCCGTCGAGAAGGCCGACGTGGTGATGGTGATCGGCGCCAACCCGACCGACGGCCATCCGGTGTTCGGCTCGCGCCTGAAGAAGCGGCTGCGCGCCGGCGCCCGCCTGATCGTGGTCGATCCGCGCCGCATCGACCTGGTCGAGACCCCGCACGTGCGTGCCGACTACCACCTGCAACTGCGCCCCGGCACCAATGTCGCGCTGCTGAGCGCGCTGGCGCACGTGATCGTCACCGAGGGCCTGCTGGACGAGGCCTTCATCGCCGCGCGCTGCGAGGACCGCGCCTTCCAGCAGTGGCGCGATTTCGCCAGCCTGCCGGAGAACTCGCCGGAAGCGACCGCCGACGTCACCGGCGTGCCCGCCGAGACCGTGCGCGGCGCCGCGCGCCTCTATGCCACCGGCGGCAACGCCGCCATCTACTACGGCCTGGGCGTGACCGAGCACGCGCAGGGCTCGACCGCGGTGATGGCCATCGCCAACCTGGCCATGGCCACCGGCAACGTCGGCCGCGAGGGTGTCGGCGTGAATCCGCTGCGCGGCCAGAACAACGTGCAGGGCTCCTGCGACATGGGCTCCTTCCCGCATGAGCTGCCGGGCTACCGCCATGTCTCGGACGCCACCACGCGCGGCCTGTTCGAGTCGGCCTGGAACGTCGACATCCAGCCCGAACCCGGCCTGCGCATCCCCAATATGTTCGAGGCGGCGCTGGCCGGCAGCTTCAAGGGCCTGTACTGCCAGGGCGAGGACATCGTGCAGTCCGACCCCAACACCCAGCACGTGGCGGCGGCCCTGTCGGCGATGGAATGCATCGTGGTGCAGGACATCTTCCTCAACGAGACCGCCAAGTACGCCCACGTCTTCCTGCCCGGCTCCTCCTTCCTGGAAAAGGACGGCACCTTCACCAATGCCGAGCGCCGCATCTCGCGCGTGCGCCGGGTGATGCGCCCGCGCGCCGGCTATGCCGACTGGGAAGTGACCATGCTGCTGTCCAATGCGCTGGGCTATGCCATGGACTACCGCCATCCGTCCGAGATCATGGACGAGATCGCGCGGCTCACGCCCACCTTCCACGGCGTCAGCTACGACCGGCTCGACGAACTGGGCAGCCTCCAGTGGCCCTGCAACGATGCCGCGCCGCAGGGCACGCCGATCATGCACGTGGATGGCTTCGTGCGCGGCAAGGGCCGCTTCATGATCACCCGCTACGTGGCCACCAGCGAACGCGTCAACCGCCGCTATCCGCTGATCCTGACCACCGGGCGCATCCTGTCGCAGTACAACGTGGGCGCGCAGACGCGCCGCACCGACAACGTGCGCTGGCATGACGAGGACCGCCTGGAGATCCATCCGCACGACGCCCAGGAGCGCGGCATCCGCGACGGCGACTGGGTCGGCGTGCACAGCCGCGCGGGCGAGACGGTGCTGCGTGCGCTGGTCAGCGAGCGCATGCAGCCTGGCGTGGTCTACACCACCTTCCACTTCCCCGAGTCCGGCGCCAACGTGATCACCACCGACAATTCCGACTGGGCCACCAACTGTCCCGAGTACAAGGTGACCGCGGTGCAGGTGATGCCGGTGGCGCAGCCCTCGGCCTGGCAGCAGCAGTACCGCGATTTCAACGAGCGCCAGTTGCAGCTGCTGCAGGCGGCCGGCGCGGAGGCGGGCTGAGGTGGCGCCGACCGCACGGCCCGCCATGCCATTGTCATTGCCATCGCTATTGCCATCCCCATGAATGTCGACAACCTGATCAAGATGGCCAACCAGATCGGCGGCTTCTTCGAAGCCATGCCCGACCGGGAGGAGGCCCTGGCCGATATCGCCGGCCACATCAAGCGCTTCTGGGCGCCGCGCATGCGCGAGGCGCTGCTGCAGGCCATGGACCGTGGCGATGCGCCGGGCCTGGATGCGATCGTGTGCGAGGCGGTGGGACGCTACCGCGCGGGCTGGTAGCGCGGCGAGGGGGCGCAGGCGACGCCCCCGCCCAGTGGTGCCGGAGCCGGAGCCGGAACCGGAGCCGGAGCCGGAGCGGCTAGCGCAGCCGCAGCGGCTCCAGCAGGGCGGCGTCGTAGTCGCCGCGCGAGATCTTGCCCAGCTCCAGCATGCGCTGCAGGATATAGGCCTGACGCTGGCGCGCGCGGCGCGGGTTGACCACCGGATTGTTGGCCGACGGCGCCTTGGGCAGCCCGGCCAGCATCGCGCACTCGGCCAGCGTGAGTTGGTCGAGCCGCTTGCCGAAATAGGTCTGCGCGGCCTCGGCGAAGCCATTGGCGCCCTCGCCGAGGTAGACCTTGTTCAGGTAGAGCTCCAGGATCTCGTCCTTGCTGAAGGCATGCTCGATGCGGTACGCCATCAGCGCCTCGTAGAGCTTGCGCGTATAGGTCTTCTGGCGCGACAGGAAGAAGTTGCGCGCCACCTGCATGGTGAGGGTCGAGGCGCCCTGCGACAGGTCGTCGGACAGGTTGGCCACGCCGGCGCGGACCACGCCCACGTAGTCGATGCCGTCGTGCAGGTAGAAGCGGTCATCCTCGATCGCCACCACGGCCTGGGCCAGGTGCGGCGGGAAGTCCGCAATGGATACGTAGCCGGGGGTCTGGCGGAAGGCGTAGAGGGCGTCGAGCGGCGGCAGCTGCCGGCTGGCCACGACGGCGGCCAGCGCGCCCAGCAGCGCCGCTGCCAGCGCCAGCATCGCCACCAGCTTGAGAAAGGCGGACCAGAGTTTCATGGCGCGTATTGTGCCAGCCTCCGCCCGCCAGGGGCACTGCGGATGCCCCGGGGGGGCGGTGCGGCCGGCCTACAGCCAGCCCAGCCAGCGCCAGTAGGTGGCGGCGAACAGCAGCATCAGCGCGTAGCCGATCACCGTCATGGGAATGCCGACCTTGGCGAACTGGCGGCCGTTGAAGGTGTCGGTGCCGAGGCAGACCATGTTCTGCGGTGCATTGATCGGCAGCACGAAGCCGAAGCTCACGGTGAAGCCGAGCAGCATGGTCAGCCCGACCTGGTGGAGGTCGCCCGGCAGGGTCTGCAGCACGGCGATCAGGATCGGCAGCAGCGCGGCGGTCAGCGCCGTGGCGCTGGCGAAGCCGAGGTGGATCAGGATCAGGAAGGCGGCCAGCACGGCGAACACGAACAGCGGTCCCTGCCCGGACAGGCCGGAGTTCGCCACCACGAACCTGCCCAGCCACTGGCCGGCCTGCGTGGTGAGCAGGGCGGTGCCCAGGCTGATGCCCACGCCGAACACGATCAGCGTGCCCCAGGGGGTGCGTTGCTGCATGGTCTTCCAGTCCATCACGCCCACGCGCGGCAGCATCAGGATGACGAGGCCGACGAAGGTGACGGTGGCGGTGTCGAACTGGTGCAGCTTGCCCTCGGTGGCCCAGAACAACAGCAGCCCGAGCGAGACTGCCGCCAGCCGCTTCTGCGGGCCCGTCATCGGGCCCAGCGCGGCCAGTTCCTGCTGCACGGCCTCCTTGCCGCCGGGGATTGCGTCGGCTTCGGCGGGCAGCAGCACGCGCACCAGGAAATAGAGCACCACCGACATCACGATGGCCCACGGCGCGCCGGCGATCAGCCATTGCAGCCAGGTCACGCGCTCGCCCAGCAGCTTGTCCATGAAACCGACGGTGAGCAGGTTCTGCGCGGCGGCGGTCTGGATGCCGACGTTCCAGACACTGGTGGCCTGTGCCACGGTGATCATGATGCCGGCGGCGATATTGGATTTCTTGTCGACACCGAAGGCCGCGATCACGCCCATCATGATCGGCACCACGCAGGCGCTGCGCGCGGTGGCGCTGGGCACCACCAGGCTCAGCGCAATGGTGACGGCGATGGTGCCGATCAGGATGCGCCGCGTGCTGGTGCCGATGGCCGACAGCGTGACCAGCGCGATGCGGCGGTCGAGCGCCGTCACCGTCATCGCCGCGGCGATGAAGAGGGCGGCCGCCACCAGCGCCAGCGCGGTATTGGAAAAGCCGGACAGGGCCATGCCCAGCGCCTTGCCGGTGCCGTACAGCTTGTCGGGTGCCGCCACGTCGGGAGCGAAGCCGATCAGGCCCGCCATCAACGAGGTGATCATGATGGCGCTGGCTTCGTAGGAGACTGCCTCGGTGATCCACACCACCACGGCGAAGGCCAGGATGGCCAGCATGCGGTGGCCGGCGACCGGCAGGTCGGCCGGCAGTGGCAGTGCCAGCACGGCCAGCAGTGCCACGGCGGCGGCATACAGGCCCCAGGGCTGCGCCCTGGCGGCGGTGGACTGCGCGGCAGGCTTGCCCGCCTTGGCATCGGGCAGCGTGGATTGCGGGCTGGGATCGGGCATGGGACTCCTCGCGGTAGCGGCCCGCGCAGCGGGGGCCGGATGGTACGGCCGCGGAGCGCCAGGAAGGCGCGCCCGGCATGGCAAAAAAATTATCCGGCCCGCGCGGTGGCGCTGTCGAGGGCGATGCCGGCGTCCTTTGCGCCAGCGCAAGGGCCGGGGCGATGCGATCGGCGCGATTTCCCGGCATGCGCGGCGATCTGAAATAATTGGGGCGACCTGATGAATGTTTTCGCGCGCGGCGGTCATCGCCGCCGGCTGCGCGTTCCTTTCCAACGATTCTCCTGGCCAAGCACTATGTTCAAGTGGTTCGCATCCTGGCAGGCGCGCGTGGCGCCGGCCATCCTTCCCGACGGTGCCGGCGCCGGCGCTGCATCGACCGACACGCCGCTGCACTTCGAGAAAGTTGCCAACGCGCGCGACCTCGGCGGTCTCACCGGCGCAGGCGGCCGCCGCCTGCGCAGCGGCCGCCTGCTGCGCAGCGGCAACCCGGGCCTGGCCAGCGCCGACGATATCGCGCGGCTGCGTGCGCTGTCGCTCGACCTGGTGGTCGACTTCCGCTCGCCGGGCGAGAAGTCAGCGGAGGAAAGCGGCTTCGGCCAGGTGTTCCACTGGGTCGCCACGCCGGTGCTGGAAGGCAGCATGGCGATGGGCGAACTGCTGCCGCGGCTGCGCACGGCGACGGCGCGGGAGATGGACGACTTCATGCTGCAGGTCTACCGCGATTTCCCCCTCAAGTACCAGGAGGCCTTCGGCGGCTTCATGAAGCATGCCGAAGCCGGCCGCAGCATGCTCTACCACTGCACCGCGGGCAAGGACCGCACCGGCTTCGCCACCCTGCTGCTGCTGTCGGCGCTGGGTGTCGCGCCGGACGTCATCGAAGCCAACTACCTGGAGTCGAACCGCTGGAACGCCGCCTTTATCCAGGGCGTGCTGCAGAAGATGGCGCCGCTGGGCATCGCCGCCGAGGTGATGATGCCGCTGCTCGAGGTCAAGCCCGCATACCTGCAGGCCTCGCTGCAGGCGATCGAGGAGGGCTGGGGCAGCGTGCCGGCCTATGTCGGCACGGCGCTGAGTGTCGAGGCGGAGCAGCTGCGCGCGCATTACCTGGAGGGGTAGGGCGCAGGCATGGGGGGCGAGGCCGGCATGGCGGGCGCCTGCCCTCTCCCCCGGCCCCTCTCCCGCAAGCGGGAGAGGGGAGCAGACCGGCGCGGTGCGATCCCCGTCGCGCTGGACGAAGCCGAAACGAGATGCGCCAACACCAAGCGCCAAGCACAAGGTCTTGGCTCCCTCTCCGCATGGGGAGTGGGCGGGGGAGAGGGGTGGTTTGGCAAGGCGCCACATCCAGCGAAGCCATCGGTGTGGTCCAGCACGCGAGCACGGAAACGAAGCCCTCGGTGTGATCCAGCACGCGAGCACAGCAACGAAGCCAACGCTGAGCCCCAGCGCTAGGCCGCCGCCTTCTGCGCCATCGCCTCGCGCATCAGGCGCGCGGTGCTGAGCGCCACGATGCCTTCTTCGTCGGTGGGGAGCACCAGCACCGGGATGCGGCTGCCGTCGTGGGTGATGCGCTGGCGGTTGTCGTCGTTGGCGCCCGGATCGAGCTCGATGCCGAACAGGCCGGTCAGGTGGGCGCAGATGCGCGCGCGGACCTCGGGCGAGTTGGCGCCGATGCCGGCGGTGAAGACCAGGGCGTCGAGCCCGCCCAGGGTGACGGCCAACTTGCCCACTTCCTGCGCGGCGCGATAGGCGTAGAAATCGATCGCCAGGCGCGCGCGCGGTTCGGCGCTGGCCTGCAGCACGCGCATGTCGCTGCTGACGCCGGACAGGCCCTTCAGGCCGGACTCCTGGTACAGCATGGCCTGGATCTCGTCGGCCCGCATGCCCTGTTGCGCCAGCCACAGCACCGCGCCCGGATCGACCGCGCCGCAGCGCGTGCCCATCGGCATGCCATCCAGCGCGGTCAGGCCCATGGTGCTGTCGATGCTGCGCCCGTCGCGCAGGGCGCACAGGCTGGCGCCGTTGCCGAGGTGGGCCACCACCACGCGTCCCTCGGCCAGGTCGGGTGCCACCTGGCGCAGCCGGCGCGCGATGTACTCGTAGGAGAGGCCGTGGAAACCGTAGCGCCGGATGCCCTGCTCGAAGTAGCGGTAAGGCAGGCCCAGCAACTGCGCCATGACGTCGTGGCCGGCGTGGAAGGCCGTGTCGAAGCAGGCCACCTGCAGCAGTTCGGGCGCGGCCTCGCGCACGGCGCGGATGGCGGTCAGGTTGTGCGGCTGGTGCAGCGGCGCCAGCGGTACCAGGGCCTCCAGCTTCGCCAGTACTTCGTCGTCGATGCGCACGGCCTCGGTGAAGTCCGCGCCGCCATGCACCACGCGATGGCCGATCGCAACCGGCGGGTTGTCGCGCAGGCCGATGCTGAGCACCAGCCGGATCAGGCGGAAAGCCGCGTCGTGGTCGGCCACCTGGGCGAGCGGGAAGCGCTCGTCGGCCACCGGGCGGCCATCGGCCATGTGCACGGTCAGGCGCGGCGCCACGCCGATGCCTTCGATCTGTCCGTGGGCGCTCAGCTCGGGATTGACATCACCGTCGCCATGGGCGGCCTCGGGCACCGTGTAGACGGACACCTTGACGCTGGACGAACCGGCATTGACGACGAGGATGGTGGGGGACGGATGGTTCACGCTGCGCAGGCTCCTGTCGGATGGCGGATGGTGGCTGGCGGACACGATGGCGCCGGCCTCAGATGCGCGCCGTGGCCACCGCGGCGCGCCGCGCATGGGCCAGCAGCACCGCCAGCGCGCAGCTGGCGATGCGCGCGCGCACGCTGTCGGCGCGGCTGGTCAGCACGATGGGCACGCGCGCGCCCAGCACGATGCCGGCCGCTTCGGCGCCGGAGAGGAAGGTCAGCTGCTTGGCGAGCATATTGCCGGCCTCCAGGTCGGGCACCAGCAGGATATCGGGGTCGCCCGCCACTTCCGAAGCGATGCCCTTGGCCTCGGCGGCCGCCTGGCTGATGGCATTGTCGAAGGCGAGCGGGCCGTCCAGCACGCCGCCCTCGATCTGCCTGCGCCGGCTCATCATGCACAGCGCGGCGGCGTCGATGGTGGAGGGGATCTTGTCGGTCACCGTTTCGACCGCCGACAGGATGGCCACCTTGGGGCGGTCGATGCCGAGCACGCGCACCAGGTCGATGGCATTGCGGCAGATGTCGGCCTTGTCGTTGAGCGAGGGGAAGATATTGACCGCGGCGTCGGTGATGAAGAGCGCCTTGTGGTAGCTCGGCACGTCCATGGCGAACACATGCGACAGGCGCCGCTCGGTGCGCAGGCCGCTGCTGGCGCTGGTGACTTCGTGCAGCAGCTCGTCGGTATGCAGGCTGCCCTTCATCAGCAGTTCGGCCTCGCCCGCGCGCACCGCCTGCACCGCGCGTGCGGCGGCGGCGTGGCTGTGCGGTGCGTCGATGATCTGCGCGCCGCCGAGCGCGAGGTCGTGCGTGTCGGCGACCTCGCGGATGCGGGAAGCGGGCCCCACCAGCAGCGGCTCGATCAGGCCGAGGCGCGCGGCCTGGAGCGCGCCGCCAAGCGAGGCGGCGTCGCAAGGATGGGCGACGGCGGTGGGGATGGCGGGTTGGCCGGCGCAGCGTGCCAGCAGGGCGGCGTACTTGTCGGTTGGCGTGTCCATGGTGTCTCGCGGTATTTCACGGATTCGTCATGCTGGCCGGGTGTTCGCGCTGTTCATACTGCAATGCGCAAAAAGCAGGACCAGTATAGGCCACATGTTGCGCTCCGCGGGGCATGTCTTTGTTGAGATGGCGCAAGAAATGCCCGGATTGCCTCGCTTGTGTGATTGCGGGTGCCATGACAAGCTGGTAGATTGCCCGTTGTTGCATAGCAGCATCCTGCGGCCCGCGACGGCATTGCCAGACCTGCCCGGCACTTGCCGGCCGATGCCACGATAGCCGCCGCAGGGCGCCTGTGTGCTGGATCAAGGAGGCAAGCGAGTGAACGCAAGCGAACCCGTCTCCCGCCACGGCCAGGCGGCCCCGGCGGAGCCCGCGCAGCCGGCGGCGCATGTCACGGCCGGCACAACGGCCCTCACACCCTTCATACCCTTCGCGCCCTTCGGGATGCCCGCCACCCTGCCGCTGCCGGCCTGGCCGCAGGCGGCCTGGGACTATGGCGTCGATGCCTGGCAGCGCATGGTGCTCACGCTCGACATCCTGCGCGAGCGCGGCAACCAGACCGTCGAGCACGAGCGCGAAGGCATGCCGCCGGTGCTGGTGTTCGACTATGAGATCGTGCTCGACGGACGCACGCTGCCCGATCCGGTCAACTACGCCCTGCTGCGCATCGTCGCGCCGGAAGGCGACGAGACCGATGACAGCAAGCGGCCCTTCGTCGTGATCGACCCGCGCGCCGGCCACGGGCCCGGCATCGGCGGCTTCAAGATCGACAGCGAGATCGGTATCGCGCTGCGTGGCGGCCATCCCTGCTACCTGGTGTCCTTCTTCCCCGAGCCCTGTCCCGGACAGACCATCGCGGCGGTGACGCGCGCCGAGGAAGTGTTCCTGCGCACCGTGGCCGAGCGCCACCCGCAGTCCGACGTCAAGCCCTTCGTCATCGGCAACTGCCAGGGCGGCTGGGCGCTGATGCTGCTCGCGGCGAGCGCGCCGGACCTGGTCGGCCCCATCCTGCTGGCCGGTTCACCGCTGGCCTACTGGTCCGGCCAGCGCGGGCGCAACCCGATGCGCTACAGCGGCGGGCTGCTGGGCGGTTCGTGGGCCTCGTCGTTCGCCGCCGACCTGGGCAACGGCCATTTCGACGGCGCCTACCTGGTGCAGAACTTCGAGCAGCTCAACCCGGCCAACGCGCTGTGGGAGAAGCTCTACAACCTCTACGCCAAGGCCGATACCGAAGGGCCGCGCTTTCTCGACTTCGAGCGCTGGTGGGGCGGTCACTACCAGCTCAACCGCGACGAGATCGACTGGATCGTGCAGAACCTGTTCGTCGGCAACCGGCTGACCTCGGGCGAGCTGCGCAGCCCCGACGGCAAGTCGGTGATCGACCTGCGCAACGTGCGCTCGCCGATCGTGGTGTTCGCCTCCTGGGGCGACAACATCACGCCGCCGCAGCAGGCGCTGAACTGGATTCCCGATCTCTACGCCGACGTCGACGAGATCGTCGCCAACGAGCAGGTGATCGTCTACTGCCTGCACGATTCCGTGGGCCACCTGGGCATCTTCGTTTCGTCCGGCGTGGCCAATCGCGAGCACACCGAACTGTTTTCAGCACTCGACCTGATCGACGTGCTGCCGCCCGGCCTCTACGAGGCCGTGATCGAGGACATCGCGCCGGACACCCCGCATACCGACCTGATCGAGGGGCGCTACCTGATGCGCTTCGCGCGGCGCACCATCGACGATATCCTGGCCCTGGACGACGGCCGCGACGACGAGCAGGCCTTCCGCGTGGTGCGGCGCGTGGCCGAGATCAACCAGCGCTGCTACGACACCTTCGTCTCGCCGGCCGTGCGCGCGCTGTCGAACGAGGCCAGCGCCCACCTGTTGCGCGGGCTGCAGTCCTCGCGCCTGGAGCGCACGCTGCAGTCGGACGCCAATCCGTGCATGGGCTGGGTCGGCGCCCTGGCGCCCATGGTGCGCGAGCACCGGCGTCCGGTGGCGCGCGACAACCCCCTGCTGGCGCTCGAGCACGCGGTGTCGGCCGCCATCGTGGCGGCACTGAACCAGTACCGCGACACACGCGATGCCTGGTACGAACACGTCTTCGAGACCATCTACCGCTCGCCGCTGGTCCAGGCCATGGTCGGCATGGATGAGCGCGCCGCCGCCACGCAGGCGGCGCCGGCCGCGATCGATGCGTTGCGCCGCGAACTCACCGCGCGCCGCATCCGCGATGCGCAGGGCGATTTCGACCAGGGCGGCCCGGTCGATGCCTTCGTGCGCATCCTGGCCTACGTCAAGAGCGACTATGCCTCGATCGAGGAGCGTCCCTTCAACCTGATGCGCAAGATGGCGCGCGAGCACATGCAGCAGCAGGCCTCGCTGAACGACCTCAAGCAGGCCGCGCGGCAGCAGACCTTCCTGGTCTCGCTCGACGCGCGGCGCGCACTCGAGACGCTGCCGGCGCTGATGCCGGACCTGTCGTTGCGGCCCTTGCTGATGATCGCCATCCATCGCGTGCTGACGCTGCCCGGCCCGTTGCAAGGTGGGGAGCTCGAACGCTATCGCGAGGTGGCGCATGTGCTGGGCACGGACCACAAGGAGGCGCTGCCGCAGGGCGGCGCCGCGGATGGCGGCCAGGCCGGGCGCGACATCCCGGCACCGGGCGCGGAGGTCGATACCCATGCCGATACCCATGCCGATGCGCGTGCCGATGCCGGCGACAGGCCGGCCGCGGCGGCAGGCGCCAACCGGCGCACCACGCGTCGCGCGGGGACGGCGGCCAAGTCCGCGCAGGCCGGGGCGGGTGCCGCCGTGCGCAAGCGCGCGCCGGCGCGCGCGCAGCGCAAGGCTTAGGCGGCGTAGGCCCGGCATAGGCCCGGCATAGGCGGCGGGCGTTGCCATCGCGCAGGACCATGAGGCTCGAGGCCGCCCGGGGGCGGCAGGAGAAACACCATGAACGAAGCAGCCGGACGGCCGCTGGACGGGGCACGCGTGCTGGTGGCAGGCGTTGCCAACGCCGATTCCATCGCCTGGGGATGCGCGCGCGCTTTCCATGAGCTGGGCGCCGAAGTGGCGCTGACCTACCTCAACGACAAGGCCCTGCCGCACGTCGCGCCGCTGGCCGAAGCGATCGGCGCGCCGATCCTGATGCCGCTCGACGTCGAGGACGACAAGCAGGCCGAGGCCCTGTTCGCCCGTATCGGCGAGGCCTGGGGCAGCCTGGACGCGATGGTGCATTCGATCGCCTTCGCGCCCAAGGCCGATCTCCAGGGCGGGTTGCTGGCCTCGTCGGCGGCCGGTTTCGCGCGCGCCATGGATATCTCGTGCCACTCCTTCGTGCGCATGGCCCGTCGCGCGGTGCCGTTGATGTCGCATGGCGGCACGCTGTTCGCCATGAGCTACGAGGGCGCGCGGCGGGTGGTGCCCAACTACGACCTGATGGGGCCGGTCAAGGCCGCGCTCGAGGCCTGCTGCCGTTACCTCGCCTACGAGCTCGGCCCGCGCGGCATCCGCGTGCACGCGATCTCGCCGGGGCCGCTGAAGACGCGCGCGGCTTCCGGCCTGAAGGACTTCGACCTGCTGCTGGCACAGGCGGCGGGGCGCGCGCCGCTGGGCGAACTGGTCGACATCATGGACGTGGGCTTCGCCACTGCCTATCTCGCCACACGCTACGCGCGGCGGCTGTCCGGCAACACCGTCTATGTGGACGGCGGTGTCCACGTCATGGGTTGATGGCGGCCGCCGTGGCGGCGCCTACAATTGAAAATGCAGGGGCGCCGCTTGGAGTACTGCCGTACTGTTCGAGGCGCTGCGCCAGTCAAGGAATATCGACATGCAGGTATTGATCCGCGGGCTTCATCGGGATGTGACCGAGCAGATGCTGCGAGACAAGCTGTCGCCGTACGCGCCGGTCAATTCGGTCGAGCTCGTGCGCGATGGCGATCCCGACCATCCCTGGGCGTTCGTCGACCTCGGCGTCGATGTCTTCTCCGCCTGGAACCTGCTGCGCCGCTTCGACCGGCAATACTTCGCCGGCAGCATGATGCGCTGGTACATCCCCGCCCACCAGGACTGACGGCCGCGACCGCAGCACGCGGGGCGCGGCGCCGCGCGGTGTTTCCAGCGGTACCATAGCGTTCCTCCACTGTTCCCGGCGCCGCGCAGGCGCCGTCCTGCCATGGCTTCGATGCTCGAACTCGACGGGGCGATCTGGTTCCGCTCCGGCTCACGCGACTGGGGCGGGCACGACCGCATCGCCTTGCTGGCGGCGATCGGCGAGCAGGGCTCGATCACGGCCGCGGCCAAGGCGGTCGGGCTCAGCTACAAGGCAGCCTGGGACGCCATCGACGCCATGAACAACAGCGCCGGCGAGCCCCTGGTGCTGCGTGCCGCCGGAGGCAAGGGCGGCGGCGGCACCCGCCTGACCGAGCGCGCCGAGCGCCTGATCCGCACCTACCGCGCGCTGGAGGCGGAGCATCGACGTTTCGTCGAGCACCTGGCGCGGCTGGGCGAGTCGGCCGCCGACGACCTCGACCTGATGCGGCGCTTCCAGGTCAAGACCAGTGCCCGCAACAAGCTGTTCGGCACGGTGGCCCAGGTGCGTGGCGGCGTGGTCAACGACGAGGTGGTGCTGGCGCTGCCGGGCGGGCAGCAGGTGGTCGCCACGGTCACGCGCGAGAGCGTGGAATCGCTCGGCCTGGCGCCCGGCGTGGAAGCCTTCGCCCTGGTCAAGGCGACCTCCGTGCTGCTCGGCCTGCCCGAGCCCGGCCTGCGCCTGTCGGCCCGCAACCAGCTGGCAGGCAAAGTGACCCGGGTGATCGCGGGTGCGGTCAACAGCGAAGTGGTGCTGGAACTGGATGGCGGCGGCACCGTGGCCGCCGTCATCACGCTGGCCAGCGCCGAGGCGCTGGGGCTGCAGCCGGGCCACCGCGCGCACGCCATCTTCAAGGCTTCGAGTGTGATCCTCGGTACCCTGGGCTGAGCGCGCTACGCGCCTGCCGGCCTTCCAGGCACATGCCGACGTACGGCCGACGTACGGGCCGAAGCACGCCCGACGGCGCACCTGTCACAATGCCGGGTCACGCCCGGCGCACTCCCCGTGCTGCCGTGCCTGCGCGCTGCCTGGCGCAAGCGCCGGCCCGCCTTCCATCCGCCAGCAAGGTGACACCATGCCACGCAATATCGAAATCAAAGCCCGCCTCGACGACATCGACGCTCTGCTGCCGCGTGTGGCGGCGCTGGATGCTCGCGGCCCGGAACTGCTGCAGCAGGACGACACCTTCTTCGCCTGCGCTGCCGGCCGCCTCAAGCTGCGCGCCTTCGGCCCCGAGCGCGGCGAACTGATCTTCTACCGGCGCGCCGACAGCGCGGGGCCCAAGCTGAGCGACTACCGCATCGTGCCCACCGCCGAGCCGGATGCGCTGCGCGCCGCGCTGGCCGATGCCTATGGCGTCAGCGGCCGCGTGCGCAAGCTGCGCACCTTGTACCTGGCCGGCCGCACCCGCATCCACCTGGACCGCGTGGAGGGACTGGGCGATTTCCTGGAGCTGGAAGTGGTGCTGGCCGACGGCGACAGCGAGGCCGATGGCGTGGCCGAGGCGCACGCCTTGCTGGCGCACCTGGGGGTCGGGCCGGAGCGCCTGCTGGAAGGTGCCTACGTCGACCTGCTGCGCGCCGCGTAGCGCGCGCCGGCGGCGTGCGCGGCTCAGGCCACGCGCGCGTCGGCCGGCGCGTAGACGCGTGCGTGGCCGTTCGTCGCGGCGGCGTGGATGCGGCCGTCGCGGATTTCCAGCACGTGCTCGGCCAGCGCCTCCACGTCCTCGGGATCGTGGGAGATCAGCACCATCGGCACGTCCAGGCTGGCCTGCAGGGCGCGCAGTTCGGCGCGCAGGGCCGCGCGCAGCGCGGGGTCGAGCGCCGAGAACGGTTCATCGAGCAGGATGATGTCGGGCCGCGCCACCAGCGCGCGCGCCAGTGCCACGCGCTGTTTCTGCCCGCCGGAGATCTCCGCTGGGTAGTGGCCTACCAGCTGGCGCAGGCCGAAGGCGTCGATCCAGCGTTCGGCCTCGGGGTGGCGCTGCCGGCGGCCCGGGTTGCGCCAGCCGGTGGCGAGCCCGAAGGCGATGTTCTGCCCGACAGTCAGGTGCGGGAACAGCGCGTAGTCCTGGAACAGATAGGCCACGCGCCGCTGCTGCGGGCGCACGTCGATGCGCGCCGCGGTGTCGAACAGCACGCGTTCGCCGAGCACGATGCGGCCGGCGTCGGGCGACAGCAGCCCGGCAATGGCTCGCAGCGTCAGGCTCTTGCCGGCGCCGGAGGGGCCGAACAGGGCGATGCGGCGGCTCGCCGAAGTGAAGGCGATATCGAGCAGGAAGTGCCGCTCGGCGGATTCCATGCGCTTGCGCAGGCTGACTTGCAGGCTCATGGTGGACTCAGCGGAGTGGCTGGCGCGCGGAGGCGGGGACCAGGCGTGCGGCCACCACCAGCAGCACCACGCAGGTGACCGAGGTCACCAGCACCAGCAGGTTGGCGGTGCGGTCGTCGCCGGCCTGCACCGCCTCGTAGATCGCCACCGACAGCGTCTGCGTGCGGCCCGGCAGGTTGCCGGCCACCATCAGCGTGGCGCCGAACTCGCCCAGCGCGCGCGCGAAGGCCAGCAGCACGCCGGCGACGATGCCGCGCATCGCCAGCGGCAGCGTGACGCGGAAGAAGATGCCGGCTTCCGATACGCCCAGCACGCGCGCGGCATTTTCCAACTGGTGGTCGACGCCTTCGAAGGCCGCCCGCGCGGACTTGAGCACCAGCGGGAAGGCGACGATGGTGGAGGCCAGCACGGCCCCCTGCCAGGTGAAGACCAGTTCGATGCCGAGCCGGTCCAGCCAGGCGCCGAGCACGCCGCGCCGGCCCACCAGCACCAGCAGGTAGTAGCCCAGCACGGTGGGCGGCAGCACCAGCGGCAGCGTCAGCAGCGCATCGACCACGTCGCGCGCGCGCGAGCGCCAGCGCGCCAGCGCAAAGGCGGCGGCCACGCCCAGCACGGCGTTCAGCACGGTGGCGCAGCCGGCCACCTTGAGGGACAGGGCGAGCGGTACCCAGGCGGCGTCCATCATCCGGTCCGGTCAGGCCGCCGGAGCAGCCACAGGCACAGGCACAGGGACAGGCACAGGCACAGGCGCTCAGGGCTTGTGGAAACCATACTTGGCCAGGATGGCCTGGCCCTCCGGCGACAGCACATAGTTGACGAAGGCGGCGGCCTGCGTGGCCTGCCTGCTCTGGGTGGTGACGGCGATCGGGTAGGTCACCGGGGTGCGCGAGGGCACGCGCACCGCCACCTTGACCTTGTCGGGCATCACGGCCGCGTCGGTGGCGAAGACGAAGCCGGCCTCCACCTCGCCGCGCGCGACGTAGTCCAGGCTCTGCCGCACGTTCTGCGCCAGCACCCCCTTGGCCGAGACCGCGTCCCACAGGCCGGCGGCTTCCAGCGCACCCTTGGTATAGCGGCCCACCGGCACCGAGGCCGGGTTGCCGAAGGCCACGCGCTTGACCTCGGGGCGGGCCAGGTCCTGCAGCGACTCCAGCTTCAGCTTGCTGTCGGCCGGCACGATCATCACCACCTGGTTGGCGGCGAAGTCGCGGCGGCTGGCGGGCTGCACCACGTGCTCGGCCTCGGCCTTGTCCATCGCGGTCTGGTCGGCCGAGGCGAACACGTCGGCCGGCGCGCCCTTGATGATCTGCTGCATCAGCACATCGGAGGCGCCGAAGTTGAGCAGCACCTTGGTGTCGGGGTGGGCGCGCTCGTAGGACTCCGACAGGGTCTTGAAGGCGTTGGTCAGGCTGGCCGCGGCCGACACCACGAGGTCGGCGGCATGGGCCGGCGCGGCGGCGAAGGCCAGCGCCGAGAGGGCGGTGGCGGCGGCGGCGCGGAGCGCGCCGAGCGGGCGGCGGGCGGGCAAGGGCGAGCGGAAGGGCATGTCGGGATCCGGTGGCAGGACGAACGGGCCGGCGCCGGCGGAAAGCGGCGTCGCAGGCGCAATATAAATCTGTATATAACGAGGGTCAATGGTAGGGCAGGCCGAGGCCCGCGTCCATGCGGTGCGGCGCAAGATCGACATCACGTCGGCTGAATAGGCTCTTTGCGGCATATTCCCGCCCACGGCAGCCCGGGGCGTGGGCGCGCTTCGCCTGCCAGCTGGTCAAGGCAGGCTGCCGCGCGTTCGTCACGGTCTTGTCACCGGATTGCAAAACGTTTGCCACTCCCGCTGTCCAGAATCCGGGGCTCCGAGCACATCACAACAAAGAAGGGAGCTCATAGATGTCCGATGTTCACTACCAGGTCGCCCGCCTCGCGGTGCTGGCCGCGGCAGCGGCCGCCCTCGCGGCCTGCGGTTCCGATGACAGCGCCGGCGGCAGCGGCGCGGGCGGCAGCGCCGGCACCGCCGGCGGCACCAGCCAGGCCGCCGTCGCGGCCGGTACCAAGACCACGCTGGCCCTGCTGGAAACCACCGACCTGCACACCAACGTACGCAGCTACGACTACTTCAAGCTGGCCGACGACAGCTCGCTCGGCTTCGAGCGCGTCTCCACGCTGATCAAGCAGGCGCGCGCCGAGTTTCCCAATACGGTGCTGCTGGACAACGGCGACACCATCCAGGGCACCGCGCTGGCCGACTACCAGGCCCAGGTCAATCCGCTCAAGTGCAGCGAGACGCTGGCCATGTACAAGGTGATGAACGACGCCGGCTACGATGGCGGCGGCATCGGCAACCATGAGTTCAACTACGGCCTGGCCTACCTGAACCAGGTCACCGGCAACAAGTTCAGCGTCGAAGGGCTGCCCGATCCCGCACAGCAGACCGCGTGCGCCGGCCCGGCCTTCCCGCAGGTGCTGGCCAACGTCTACAGCGTCAAGACGCGCAAGCCGCTGTTCAACCCCTACACCATCATCACCAAGCAGGTGAAGGCCACCGCTCCCGACGGCAAGGCTGTCACGGTGCCGGTCAAGATCGGTATCATTGGCTTCGCGCCGCCGGCCATCATGAGCTGGGACAAGCGCTGGCTCGACGGCAAGGTCTACACCGTCGGCGTCAAGGAAGCCGCCGAACAGTTCGTGCCGGAAATGCGCGCCAAGGGCGCCGACCTGGTGGTGGTGATCTCGCACGGCGGCCTGGACTCGTCCGCCTACTCGCCCGACATGGAGAACGGCAGCTGGCACCTGTCCAAGGTGGCCGGCGTCGACGCCATGCTGATCGGCCACTCGCACCAGATCTTCCCCGACGCCGCCAGCACCGTGCCGCAGTTCAACCTGCCGGGCGTGGACAAGGCCAAGGGCACCGTCAACGGCGTGCCCACCGTGATGGCCAACTACTGGGGCAAGCACCTGGGCGTGATCAAGCTGCAGCTCGCCCACACCGGCTCGCGCTGGACGGTCGACACCAGCGCCACCAAGGTGGAAGCGCGCTCGATCCAGAACGCCGACAAGACCTATGTGGCGGCCGACGCCGCCGTCGCGGCCAAGGTCGATACCGAGCACAAGGCCACCATCACCTACGTGAAGACGCCGATCGGCACCACCGACTACCGCATGAGCAGCTACTTCGCCGACGTCGGCGATCCGGGCGCGATCCAGATCGTCAACCAGGCGCAGGCGGCCTATGTGAAGGACTACATCGACGCCAACCTGCCGGCCCTGAAGTCGCTGCCGGTGCTGTCGGTGTCGGCGCCGTTCAAGAGCGGCTTCGGCGGCGGCAACGACTATACCGACGTGCAGGCCGGCAACCTGGCCATCAACAACGCGGCCGATCTCTACCTGTACCCCAACACGGTCTACGCCGTGAAGGTCAACGGCGACGAGGTCAAGGCCTGGCTGGAGACCGCCGCCAAGCGTTTCAACCAGATCAGCACCACCACCACCGCCGACCAGCAGCTGATCAGCAGCTTCCCCGGCTACAACTTCGACATGTTCACCACGCCCGACCTGCAGTACGAGATCGACGTGACGCAGCCGGTCGGCAGCCGCATCAAGAACCTGACCTACAAGGGCGCACCGCTGACCGCCGCGCAGCAGTTCATCGTGGCCACCAACAACTACCGCGCCAGCGGCGGCGGCAACTTCCCGGGCCTGGACGGCAGCAAGACGGTCTATGCCTCGCCGGATGCCAACCGCGACGTGCTGATCGCCTACATCAAGAAGGCAGCCTCGATCACGCGCGCGGCCAACGGCAACGCGCGCAGCTGGCGCTTCACCAAGGTGGCGACCGCCGGCAAGGTGGTGTTCAGCTCGGCACAGGGACAGTTGCCGCAGGCACAGGCGGCCGGCCTGACCAACATCAGCCTGGACAAGGCCGATGACGGTTCGGGCAAGAACCTGTCGCGCTACCTGGTGGACCTCAATGGCTGAGCGTGCCATGCGCGCCCCGGCCGTGCCGGGCGGGTCCCGGCGCGGCCTGGCCAGCGTGCCGCGGGCGCAGCCTGCGCCCGGGGGGCGCCCGGCGCGCTGGCGCCATCCGCTGCTGGCCGCCGCGCTGGCGGCGGTGGCGGTCGCGGCGGCCGGCGTCGGTGGCGCCGGGGCCTGGCGCCACCACACCGAGACGCGCCGCGCGCAGCTCGCCGAACTGCGCACGCTGGCCGGCCCGGCCGGCGATGCGCAGGCGCTGGCCGCGCTGCGTGCGGCCGCCGCGCGCGGCGAGACGGCGGCGCAGACCGCGCTGGGCGAGGCGTTGTGGGACCGCGCCGAGGCGCAGCCGCTTGCCGAAGGACGCCAGTGGCTGCAGAAGGCGGCACTGGGCGGCGACGTGCGCGCCCACCTGCTGCTCGGCAAGGCGGCCCTGCTCGGCGTGCCGGCCGGCAGCGGCATGGATCCGGCCCGGGCCCGCGCGCACCTGAGCGCCGCCGCGGACGCGGGCGACCCCGGTGCCGCCTACTACCTCGGCCTGCTGCACCGTGGCGGCTACGGCCAGCCCGCCAATCCCAAGGCAGCGGCGCACTGGTTCACGCTGGCCGCCCAGGGCGGGGTGCCGCATGCGATGTTCATGCTCGCCAACGCCTATCGCGAAGGCGACGGCGTGCCGCTCGACCCGGCGCGCGCGCTGGCCTGGTACGAGCAGGCGGCCGAGCGCGAACATCCGGAATCGAGCCAGGCGCTGGCCATGGCCTACCGCAATGGTGAACTGGGGCTGGCGCGCGACGAGCGCCGCTTCCGCTCGCACCTGGCCGAAGCCGCGCATGCGCTGCGGCATCCGGCGCTGGCGCCTTGAGGGTGCGGCCGGGCCGCCGGGCCCGGCTGCTGGTGCTGGCAGTGCTCGCCGCTCAGGCCGGCGGGCTGCCTTCCTTGAAGCAGGCCTTGAGCTGGCTGCGCAGCTCCGGCGTGTCCTGGTGCCGGTGCACCTGCACCGCATGCTGCACGGCAGCCTCCAGCAGTTCTTCTTCGGTGTCGGCGCTGAGCGCGACCGTGCATTGCGACTCGCTGGGATAGTCGCGGCAGTCGATGTACTTGCGTGCCATGCTTGCCTCCTGGAGCGAAGGATCCGGCGCGGATGAGGCGTCTGGGTGGGGGACGGCGGGGGACGGCGGGGGGGCGCCCCGCGGCCGGCCTATCCAGTATAGGGGGCGCTCAGGCGACCGGCGTCACCACCTTGCCCCCGGCCAGGAAGGCGGCCAGGTTCTCCAGCACCAGGGCCGCCATGGCGGCGCGCGTCTCGTGCGTGCCGCTGGCCATGTGCGGAGCCAGCACCACATTGTCCAGCGCCAGCAGCGCTTGCGGCACGCGCGGCTCGTCGCGGAAGACATCGAGTCCGGCGCCGCCGAGCCGGCCCGTGCGCAGCGCCTCCACCAGCGCGTCCTCGTCCACCACGCTGCCGCGCGACACATTGACGAGGATGCCGCGGGGGCCCAGCGCCTCGATCACCGCGCGCGACACCAGTCCCTCGGTCTGCGGGCCGCCCACGCAGGTGATGGCGAGGAAGTCGGCCCAGTCCGCCAGCGCCAGCAGGTCCGCCTCGAAGCGCCACGGCGCACCCGCGCGCGGGCCGCGGTTGTGGTACGCGATCTTCATGTCGAAGCCGGCGGCGCGGCGCGCCACCTTCTCGCCGATGCGGCCGAGGCCGAGGATGCCGAGCTTCTTGCCGGACACGCGCGTGGTCAGCGGGAAGGCGCCTTGCAGCCAGCTGCCGGCGCGCACGAAGCGGTCGCCGTGGGCGATGCCGCGCGCGCTGTCCAGCAGCAGGCCGAAGGCCAGGTCGGCCACGCAATCGTTGAGCACGTCGGGCGTGTTGCTGACCACGATGCCGCGTGCGCGCGCTGCCTCGAGATCGATGGAGTCATAGCCCACGCCGAAGCTGACGATGGCCTGCAGCTTCGGCAGCGCCGCGATCAGCGCGGCATCGCAGCCATGGCGCGCCGAGGTCACCACCACGCGCACGGAGGCGCCGTGCGCGCCCGTCCAGGCCGCGCGGTCGGCCTGCTGCCACAGCGCCACCGCGCCGTACTGTTGTTGCAGGGTGTCGTTGAGTTGCGGCGCCAGCGGGCCGACCTGGAGGATGGCGTTGTCGGACATGGGAGATCTGTGAAGGATTGGGTCCTGAACCGCAGGTTCGTCGACTGAGTCCGCCCTGATTCCGCCGAGGGGCAGCGCGATCCGTCATCACACAGGCTCGCGCGGCTACCCGACAGACAGCGCTCTTCAACGAATGCAGGACTCAGGACGTCGGGAGTCGGAAGAAGCGGCACCTGCGCGGTGCGTGTCGCGGCCACCCGGGGTGGTCTCCCGCGGCGGCAGGCAATGGTAGCCCAAGTCACCGTTGCGCGCTTGCCGCACCGCGGCCGCCCCTCGGGAAATCCCCACCTATGCGAATTCATCTCCGGGATTAATCTCACGGATTAGTGATTAATCTCTGGGATTAGTCGGCGCGGCAAGGCGAACCGCGCCGCTCGCGCACGGGCGCGGGCCGTGCCGCCGAGACATGGGAGACCAGGTAATGAAGAAGCTGTTGCTTGCCGCCGCCGCATCGGCGCTGATGGCGCAGGGCGCCCACGCCCAGACCTCCGTGACCCTGTACGGGGTGGTGACCGCCGCCGTGCAGTACGTCAACCACGCGCAGAACACCGTCGGCGGCGTGCTGGCGCCCGGCAGCGGCTCGGCCGTGCTGATGAACTCGTCCGGTATCGCCAACTCGCGCTGGGGCCTGCGCGGCACCGAGGACCTGGGGGGCGGCCTGCAGGGCGTGTTCGTGCTGGAGAACCAGTTCGCCACCGAGAACGGCCAGCTCGCCGGCGGCCTGATGTTCGGCCGCCAGGCCTATGTCGGCCTGAACAGCCGCGCCTACGGCAAGGTCACCTTCGGCCGGCAGTACACCTCGTCCTTCTTCGCGCTGGCGAACTTCATGCCCACCGCCTACGCGCCCGAGTTCGAACCGGTGGTCGGCTTCGCCGGCCCCAATTTCCGCGAAAGCAATATGGCGCAGTACACCGGCACCTTCGGCCCGGTCACGCTCTACACGCACTGGTCGTTCGGCGAGCGCGCCGGTTCGGTGACGGCGGGCTCGGCCTACGGCGCCGGCGCGACCTACTTCAGCAACGGCTTCGGCATCGGCGTCGGCTACGACGAAGTGAAGACGCTGAACACGGCCGAGGCGACCGGCGCCTCCGGTGGCAGCGACTACGGGCGCGACATGCGTGCCGCCATCGGCCTCAGCTACATGCTGGGCCCGGTCAAGCTGATGGGCGGGTACCGTTGGGGCAATTCGGTGGCGCCGGCCACCGGCACGCCGACACTGCTGCCGCATCGCGACGATATGTACTGGGCCGGCGTGAACTGGCAGGCGTTGCCGGCGCTGCAACTGACGCTGGCGTGGTACTACGACAATATCAAGCGCGCGAACATCGGCGGCACCGTGGTCAATCCGCCCAACCCGCAGCAATACCTGGCGCTGGCCGACTACAACCTGTCCAAGCGCACCGACCTGTTCGCCGCCGTCATCTACGCGCACAACGCTTCGCTGAACTGGGACAACATCGGCTACCTGCCGAGCGGGCAATCCGTCGGCTACCTGCCCGCCACCGCGCAGACCTACTACAAGACGCCGGGTTCCAGCGGGCAACTGGGCATCTCCCTGGGCATCCGCACCATCTTCTGACCCGGACCGGGCGGACCCAGTCCGGCCTGCCGGCCGGATTCGCAAGGCCTCGCCGGCGATGCCGGCGGGGCCTTTTTTGTGGCTGCGCCGGGCTGGCAAGGTGCGATGGGCAATGTGCCGCGTGGGCGAACGACGGCTTCAGCTATGCCATCGGTTCGCTCCCCTCTCCCACTTGTGGGAGAGGGGCCGGGGGAGAGGGTGGGCGCTGGCACGAAGCGAGCGCCGACGTACTGGCGAATGCCGGCCGGCCGAGGTCGCTCAGTCGACCCGCTCGACTTCCGGCATATCGAAGCTGCGGTCCAGCAGCGCGCGCCGGGGCTGGTAGAAGCGCAGTGCCAGCGAGAAGCGGCCGGCCGGCGCCGGCAGCCAGTTGGCACGCGCGTCGGCGCTGTCGGGCGCCGCGTGCTGCAGCCAGATGTCGAAGGAACCATCGGCGTGCCGGACCAGGCCGGGCGTGCGGTCGCCCAGCGCGTAGCGCTGCAGCGGGTTGTCGGTGAAGAAGCGACGCCCGTCGGGCGCGAATTCGTACATCGTCAGTGACCAGAAGGCGTCCACCTGCATGTCGGCGGGAATGGCCAGCCGGTAGCGGTGGGCGCCGTCGAGGGCTTCGCCCCGGCCGTCGGTCAGCGCGGTGAAGTAGATCGCTTCCTCGCGCTCCAGCGCGCCCAGCCCGACCAGGGAGACGAAGGCCCGGTAGGCATAGTCGTCGCCGAAGTTGCCCAGGTGGTCGACCCCGGACGACCAGCTGCCGCCGCGCCCGCTGCGATAGGAGGTGTCGGGCGGCGCCTTGCGCAGGGCGTGCAGGTTGGCGGCGTGGGTCTCGGTCCAGGCCTGGCGCACCGCCGGGTCCAGCGCCTGCCAGGCGTTGCGCGCGCCGGGGCGCAGGCCGAGGTCGGCGTAGCCCGCCACCAGCGCCTGCTCGTGCGCGGGCACGGGGTTGCGGCCCATCACCTCGTTGACCAGTTCCAGGTAGTGCTCGGGCGAGCGCTCGTCGGGCCGCGCCTGCAGCAGCCTGGGCGTGCTGCCGGCGTCGAGCGGCGCGAGGCGCATGGCGTCCTGCAGCGCGTGCACGGCGGGCAGGTCTTCCTCGCCGTCGACCAGCACGCGGCCCAGGGCCCAGATGTCGTTGCTGGGCAGCCGCAGCAGCCGGGTGCCGGCCGGCGCCTCGCCCTGCCAGCCGGGGCCGGCCAGCAGGAAGCCAGTGGCGGCCGTGCCGGTGGTGCGCCGGCCGATGCAGGCGGCGTTGTTGGTGAAGATGTCGAGGAAGGCGAAGCTGTAGTAGCGGTCCTGCATATCCGGCAGCCACAGCAGCAGCGGCCCGCCCGACAGGTCCAGCCAGGCGATCGAGTACAGCGTGTCGTTGTTCGGCATGGTGACGGTGCGCGCGCGGTGGTTGAGCAGGCGCCGGTTGTGATGCAGCACATTGGGCGGCGCGCCGCGCTGGCTGTGGTTATCCGGGTTCTGCGTGAACTGCCAGCGGGTCTGCGCCACGTCGTGGACCGGGAAGCTGTAGACCAGCGCGTCGCGGATGCGCGCGTGCAGGGTGGTGTCGTCGTGCATGGATGTCTCTCTCGTCGGTGGTGGGGGATGCGGGGAATGCGGATGGACAAGCGATGGCGCGGCCGGCGGCCCTTACTCCGGCGTGACGCCGGCGGCGCGGATCACGTCGCCCCACATGCGCGTGTCGGCGCGCACGGTGTCGGCGAACTGCTGCACGCTCTTGATCGGCGGCGTGCCCATGTTGTAGGCGGTGAAGCGCTCGCGCAGCGCCGGCGCGGCCAGCGCGCGGTTCATCTCGGCGTTCAGGCGCTGCACGATGGCCGGCGGCGTGCCGGCCGGGACGAACAGACCGTACCAGCTGTCGGCCTGGAAGGGGTAGCCCTGCTCGGTCATGGTGGCCAGCGCGGGAAAGGCGGGCGCGCGGCGCGTGCCGGAGACGGCGATGGGCCGCAGCTTGCCGGCGCGGATCAGCGGCAGCGGCGAGCTGGCGTCGACGAAGGCGAGCTTGACGATGCCGCCCTGCATATCGGTCAGGATCTGCGAGACGGTCTTGTAGGGCACGTGGCGCAGCTTCAGGCCGGTCTGCGCCTTCAGCGATTCCATGGTCAGGTGGCCGCCCGAGCCGATGCCCCACGAGGCATAGTCCAGCCCCTGCGGCTGTGCGCGCACGTAGGCGGCCAGCTCGCGGATATCGTGCACCGGCAGGTCGGGCGAGACCACCAGCAGGTTGCCGCCCGAGCCGACCTGCGCCACCGGCACGAGGTCCTTCTGCGCATCGTAGGGCAGGGCCGGCTGCAGCGTGGCGTTGATGACGATGGAGGCGGCGTAGGTGAACAGCAGGGTGTAGCCGTCGGGCCTGGCCTTGGCCACCGCGGCGCTGCCGAGGATGCCGTTGGCGCCCGGCTTGTTGTCCACCACCAGCGGCTGGCCGAGCGCCTTGCCGAGCTGTTCGGCGAAGACCCGCGCGAAGATGTCGGTGCCGCTGCCCGCGCCGGAGGCCACCACCAGGCGGATCGGGTGGGACGGCCAGGCCGCTTCCTGCGCGGGTGCGGCGCCGGCCGCCAGGCTGGTGGCGGCCAGCAGTGCGGTGCCGAACCGCCAGGCGTGCGAGGGAGAGCGCCGGCGCGCAGGCGCCCGCGCGGCGCGATGGGACGGGGCAAGGGATGGCGTGGCATGCATGGTTGTCTCCTGTTCGGGGCGGCATCGGGCCGCGATGCCGGCTGTATCGCTGGCTTGTGTGTGTGCGTATGTGCGTGCGTATGTACGTATGTGCGGACGGGCCGGCGCCGGCCCGCGTGCTGCAATCAAGCGGCCGGTCCCGCTGTCGCCGCGGTTCCGGTCACCACCGCATCGAGGGCGAGCGCGCCTGCGCCGGCGGGGTAGGCGAGCAAGGGGTTGATGTCGATCGACTCGAGCGAATCGCCCGCCGCCGCGGCCAGGCGCGACAGCGCGGCGATGGCGTCGGCCAGCGCGTCGAGGTCGGCCGGCGGCTGCCCCCGATGGCCGCACAGCAGCGGCGCGGCGCGCAGCGCGCCGATCATCTCCAGCGCGCCGGCGCGATCGACCGGCGCCAGGCGGAAGCTGACGTCCTGGAACACCTCGACGTTGACGCCGCCCAGGCCGAACATCACCACCGGCCCCAGCACCGGGTCGCGGTGCGCGCCGAGGATGCACTCGATGCCGCCGCGCGCGGCCATGCGTGCCACCAGGAAGCCTTCGCGCACGGCCTGCGGCGCGTGGCGCGCGAGGTTGTCCTGCAGGCGCGCGCAGGCGGCGCGCACCGCGCCGGCGTCGGCGAGCCCGAGCGCTACCCCGCCGATATCGCTCTTGTGCAGGATGTCGCGCGACAGCACCTTGAGTGCCACCGGGTAGCCGAGCGCCTCGGCGGCGGCCACGGCGGCATCGGCATCGCGCGCGGCACGGCAGGGCACGCAGGGCAGGCCGTGCGCGCCCAGCAGGGCCATCGAGTCCGCCTCGTTCTGCGTGCCGCGCGCCAGCGCCAGCGCAGGCAGCACCGGTGTCGGCGCGGGCGCTGCGGCGCCGCTGCCCAGGTGGCGGCGGAAGTGGTTGAGCGCGGCCACCACGCGCACCGCGCGGCCAGGCTCGTCGAAGCTGGGGCAGCCCAGCGCGTCCAGCTCGGCGCGCAGCGGCGCATGCGACAGGGTGCTGAACACGATCAGGCGATCGGGCCAGGCGGCACGCAGCGCCGCCGCCATGCGCGTCTGCACCGGCGCCATCGATGGCGACAGCCCGCCGGCGGCGAGGAAAACCAGCAGGCTGCCATAGCCGCCGTCGCCCAGCATGCGCTGCGCGGTGGCTTCGAGCAGGCCCGGGTCGGAGGTGACCTGCCCGGTCACGTCGACCGGGTTGCGCGGCGCCGCGAACGGCACCCGTTCGGTCAGCCAGCGCTGCGCCGCCTCCGGCATGGGTGCCACGTCCAGGCCGGCGTCGGCGGCGTCGTCCGCCATCAGCGCGCCGACGCCGCCGGAGACGGTCAGCAGCCCGAGCTTGTCGTTGGGCGGCAGCCGCCCCACCGAGAGCGCGTAGCCGATGCTGAAGAACTCCTCGATGCCGTGCGCGCGCCACACGCCGTACTGGCGGAACAGCGCATCGTAGACGGCGTCGTCGCCTGCCAGCGAAGCGGTGTGCGAGGCGGCCGCGGCGGCGCCCAGGCCGGTGCGTCCCACCTTGACCGCCACCACCGGCTTGCCGTGCGCGCGCGCCAGCGCCAGCGCGGCCTTGAGGCGCTCGCCGTCGCGGCAGCCTTCGAGATAGGCCAGGATCACGCGCGTGGCGGGGTCGGCGGCCAGCCAGGCGATGCAGTCGGCCACCTGGATGTCGGCCTCGTTGCCGGTGGTGGCCCACCAGGACAGCCCCAGGCCGCGCTCGCGCGCCAGCGCGTAGGCATAGGCGCCGAAGGCGCCGCTCTGGCTGACGATGGCGATCGAGCCCGCGCGTGCCTTGCCGGCGCCGACCACCGGCGAGAAGGTGGCGTAGACATCCTGCGCCACGTTCATGAAGCCCAGGCAGTTCGGTCCGAGCAGGCGGATGCCCGCCGCGCGCGCCTTGTCGGCCAGGCGGCGCTGCATGGCCGCGCCGTCGGCGCCGACCTCGGCGTAGCCGGCCGAGAACAGCACGATATTGCGCACGCCGGCGGCGATGGCATCGTCCAGCGCGCCGTCCACCTGTGCCGACGGCACCGCGAACACGGCCAGGTCGATGGGCGCTTCCACCCCGCGCAGCGACGGCCAGGCACGCACCCCCTGCACTTCGGCGCGGGCCGGGTTGATCGGATAGACCTTGCCCTGGTAGCCGCATTCGAGCTGGTAGCGCAGCGGGATCGCGCCGATCTTGCCGGCGCTGGCCGAGGCGCCGACGATGGCGATGCTGCGCGGCGAGAAGAAGCTGTCGAGGGAGGCGGAGACAGCGGCGGAGGCTGGGGTGGTGGTGTCTGGCATGGGCGTGGACGAATGGGGCGGCGGAAGCGGTTCCGGCCCCTGGGCAAGAGGAGGGAAGCCTCCGGGGGCACGCCCCGGGGGCATCGTGCGTGTTCAGCGCATCATTCAGCGCATCGTTCAGCGCATGCCGAAGGCCGCCGCGCTGCCGTCTTCGATGCGGTCGGCGCAGCCCAGGTAGATGCTGCGCGACACATAGCTGCGCACCTGGCCGGCGCGCTCGCGCAGCCACGCCGCCTTGAGCCGGCGGGCCTGCGCGATCTCGGGTGCTGCACCGGGCCCGCCGTCGGGCACGGTGGCCAGCGCGTCGATGACGTGCAGCGCGAGCTGGTGCTCGCCGCGCGCGGCCAGGGCCTCGGCGTGGCGCAGCAGCGCGCCCTTGTCGGCGATGGCGGCGGCCAGCTCGGCGGCGGCCGCGGCCGGGGGCGCCGGATGCAGGCTGGTCGGGTTGCGGTCCCACCAGCCGTTCTCCGAGCGGTAGATGTCCCGCACGATATAGCTCGGATCACCGTAGGTCGGTTTCATCCAGGGCACGTCGAACCACTCGGGCGGATAGGTGATCTCGGCCAGCAGCTCGCGCTCGCCGCGGCCTTCGTTCATCAGCCGCACCACCTCGGCGTGCAGCCAGCGCAGCGCGCCGGCGGTATGGCCCAGCACGCGCTGCACGGTCTCCTCGCCCTCCAGCACCGCGCCGAACTCGCGCACTACCTTGAGCGGGCGCAGGTCGGCCAGGCGCTCCAGCGTGCCGGCCCAGCGCAGGGTGTCGCGCAGCGTGCGGAAGGGCGTGCCGATGTTCGGAATCGAGTCGATGACCGCGGCGCTGCCGTACAGCACGCGCGCCCCGGGCACCCACACCGCGCTGACGTCGTCGGTCTCCGACGGCGCCCACAGCAGGTGGACACGGCGCGCGCCGCTGCCCAGCACCAGCTGCTCGGCATAGGTCTGGTCCGGATCGTGCAGGCGCAGCAGGCCGGCGGCCTGGTCCGGCTGGCGGCGGAACTGCAGCGCATTGATGCGGTTCTGCAGGCCTTCGGTGCGGCGGTAGCGCGCATAGCGGGCCGGCACGTTGGCATGGGCGACCAGGCGCGGGCGCGCGTGCCCGCGCTGCACCGCATCCTCCAGCCACAACGGCACGCCGGCGTTGTAGCCGACGTGGCCATGGCTGTAGCACAGCGCGACCACCGGCCGCGTGCTGACCTCGCGCAGGCTGGCGATCATGCCGGCGGTGACGCGCCCGCCCGGGCCGGCGTCCACCACCACCAGGCCTTCGTCGATCTCGGCCACGAAGCTCTGTCCCTGGCCGCGCAGCAGCCAGACGCCCGCGGCGACCGGCTCGATGCCGCTGCCGGTGTCGAGCGGGGTCCGGTCGGCGCCGGCCTTGCGTGTGTTGTCTGTCATGCGGAGTCTCCTCTTTTTAATACTTTGGATTAAGCATGGAGATTAAATTTACCGGATGGCCCCGCGTTGTCAAGCACATGTGGGGCTCCTGCGGAGCCGCGCCGGGGGCGTATCGGCCGTCAGCCGGCGCCGCGTCTCGGCCGGCGGGCCGTGCCGGGGAAAACCCCAGTGGGCTGAATCCGGGCGACCCTCTACTCTCGGAAGATCAGGTAATCCCCTGCATTAATTCCGGCCGGTGCATGTGTTGCATGCGGTACCGGCAGGCGAGGGGAGACGGGACCAGGCAAGCGCCCGCGGCCGCTCGGCGGCAGGCGCGGCGCCGGCGCCAGGGGGCGGCCGGCGGCACCAGACAGGAGCGCAGGAAGCATGGCAGACACGCTGACGACTTCACCGCCGCAAGGCACCGCCCGGGCCGACGCGGATGGCGCTCCGGCCGCCGCCGCTGGCGTCTACCAGCCGCGCAAGGCCTGGGCCATCGCCACCTGGCTGACCGCTTTCTCGGCCATCAACTTCCTCGACAAGGTCGTGCTCGGCATGGTGGCGGTGCCGCTGATGCGCGACCTGCAACTCACCCCGACCCAGTTCGGCGTGGTTGCCGGCAGCTTCTTCTGGCTGTTCTCGATCTCCGCGGCGGTGGTCGGCTTCGTCGGCAACCGGGTGCCGGCACGCTGGCTGCTGCTGGCGATGGCGGTGTTGTGGTCGCTGGTGCAGTTCCCGGTGGCGCTGGCTTCCAGCGCCACCGCGCTGCTGGTCTCGCGCGTCATCCTCGGCGCGGGCGAGGGGCCCGGCTTCCCGGTCTCGGTCCACGCGCTCTACAAGTGGTTCCCGCACGAGAAGCGCAACCTGCCGGTCTCGCTGATCAACCAGGGCGCCACCATCGGCCTGCTGCTGGCCGGCCTGGGCGTGCCGCTGGTGACCCATCAGTGGGGCTGGCGCGCCAATTTCGTCGTGCTGGCCGCCGCGTCGCTGCTGTGGGCGCTGGGCTGGCTGATCTGGGGGCGCGAAGGCACGCTGCGCACCGAGGTGCAGGCGGGCGGCAGCGAGCCGGCGCGCGCGCAGGCGCCCGTGTCCTACCGCCGCCTGCTGACCGACACCACCGTGCTGTGCGGCTTCCTGACCGGCTTCGCTGCCTACTGGGGGCTGGCCCTGGCCCTCACCTGGCTGCCGTCCTACCTGGAACAGGGCCTGGGCTTCGACGCCGCCGCCGCCGGCCGCATGTTCGCCATCATCGTGGCGGCGGGCGTGCCGGTCAGCATGGGCCTGAGCTGGTGCTCGCAGCGCATGCTGCGCCGCGGCGCCTCCTCGCGCTCCGCGCGCGTGGTGTTCAGCTGCGTCTGTGTCGGCCTCGGCGGCGTGCTGCTGCTGGCACTGCCGCTGCTGCCGCTGCCGCCGGGCGGCAAGGTGGCGCTGCTGGCGGTGTCCGCGGTGCTGCCGCCGATCACCTTCGCGCTCGGACCGGCCGTGCTCGGCGAGATCGTGCCGGACGCGCAGCGCAGCGCGCTCATCGCCATCAGCACTGCGGTCTCCACCAGCGCCGGTGCCGTCGCGCCGGTGGTGATGGGGAAGCTGGTGCAGGCGCAGTCCCACGCCGGCGCCGCGCACGGCTTCGAACTCGGCTTCGGCGTATGCGGCGCGGTGATGGTGGCGGGCTGCCTGGTCGGCATCCTCGGCCAGCACCCGGAGCGCACCAGGCAGCGCCTGCGCGCCTGAGACGCCGGGGCCCCGCCCGCAAAGGGCAGGGGCGACTCCGCACTTGTCCCGGCTTGCCGGTACCAGGGCCTGCGCCGATAATCCTCCGGATTAGCTTATGAGGTATTGGCAGATGAGCCGCGTGCGCAACCGATCGCTCTCCTCCTTCCTGGCCGACGCCAGCGTGATGGACCCGCCGCCCGGCCCGGCGCCTGCCCCGCGCAAGGCGGCGCCCGCCGGCACGCCCGGCGCCCCGGCCGCCAACCCGCTGGAGAACGAGACCGCGCGGCGCATGCTGGAGATCGCCGAGCGCCTCTTTGCCGAGCACGGCGTGGAACTGGTGCCGCTGCGCCAGATCGTGGTGGAGGCGGGCCAGCGCAACCGCTCCGCGCTGCACTATCACTTCGGCTCGCGCGAGGCCCTGGTCAGCCACCTGCTGAACTTCCGCCTGGCCCAGGTCAACGTGCTGCGCGACCGCTACCTGGACGAGGTCGAGGCCGCCGGCCTGGGCGGCGACGTGCGCACCATCGTCGAGGCCTCGATCAGCGCGCTGGCCGATACCATCTGCGACACGCCGTGGGGCGCGCGCTACGTCAAGGTGCTGGCGCAGGCTACCCTGAGCCCGGGCCTGGTCAACGAGGAGATGATCGATCCGGCGGCCATGTCCGGCGTGATCCGCGCGCGCCGCCTGATCGCCGCTGCGCTGCCCGGCATCCCGCGCAAGGTGATGCATCACCGGCAGCAGTGGTTCAACCAGAGCGTGGTCTACGCGCTGGCGCAGTGGTGCCAGCAGTCCGAGGGCAAGCCAGAGCAGCCACCCGTGGCCGACCTGGCCGACTACTGCACCGCCGCGCTGACCGCGCCGGTCAGCAAGGGGCGCCGCGTCTGGCGCAGCAGCAAGGGCCGCGCGGCCTGAGCCCGCACGCCGCACGCCGCGCGCGTATGCTTGCAGCGCAGCGGGCGTGTTCCGCGCCCGCATGACCGGACCCATCAAGATGCCCACCATCTATCTCGCCGGCTTCGACGTGTTCCGCCGCGATGCCATCGCCCACGGCGAAGCGCTCAAGGCGCTGTGCGCCACCTACGGCTGCGACGGCCTCTACCCGCTCGACCATGCCCTGCCGCCCGGGCTGAGCGGTCCCGCCGCGGCGCAGTGGATCTACCAGGCCAATCTCGCGCTGATCCGGCGCGCCGACCTGCTGATGGCCAACCTGGACGACTTCCGCGGCCCGGGCGAGCCGGATGCCGGCACCGCCTTCGAGGTCGGCTACGCGGTGGCGCTGGGCAAGCCGGTGTGGGCCTACAGCGCCGATGCCGGCACGCTGCTGGAGCGCGTGGCGGTGGTGACCGACGCCGAGGGCCGCGGCCTCGATGCGCGCGGCTACGTGGTGGAGGACTTCGGCCTGGGCAAGAACCTGATGCTGGCGTGCGCGGCGCGCATGGTGCAGGGTGGCGCGCGCGAATGCCTGCAGGCGATCGCACGCGCGGCGTCCTAGTGGACAAGCCGCCTGGCTGCTTAACCCGCTTAACCCGCTTAACCCGCTTAACCCGCTTAACTCCGCCTAATCACCTGGCTGCTTGGCCGCCTCCGCGCGGCATCAAGGCTGCAGCGCGCGCACGCCGCCGGCGATGTCGTCGGCCGCGCCCGCCAGGATCTGGCGGTAGGCCGCCACCACGCCGTCCACACCGCTGCCGGCCGGCAGGTCGGCACGGCTCTGGCCGCTGGCCAGCTTGCCGTCCGGCAGCCGCCGCACGGTCCAGTTGATCAGGGCGCCGGCGCGGCCGCCGGGCGCGGCATCCAGGCGCACCACGTCGGCGGTGATTCGGTAGACTGGCTCGACGCCGGACAGGCCCTGCCGGTAAGTGTCCTGGGCGTCCAGCGCGGCCTGCAGGCGCTGCGACAGCGCATCGCGCAGCTCATCGGGCAGCGGCGCCGACCAGCGCGCCAGTTCGAGGCGGCGCAGCCGGCTGTCGCCATCGGCGCTGCCGTCCTCGCCCACCACCAGTTCGGCGCGGTTCAGGCGCTCGGGCACGTGTACCGGCGCTACTTCGATCCACACGGGTTTGCCTTGAGGCGTGGCCTGCGGCGCGGCGGCCGCGCCGGTGCCGCTGGCCTGCGCCAGCGTGTAGTAGCGCGGCTCGGGCGAGGCGCAGCCGGCCAGCAGGGCAGCCAGGGCGGCCGCGGCAAGGGTGTTCGCCAGGGTTGCCGCGCCGGTGCGCGCAGTGGCGGCCGGCAGGCGGCGCGGGTCGGTGCGGCGGGCGTCGAATCGGGGGCGGTTCATCACGGCTTCTCCGTCTTGCCGCGCAACAGCGCTTCGGGGTGGCGTTCGAGATAGTCGGTCAGCGCGCGCAGCGAGGCGGCGGTGCGCGTCAGCTCCTGCAGCATGCGGCGCGTGTCCTGCTGCAGCGGTGCGTCCGCAGCCAGCGTGCCGTTGGCCGCGTTCAGCGTCTTGCGCGCGTCCTGCAGCGCCGCGGTGACCTGCGGCGCGACGTCGCCGTTGAGCTGGTTCACCAGCTTGTCGGCATTGGCCATCATCCGGTTGAGCGAGGCCATCGTGGTGCGCAGGTCCTGGCCGATCTGCTCGAACGGGATCTTGTCGATCTTGGCCACGATGTCGCCGAGCTGCGCCTGCAGTTCGTCGAAGGTGCCCGGCGTGGTGGGCAGCTCGGGCAGCGTGGCGTTGCCGTCGAAGGTGGCCGGGGCCGCCTTCGGGAAGAAGTCGAGCGCCACGTAGAGCTGGCCGGTCAGCAGGTTGCCGGTGCGCAGCTGCGCGCGCAGGCCGCGCTTGACCAGGCCCTGCACGATGGCGTGGGCGAGCTGCTCGTCGCGCACGTCGCGCTGGCGGAAGCCCATGCGCGACGGGTAGAACTCCACCACCACCGGCAGGCGGAAGGTCTTTGTCGCGCGCACGTACTCGATGCCGATGGAGCGTACCTGGCCCACCTCCACGCCGCGGAAGTCGACCGGTGCGCCCGGCGCCAGGCCGCGCACCGACTGGTCGAAGTTCAGCACGGCCAGCGTCGGCGCCAGCTCCTCGGGCTCCTTCATGGCCTCGGTCTGGTCGGCGGCGAGC
Organism: Cupriavidus malaysiensis; assembly: GCF_001854325.1. Classification (NCBI taxonomy): domain Bacteria; kingdom Pseudomonadati; phylum Pseudomonadota; class Betaproteobacteria; order Burkholderiales; family Burkholderiaceae; genus Cupriavidus; species Cupriavidus malaysiensis. Next base: position 1,203,617 of record NZ_CP017754.1, read on the forward strand.
AGGAACTGCGTGTTCTCGGCCGCTGCCTCGGTGGCGGGCGAATGCTCCGGCTGCTGGAAGGCCACGCCGCCCAGCAGCACCGTCACCAGCGACTGGGTGGACAGTTTCAGGCCGCCCGCATCGAGTTTCAGGTCGACGCCGCTGGCGTGCCAGAAGCGGGTGTCGGCCGTAACCAGCTTGTCATAGGGTTTGTTGACGAAGATCCGCAGCGTGATGTCGCGTCCGTTGGGCGCGAGCTGGTAGGCCACCACGTGGCCGACCGGCAGGCGCCGGTAGTAGATCGGCGAGCCGATCTCCAGGGAGCCGAGGTCGGCGGCGCGCAGCACGAACTGCTTGCCGGAGGAGTCGGAGGTCACCACCGGCGGCGCTTCCAGGCCGGTGAAGTCGCGCACGTGCTCGTCGGACTTGCCGGCGTCCACGCCGATGTAGGCGCCCGACAGCAGGGTTTCCAGCCCCGATATGCCGCTGATGGCAAAGCGCGGACGCACCACCCAGAAACGGGTGTCCTTGACCGCGAAGGACTCGGCGTCCTTGGTCAGCTCGATGATGGCGGCCACGTGCGAGCGGTCGGGGGCCAGCCGTACCGATTTCACCAGCCCGATGTCGACCTCCTTGTAGCGTACCGCGGTCTTGCCCGGCGTCAGCCCCACGGCGGTGTGGAAGGTGACGGTGATCTCCGGCCCGCGCGAGGTGATGGTATGGACCAGCAGGGTGATGCCGACCACCGCCGCCACGATCGGGATCAGCCACACCACCGAGGGCAGCCAGCGCGCGCGGCGCTTGCGCGCGGGCTCGGGTGGCAGCGGTGGCGATGGGGGAGCAGGAGGGCGGGCGGGCGGGGGAGCGTTGCGGTCCGTTTCTTCAGACATGTTCATTTTCCAGCGAATCCCACAGCAGGCGCGGGTCGAAGCTGAGCGAGGCCAGCATCGTCAGTACCACGACCGAGGCGAAGGCGAGGGCGCCGCCTCCGGGGATGATGGTGGCAAGCGCACCGGCCCGCACCAGCGAGGCCAGCAGCGCCACCACGAAGACATCGAGCATCGACCAGCGGCCGATCACTTCCACCAGTTCGTACAGCTTGGTCTGCTGCCGCATGCGCCAGGTGGAGCGGAATTGCACGGACAGCAGCAGGAAGGTGAGGATCGCCATCTTCAGCATCGGCACCACGATGCTGGCCACCAGCACCACGCCGGCCAGCAGGTGCGAACCCGACAGCCACAGGTAGACCACGCCGGAGAAGATGGTGTCGCGCTGGGTGCCGAGGATGGTCTGGGTGATCATCACCGGCAGCAGGTTGGCCGGGATGTAGAGGATGTAGGCCGACAGCAGGAAGGCCCAGGTGCGCGTCAGGCTGGCCGGCTTGCGCACGTGCAGCGTGGCGCCGCAGCGCGGGCACGGCTCGCCGGCCAGGCTGGCCGGGCTGACGCCGGCGCAGGCGTGGCAGGACAGCAGCCCCTGCGCGCGCGCTGTCGGCACCTGGGCCAGCGGCGTGCGCTCGTCGTCATCGGTGATCCCGGCCACCACTTCCGCCGCCAGCGCGCGCGAGCGCTGCAGGCGCGAAGGGCCGGCCGCCGTGCCGCGTTCCTCCGCGGGGGAGGGCTTGCCTGCTGGTGTCATGGCGCGGGTGCCTCGTCCAGGTGCTGCCACAGGTCGCGCGGATCGAAGGACAGCAGCGCGGCCAGCACCACCACGAGGGCCCCGAAGGACCACAGCGCGACGCCGGGCAGGACCTCGGCCATGCTCGACAGCTTCACCAGCGTGACCAGCACGCCGATCATGAAGACCTCGATCATGCCCCACGGCCGGGTCTGGCAGATGCCGCGCACGATGCGCTCGAAGCCGGCCGGCATGCGGTGCCGCGTCATCGGCACCAGCAGGTAGCACATCATCAGCAGTTCGGTGAGCGGAAACAGGATGGTGGTGGCGAAGACCAGGAAGGCGACCAGCTCCATGTGGTCGGCATACAGGGCTTCCACCGCGCCCAGCAGCGTGGTGTGGGTGCGTACGCCCTGCAGGTCCATCGCCACGATGGGGTAGGCGTTGGAGATGAGGAACAGGATCAGCGCGGTCAGGGTCAGCGGCAGTTGGCGCCGGTAGGCGCGCCGGCTGTCCTGGTAGAGCGGGCTGCCGCAGCGCAGGCAGCAGGCGCGCTCGCCCGGCGCCAGCGCCGCGCGCTGGTAGAGCGCATCGCAATAGTGGCAGGCCACCAGCGCGTTGGTGGTGCCGCTGGCCGCGAGTTCGGCGGCAGCCGAAGGCGGCAGCGCGGGTGGCGCGGCGCTCTGCGGTGGCGCATCGCCCGGCGGTGCGGATGGGGTCGGTGGACGCGGATCCATGGGCGGGCTCAGGGCGCTTCCTTGCGCACGGGCGGCGCCTCCGCGGCGGCGCCCGGCAGTGCCACCGCCTGGCCCACGGTCCAGTCGCGCAGCAGCGCGTACGCCACCGCCAGCACGGTCGGCCCGATGAAGACGCCGAGGAAGCCGAAGGCGAGGGCGCCGCCCAGCACGCCGAGCATGATCCAGATCAGCGGCATATCGGTGCCCTTGCTGATCAGCAGCGGCTTGATCACGTTATCGGCCATGCCGACCACGCCCATGCCCCAGACCACGATGAAGATGGCCCAGCCGACCGAGCCCGCGTGATAGAGCCACAGTGCCGCCGGGATCCACACCAGCGGCGGGCCGACCGGGATCACGGAGAGGAAGAACGTGACCAGGCCGAGCAGCGCCGGCGTGGGCACGCCCGCGATCCAGAAACCGATGCCGGCGAGCAGGGCCTGCACGAAGGCGGTGCCGAGCACGCCGTAGACCACGCCCTTGATGGTGTTGCCGGCCAGCGAAAGCAGGTGGTCGGCACGCTCGCCGCCGATGCGGCGCATGCCGGCGCGCAGCCAGGCCACGGCGAACTCGCCGCCCGTGTAGAAGAAATAGGCCAGCACGATGGACAGGGCCAGCTGTCCCAGGCCGGCGCCGACCGACAGACCGGCGCCCAGCAGCGCATGGCCCACCGGCGCCAGCAGCTTGCGCACATTGGCCAGCATCTCCGAGTCGGCATGCAACAGCTTGTCCCACGAGGTCTGCAGGTAGCTGCCCAGGTAGGGCAGGCTGGTCAGCCAGTCGGGAAGCTGCGGCAGGCCGTGTTCCACGTAGCGGTCGACCAGGGCCGACATCTCGTCGATATGGGCGGACACGCTCGCACCCGCGTAGACGAAGGGGCCGAGCACCACCACGAAGGCCAGCAGCACGAAGATCAGCGCCGCCACGCCGCGCCGGTTGCCCAGCCAGCGCGACAGCACCGTGTAGGGATACCAGGAGCTGTAGGCCAGGATGGCGCCCCACAGCAGGGCGGTGGTGAAGGGGGCCAGCACCAGCAGCGAGCCGCCGATCAGCACGATCAGGGCGAATACGGCGGCGAGCCTTTCGATCAATTGGCCGGAACTCATTGGATGGCTCTCCCTTGCTGCCGGTGTGACGATTGGAACGTAAATATATCGGAAAACCGTTTCTGGTCCGGAAATGATTGCTGCGGTGCACACCGCCGTGCCGCCGGTGCGCGATGGTGGCTCAGACCGCGCCGGCGCCACTTCGTTCGCGGCCGGCAAGCCATGACGAAAGCCGCGGCGGCCGCGCCCGCTACGCCTGCCGGTGCCCGGCGCGCAAGGCGGCGCCAGCCGCTGCAGAGACCTTGCCCCCTTGTCCCCTTGTCCATTGTCCGCCCTTCCACGCCGCGGCAGCGCCAGCGTGCTTCCTTATGGCGTAAGCGAAGCTTTTTAGTACCAATATATGGGAGTCAATATTATATATTGACACTAAAGGAGTGGCCGCCTAGGATGGCAGCACCAAAGGCATGCCGGGCGCCGCCGCGGCAGACATCCACCGCCACTTAGGAGTGCTCTGATGACAACAGGAGACAAGGTCAAGGTCGCGATCATCGGCTCGGGCAATATCGGCACCGATCTGATGATCAAGGTGCTGCGCCACGGCCAGCATCTGGAAATGGGCGCGATGGTCGGTATCGACCCCGCCTCGGACGGACTGGCGCGCGCCGCGCGCCTGGGCGTTCCCACCACCGCGGAAGGCATCGACGGCCTGCTGGCCCTGCCGGGCTTCCAGGACATCCGCGTGGTGTTCGACGCCACCTCGGCGGGCGCGCACGAGCACCACAACGCCAGGCTGCAGCAGCACGGCGTGCGCGTGATCGACCTGACGCCGGCCGCCATCGGCCCCTACGTGATCCCGGCCATCAACCTGGACCAGCAGCTCGACGCGCCCAACATCAACATGGTCACCTGCGGCGGCCAGGCCACCATTCCCATCGTGGCGGCGGTGTCGCAGGTGGCGACGGTGCACTACGCCGAGATCGTGGCCTCCATCTCCAGCAAGTCGGCCGGTCCCGGCACGCGCGCCAACATCGACGAGTTCACCGAGACCACCTCGCGCGCCATCGAGGTGCTGGGCGGCGCCAAGCGCGGCAAGGCCATCATCGTGCTGAACCCGGCCGAGCCGCCGCTGATCATGCGCGACACCGTGTTCGTGCTGTCCGACCTCACCGAGCAGTCGCGCATCGAAGACAGCGTGCACGCCATGGTCGAGAAGGTGCAGCGCTACGTGCCCGGCTACCGCCTCAAGCAGGCCGTGCAGTTCGACCGCTTCGACGCGGGCAACGCGCCCAACGTCCCGGGCCTGGGCCGCGTGGCCGGCCTCAAGACCTCGGTCTTCCTCGAAGTGGAGGGCGCCGCCCACTACCTGCCGGCCTACGCCGGCAACCTCGACATCATGACCTCGGCCGCGCTGGCCTGCGCCGAGCGCATGGCAGAAACCCAGCTTTGCGCCGCCTGAAAGGAGCCGACATGAGCGACAACAAACTCTATATCTCCGACGTCACGCTGCGCGACGGCAGCCACGCCATCCGCCACCAGTACAGCGTCGAGCACGTCAAGGCGATCGCCGCGGCGCTGGATGCCGCCGGCGTCGACTCCATCGAAGTCGCGCACGGCGACGGCCTGTCGGGTGCCAGCTTCAACTACGGCTTCGGCGCCCACACCGACGTGGAGTGGATCAGCGCCGCCGCGCAAAGCGTCAAGCGCGCCAAGATCGCCACCCTGCTGCTGCCCGGCATCGGCACCGTGCACGACCTGCACGCCGCCTACGACGCCGGCGCGCGCGTGGTGCGCGTGGCCACCCACTGCACCGAGGCCGACGTCTCGCGCCAGCACATCGAGAGCGCGCGCAAGCTGGGCATGGACACGGTCGGCTTCCTGATGATGAGCCACATGACCACGCCGCAGAAGCTGGCCGAGCAGGCCAAGCTGATGGAAGGCTACGGCGCCACCTGCATCTACGTGGTGGACTCCGGCGGCGCGCTGACCATGAACGACGCGCGCGACCGCGTGCGTGCGCTGCGCGACACGCTCAAGGCCGAGACCGAGATCGGCGTGCACGCCCACCACAACCTGAGCCTGGGTGTGGCCAACTCGGTGGTGGCGGTGGAAGAAGGCGCCAACCGCGTCGACGCCAGCCTGTCGGGCATGGGCGCGGGCGCCGGCAACGCGCCGCTGGAAGTCTTCATCGCCGTGGCCGACCGCATGGGCTGGAACCACGGCTGCGACGTGCGCGCGCTGATGGACGCTGCCGATGACCTGGTGCGTCCGCTGCAGGACCGCCCGGTGCGGGTGGACCGCGAGACGCTGGCGCTCGGCTACGCGGGGGTCTACTCGAGCTTCCTGCGCCATGCGGAGACGGCTTCGGCCAAGTACGGTGTGCCTACGGTGGATATTCTGGTGGAACTGGGCAAGCGGCGCATGGTCGGTGGTCAGGAGGACATGATCGTCGACGTGGCGCTCGATCTGGCGCGCTGAGCAGCGCTGATCGACTTTCCGGTGTCCCGGTGGCCTGATTTGCATTCGTGACTCGGTGCCCCTTGTCGCTTGTCTTCGGGCGGTGTTGGTGTGCGAGTCAACGGCCTGTTTCGACTCCCCTGCGGGGAGCCGACTCGCTTTCGTGACGCAAGGCTTTTGCGCGTGGATTCGAGTGGTATCGGTCTGTGTGACAACGGCCTGTTTCGACTCCCCCTGCGGGGGAGCCGACCTACTTTCTTGGTCTTGCCCAAGAAAGTAGGCAAAGAAGGCGCGCCGGGTGCGGCTCAACCCCCCCCTCGCGTGCTGGGGCAAAGAGCGGCCGGGCCCCAACTCGGATCGCCTTAAGGCGATCCTCAGACAGGGGGCCCTCTAATCCGCTCTTTGCCCCAGCACGCGAGGCGCCGCACACGGCAGGGAACAGACGCCACGCCTCGCTTCGCTTCGGGTGGGGGGTGTTCGGCCAGCTTGCTGGCCGAACACCAATGCACGCGTGACTCGATGCTTTGTCGCTTGTCTTCGGGCGGTGTTGGCGTGCGGGGCAACGGCCTGTCTCGACTCCCCTGCGGGGAGCCGACTCGCTTTCGTGACGCAAGGCTTTTGCGCGTGGATTCGAGTGGTATCGGTCAGTGTGACAACGGCCTGTTTCGACTCCCCCTGCGGGGGAGCCGACCTACTTTCTTGGTCTTGCCCAAGAAAGTAGGCAAAAGGAGGCGCGCCGGGTGCGGCTTAAAACCCCCTCGCGTGCTGGGGCAAAGAGCGGCCGGGCCCCAACTCGGATCGCCTTAAGGCGATCCTCAGACAGGGGGCCCTCTAATCCGCTCTTTGCCCCAGCCCGCGAGGCGCCGCACACGGCAGGGAACAGACGCCGCGCCTCGCTTCGCTTCGGGTGGGCGGTGTTCGGCCAGCTTGCTGGCCGAACACCAATGCACGCGTGACTCGATGCCTTGTCGCTTGTCTTCGGGTGGTGTTGGTGTGCGGGGCAATGGCCTGTTTCGACCCCCTGCGGGGAGCCGACTCGCTTTCGTGACGCAAGGCTTTTGCGCGTGGATTCGAGTGGTATCGGTCAGTGTGACAACGGCCTGTTTCGACTCCCCCTGCGGGGGAGCCGACCTACTTTCTTGGTCTTGCCCAAGAAAGTAGGCAAAGAAGGCGCGCCGGGTGCGGCTCACCCCCCCTCGCGGGCTGGGGCAAAGAGCGGCCGGGCCCCAACTCGGATCGCCTTAGGGCGATCCTCAGACAGGGGGCCCTCTAATCCGCTCTTTGCCCCAGCCCGCGAGGCGCCGCACACGGCAGGGAACAGACGCCACGCCTCGCTTCGCTTCGGGTGGGCTGTGTTCGGCCAGCTCGCTGGCCGAACACAAGGCTCAGCCAACCAGGCCGTCACGCAAAAGTGAGCCCGCTCGCAGACCAACGGTTGGCCTTTCCCTCCCGTGTGCGGCGCCTCGCGAATGGGCCCCGGCCGCCGATGAAGCCCGTCCGCTGTCTGAGCGGCCGCAGGCCGCGAGTTCGGACGGGCGCGGCGGCCGGGGCCCATTCGCGAGGGGGGTTCGCCGCACCCGGGTCGCCTTTCTTTGCTTACTTTCTTTGGCGAGATGTATAGACCGGGGACATAGGTGACACCTGTGCGAGGACATGGTTGACACATATTAAGCCGCCTGGTGGTCGTTCAAATCGATGTAGCCGAAGCAGTGATCGACGAAATACAGATCGAATCGTCCATCGTGGTTGGGTTGTGGGCGCAAGGCGACCGGGAAATCTCGTAGGGCATTGGACACTTTGAAGGTTTGCCCGCGAAAGCGCAGTTGTCCGTCCCATTTGATCTTCACCACCAGATCGTCAGGGCCGTATTCGATCTCCGGTAGCACCTCCGGATAGGAGCGAGGACTGGGCTGATAGCGTGTCACCGGCGTCGCCAGGCCGAGTGCCTCGTGTGGGCGCTGCAAGTTGTAGATATCGCGCCAGGCATCAAACGCATGCTGGGCTTGCAGGCTGGAGGCAAAGCCACGGGCATTGATCACTTCGGCTTTGAGGGTGCGGTGAAAGCGTTCGTCCTTGCCATTGGTTTGAGGATGGGCCGGACGGCTATGGGTCAGGCGCACGCCCAGCCGGATGAGCCAGACCCCCAGGCCGGTGAGCTGCCCCGGTTGTGAAGGACTGCCCCACGGCGCCCCATTGTCGGCGTTGATACGCCAAGGCAGTCCGAAGTGGCGAAAGGCCTGGGCCAGGTGCTCCTGGACCACAGCGGTGTGGGTCTGCGTACAGGCGGCCAGCGTGACGGCGAAGCGGGAATGATCGTCCAGTACCGTCAATGGTGAGCACATCTGGCCATCGTGCGTGCGAAAGCCGCCCTTGAAATCCATTTGCCACAGCTGATTGGGCGCCGCATGTTCAAAGCGTTGCCAGGGCTGGGCCTTGACCGAGGCTTCGGGTGAGATCAGGCCATGTCGATGCAGGATGGACGTCACGGTGCTCGGAGCCGGCACCGGTGTGTGGCCCAGATCCTGAAGCCGCCGGCTGATCTTGCGCCCGCCCCAAGCCGGGTGCTGCAGGCGCAGGGCGACGACCAGTCGCTCCAGTTCCTCCGCCGTTCGGGTCGGACTGGTCGCGGGCCGGCGCGACCGCTCGACCAAGCCAGCCATCTCCTGTTCGGTGTACCGAGCAATCCACTTATAGCCGGTCTGCGGGGAGATGCCGTAGCGTTGGCATAGCTGGCGGCGATTGCAGCCCTCTTGCTGGGCGAGCAGGACGAATTCGTGGCGCAGGCTCATGGTGTCGCGTGGGCTCCACGGCATGACGGACTCCGGCAGAAACTCTGCCGTGAAGTGTCAACCATGTCCTCGCACAGGTGTCACCTATGTCCCCGGTCTATACAGCGAGACAAAGAAAGTGAGTCGGCTCCCCGCAGGGGAGTCGAAACAGGCCGTTGCCTCGCACACCGACACCGCCCGAAGACAAGCACAGAGTCACGAGGGCCGAGACAGGCCGTTGCCTCGCAATCCGACATCGCTCGAATCCAAGCCCTCGACCATCACCCCCTCGACCATCACCCCCTCGACCATCACCTCCTCCTCCCCCCCAACTGCCGGCTAACCCCCGCCGCGGCCTCCTTCACCACCCCCACCAGCTCCTCCATCCGCTCCGGCCCCATATACTGCACCGCGCTCGTCACGCTGATGGCCGCCACGATGCGCCCGGTGGCGTCGCGCACGGGCGCTGCCACGCAGCGGATCGAGGGCTCGTCCTCGCCGAGGTCGAAGGCGCTGTCGCGCGCCGCATAGCCGCGCATCAGGCGCAGCCATTCTTCCTCGCCCGGCGCGGGTTTGCCGGCGGCGGCTTCGTGCGCGCGGATACGGCGCCACTCGTCCTCGCCGCGGTCGAGTACCAGGGCCTTGCCGACGCCGGTGGTGGTGATGGGATTGCGCCCGCCGATGCGCGAGCTGATCTCGACCGCGCGCTGTCCGGGCAGCTTGTCGAGATAGATCACTTCCTCGTCGACCAGCGTGGCGAGGTGCACGGTGTCGCGCGTCTGCGCGGCGAGTTGTTCGAGGAAGGGCTTGGCGCTGGCCAGCACGTCGGACTCGCGGTGGGCCTGGAAGCCGAGTTCGATCAGTTTGCTGCCCAGGCTGTAGCCGCGACGTGGTTCGTGCTGCAGGTAGCGCGCCTCGACCAGCGCGGAGGCGAGCCGGTGCGCGGTGCTGGAGGACAGGCCGGTGTGCTTGACGATCTCGGGCAGCGAGGTGAAGCCCTTGGCGACGGTTTCGACGATCTCCAGGCCGCGGAACAGGGTCTGGCTGGCGCTGGTGCGCTTGGCGGGTTCGTCGGAGTCGGGCGTGCGGGTAGGCATGGATGGGAGCGTGTGGTGCGGGGTGTTCGCCGCGCGTGGCAGGCGGCGCTCCATTCTAGTCCAGTGCGCGCCGCGCGCAGTGCGATGGCACTGGAACGCCGGCGCGGGCGGGAGGATAATCCGCTGCAGCGGATGCGGCGCGCCGCCGTGGCGGGCGCGCCATCAGTGAACGAATCCATGGAGGCATGGATGGCCAGAAGGAGAATACGTTGACCCAAGCCAAGCCCGTCGATCCGATCGACATTCCCGGCACGCTGCGGGAGCCCGCCGACCTGGAGAAGTACCGCGGCGACTGGAGCGGCCTCAAGGGCGGGCTGCCGGCCGTGGTGTATCGGCCGGCCAGCACGGCCGAGGTGGCCGCGATCGTGCGCAGTTGCCGCGCGCAGGGCGCGCGCATCACGGTGCAGGGCGGCCTCACCGGCCTGGCCGGCGGCGCCGCGCCGGATGCCGGCGACGTGGTGATCTCGCTGGAGCGCCTCAACCAGGTCGAGGATTTCGACGACATCGGCGGCACCATCACCGTGCAGGCCGGCGTGCCGCTGGCGAAGCTGGCCGAGATCGTCGAGGCCAGGGACTGGTACTTCCCGCTGGACATCGGCGCGCGCGGCAGCTGCCAGATCGGCGGCAACGTGTCCACCAATGCCGGCGGCAACCGCGTGCTGCGCTACGGGCCGATGCGCGACCTGGTGCTGGGCATGGAAGTGGTGCTGGCCGATGGCACCGTGATGCCGATGCTGAACCGCGTGGTGAAGAACAACACCGGTCCCGACCTCAAGCACCTCTTCATCGGCACCGAAGGCACCTTCGGCATCGTCACCCGCGTGGTGCTGCGCCTGTTCCCGCGTCCGGCGGTGCGGCGCAGCGCGTTGTGCGCGGTGGCATCGTTCGCGCAGGTGGCCCAGCTCCTCAAGCAGGCGCGCGGGCGCCTGCCCGGGCTGTCCTCGTTCGAGGTGATGTGGCAGGAATACCTGGTGGCCGCCGCGCGCGCGCTCGGGCGCGCGGTGCCGCTGGGCGGCGGCCACCCCATCTACGTGCTGGTCGAGGCCGAAGGCAGCACCGCGCCGCAGATGCAGGAGATCTTCGAAGGCTTCCTCGGCGAGATGCTGGAAGAGGGCGTGGTGGCCGACGTGATCGTCGCGCAGACGCAGGAGCAGGCGCAGTCGCTATGGGATTTCCGCGATGCCATCGGCGAGCTGCTCAAGCAGCTTTCGCCCTTCGTCTCCTTCGATGTGGGCATTCCGCTGCGCGTCACCGCCGACTACGTGGAGACGGCGCGCGCGCGGCTGCAGGCGGCCTTCCCGCAGGCCTCGCACCTGTTCTTCGGCCACCTCGGCGACGGCAACCTGCATATCGTCAGCGGCCCGCATGCCAGCGAGGCCGACCAGCTCGCGGTCGACGAGATCGTCTACGGGCTGGTGGCGGAAGTGGGCGGCAGCATCTCCGCCGAGCATGGCATCGGCCGCATCAAGAAGCCCTTCCTGCATCTGAGCCGCAGCGAGACCGAGCTGGAGGTGATGCGCGCGCTGAAGCGCACGCTGGATGCGGGCGACGCGCTGAACGCAGGGCGCATCCTGTAGCTTGCCGGCCCCGCCGCGGCACTACAGTGTCGTCACCAGGCGCATCAGCTCGGCCTGGCGCGTGCAGCCCGTCTTGCGCAGGATGGCCGACAGCTGCTTGCGCAGCGTGTGCAGGCTGACTTCCAGCACCTTGCTGCAGTCGTCCACCGTGAGGCCGGCCGCGAGGTGGTGGCACAGCCGTGCCTCGGCGGGCGTCAGCGCGAACAGTTCGGCGAGCATCTCGGCGTTCGGCACGTCGAAGATATTGCGGCGCTCCACGCGCATGCCGACGCAGCCGCTCAGGCCCTGGTTCAGGTCGTTGTCCACCGGCCGCATGGCCACCCGCAAGGAGCGGCCCCAGCCGTCGGGCATGGCCAGCATGGCGGGCCGGCCGGTGGCGGCCACCTGCCGGATGCCGGCAAGCAGGCGCGCCTGCCATGCCGGTTCCCGGTGGACCAGGCGCCTGGCCTGCAGGCTCAGGTAGCTGTCGCCGCACAGCAGGGCCTCCAGCGCGGGCATGCAGGCTTGCACGCAGCCGTCGCTGCGGCACACGAGATAGCTCTCGCGGCCGCCATCCAGCACCTGTCCCAGCAGGTCCATGCCGCGTTGCGCGGCGAGGCGCCGCGCCGCGTAGGCGTGCGTCAGCAGGCGCCCGTACTCGGCCAGGTGATCGGCATGCGCGTGGCTGGGCGTGCTCACGCGCGTGCGCTGCACGCTGAGGCCGCACATTACTTCGTCGTCGTTGCAGACCACCACGCCGGTCAGCTGGCGCATCTGGTGGGGCAGCATGAAGTCGGTCCAGAACAGGCGGTCGTGCGCGGTCTCGTGCTCGCGCTCGGCGCACGAGTCGCTCCAGGTGCCGGCCGGCGCGTACCAGTAGCGGCGGCGGGAGTCGTCATACTGGAAGAAGTGCTGTCCGTACTCGATGACGGCCTGCTCGTCGACGCCGACGTGCTCCAGGTAGCGCACGGTCTGGCTGGCCTTGTCGTGGCAGACGAAGGAGGCGCTGTCCGCGCCCAGGAAATCCCTCGCGGTCCGTATCACATCCAGCCAGCAGCCCTGGCCGGAGGCGACCGCCTGCACGGCGTCTTTGGCGCGCCGGAAGCTGGTGGTGCTGTGCACGTGATGTTCCCCTCGTTTTTCTGGTGGATTCTTCCTGCGGGCATTCTGGTGAGCGGTTCGGCACGACGTCAAGCGCTGCTGCGGAGGGGATTGTCAGCGGTGCCGGCCCGGCACGACGGGGCGCGGGGGAGCAACGAGGGGAGCAACGAGGAGGGCGTGGCGCAGCGCACGCGGTGTGGGTGCCGCGTGCGGGAGGGGCGGAGCGGGGAAGGTACTACTGGTGCAACGGGTACTACTGGCCGGAAGAATCGCCCGGCGATCTGCGCTGCGCGCCGCCGGCGGAGTGCGACAGCGAGCGCGACTGCGACTTCGAGGTCGGCATCTGGTCGAGATCGGGCGGCGCGTTGCGCGCGGCCGCCTTGCTGCCGACGGCACTGTAGCGCTCGCCGATGCCGGCATTGACACCGCCGCGCGTGTACATCTTGATCTGGTCCGGCGTGGTGCGGATGCCGGAATAGGTCGAGTTCGCTGCCTGGCCGTAGACGCCGCCGGCTGCGCCGCCAGCCTCCCCGCCGCCGTACAGCGCGCGTCCGGTCGGACCGAGGCCGGACATCGAGGCATAGGAGCCGTAGGTGCCGGCGTGTGCCCCGGCGCTCAGGGCGAGGAGAATCAGAAGTGCGTGCTGCTTCATATGCGGTATCCCGTGGAGCTGCCGCCACCGATGGCGATCGCACGCCACCGCCATGCTGTGCTGCCAGGACATTGTGCGCGTTCACGCGGCCGGAATTGCTACTCCTGTCGAGGGGATGCCGAAGCATTGCCCCATCGCGGTGCCATGCCGTCTTTGGCTGTCTTTTGCTGTCTTCGGCCAGGCCCGGGGGCGGCGATGGAGCGCGCCGGCAGCGCCCGGGGTCCGGCGCGGTATGATGGCCGCGCCCGCGGTTGCCCCGCAATCCCGGGATCCGTAATCCCGTATTCCGCCACCCGCCGTTCCCGATGACGAAAGAGCCTTCCGGCCTGCAACTGGCCGGCCGCCATCCCTCCATCGCCGCCTTGCGCGACCTGGTCGCGCGCGTGGCGCGCAGCCAGGCGCGCACGGTGCTGATCTATGGCGAGACCGGCACCGGCAAGAGCCTGGTCGCGCGCATCCTCCATGAGCAGTCTGACCGCGCCGCGCGCGAGTTCATCGACATCAACTGCGCGGCCATCCCGGCGCAGCTGCTCGAATCCGAACTGTTCGGCCATGAGCGCGGCGCTTTCACCGGCGCGGTCGGCAAGAAGGAAGGACTGGTCGAGGCCGCCAACGGCGGCACCGTGTTCCTGGACGAGGTGCGCGAGCTCGACCCGGTGATGCAGTCCAAGATCCTGACGCTGCTCGACACGCGGCGCTTCCGCCGGGTCGGCGCGGTACGCCCCATCAGCGTGGACGTGCGCTTCATCGCCGCCACCAACAAGATCCTGCTGAGCGAGGTCAAGGATGGCAAGTTCCGCGAAGACCTGTACTACCGCCTGCAGGTGATCGCCATCAACATCCCGCCGCTGCGCGAGCGCGGCGACGACATCTTCCTGCTGGCGCAGCAGGCCCTGGCGCGCTATCGGCAGCAGTACGGCAGCCGCATGGCGCACCTGGACCCCGAGGTCGAGCGCATCTTCCGCGCCTACCGCTGGCCCGGCAACGTGCGCGAGCTGGAACACCTGCTGGAGCGCATCTGCCTGCTGGAGGAGGGCGACTGCGTGCTGCCGCGCCACCTGCCGGCGCGCATCCTGCGCGAGGTCGACGCACGCGCCGATGCGTCCGCCGATGCCTCCGCCGGCACGGACGCCGCCATGGCGGCAGCGCCGGTGCCCGGCGAGGACTACCACGCCGCCACCGCGCGCTTCCAGGCGCGGCTGATCCGCGCGGCGCTCGATGCCTGCGGGCAGAACGCTGGCCAGGCGGCGCAGCGGCTGGGCCTGAGCCGCCACGCCCTGCGCCACCAGATGCTCAAGCTCGGCCTGACAGATGCGTGAAATCCACGCATTGGCGTGGAGATTATCGCGTGAAATGCACGCAGGCTGCGGGTCGGAATTCCTAAGTGGTTGAATAAAAAGGGAAGTATTTCGCGCCGGCGGATGGCACGGCTTCTGCGTAGGGACAGGCATCCGCGCCAGCCGGCGCTTCTCGGGAGCTTCCTCCATGCAGTCGCTGAAGATCATCTGCCCCAACGGCCATCTCGGCTTTGCGCCGCTGCGCACGGCCAGCTTCGAACTCGGGGTGGCGGCCGGGCCCGACTACATCGCCGCCGATTCAGGCAGCGACGACGTCGGCCCGGTGCCGCTGGGTTCGGACACCTCGACCAGCCCGGAGGCCTGGCAGCGGCATGACCTCGAACAGATGCTGCTGGCCTCGCGCCGGCTGGGGGTGCCGATGATCATCGGCTCGGCCGGCGACACCGGCAGCAACAGCCGCGTCGACCTCTACGTGCGCATCATCCGCGAGCTGGCACAGAAGCACGGGCTCAAGCGCTTCCGCCTGGGCTACTTCTACTCCGAGGTGGACAAGGCCACGCTGCGCGCCGCGCTCGAGCGGGGCCAGGCCATCCGCGGCCTGGACGGCTTCGCCGACCTCACGCGCGCCGAACTCGATGCCACCGACCGCGTGGTCGCCATGGCCGGCGTGCATCCCTACCGCGCGCTGCTGGCGCAGGGCGTGGACGTGATCATCGGCGGGCGCAGCTCGGACGCCGCGCTGTTCGCCGCGCCGGCCCTGCACCACGGCTTCCCGGCCGACCACGCCTACTACCTCGGCAAGGTGCTGGAATGCGCCTCCTTCTGCGCCGAGCCCTATGGCGGCAAGGAGACGGTGATGGGCACCATCTCGCACGATGACGTGCGCGTCACCGCCATGCATCCCGAGCAGCGCTGCACGGTGGCTTCGGTCGCCGGGCACGCCATGTACGAGCGCTCCAATCCCTTCGAGGAATTCGTCGCCGGCGGCCGGCTCGACATGACGCACTGCCGCTACGAACAGGTCGATGCCCGCACCACCCGCATCACCGGCGCGCGCTTCGAGGAGGCCGGCACGGTGCGCGTGAAGCTGGAAGGCGCGGGCAAGGTCGGCGAACGCTACGTCGGCCTGTGCGGCATCCGCGATCCCTACACCATCGCCAACGTCGACCGCGTGATCGCCTGGGCACGCGAGCAGGTGCGCGCGCGCTTCGGCCCCGATGGCTACGCGCTGCACTACAACGTGTACGGGCGCGACGGCGTGATGGGCGAGCTGGAGCCGCTGCGCGACCGGCCCGGCCACGAGCTGTGCGTGATGGTGCAGGGCGTGGCCCCCACCGCCGGGATGGCGGAGGAGGTGGCCATGATCGGCCTGCGCCAGATGTTCTACGCGCGCCTGCCGGACGTGAAGGGCACGGCGGGTTCGGTCTCGTTCCCGCTCGACGAAGTGCTGCGCGCCAGCCCGGCCTACCGCTGGACGCTGAACCACACCATCGAGGTGGCGGATCCGATGGCGCTGTTCCCCACCCACCTGACCGAAGCCGGTATCTGAAGGACCGAGGAAGACCACGATGAGCACCCAGAAACTGCACGAGCTGGCCAAGACCATTCGCAGCAAGAATGCCGGCGTCAACAAGATCACCTTCGATATCATCTTCCGCGATGCCGCCGAGTACGAACGCGTGAAGCGCTCGGGCGTGCTGTCGCGCGAGCGTGTGGCAGCGCTGTACGGCATTGCCGGCGAGCGCATCTCCGACTTCGTCGCCTACGATCCGGCCTTCGCCATCAAGTTCACCATCTACCGCAGCCGGCCCAGCGGCAGCGCCGGCGATGGCGACATCTTCGGCGCGCAGCAGTACGCACCGCTGCTCGACCTCGACATTCCCGCCTGAGCGCGCCGCGCCAGGCCAACCAGATCGAAGAGGTAGCCATGCACAAGAACTCCGCTTTGCAGCGGGTGGCGCGCTTCGCGCAAGGCCTTGCGGCCGCCGGTGCCCTGGTGGGCGCCATCGCGCCGCTGCCGGCGCGCGCCGATACCGCCGCGGCCGTGCCGCCGCTGGTGCGCATCGTGGTGCCGTTCTCGGCCGGAGCCAGCAACGACGTCATCGCGCGCGCGCTCGCCCCCGGCCTGGCGCGCCGCCTGGGCGCCAATGTGATCGTCGAGAACAAGCCTGGCGCGGCTGGCGCCATGGGGGCCGACTTCGTCGCCCGCGCGCCGCGCGACGGCTCCGTGCTGCTGTTGACGTCGTCGACCTTCCTGACCGCGGCGGCCACCCAGCCCAGGTCGCCCTACGACGCCATCGCCGCCTTCGCACCGGTCGCGATGGTGGGCAACGGCCCGCTGTTGCTGGCGGTGTCGGCCGCCAAGCCGTTCCACACGCCGGCCGAGTTGCTGGCCGCGGCCAAGGCGCGCCCGGGCGCCATCACCTATGGCTCGGCGGGCATCGGCTCGCTCGGCCAGATGGCGACCGAACTGCTGAGCGACGCTGCCAAGGTGCGCATGATGCATGTGCCCTACAAGGGCGCCTCCAATGCGCTGCTGGACCTGTCGGCCGGCCAGATCGACGTGATGATCGGCAACTACAGCTCGATGGCGCCGCAGATCCGCTCAGGCAAGGTGCGCGCGCTCGCGGTGACATCGCAGCGCCCCAGTGCCGCCTTCCCCGACCTGCCCGCGCTGGGGGCCACCGTGCCGGGCTACGAGATGGACATCTGGGTCGGCGTGCTGGCACCGGCCGGCACGCCGGCGGCGCTGGTGCAGCGGCTCAATCGCGAGATCAACGACACCGCTGCCTCGAGCGAGATGCGTGCCGTGCTCGATCCCGACGGCGCACTGCCGCAGGCGCTCAGCCCGGCGGACTTCGCTGCGCGCATGAAGCAGGAACTGGCGCAGTGGAAGCGGCTGGCGGTCGAGCACAAGATCGTGGTGGAGTAGTCGGGAGGGGGCAGGGCGCGGGTTCGCTCGCCTTTGCCGCTGGTTGTCTCTCCTCTCCCGCTTGCGGGAGAGGGGCCGGGGGAGAGGGCAGGCATTCGCCACAGCGACACCCCGCACGTCGCCCGCGGCAGCCATGCGGCGCTCAGCGTCCGGCGCCGAGCAGGCTGTCCTTGAGCAGGGCCGCCATCAGGTCCGACTGCGTCACCATGCCCACCACGATGCCGCCGGCGTCCACCACCGGCACGTGATGCAGCCCGCCATCGCAGAACGCCTGCGCCAGTTCGATCATCGGCTGGTCGGGGCGCGCCGTGAGCACGGCCGGGGTCATGCGGTCGGCCACGCGCTGGCGCGGGCCGGCGGCGTCGCGGCCGAGCAGGTGGTCGGTGGCGCTCAGCATGCCGCGCAGGCGCCGTTGTTCGTCCACCACCGGCAGCGCCTTGATGCGATGGCGGGCCAGCAGGTCCCAGGCGTCCTCCAGCGCCTGCCCCGGCTGCACGGCAACGACATCGCGCGACATGATGTCGGCGCAGCGCGGTTCGCCGAAGCGGCGCCGGTAGGCGTGCTGCTCGGCGGCGATCAGGATGGCTTCGAGGTCGTCTTCCTCGATGTCGAGGAACTCGCCGCGCTCGGCCAGGGCCTGGTCCAGGTCGGCGCGCGTGATGCCGGCGCGCTGCGCGGGCGGCGGGTCGGCGGTGCCGTGTCCCGGCGCCGCTTCGGGCGGGCGGTGCGGATAGCGGCGGCGGGCGAGGTTGTTGAAGACCAGCGCCAGCAACAGCAGCAGCATGGAGTTGACCAGCACCGGCATCACCACGAAGCCGAAGCCGAGCGCGCGCACCGCCGGGCCGCCGAACACCGCGGTGATGGCGACGGCGCCGCTGGGCGGGTGGATGCAGCGCAGCTGGAACATCAGCGCGATGGCCACCGCCACCGCCACGCCCGCGGCCAGGCCGGGGGCCGGAATCCATTGCGCGCAGGCCACGCCCACCAGGGCCGCCACCAGGTTGCCGCCGATGATCGACCACGGCTGCGCCAGCGGGCTCGACGGCACCGCGAACAGCAGCACGGCGGAGGCGCCCATCGGGGCGACGAACCAGGGATTGAAGCCGGCCAGCAGATGCCGGCTGATCCACTCGGTGCAGAACAGCCCGAGCAGCGCGCCGGCGCAGGACTTGATGCGCTCGCGGCGGCTGGCCGCGATCGGCATGGGCAGGAAGGTGCGCAGCCACGCGGCGGTGCGCTGGGGGGCGAGCGGCAGGGAAGTGGAGGGCGGCACGGTACGGCGGGGAGGATCGGGAGAGGGCGTCGGCGAAATATATCAGAAGATGATATAAGTCGCCGGCGCCCGCACCTGCCGCGGCAGGCAGGTGCCCGCACCGCCACCCCGGCCGGCGCGCACGCGGCGCACCGGCCACACGTCAGCGTCAGTTGGCGCTGATGGTCAGCACCAGCGTGCTCTGCGTGCTCAGGCCGGCGGAATCGGTCGCGCTGAGGACCAGCGTGTAGGTCCCGGCCACCGGGTTCGTCCAGTTGAGCAGGATCCCCTGCCCGCTGGCGGCGAAGGTCATGCTGGGCGGCGCGCCCGAAATCCTCACCAGGATGGCGCTCGCGCCCGGGTCCGACACGCCGATCACGCCGCTCAGGGCCCGGCCCGCCACGCCGCGGATCGGCGCCGCGGAGAGCACCGGCCCGATCGGCCTGGTGGAGACCTGCACCGTCAGCACGGCGCTGCCGCTCTTGCCGGTGGTGGTGTCCTTGGCGGTCACCGTCACGCTGTACTTGCCGGCCACCGGCGAGGCCCAGGAGAGCACGCCCGCGCTGCTGATCGTCATGCCGGACGGTGCCCCGCTCAGCGCGAAGGTGACCGGATCCGATGCGCTGAACTGGACCTGGAAGCGCAGCGCGCTGCCCGGCTGGGCCGCGACCGTCGTGGCCTCCACCACGGGCGCCGGGGGCGCGGCGATGCCGATGGTGGCGGTGGCGTGGCCGGCGCTGCCGGTGACCTTGTCGGTCGCCGTCACGGTGACGGCGTAGCTGCCCGCCACCGGCTGAGGCCAGCTGATCAGGCCCGCCGCGCTGACGCTCATGCCCGCCGGCGCATTGGCCAGCGACCAGGTGACCGCGTCCGGCGCGCTCACCGCCATGGTGAAGCTCAGCGCGCTGCCGGCCGTGCCATTCACGGTCACCGGCGTGACCACCGGTGCCGGCGGCTGGGCATTCGCCGTCAACGACGTCAGCAGGCTCGACACATTGGGCGTGCCCAGGCCCGAGGGCTGGTCATAGCCGGTGTGCGCCGCGCAGGTGGCGCAAGCGCCGTCGCTGCCCTGCGTGATGTCGCGGAAGGCCGCGGCATAGGCGCCGGCGTTGGCCCCGACGTTGCCATAGAGCAGCGTCTGCGCCAGGCCCAGCGGCGCCTTGCCGCCTTGCGCGCGCAAGGCGTTGGCGATGGCCGCGATGGCGGCCCACTGGGGCGTGGCGAGGCTGGTGCCGCCGACGCTGTACCAGCTGGCGGTCGACCCTCCCGGCGGGATGACCGCCACGTACTGCCCGGTGTAGGGGTCGGCGTTGAACGCGACGTCGGCGACCGAGCGCATCGACAGCGAGCCGACGCCGGGCACGGCCGGCGTCTGGTACGACGGCACCGTCGTGTACTGGCTGATGCCGCCGCCGGTGCCGCTCCAGACCGACTCCGTGCGGGTGCTGCCGTTCAGCACCAGGTGCGTGCCGCCGACGCCGAGCACGTTCTTCGAGACGGATGGCCACTCCACGCCGGTGCCGCTGTCGCCGGTCGCCGCCATGTAGGTCATGTTGGTGCGCGTGAAGGCCGAGTCGACCGAACTGGTCCAGCTGCCTTCGGCGGCGCCGAAGCTCATCGAGATCACGCCCGGGCCCATGGCGTTGGCCAGGTTGATGGCGCCCAGCAGGCTGGCGGTGGAGGCGTTCGAGGCCTGGATCAGGATGATGCGGGCGAGCGGGGCGGTGGCATGGACCCACTGCACGTCGAGCGCGATCTCGGTGGCCCAGCCGGAATCGTAGGGCGGAGCGATCGAGGTCATGGCGCCGGAGCTGGTGGCATTGACCACCGAGAACTGGCACCCCCCGGTGCTCGCCGCCGGCAGCGGCAGGGTGGCGCCCGGCGCGATCGCGGTGGTGGTGCAGCCGGGCAGGCCGAATTTCTGGCTGAAGGCGGCGAGCTCGGCGGCGATATTGGGATCGCTCATGGCGTCGACGATGTAGACCGTCTGTCCGGCCCCCATCTGCGCGGCCACGCTCGCGCTCAGGCCGGTCCACGAGGCCGGCAGCGCGGGCAGGCCGTAACCCGCGCGGATCTGTGCCGGCGTGTAGGTCGTGACCGTGGTCGAGCCGCTCGCCGCCGGGGCCGCTGCCAACGGGTTGGCGGCCAGCGCCTGGGGCGTGAGCCGGGTGGTGGACGTGGCCGCCAGGGCCGCCGGGACGGCCTGCGTCGCGGCCGGCTGCAGCGCGGAAGCGGACGGGGCCAGGCTGTCGAGGTCGGCGGGCGCGGCCAGCACCACCGGCGCAAGCGAGAAGTGCGGCGTCAGCGCCGCGCTGGCGACGTCGGCCGCAAGCGGCGTCAGGGTGATGCTGGTCGACGTGGCGGGGGCCGCGGCATTGCCCGAGCCGTCGGTGCTGCCGCCGCAGGCGGACAGCAGCGCAGGCAGCAGCAGCGGCACCAGGGCGGATATCGGAGCCGGCAGCAGCGGGCGCTTCGGCAGGGCGGGGCGCTTCATGGGCGGACTCCCGCGGGCGGTTGCACCGGAATCACCAGCACCGGCGGCGCGGCATCGGAAGCGGCATGCGCGGGCGCGCGGCGGACCCAGCCGCCCGCACATTGCTGCACCTCGGGGTAGTAGCCTTCCGGCGCCTGGCACCAGAGCTGCTGGGCGGCGGGCGCCTGGGCCTGCACCGCCGGCGGCGGCGCGTCGGCCGCGCAGCCTCCGGCGAGGGCCGCCGCGGCGAGCGCGCTGCCGCCGGCGACGACCGTCTGGCGCCAGCCGAGCCGGGCCAGCGAATGGCTTGCGCTGGTGCCGCTGGCGTCGGGCGCCGGCGTGGTGGCGGGGGAGTGAACCGTGTCGGGGGCGGGAATCGCCTGTTCCGGGGCGGGCGCGATGCCCGCGTCAATCTGGCTGTGCCTCATGGTGTCTCACCGGGTTTGCCATCGAGGTCGATGGCTGGGTCGGCGCGGCACCGGCCGTCCGCAGCGGACGGCTGCCGGTGTCGTGCGCGGGGAAGATGGCGTGCAGGAAAGCGGGTGCTGCGCAGGTGGCGGGCAATGTGTGGCACCGCCAGGCACGGGATGGCCGGACTCGCATGCAAAACAGGCGTCGCGCGGCATGTGGATTCCTCGTGGTGGTGTGGCCCTGGCGCACGCTAGGGATATCGGCGGGCGGGGCAGGGTCTGTAGGCCTGCGTGCTGGATCGCACCGAGGGCTTCGCTGGGCGTTCGTGAGCCGGATCACACCGAGGGCTTCGCTGGATGTGGCACCTTGCTGAACCACCCCTCTCCCCCGCCCTCTCCGTGCGGGGAGAGGGAGCCAAGACCTCGTGCTTGGCCGGCGGTGTTGGCGCATCGTTTTGGCTCTATTCAGCGCGAGGGGATTCGCACCGCGCCGGTCTGCTCCCCTCTCCCGCTTGCGGGAGAGGGGCCGGGGGAGAGGGCAGGCGCTGGCCGACCGCGGCGGCTTCCGCTATCGAATTCCGCCGCAGACTTCCGCTACTTCTTCGTCAACCGGTCCACCAGGCTCTTGGCTTTCTGCTCGTTGCGCCGCTCCTGCTCGGCCTTTTCCGCCGGCGTGAGCGCGGCGGTGTTGCAGCCGTTGGCGTAGGTGGGGAAGCGGCTGGCGCATTGCGCGGCCAGTTGCTTGGCGCGGTTCCAGTCGCCGGCCTGGCCGTAGAAGCGGATCGCATCGGGCCAGGCGGCCGGCGCGTCGTTGAAGTAGGTGAAGCCCTGGTCCATCACCGTCTGCGCCGCGCGGCCCTGGCCGGAGCCGAGCAGGCCGTTGGCGCGTGTCACGTAGACGGTCCAGGCGCGGTCCGGCTCGGATTGCAGGTTGCGGTCGAGCACCATGGCGGCGCGCTGCATCTGCATGCCGTTGCCGCCCGGGCCGATCTCGGCCAGGCTCAGCGTCAGCAGCGGCAGCGCCTGGCGTGCGGTCGGGCCCGAGGCGGCGTCCAGCGCCAGCTTGCGCGCGCGGACGAAATCCTGGGCCTGCAGCGCGCCCTGGGCATCGGCCGCGAGCTGGTAGTTCTTCAGCGTGGCGGCGCTGCGCTTCTGCGCCAGGGCGCGCGTCCACGGCTCCACGCTCGGGCGCGGGCGCGGCCTGCCGGCCATCAGCGGCATTACCTGCGCGGTCAGCGAGTCGAGGCGCGCGCTGGTCGACGGGTGCGACTCGGTGAACTGGCCCCACAGGTCGCGCACGCCGCTGTCCACGCTCTGGAACAGGCCGGCGGTGCCCGATTCGAGCGAGGCCTGCATCTCGCGCATGGCGTGGTTGACGGCGTCGTTGCCCTGCGCGGCGCTCTTCTTGCGCGCGTTGTCGGCGGCGGCCAGCTTGACCTGCTCCAGCACGCGCTGCTTCTGCGCCTCGCGGCGCGCCGCATTCTGCTGCTCCCAGGTGTCCTGGCGCTCCAGGAAAGCCTTGAAGCCCTGCGTGAAGGAGTAGCCCAGGCGCAGGCTGACGGTGGCGCCGAAGCGGTCGGCGTTCTCCTCCTGCTGGCGGCCCCAGGCCGGCACCAGCACGCCCTTGCCGAGCAGGTAGGAGGCCACCATGCTGTCGCCGATGCCCCAGCCGGTGGCATTGCCGGCCTTCTGCGCCAGCACCATGCCGACCGAGGCCCACAGCGCCATCTTGTCTGCGGTGTTGCTCGCGCCCTCGAGCTGGTGGTAGTCGAGATAGACGTGGCCGTACTCGTGCGACAGGATGGCCACGATCTCGTCTTCCGACTCGGCCGACGACAGCCAGCCGAGCGAGAGGTAGATGTTGCCGGCGCCGGTGCAGTAGGCTTCGAGGTCGTTGGAGGCGGTGATATAGACCGCGCCCGGCCAGTTCGGCACGCCGGCGGCGGTCTTGACCTTGGCCAGCAGGCCGTTGAGGTAGGCCTGCATCTCGGGCATCTCGACCAGGCCATTGCCGCGCGCGCGCTGGTTGCGCACGTCCTGCGCGGCATCGGGCCAGGTGCGGCCGGTGGGCACCGGCGGCAGCTCGCCGGTGGTGACGACGAAGCTGTCGCCGCCCGGCAGCGTGGCGCAGGCGCTGGCCAGCAGTGCCGCGGCAGCCGCCAGCGCGGTGGCGCGCAGCAGGCGCGTCCAGCCCCTCATGCGTGCCATGCGCGCCATGCGGCCATGGCGCGCCAGGTTCTTGCCGGCTCGCATGGGCTCAGCGGCAAGCGTTCTCGCCGGCACCCGGGGTGGAGCCGGTGGGGCTGTTATTGGTCTTGCCCTGGGTCACGGTGGCGTCGCAGGCCGCCTTGGCGGCGCGCGCCACGCGCACGGTCATGCCGTCGACCCAGTAGTCGCGGCCGCCCACGCGCACGCGGTAGAAGTCGTCCTTGGCCTCCAGGATGGCCCAGGGCAGGTTGTCGGCGGCCACCGTCTGTGCGGCGTTGGCATCGCCCGGATGCGCATACAGCGGCAGCGGCTTCTGCACGGCGGCGGTGACCTGGCCCAGGGTGGCCGGCGTGGCGGCCTGCGCGGCCTGCATGGCGGTGGCGGACAGGCCGGCCAGCAGCGACAGCGAGGCGGCGGCAAGCGTTTGGCGGAGGGCAAAGCGGCGCATGGTTCTACTCCGAGTGGTGCGATTCAGGAAGCGGCGGCTCGTCCGGGTCTTCGCCCAGGGCGACATCGGTGATCTTGCGGGTCCAGCCCAGCCATTCGGCGGCCAGCGCCATGGCGGCGAGGTCGACCACCGGCAGGGTGCCGATGTCGAGCACGCCTTGCGCCAGCAGGATCACCAGCAGGATCACCGCGGTGGAAAAAACGATGCGGCCGAGCTGGCGCGCCAGGAAGTCGGTCAGGCGGCCGGCGGCCAGCAGCGCCTCGGCCAGCAGGTGCTGCGGCGTCCAGCGGGCATGGCCGCGCGCGATCGCTTCGAGCGCATGGCGGCGGCGCGCCAGCCAGGCACGCGCCGCGCGCCACCAGCGCCGGCCCAGCCAGGCGTGGCGCCGCGCCGGGGCGTCGTTGCCGCCGTGGCCGGCGGACAGCAGGTAGCGCCGGTGCAGCAGCCAGTGCGCCAGGATCACCACCGCCGTGCCCAGCAAGGCCAGGCGCCAGGGCGGCAGCAGTTCCCATTCCAGCGCGCGCTTGTAGCGGGTGCCGTAGGTCAGCAGGTTGTCGAGCGCCATCGCATGCAGGAACACGCCCGGGATGGGGCCATGCACCGGCGAGGCCACCAGGTCGTTGGAGCCGGCCATGGAAGTGCCGATCAGCACGAAGCGGCCGTCCAGGCGCTCGCGCAGCGTGCGCTCGTCGGCCTCGCTCGACGGCTTGAGCTGGCGCATGGCCAGCGCGCGGCTGTAGGGGCAGATCGGCTGGTAGGCTTCCTTGCCTTGCCAGAGCGCGCGCAGCGGCGCCGGCAGGACCTCGGCCAGGCCGGAGGAAGGGCGGCACCACTCGGCGTAGCGCGGCAGGTCGCCGTTGCGCACGCCCCAGACCAGGGCCATCGGCTCCTCCTCGCGCGCCAGCCGCAGGCCGCCGGCATCCTCGGCCATCGCCAATGCCGCGCTGCGCGCGGGCTGGCCGGCGCCGTGGCCGGCCTCGCCGCCGGGCGCGGCACCCTTCCCGGCGCCTTCGCCGGCATGGCTGCCGGCATGGCTGCCGGCATGGGCGCCGGCGTCGCTACCCGCGTGGCCGCCTTCATGACCTTCCGCCTCGCGCCACAGCGGATAGCTCCACACCAGGCGGTCGATGCGGTCCGCCTCGTAGTCCACGCCCACCAGCTGGAAGCACGGCGCCTCGCCGGGCGGCGTTTCCAGCCCCGGCCGCAGGGCCAGCTTGCCGTCGGGGCCGGGCAGCGCGGCCAGGAACACCGGCACGCCGCGGTCGCGCAACCGGCACAGTGACTGCACCAGGGCGGGCAGGGTGGCATCGTCGCGCGCCTGGGTGAAGGTGATGTCGAGGAAGATCGCGCGCGGCTTGTAGACCTGCCCCAGCACCGACAGCCAGCGTGCATGGGTGCGGTAGGGCACCGGCCAGCCCTGGCCCAGTTCGGTCAGCGAGGCGTCGTCGATCAGCAGCACGGTGACGTCGTCGCGGTGGGTAGAGGGATAGAAGGCGCCGACCAGCGCGCTCTGCAGGCGCGCGGTGACATGGGTGATGGCGTCGCTGGACGGCACCACCTTGGGAATGCCCCACAGCATCAGGAAGGAGATCACCAGCGCCACCGGCAGCGAGAAGGCGAAGCGCGTGGCGGGTTTGTGCGGAGCGGTCCGGTCCTGGTCGCCGGCTTCCGGCAGGGCGCCGGCGGCGGCCGGCGCGGCGTGGGAGTGGTGCGAACTGGGCACGTGCTTCTTCTTGTGTCTTGTTGCGGCTCCCGCCATGGCGCCGGCGGCCTGGCTCGGGCCGGAGTGCCAAATGTGTCAGAAGCGATATCAATGCGGGCAATGTGCGCCATCATACTATCGCGGACATTACAAATGCTTACATTTGCCGCCGCTGTGGCATGGCGCCGACACCTCGGCGGGCGGCCCCGGCATGTCGCCGCGGTCTGCGCAGATATATCATGCCATGATATATTTAGACGCTTCCGGCCGATGCGCCGCGCCTCGGTCCCCAGGGCGGGCGCCGTGCCGCGCCAGCCGGCGCCCTTGCACGACTCCCGCCCTCTCCAGCCGTCCGCACCTAGCCATGTCCTCCCTGCCGCCCCCCGTGCCGTCCTCCCCGCCGTCTTGCCACCCGCCTGCCGCGCCACCGATCTCCAGGCGCGACTACCACGTCGACCGCCGCATGCTGCTGCTGGCCGGCGTGGCGCTGGGCATCGGCGCCGTCAGCACGCTGGCGGCGGACGTGCTGCTCAAGCTGATCCGCTTCTTCACCAACCTGTTCTTCTTCCAGTCGCTGTCGCTGGCCGAGCGTTCGCCCGCGGGCCACGCGCCGGGCGCCTGGGTGATTGCCGTGCCGGTGCTGGGCGGCCTCGTCGTCGGCCTGATGGCGCGCTACGGCAGCGACAAGATCCGCGGCCATGGCATCCCGGAGGCCATCGAGGCGGTGCTGTTCGGCAAGAGCAAGATGTCGCCGCGCGTGGCGGTGCTCAAGCCGCTGGCCTCGGGCATCGTGATCGGCAGCGGCGGCCCCTTCGGCGCCGAAGGGCCGATCATCATGACCGGCGGCTCGATCGCCTCGCTGCTGGCCCAGTACCTGCACCTGACAGCCGCCGAGCGCAAGACGCTGCTGGTGGCCGGCGCCTGTGCCGGCATGACCGCCATCTTCGGCACGCCGGTGGCGGCGGTGCTGCTGGGCGTGGAACTGCTGCTGTTCGAACTGCGCCCGCGCAGCCTGCTGCCGGTGGCGCTCGCCTGCGGCGTGGCCGGCTTCCTGCGGCCCTGGCTGTTCGAGGCGGGGCCGCTGTTCCCGCTGCAGACGGCGCCGGCATCCACGCTGGCGCTGGCCTCCTGCGTGGTGGCCGGCCTGCTGAGCGGCGTGCTCGGCGCGGTGCTCACGCTGGGGCTGTACAAGGTGGAAGATGCCTTCGGCAAGCTGCGCCTGCACTGGATGTGGTGGCCCGCCCTGGGCGGCCTGGCGGTCGGCATCGGCGGCTACTTCGTGCCGCGCGCGCTGGGCGTGGGCTATGACGTCATCGGCGACCTGCTCAACCATCGCCTGCTGCTGGAGGCCGCACTGGCGCTGCTCGCGGTCAAGGCAGTGATCTGGGTGATCGCGCTCGGCTCGGGTACCTCCGGCGGCGTGCTGGCGCCGCTGCTGATGCTCGGCGCCGGCCTCGGCACGGTGCTGTCGCCCTGGCTGCCGGGCGGCTCGCCGCAGCTATGGGCGCTGGTGTGCATGGCGGGGGTGCTGGGCAGCGTGCTGGGCGCGCCGCTCACCGCCATCGTGTTCGCCTTCGGCCTCACGCGCGACAGCGAGGCGCTGCTGCCGCTGCTGCTCACCACGGCAGTGGCCTATGGCCTGACGGCGCTGCTGATGAAGCGCTCCATCATGACCGAGAAGATCGCCCGGCGCGGCCTGCACATCTACCGCGAATACAGCGTCGACCCGCTCGCGCGCCAGCATGTGGCGGACCTGATGACGCGCGAGGTGATCTGGATCGACGGGGGCCTGACCCTGGCCCAGGCCGCGCAGGCCTACTTCGGCGAGCACGCCGCGCATCGCGGCTACCCGGTGGTGCAGGACGGCCGCGTGCTGGGCCTGCTGGACCGCGCCCTGCTGCGCGGGCGCGAGCAGGAGGGTACGCCCTGCGCCGCGCTGTTCGCCGGCGCGGCCGCGCCGGCCGTGCTGCTGCCGGAAGAGACGGCGCGCGCGGCGGCGGGGCGCATGGCGGCCCTGGGCGTGGGCCGGCTGGCGGTGGTGGACGATGCGCGGTCGATGCGGCTGGCCGGCATCGTGTCCCTGCGCGACCTGCTGCGCCCGAGCCGGCATCTGTGGCTGGAGGAGACGCAGCGCGAACGGCTGCGCGGCGGGGGTGGCGGCAGTGCCAGCGCCGCGGGCGAGGCGGCGTCGGCGGTGAGCTGAAGCCGCCGGCTCAGATCATCCCCGTCAGGTGCTGCACCAGCAGGCTGCTCACCGCCACGCTGCACCACACCACCAGGCCTAGCAGCAGGGGCTTCCAGCCCGCGCGGCGCAGGCGCTGCACGTCGGTGCTCAGGCCGATGCCGGCCAGGGCCAGCACGATCATGAACGGCGCGAGCTGGCGGATCGCCGCGGTCAGGGCGGGCGGCAGCCATTCATTGACCACCGAGGCCAGCACGAACAGCACGATGAACCAGGGTACGTTCTTGTGCAGCGGCACGGCGGCGCCGCCCCGCCCGCGGCTGAAGAGCAGGCCCAGGACCAGCGTGACGGGCACGATCATCATGGCGCGGGTCAGCTTGACGATGGTGGCGTACTCGCCGGCGAAGTTGTTCCAGGCGTAGGCCGCCGCCACCACCGATGAGGTGTCGTTGATGGCGGTGCCCGCCCACAGGCCGAAGCCGGTGTCGGACATGCCGAAGTGCCGGCCCAGCGCCGGGAAGATCATCACCGCGACGATATTGAACAGGAAGATGGTCGACAGCGCGTAGGCGGTGTCATGGTCGTCGGGACGCAGCACCGGCGTGATGGCCGCGATCGCCGAGCCGCCGCAGATGGCGGTGCCGGCGCCGATCAGGATCTTCAGCTTCTCGGGGATGTGCAGCAGCTTGCCCACCGCCAGCGCCACCGCGAAGGCCACGGCCAGCGTGATCAGGGAGACGGGCAGGGAGGTCAGCCCGGTGCGCACCACCTCATGGATCGGCAAGCTGAAGCCCAGCCCCACGATCGAATACTGCAGCACCTGCTTGGAAGCGAACTGCAGGCCAGGCTGCAGCGCCGCGCCCGGCTGGTAGACGCTGCGGCAGCCCAGGCCCAGCAGCATGGCGATCACCGCCCCGCCCAGCAAGGGGAAGAGATGGCCCAGGAACATGGCAGGAACGGCGATGGCGATCACCAGGGCCAGGCCGGGGGCTTTACCGCTGAGAAGCTTGTTATGCATGGTCGTCGGCTTATGTTCGAATTTTGCATAACGTTATTTGTTTTATGTCTAAGGAGACAAACGAATAAAGTTTCTATCTTCTATCTGAAAAATCGATAAGAAGGCTGGAAAAAGTCGACTATAGGGCGCTCAGCCGGCGCGATTCGACCATGCCAGGCGGATCAGCGCCGGGGCGTCTGCCATTCGGGAGGGGGAATTCTGCGGAGATGGCGGCGCAGCTGTACGCCGCGGGGGGGGGGGGCTGGGGGTCGGGTCGACGGGTTCCGCAGGGCCCGCCCAGCGGCCACGCCCCGTCCGGCCGGCGCGCATGGGCATCCGGATCGGCTGGCCGGGGTCCGGTGCGTTGCCAGCGGGCCGCTGCCGGGCCGGCGCGCTGACACGATGCTGACCTGTGCTGGCGCCTGCCTTCGGCACGCATGAGGCGGCCTTACGGTTGACAGGGTAAGTCCTAGTGTGTCGATGTGGCGAGCCGGCCGTTTCTGAAATGCATTTGAAAGCCTTGCTTGCGATAAATGCGCGCGACAAGTCAATAAGAAGGGATACGCGTGTTGAAGCGGATGACGTCTGCCGGCCTCGCGACGGGGATGCTGGCATTGCTGGCCCAGTTCGGCCAGCCGGTTTTTGCTGTGGAGCTGAATGGGGATACCGACCCGGGCGCCGCCATGCGCGCGGGGAAACGCGTGCGCGAAGCCGGCGGCTGGGGCCGCAGCGGCGGCAGCGCCGCGCCGGCTTCGGCGGCGGCAGCCGCTCCGGCAAGCGCCGCTGGTGCGCCGGCTGGCGCCGACGGCAGCGTGGCCAACGGTGTGATCGGCCCTGGCTTCTCCTTGTGGGAACTGACGCAGGAACTGCGCGCCAACAACCCGCAGCTGATCCAGGCGCGCGCGCTGTACCAGGCCGCCAAGGCCCAGGTGCCGCAGATCGCCGCGCCCAACAACCCGCAGGTCGGCTTCATCTGGAACAACCTGCCCAAGAACAGCCCGCTGGCCTTTGCCCGCGCCGAGCAGTTCAGCTACACGCTGACGCAGTCCTTCCCCTTCCCCGGCAAGAAGGCGCTGGCGGCGGAGATCGCCGACACCCAGGCCGAGTCGCTGGACGCGCAGCGCGATGCGCTGTTCCTGCAGCTCTACGCCCAGCTCAGTACCACCTATTTCCAGGCGCTGTCGCAGAAGGCCCAGCTCGAGGTGCTGCGGCTCAACCTGAAGCGGCTCGAACAGGTCAAGCAGGTGGCGCGCATCCGCTATGCCAACAACGCCGCCGGCTACGTCGACTACCTGAACGCGCAGGTGGCGCAGAGCAGCGCGCAGAACGATGCCTTCACGCTGGAGCGGCAGTACGAGAACGGCCTGAAGTCGATCAACACGCTGATCGGCAAGGCGCCGGCCTTCCCGCTGGAACTGCGCCAGGACAGCAGCGCGACGCGGCTGCCGGCCGCGCCGCTGCCGGAGCTGGAGGAGATGGCGCTGCGCGAGCACCCGGGCGTGCGCGCCTCGCGCTACCTGGTGGAGGCCGCCGAGAAGGGCGTGCGGCTGGCGCGCAAGGCCTACCTGCCGGACTTCCAGGTGATCGGCACCTTCAACGGCAACAATCCGCCGCTGGGCTTCCGGCCGGCCAGCTACGGCATCGAATTCGACATCATCATTCCCCTGTTCTTCTTCACCAAGGAACGCTACGGGGTGGATGAGGCGGTGGCCAACAAGGTGGCCTCCGACGCCAACGAACAATCCGTGCGCCAGCAGACCCTGCTGGGCGTGAACACCGCGCACAACACCCTGCGCCAGGCCGTCAACCAGATGGAGTTCCTGCGCCGCCGGCAGCTTCCCGAGGCGATGGCCGCCTACAAGATGGCCTTCACCAACTACGCCAACAACAACGCCGCTTTCACCGACCTGCTGACGGCCAGCACCGCCTTGAAGAACGCGGAGCTGGCGGTGGCGCAGGCGGAGGCGGACGCGCGCCAGGCGTACTACACGCTGGCGGCGGCGGTGGGGCGGGAATCTCTTTGATGGAATGCAGGATTAGCGGGATCTGAGCGGATGAACAAGAACCTGATGATGGGCGCCGGCCTGGTGGTGGCGCTGGCATGCGGCGCCGTGGGCGGCAATTTCTGGGCGCAGCGCAATGCCGGACAGGTGCCGGGCGCTGCCGGCAAGCCGACGGCGCTGGCCGACGCGGCGGCCGGACAGGCCGCGCAGCCGCGCGCGCGCGCCATCCCCACCACGCTGGCGCTGCCCGAAGGCGGCTTCGACCCGAAGATCGTGCAGAGCGCGACCTTCAGCGCGCAGCCGGTGCGGGTGGACATGCCGACGCCGGGCCGGCTGGCCTACAACGTGCAGCAGGCCAAGCTGGCCTCGGCGCGGGTGGCGGGCCGGGTGGAACGCATCCTGGTGTACGAGGGCGCCAAGGTGCGCGCCGGCCAGCCGCTGGCCGAGCTGTACTCGCCCGAGTACATCGCGGCGCAGAACGAGTTCCTGCTGTCGCACAACGCCTACCACACCTTGTCGGGCAGCGACCTGAAGGAGCTGCTGGACGATGCGCGCCAGACCATGCAGTCGGCCGAGAACAAGCTGCGCGTGCTGGGCGCGAGCAGCGAGGACATCGCGCGCATCCGCGAGCGCGGCACGGTCAGCGAGACGCTGACGATCCGGGCGCCGATCAGCGGCACCATCGTCAAGCGTGAGATGGACCAGGGTTCCTACCTGAACGTGGGCGACGCGCTGATGAGCGTGATCGACACCAGCTCGGTCTGGTTCACCGGCAACCTGTACGAGCACGATATCCGCAACGTCAAGCTGGGCCAGGCCATCGAGATCGAGACGGCGGCCTACCCGGGGCGGCGCTACACCGGCCGGGTGAGCTTCATCGCGCCGAACGTCGATGCCGACACGCATACGCTGCAGGTGCGCTGCGACGTGCCCAACCCGGACGGGCTGCTCAAGCCGGAGATGTACGCCACCGCGCGCATCGTGACCGGCAGCCGGCAGGCGCTGGTGGTGCCGCAGTCGGCCATCGTCAAGGACCAGGGCAAGCTGGTGCTGCTGACGCAGCCGGACGCGCAGCACGTGCGCCGGCAGGTGGTGCAGGGCATGCCGCACGGCGACGGCATGTTCGCCGTGACCGACGGCGTGCCGCTGGCGCAGCCGCTCAAGGTGTTCACGCAAGGGGGCATGCTGCTCAACGAGATGCTGCTCAAGCAGGAGTCCTGAGATGGCGTTCACCCCGATCCGCGCCATCCTCAAGCGCCGCCTGATGATCGTCTTCCTGGCCGTCGCCCTGCTGGTGGCCGGGGTCCTGAGTTTCCTGCGCCTGCCGCTGCAGGCCTATCCCGGCGTGGCGCCGGTGACGGTGCAGGCCATCACGCAATGGCCGGGCCGCAGCACGGTGGAGGTGGAGCAGCAGATCACCATCCCGGTGGAGAACGCGCTGGCCAGCGTGCCGGACGTGCAGTCCTTCCGCTCGGTGTCGCTGTTCGGGCTGTCGGTGGTGACGGTGAAGTTCAAGGAAGGCGTCGACAACTTCAAGGCGCGCCAGAACTTCGTCACCTACCTGTCGCAGGCCAACCTGCCGCAAGGCGTGCAGGCCGCGCTGTCGCCCGACAGCGATGCCACCGGCGAGATCATGCGCTTCCGCCTGGAGGGCGACGGCGTGGACCTGACCACGCTCAAGACCGTCCAGGACTACACCGTCTACAAGGAAATCAAGCACATCCCCGGCGTGGCGGACGTGTCCGCCTTCGGCGGCATGGTCAAGCAGTACCAGATCGTGCCGACGCCGGAGAAGATGCAGGCCTACGGCCTCACGCTCAAGCAGGTCATCGACGCGGTGACCAATGCCAACGCCAACACCGGCGGCGGGCTGATGAAGGCCGGCGAACAGCAGTTCGTGGTGCGCGGCGTGGGCCTGCTGCAGACGCTGGAGGATATCCGCAACGTCGCCGTGGCGACGACCAACGGCGTGCCGGTGCGCGTGCGCGACATCGCCGAGGTGCGCGAGGGCCATGCGCAGCGCCTGGGCATGGTGCAGTTCGATCGCCAGGACGATGTGGTCGAGGGCATCGTGCTGCTCAAGCGCGACGACAACGCCTCAGAAGTGCTGGCCCGGGTGCGCGACAAGATCGCGGACCTGAACGAGAACACGCTGCCCAAGCATATCCAGATCAAGCCCTTCTATGACCGGCAGAACCTGCTGGATCTCACCATGGGCACGGTGGAGCATGCACTGTTCGTCGGCATCTCGCTGGTGCTGATCGTGCTGTTCGTCTTCCTCGGCAGCTTCCGCGCGGCCGCGGTGGTGGCGGCGGTGATCCCGCTGGCGCTGTGCGTGTCCTTCATCAACATGGACCACTTCAAGGTGCCGGCCAACCTGATCTCGCTCGGCGCCATCGACTTCGGCCTGATCGTCGACGCGGCGGTGATCGTGATGGAAAACATCATGCGCCACCTGGAGGAAGGCCAGTCGAACACCGAGGAAGCCATCGTCAAGGCCACCAGCGAAGTGCAGCGGGCCATGATCTTCTCCACCGGCATCATCATCGTGGCCTACTCGCCGCTGTTCTTCATGGGCGGGGTGGAAGGCATCATCTTCAAGCCGATGGCCTTCACCATGGGCTTCGCGCTGCTGGCTTCGATCGTGCTGGCGCTGACCTTCGTGCCGGCGGTGACCTCCTTCGTCTTCAGCGGTTCGCTGCGGCCGCACTCGCCGCGCTTCATCGAGATCATCCTCAACGGCTACAAGCCGCTGCTGCGCGCCCTGCTCAAGCGCCCCGGCATGGTCTTCCTGGCCGCCGCGCTCGGCCTGGGCGGCACCCTGTACAGCTCGCGCTACCTGGGTACCGAGTTCCTGCCCACGCTGGAAGAGAACAACCTGTGGCTGCGCGTGACGCTGCCCAATACCGTCGACCTGGACTATTCGGCCTCGATCGGCCGCGAGCTGCGCGCCTACTTCCGCGAGCAGCCCGAGGTGCGCGCGGTCTCGCTGCAGATCGGCCGCCCCGACGACGGCACCGATTCCACCGGCGTGTTCAACCAGGAATACGCGCTGTACTTCAAGCCGCGCGAAGACTGGCCCAAGGGCACGACCAAGCAGCAGGTGGTCGATCGCCTGACCAAGCGGCTGAACCGCGTGCCGGGCATCGAGTACAACTT
Source organism: Cupriavidus malaysiensis (assembly GCF_001854325.1). Taxonomy (NCBI): domain Bacteria; kingdom Pseudomonadati; phylum Pseudomonadota; class Betaproteobacteria; order Burkholderiales; family Burkholderiaceae; genus Cupriavidus; species Cupriavidus malaysiensis. Next base: position 1,237,688 of record NZ_CP017754.1, read on the forward strand.
CTCGCAGTACATCCAGGACAACGTCAACGAGGCGCTGTCCGGGGTCAAGGGCGAGAACTCGGTCAAGATCTTCGGCCCCGACCTGCTCGCCCTGCAGGACAAGGCCAAGGAAGTGGAGTCCATCCTCAAGCGCGTGCCGGGCCTGGCCGACGTGGGTATCTTCAAGGAGCTGGGCCAGCCCACGCTGAACATCTCGGTGGACCGCGAGAAGACCGCCCGCTTCGGCCTCAGCGTCAACGACATCCAGACCCTGGTGCAGTACGCCATCGGCGGCGACCCGGTCACGCAGATCCTCGACGGCGAGAAGACCTTCGGCCTGACCGTGCGCCTGAACGACAGCGCGCGCAACAACGCCGACGTGATCAACCGCCTGCTGGTGGACACGCCCGACGGGCAGCGCATTCCGCTGTCGATGGTGGCCAAGGTCGAAGTCACCGACGGTCCTTTCTTCATCTACCGCGAATCCGGCAAGCGCTACATCGCCATCAAGTTCGGCGTGCGCGGGCGCGACCTCGGCAGCGCCGTGACGGAGGCGCAGGAGAAGGTCAAGCAGGCGGTCGCGCTGCCGGCCGGCTACACCATGTTCTGGGACGGCCAGTTCAACCAGATGAAGGTGGCGCAGAAGAAGCTGGCGGTGATCGTGCCGCTCACCATCCTGGTGATCTTCCTGCTGCTGTACAGCACCTTCGGCAACTTCAAGGACGCGCTGATGGTGGTGCTGAACGTGCCGTTCGCGGCCATCGGCGGCCTGCTGTCGCTGCATATCGCCGGCGAGACGCTGAGCATCTCCGCGGGCATCGGCTTCCTGTCGCTGTTCGGCATCGCCATCCAGGACGGGGTGATCCTGATCTCCTACATCAACCGCCTGTCGCAGTCCGGCGCGGACGACCTGCATGAAGCGGTGGTGGAGGGCGCCTCGCTGCGGCTGCGCCCGGTGGTGATGACGGCCATGCTGGCCGGCCTGGGCCTGCTGCCGGCGGCGCTGTCGCACGGCATCGGCTCGGAGGCGCAGCGTCCGCTGGCACTGGTGATCGTGGGCGGCATGGTGACCACCACGCTGCTGACGCTGCTGGTGCTGCCGGTGGTGTTCGCCTGGGTCAACCGCCGCCGTGGCGGCCAGGGCGGCGCGGATGCGGCATCGCTGACGCCGGCCGAAGGGGTGTGAGCATGCGCCGGGCAGGAAAACAGTAAGGCAAGGGAAGGAGGAAAGCATGTCGGAAGGTTTTCACGTGCATGGCGCGCACGACCACGCCCTCGAGCACGCTGCGGAGGCGGGCCATGCGGACCGCTTCGCCGGCCGCATCGCGGTCATGACGGCGATCTTGTCGACGGCGGGCGCGGTGTTCGGCTACCAGGGCGGCGCCACGCAGAACGAGGCGCTGCTGTTGAAGAACGAGGCCGCCATCCACAAGACCGAGGCGGCCAATCAATGGGCTTACTACCAGGCCAAGGGGCAGAAGCAGGCCATCGCCGAACTGACGGCGCAGTTGCCGGGTGTCGACCAGGCGGCGGCCAGGCGCGAGGCGCAGCGCTACGCCGCCGAGAAGGAGGTGATCCGGCAGAAGGCCGACGCCCAGGAGCAGGCCGCCCGGCAGGCGGACGAGGCCAGCGAGGCCGCGGTGCACCATCACCACCGCTGGGCGCAGGCGGTCGTCGCCATCCAGGTGTCGATCGCGCTGGCCGCCATCACGCTGCTGTCGCGGCGGCGCTGGCTGCAGGCCGTCTCCTATGGCGTGGCGACGGTCGGCGGGATCCTGGCGGCGCTCGCGGCGCTGCACCTGTAATCGGGGCGCAGCCAGTGCGGCGGGCGGTACGGCAGGAAAGCGGGCGCGCCATGCGAGCCGGCCGAAACAGGGCCGGCCGGCGGGGTCCTGCGCGTCCGCCGCCGGCGTGCGTCCCGGCCGAGGGCAGCCGATGCCGTTGAAGCGGATCTCCGGCATCTTCTTCAGCCGGCCGACCCTGTTCATCGTCGGCGCGGTGGCCGGCGCGCTGGCGCTCGCCGGCATCGCCGCCATGGTGCTCTACGAGATGCGCATGGACGCGCTGGGGCGTGCGCGCGACGGCGCCGAGAACCTGGCGCTGATCCTGCAGCGGGATATCGAACGCAACCTCGAGGTCTACGAGCTCTCCATCGACGCCGTGGTGGACGGCGTCAGCGACCCGGCCACCCTGCGCCTGCCGGCGGGGATCCGGCAGCGCGTCCTGTTCGACCGTTCCACCCACGCGCGCGACATGGGGACGCTGCTGGTGGCCGACCGGACAGGCGAGGTCGTGTTCGACTCCGCAGGCTATCCTCCCAGGCGGCGCAATCTCGCCGAGGAGGACTACTTCACCGTCCATCAGCGCGCCGCCGGGGCAGGACTCTTCATCAGCCGTCCCTTCGTGCCGGGCGCGCAGGCAGCAGACCAGGCGATCGCGCTGAGCCGGCGGCTGGCCGGCCCGCACGGGGATTTTGCCGGGGCCGTGGTGGGCACGCTTCGCCTGAACTATTTCCACCGCCTGTTCGATGGCATGACGCTCGGCGACCACGGTTCCCTGACCCTGCTGCGCAGCGACGGCACGGTGCTGATGCGCCGGCCCTACAGCGTGTCGGAGATCGGGCGCAGCATCGCCGCGGCGGCTTCCTTCAAGCCGCTGCTGCTGGCCAGCAGCGGCAGCTTCATCGGCACCGCGGCGCTGGACGGCGAGCGCCGGCTCTACAGCTTCCGCCATATCGGCACCCCGCCGCTGATCATCGTGGTGGGGCTGTCGACGCAGGACATCTATGCCGAATGGCGGCGCCGTGCCTGGGCCATCGGCATGGTGGTGGCCTTGCTCGATGCCTTCTTCATCGCTATCTCCGTCCTCTTCGCGAACCAGCTCCGCCAGCGCCTGGCGATGGAAGCGCAGTTGCACCGGCTAGCCAGCACCGACGGCCTGACCGGGGTCGGCACGCGCCGCCTGCTGGACGAGACGCTGGACACTGCCTGGCGCGCCGCCAGGCGGCAGCGGCAGCGCATGTCCTTGCTGATGGTGGATGCCGACCGCTTCAAGTCGTTCAACGACCGCTTCGGCCATGCGGCGGGCGATGCCGCGCTGCGGGCCATCGCACAATGCATCGCCGCCAGCGCGCGCAGGCCGGGAGACTTCGTCGGCCGCTACGGCGGCGAAGAGTTCTGCGTGCTGTTGCCCGGCACCGGCCTGGACGATGCCATCCGCGTTGCCGAGCGGATCCGCGCCGCCGTGCAGGCCATCGATCCGGCTGCGCTGGGCGCAGGCGAGGACAGGCTGAGCGTCAGCATCGGGGTCGCCGCCTTCGATGGCGATACACAGCGCTATCGCAGCCGGCAGGAACTGCTGCTCGCCGCCGATCATCGCCTCTACGAAGCCAAGGCCGGCGGGCGCAATACGGTGCGGCCGGCGACGGCCGCCGCCACACCAGCCGCCACACCAGCCGCCACACCAGCCGCCACACCAGCCGCCACACCAGCCGCCGGCGGGGGCGCCGCCCATCCTTTCACCGAGCGGGGCTGAACCCCCGCTGTGCCGCTTCCCGCCAGGGGCGGCCAAGGCCCGCCGCGCGCTGCCGGCGGTGCTTGCCGATGGCTCCCGGCGCCGCGCATGTCCATGCCTTTGCGTGCGGGCAGGCCGATTCCCACAAGTATTCCCACAAGTATTCCCACAAGTATTCCCACAAGTATTCCCGCAAGGCCGCCGGCGGTGCGGGGCAACCTTCGCCCCAGCCCTGACCGCCATCTCCGTGTCTCATATACCGGGAGTCTATTGTGTAGAATGGGAGCGCTTGGGGGTTACATGTATCGTATTTCTAACAATAATATTTCCAGGTCGGGCGGTGTCGTGGTGCGGTTCGACGTCGTTTTTTCACCCTTTTCACCGCTTTCGGCCTCCTCGGCCTCCTTGCACCCGGTGGGCGGGCATGCGGGCCTGCCTGCCGAGGCAGGGCAAGGCGAGCAGGTCACCATCCTGACCCCGCGGCAGGCCGAGGTCTACGCCATGCTGCTCGATGGCCAGCCGGATAAACGGATCGCCCAGCGGCTGGTCTTGCAGGAATACACCGTGAAGGAGCACGTCTCGGCGATCTTCGCCAGGCTGGGCGTGGGCAACCGCCGGCAGCTGATCCGGCAGGCCTGCCTGCCCGGCTGCCACACGCCGCCGACCCACCTGGCGCGGCGGGAGCCTGCGCGCGGGGAGGCGATCTCCCCGGCCCAGCTCGGCCTGACGGCACGCCAGGCCGATGTGTTGCGGCTGCTGCTCGACGGCGCAGGCAACCGGGGCATCGCGCGGCAGCTCGGGCTGAAAGAGGACACGGTCAAGGGGCACGTCACGGCCATCCTGCGGGCGCTGAACGCCAGTACCCGCTCGCAGGTGATGGTGCTGATGCGGCCGTTCTCGCTGCTTTAGCCGCCAACCACCAGCCGCCAACCACCAGCTAGCGCGCCCCGCCCGCGGCCCCGCGCAGCAGGCGTCCTGGCAGCTCGCCGGTGGCCTGCCCGTGCTCGAAGATCGGCATGCCGGCCACCAGCGTCGCCACGTAGCCGTCCGCGTCCTGCACCAGGCGGCGCCCGCCGGCCGGCAGGTCGTAGACCATGCGCGGCGCGTGCAGGTTCAGGCGCGCGTAGTCGATCACGTTGATGTCTGCCTTCTTGCCCGGCTGCAGCAGGCCGCGGTCATGCAGGCCATAGAGCCGGGCGGTTTCCAGCGTCTGCCGCCGCACCATCGCTTCCACGCTCAGGCGCGGGCCGCGCCGGCGGTCGCGGGTCCAGTGGGTGAGCATGAAGGTGGGCATGCTGACGTCGCAGATATAGCCGCAGTGCGCGCCGCCGTCGGCCAGGCTGTTGACGGTGCTCGGGGTCTGCAGCATGGCGTGGATCTGCGACAGTTCGCCGTAGGAGTAGTTGAAGCTGGGGTAGTAGAGGATGGCCTTGCCGTCCTGCTCCAGCATCAGGTCGTAGATCACCTCCAGCGGGTCGCGCCCGCTCTGCCGCGCCAGGCTGGCCACGCTCTTGTCCTCGGCGGGCTCGTAGTCGGGCCGTGCCTCCATCGGGTAGATGCGGGAGAACTGGCTGAACATGCGCTCCAGGTTCTTGTCCGCCAGCGTGCGTTCGCCGTGCAGGATGGCGTGGCGCGTATCGGGCTGCCGCAGCGCGGCGATGCGCTGCGCGAACGGCAGGCCCTGCAGGCGCTGGTAGGCGACCGACTGGATAAAGGGATGCAGGCTGGTCTCCCACGAGAACAGCAATCCCAGCGGACGCCCGCAGATGCCGCCGAAGAGCGGGATGTCCTGCGCCCGGGCGTCTTCCAGCGCCGCCAGCAGCGTCTGCCACAGGTCGGGCTCGGGATCGGTCTGCTGCAGGTTGAACAGCACCGGCAGCCGGTTGTGGCGGGCCAGCTTGCGCAGCCAGGGGATCTCGCCGTCCATCGACACATGGTTGGAGGTCATCTGGAACACGCCGTGGCCGGCCGCGCCCAAGGTCTCGCCGAGCGCGCCGATCTCGGCCAGGGTGGCGAAGGTGCCGGGCGGGTACTTCCTGCCCTCGTACTTGTGCAGGAAGGTGCGGGAGGTGGAGAAGCCGAGCGCGCCCGCGCGCATGGCCTCGCCCAGCAGCGCGCACATCTGCTGGATGTCTTCCGGCGTGGCCTCGTCGTGATGCACGCCGCGCTCGCCCATCACGTAGGTGCGCAAGGCCGAGTGCGGCACCTGGGCGCCGATGTCGAGCGCCTTGGGGCGCCGCGCCAGCGCGTCGAGGTACTGCGGAAAGCTCTCCCAGTCCCACTGGATGCCCTCGGAGAGCACCGCACCGGGAATGTCCTCGACGCCCTCCATCACGCGGATCAGCCAGTCACGGTCCTGCGGCCGCACCGGGGCGAAGCCCACGCCGCAGTTGCCCATGATGGCGGTGGTGACGCCATGCCAGGTGGAGGGCGTCAGGTAGGGGTCCCAGGTGGCCTGGCCGTCGTAGTGGGTGTGGATGTCGACCCAGCCCGGCGTGACCAGGCAGCCGCTGGCGTCGATGACGCGGCGGGCGGGACCCGCGCTGCCGCCGGCCTGCTGGATGATGCCGTCCTGGATGGCCAGGTCTCCGGTGCGCGCCGGGGCGCCGCTGCCGTCGACGAGCGTGCCGCCGCGGATAACGAGATCGTACATAGTGGCTGGTAGTGGTGAGTAGTGCGTAGAGTCTGGTGGTGGTCGATGCCGCAGAGGAGTGATGGATGGCGATGGAGGGCGCCGCCTCAGTCCAGGCGGATGCCGGCGCGCCGGATCACCTCGCCCCAGCGCTCGTAGTCCTGGCGCACGATCCGGGCGAAGGCGTCCGGTCCGGCGCCGCTCACTTCGTTGCCCTGGGTGCGCACCAGTTCGGCGATCTCGGGTGAGCGCAGCACCTTGTCGAGGCTGCGCGCGATCTTCTCGGCCAGCGGCCTGGGCATGCCGCCCGGGCCGAAGAAGCCCTGCCAGCCCACGATGTCGATGCCCGGCACGCCTTGCTCGGCGATGGTGGGCAGGTCCGGCAGCACCGCCAGCCGCTTGTCCGCGGCCACGCCGAGCAGCTTGAACTTGCCGCCCTTCGCGCTTTCGATGGCCGAGGCGGTGCCGTCGAAGTAGAGCTGCGCGTCGCCCGCCATCACCGCGCGCGTGGCGTCGGTCACGCCCTTGTAGGGCACGTGCACGATGTCCAGGCCGGCGTTGCGCTTCAGGATCTCGGCATTGAGCTGCGAGGTGGAGCCGATGCTGTAGGAGGCGTAGTTCAGCTCGCCGGGATGCTGCCTGGCGTAGGCCACCAGCTCGCGCACGTTGTTGTACGGCGCGTTCGGCTGGGTCACCAGGATGGTGGCCGAGCGCACCGCCTGCACGATCGGCGTGAAGTCCTTGAAGGGGTCGTACGGCAGCTTGCGGTAGAGGTGCGGGTTCTGCGTGTGCGTCACCACGATGGTGTAGAGCAGCGTGTAGCCATCGGGCGCCGCGCGTGCCACGTCCTGCGCGCCGATCAAGGTGCCGGCCCCGGGCTTGTTGTCGACGATGAAGCTGCCGCCGGTCTGCTCCGCCAGCCGCTGCAGGATGACGCGCAGCGAGGCGTCGCTGCCGGCGCCGGCGGGGAAGGGCAGCACCACGCGCACCGGCCGGCCCTTCTGCGGCCAGTCGGCGGCGGAGGCGGATGGGGCGGGCTGCGCCTGTGCCGTTGCGGTGGCGGCGAGCAGCCAGGCCGCGGCTGCCGTCCTGGCGATGCTGGTGGCGGCCCGGGTGGCGGTCCGGGTGGTGGTCCTGGCGGTCGAGCTGCCATGGCTGGCGTGCCGGCCGCCGCCCGGCGCGCAGCCGGGGGCGACACCCGTACGGATGGGGGCGTGGTTCATGTCCTTGTCTCCTCGTTGTGCAACGCAATGTGCATCGTCGGCTTGGCCTTCTGCGAGGCCGTCATGCCGCCCGGGGCCGGGGCGCGAGCCTTGGCGCCTCGGCGCCCTGGTACCGGGGGCATTGCCAGACCATTGTGGTGCCCGCTAGGATTCAAATCCAATGCATATTGCTGGGCGCAAAACAAAATAAAAGTTATGGTCAGCCTCCGCCGCTTGCAACACTTCCTGGTCCTTGCCGAAGAAGGCGCCTTTTCGCGCGCCGCGCGCCGCCTGCACCTGACGCAGCCGGCGCTGACGCGCAGCATGCAGACGCTGGAGGAATCCCTCGGCCTGCAGTTGCTGGAGCGGCGCCACGACGGCATCACCCTGACCAGCGCCGGCAGCGCCATGCTGGCGCGCGCCAAGCGCGTGCTGGGCGAGGCCGGCGCCATGCAGTCCGAGGCCGAGCAGATCCGCGGCATCGAGGTGGGGCAGGTCAACTTCGGCGTCGGGGTGCTGCCGGAAGCGGTCTTCCTCGAGGAAGTGCTGGCCAGGCAGGCGGCGGAGCGGCCGCACCTGACCGTGCACGCCGACATCTCCAGCTGGGTGCGCCTGTATGAGCGGCTGCAGCGCGACGAACTGGATTTCGTCGTGGCCATGACGCGCAGCCTGCCGCCCATTTCCGGCTACCGCATCATCCCGCTGCCGCCGCAGCACCAGGGATATTTCGTGCGCGGCAGCCATCCGCTCGCCGGCGCCGGTGCCGGCGAGATCCGCGCGCGCCTGCAGGGCTATCCCCTGCTGTCGCCGGAGATGCCGGCGGCGGCCAAGGAGCGCATCGCGCGGCTGTTCGGCAAGCCCGCCTTCGACGAGATCGGCGGCCTGCGCTGCGACAACGCGCCCATGCTCAAGCGCCTCGCGCTGCGCTCGGACGTGGTGCTGTTCTCCACCCGCGAGAACCTGCGTGAAGAGCTGCTGCGCGGGGAGTTCGTCTGGCTGCCCGTGATGAGCGAAGCCGAGGGGGTGCTGGATCTCTCGCTGGTCTATCCGGAGCACCGCTACCTGTCGCCGGCGGCGCGCTGGATGATGGAGCGGATCCAGGCGTATTTCAGGGAGTAGGGGGCGGGAGCGGGGCGCCGGCGGGGCCGGCTCTGCTCAGGCGGCCGCCGGCGCCAGCCTGGCGCTGCGATCCACCGCCGCCAGCGTCTGCCGGATGCCTTCCGCATAGGGCGTCTTGGGCAGCGGCCCGAGCAGGCGCTGCAGCGCGCTGTCGTCGAGGATCAGCGGGTCGGTCAGCAGATAGTGCATCTCCACCATTTCGCGCAGCAAGGGGTTGAACAGGCCGAGCAGGCGCAGCATCGGCTTGCCCACGATGCGCAGCCGCATCGGGCGGCCGCTCTGGCGCTCCATCTCGGCCACCAGCGCGCGCTGGCTGGTCACGCCGGCGCCGGCCAGGTGCCAGATGCGGCCAAAGGCGGCGGGCGTGTCGATCAGCCGCATCACCACCGGCCCCACGTCCGGCACGAAGACGAACTCGTGCGGACGGTCGATGGGGCCGATCAGGTCGGCCGTGCCGCCGTTGACCGCCGCCAGCGCGGCACGGTGCAGGAAGCTGTTGGCCACGCCGGGGCCGTAGAAGTCCGGCAGGCGCAGCACGGTGGCCTGGATCCTGCCCTCGGCGTGGGCCTGCATCAGCAGGTCTTCCTGCGCCAGGCGCATGCGGCCCTTGAAGGTATGCGGCACGCGCGGATGGTCTTCGCTGACCGGGTTCTGCTGCGCGCGGCCATAGGGGTAGACGGTGCCGATCAGCACCACGCGCTTGACCCCGGCAGCGATGGCCCCATCCAGCGTCTTGCGCATCAGCTCGGGGTGCAGTTCGAACTGCCAGTAGTTGACGCCGACCAGGTAGATCAGCGTGTCGATGCCCTCCGCCGCAGCCCGCACCGATGCCGGCACCTGCGGATCCCAGGCCACGATCTCGGCGAGCGGATCCGCGCCGAAGGCCCGGCGCAGGCTGTCCGCGCTGCGGCCCACCACGCGATAGGGCCGGCCCTGGGCGCGCAGCGCGGCGGCAAGGCTTTGGCCGATGGCACCGGCGGCGCCGAACAATGCAACCTTGGACATGGCAAGACTCCCTTCAGACGACCTGGCGGCCGGGTTGGATGGACGCAGTGTGCGCCGGCGATAGTGAAAAGAAAATCGCCTAGAATCGCGTAGCCACTATAGAAAAATGCATAGCATGTCCGATGCCGAACCGAACTGGGAGTGGTACCGCAGTTTCCTGCAGGTGCTGGAAACGGGCTCGCTGTCGGCCGCCGCCCGCGCCATGGGCCTGACCCAGCCCACCGTCGGCCGCCACATCGACCACCTGGAGGCCACGCTGGGGCTCAAGCTGTTCACGCGCTCCTTCGACGGCTTCGCGCCCACCGATGCCGCGCACGAACTGCGCCCCCATGCCGCCGCCCTGGCCGCCACCGCCGCCTCGCTGCGCCGCGTGGCGAGCGGCCATGGCGACGGCGTGCGCGGCACGGTGCGCCTGACCGCGAGCGAAGTGATCGGTGTCGAAGTGCTGCCCCCGGTCCTGGCCGCGCTGCGCGCCGCGCATCCCGCGCTCACCATCGAAATGGTGCTGTCCAACCAGCCCGACGACCTGCTGCGGCGCGAGGCCGATATCGCCGTGCGCATGTTCCGCCCCGAGCAGGAAGCGCTGGTGGCGCGGCGCGTGGGCGCCATCGAAATCGGCTTGCACGCGCACCGGCGCTACCTGGCCGCGCACGGCACGCCGAAATCGCTGGACCAACTGGCGCACCACACGCTGATCGGCTACGACCGTGAAACCGCCTTCATCCGCCGCCTGCAGCAGCAATACCCGATGCTCGTGCGCGACCGCGTGGCGTTCCGCGCCGACAGCGACCTGGCCCAGCTCAGCGCCATCCGCGCCGGCTTCGGCATCGGCGCGTGCCAGGCCGCGCTGGCGGCGCGCGACGGCGAACTGGTGCGCGTGTTGCCACGCGCGTTCGCGCCGGCCCTGGAGACGTGGGTCGCCATGCACGAAGACCTGCGCGACAGCGCGCGCTGCGCGGCGGTGTTCGCCGCGCTGGTGGCGGGGCTGCAGGCGTATATCGAGGGGGAGCAGCGGCCGGCATGACGCCGTCGGCTGTGCCGTGGTGGCTGGGATCACACACCATCGGCTTCGTCTCTGTGCTCGCGTGCTGGACTACACCGTTGGCTTCGCTTGCGTGTGGCGCCTTGCTAGACCACCCCTCTCCCCAACCCTTTCCCCATGAGGGGAGAGGGAGCCAAGACCGTGTGCTTGGCGATTGGTGTTGGTGCATCGTCGGCTTTGTCCAGCGCGACGTGATTCGCACCGCGCCGGTCTGCTCCCCTCTCCCGCTTGCGGGAGAGGGGCCGGGGGAGAGGGCCGGCCTTCGCCGGCACCATGGCGCCCGCCTTCCACGAGCGCTCGCCGGTCCTGGTTCAGGTGCCTTGCTGCGTCCGCAAGGCGAGCAGGTCGACCACCTGGGCCGCCACCATTTCCACCCAGCGGCGATACTGCAGCGGCCCGGGATGGAAGCGGTCGCGCGCCATCTCTTCCGGCACCGCCGCCCACTGCAGCGAGACGTAGCGGGCCCGCGCCTCCTGGTCGATCCAGCGCCGCAGCAGGCGGTCGAGGCGCGCGGCGTAGCGGCCCAGGTACCAGCGCAGCGGATGCGGCGCGGCGGGCAGGATGTGCAGCGGGGGCAGGCCGGTGACCACGAGGCCGGCGGCGCCGCTGCGGCGGAACAGCGCTTCGACCAGGGCCTGGTAGTCCTTCAGGAAACGGCCGGGCCGGCGTTGCGAGGTGACGTCATTGGTGCCCAGCGCGGTGACGATGAAGTCGGCGGGCGCGATCTCGCTGGCCTGGACCAGCTCGATCGCCTCGACCGTATTCACGCCGGATCTGGCCACCAGCTGCCAGGTCACCGCGCGTCCGGTGCGCGCCGCCAGCAGGCGCGCCAGCGGCTGTGCCAGGGCCTCGTGCTGCTGATCGACGCCCACGCCGGCGGCCGACGAATCGCCGACCACCAGCAGGCGCAGCGGCGCTGCTTCCGGCGCTGCTGCGTTCTCCTGGCCCATGCGCGGCCCCGCCGCTTCCGGCAGGCGCAGCGCCGTCTTGCGCAGCTGGTGTGCCTGCCTCAGCAGGATGGGGCCCAGCACCCCTTTGTAGAGCAGCAGCATGGCAGTGAAGGTGAGTGGCGTCCTTGCCCGGATGGTCGCGGCAGCCTGTCGTGGTGCGCGGAAGTGGCCCGTATTCTACCCGGCGCACCCGCGCATCCCGGGGCGGGGGACAGCGCCGTGCGTGCTGCCCTGAGCCACCCTCACAGCCACCGTCAGAGCCACCCTCAGAGCCACCCTCAGAGCCGCCCTCAGAGCCGCCCTCACAGCCGCGCCAGTCCCTGCATCCCCTGCCAGCCGACGTACAGTCCCACCAGCACGATCAGCGCGCCGGAGAAGTAGGGGGCCTTGCGCGCGAACTCGCCAAAGCCGCCCCAGCGCCGGGAAACGTGCTTCACGCTGAGCGCCGCCAGCGCCCCCGAGGCCACCATCGTCAGCGCCAGGCCGATGCTGAAGCACAGCACCAGCGTCGCGCCGAGCGTGATCTTCTTCAACTGCAGGCACAGCAGCAGCACGGTGATCGACGCCGGGCAGGGAATCAGGCCGCCGGTCAGCCCGAACACGATGATCTGGCCGGTGGTCACCTCGCGGTTGGCGAAGCGGCGGCGGATGTCGTTGGCGTGCGCCAGCTCGTGCGCGTCCTGGTAGCCTGGCGCGGAAATGTCCAGCCCTTCGTAGTCCTTGACCACGTGGTGGTGATCGTCGTGCTCCACGAACTCCACGTCGTAGTCATGCCGGTGATGCGGCTCGCCCAGGCGCAGGCGGGCAATGAATTCATGCGGCTCGGGGATGGGCTCGGCTGACTCGAGGAAGCCGTCGCGCTGCACGAAGGGGAAGAACTGCCGCGAGCCATCGGCACGCTCCGTCTCCAGCTCGACCTGGCTGGCCGGCCAGGCGTGCGGGTGGCGGCCCTCGGCATAGAGGCGGAAGCACGGCGGCACGCCGTCCTCGAAGATCTCCAGCCGCAGGGTGCCGTGGTGGCCGGTGTCGATGAAGCGGGCCGCGGCATGGTGATGGCCGTGACCATCGCCGTGATCGTGGCCGTGATCATGGTCATGCCCATGATCGTGATCGTGATCGTGATCGTGATCGTGCGCATGCCGCTGTCCCTGCCAGGTACGCCACAGCATCCATGCTGCCACCGCCACGATCAGCACCGCCGAGGCCACCTGGAAATAGGGCTCGGTCGCCTCGGCGCTCCAGTTGCGGCCGAAGTACAGCCCGGCCATGGCCACCGCCCAGACCACCGCCGTATGGGAAATCGTGGCCGACAGCCCGAGCAGCACCGCCTGCGACAGCGTGCCGCGGATGGCCACGATGAAGGCTGCCATCATCGTCTTCGAATGGCCCGGCTCCAGGCCATGCAGGGCGCCCAGCAGGATGGCGCTGGGGATGAACAGCCAGGCGTTGCCTTGCTGCAGGAGGGTGGAGAACTCGGTCATGGCGGCGGATGGGCGGCGCGCGCGATACGCGCTGAATGGATCGGTTTCGGGGTGGGCGCATTATACTCCCCCCCAGTATAGTCATGCTACCCTCAGGCCTTCCCGAAGCCCCCGATCCCGCCCCGGAGCCGCCGACGCCATGCCCCATACCATCCGCGACAAAGCCAAGCTGCTGGCGCGCGTCAAGCGCATCCAGGGGCAAGCCGCAGCGCTGGAGAAACAACTCACGGAAGAGGCGGAATGCGTGGACGTGCTGCAACAGATCGCCGCCATCCGGGGCGCCGTCAACGGACTGATGGCCGCCGTCATCGAGGGTCACCTGACCGACCACGTGGTCAAGGAACCTGACGAGGGGCGTCGGCAGCAGGACCTGGATGCCGTGCTGCAGGTCATCAAGTCCTATCTGAAGTAGGGCGGTCTGCGCGGCGGAGGGTATCCGCTCCCGCTTCCGCTCCCGCATGCACATCCGCATCCGGTGCGATGCGGCGCCCCTGTACACGGCGACGCCGCGACAGGCGGGGGGGGGCAAGGCCGCGCGGGGGCTGTGCGGGGCCAGCCCAAAGAGCGCGCCCCTGTCGAGGCAGGGGCGCTGGGCAGGGCAGGCGAGGGGGGGCGGGCTCAGGCCGGCGCCAGGCGCGAGGTGCCCGCGTTGCTACCCCCGATCCGGAAGAATGCAATCGCCGTGGCCAGCTCGGCGGCGCGCTCCTGCATCGATTCCGCCGCGGCGGCGGCCTGCTCGACCAGGGCGGCGTTCTGCTGCGTCACCTGGTCCATCTGCGCCACCGCGCCATTGACCTGCTGGATGCCGGTGCTCTGCTCGTCGCTGGCCGCCGTGATCTCGCCCATCAGGTCGGCCACGCGCTTGACCGCGCCCACCACGTCGGCCATGGTGCTGCCCGCTTCGCCCACCAGCACGTTGCCGGCATCGACCTGGCCGACCGAAGCCTCGATCAGTGTCTTGATTTCCTTGGCCGCGCCGGCGCTGCGTTGCGCCAGGCTGCGCACCTCGCCCGCCACCACGGCAAAGCCGCGTCCCTGCTCGCCGGCGCGGGCAGCTTCCACCGCGGCGTTGAGCGCCAGGATATTGGTCTGGAAGGCGATGCCGTCGATCACGCCGATGATGTCGGTGATCTTGCTGGCGGAAGCGCTGATCGCGTCCATGGTCGCGACCACGCGCGACACCACTTCGCCGCCCTTGGCGGCGATGTCGGAGGCGCTGGCGACCAGCGTGTGCGCCTGGCGGGCATTGTCGGCGTTCTGCTTGACGGTGGCGGTCATCTGTTCCATCGAGGCCGCGGTCTCTTCCAGCGAGCTGGCCTGCTCCTCGGTGCGGCTCGACAGGTCCAGGTTGCCGCTGGCGATCTCGCGGGCCGCGTTGCCGATGGTGTGCGAGGCCTCGCCGATCTGCCCGATGGTCTGCGCCAGTTCGCTGCGCATGCGGCTCACCGCCGCCAGCAGGCTGTGCTGGTCATCGCCCCGGGTCTCGATGCGCACCGTCAGGTCGCCGGCGGCGATCCGATTGACCACATCCGCCGCGTAGGCGGGATCGCCGCCGAGCGTGCGCTCCAGGCTGCGGTTGGCCATCGCCGCCAGCAGTGCCAGCACCACGCCCACCGCCAGCAGCAGGCCGCCGGTCTGGTACAGCGAGTGCAGGAAGGCGGCATTGATATCGTCCATGTAGGCGCCGGTGGACAGGATCCAGTCCCAAGGCTCGTAGCGCAGCACATAGGACAGCTTCGCCACCGGCTCGGTGCCGCCCACATGCGGCCAGACATAGGACACGAAGCCGCCATCCGGCTGCTTCGCCGCCGCCGTGATTTCCACGTACAGGCGCGTGCCGGCGGCGTCCTTGAAATCGGTCTGCTTCTTGCCGACCAGGTCCGCCTTGATCGGGTGCATCACGACCCGCTCCTCGGAGTCGGTGACGGTGAAGTAGCCGTCCTTGTCGTAGCGCAT